>CAZMLE010000019.1:0-59121 GCA_964567045.1 uncultured Pirellulales bacterium | reverse complement strand
CTCACCTCTCCTCGCTTTCACCTCTCCTCACCTTTCATTTCGAGGCCCAGCTACGAAACGCACCGCTTCTTCTCACGTAGAGCTGCAAGCCCATACCACCAACGCCTAGCCTCTGATAACTTACCCAACTTTACCAGTTTTGTTAGTACTTGTCAACAACAAAATGGCGAATTTGTCCTTTTTATTTTCTTGCCTTCTTATCTCCCTATTTTGCCTAATTACCCTCATCCTATCAATAGGCAGAGTCGAGAAATCTACAGTGAGTCATATCTACTGATTTGTGCGTTCCTCATAAGCACGACCATCAACACCAAAATACACGCTTTGAAGGCTTGAGGCCTCACATTATTTTGTTCCAACTTTAAGGCAAGTTTACCTATTTGCCCAACACGAGTCAACAGCTAAATTGCCTAAACTGTAAAAATTTTGGTTTTTTTTGGACCATTCTTCCGTTCGCGCCTCCAGCCACACTGCCCATCTGACACGGCCTAAGAATAGCGAGGCGTGCATAACACCTTGTAAAGAAAGGAGATAACTGCGCAGATATGGTCACAGCCAGACCTTGGCAGAGGCAAGGCTCATCCCCACAGAATTTAGAAGCTGTACGGATTTTTTTGACCAGAACGTGGACACATTTTCCAAAGAACTCGGCAGCTCCGGCTGCTCAGGGGTATTTTAGCTTTCTGGCGTGCTTTGTCCGCTTGGGAATTCTCGGGTAATACGACATTTACGCGATGCATGAACTGGCCCATTCTCCGGCTTTTATCTGTGCTAGCTGAGAGGATTCCACACTGCTGTTACCTTGCCAGGATACTTTTAGTCATAAAGCCAGAGTGACACTTTTTGCCCGTGATACTTCGCAGGAATACAAGCCGCTGAAGACACTGTTGCCGACCGCGGCATCAGATCGAATGGAGTGGACTCTTGGTTAGGTGAGAACCTGGCGGCGAGTTTGTATCGAAGTCACCGTGTAGTGACAACAGAATATTAGTCGAGCAACCGATGAAACAACACAATGGTTCACATAAGAGTCAGGTCGGAGGACCTTGCAGCATGTATACGAAATGTCCACCCACTTGCACTTCCAACCTCCCCGAGCTGGACTCGAACCAGCAACCTAGCGGTTAACAGCCGCTCGCTCTACCGATTGAGCTATCGGGGAATCCTATCGCACCAACAGAAATCGGCACACTGTCGATCTTGTACTACTGTCGGCGAAATTATCCCTAAATATGCCGTAAATTTCAACAACTTTTCAAGACCGCCCTATTTTTGCCGATACTAACGAAAAGCTGGTGCTGCTGGACAAACGACGTATGCCGCTGTAAACTACCGATTTTGCGAAGTTTAGTTGAATCGGCTTGAGGGTTCTTTCTTGAAGGGCAGTTTTTGAGTCTCATAAGAATTTTGCTGCGGAACACAGAATTGACAGAACAAGAAGTCGGCGCGGCGTATCTTAGAAAAGGCAAATACAGTACGCGCTCACAGCATGGTTAAGGTCTCAGGCTTGCATCGCTAATATGGCTAAAGATATACTCAGCGTCGGTGGGTTCACCTTGTTGCAGAGAATTGGCAGTGGTGCTCGCAGCACGATTTACCTGGCAATGGACGAAGAGGACCAGACTAATGTCGCTCTTAAGCGGGTCATATTTGAAAAGCCGGAAGACCTAAGGGTCTTCGAGCAAACCGAGAATGAATACAGGGTGGCCCGGCGAATAGATCATCCCTACATCCGCAAGTGCTATAAGCTCCAGAAGATTCGCAGCATGTTCAAAGTGAAAGAGATGCTGCTTTCGATGGAATATTTCGATGGTAAAACCCTTGAAGACAGTCCCACTTTGAGCCTGGGCGATGTACTACTTGTATTCAGGATGGTAGCGGACGGCCTTTATGCCATGCATCAGCAGGGATTTGTGCACTGCGACATAAAGCCGAACAATATTCTTCTGAGTAAGTCCGGCTCCATCAGGATTATAGATCTTGGCCAAAGCTGTAAAATTGGAACCACCAAGCCGCGAATTCAGGGCACTCCGGATTACATTGCTCCTGAGCAGGTCAGGCGCAAGCCGCTCGGCCCCAAGACGGACATCTTTAACCTCGGCGCCACGATGTATTGGGCGCTAACTGGAAAGAACGTGCCCACTCTGATACCCAAGAAGAACAGCTTTGGCTTGCCCGTACATGAGCCCTGCAGGGCCCCTCATGAGATAAAGAAACGAATTCCCCTGAACATTTCAAGACTGGTAACGGACTGCATAAAAGAGGACCCGGCAGAACGACCAGTCTCCATGATGACCATAATATCCCGGCTGGACCTGATGATACACAGTATATTTGCCGACAAAATAAAACCAAACAAGGATGCCTCAAACAATCATTGACTTACTGAATAAGGCCGTAGAAGCCAACAACGCAGACAAGTTTCGACGCGGCAATCTCATTCACCTGCCGGCTGAAGGCTCGCTGATAGCAACTGGTGATATCCACGGACACAGGCGAAATTTTGAAAGGATAGTCGCCTTTGCCGACCTGGCCAGCCGTCACGACCGGCATGTCGTCCTGCAGGAAATCATACACGGCGGCCCACAAGATGCTGAAGGCGGCTGCCTGTCATACAGACTTTTGTTTGACGCCATCCGCTACAAGCTGATGTTCCCCGACCGTGTCCATATCATTATGGGAAATCATGACACCGCAATAATCAACAGCACCGCGGTAATGAAGGACGGCAAAGAAATGAACCGCGCATTACACCTGGCTCTGAAGCGAGAATTTCGACAGGCCTCTACTGACGTAGAACAGGCTATACGGCAATTCTTATTCTCACAGCCGCTGGCGGTCCGGTGCGAAAACAGAATATGGCTGTCACATTCGTTGCCCGACGACCGCTTTGCCAATGAATTTGACACGCACGTTATGGACAGGCAGCTAAAGCTAAACGACTGTGAAAAACCAGGCTCGGCTTACCTTTTGACCTGGGGAAGAAGACACAGCCAGGCCTTGCTGGACAAAATGGCAGGACTTTTCGACGTGGACATTTTTATTCTTGGCCACCAGCCGCAGCAGCAAGGGTGGCACAAAGCCGCTAAGAATTTGATAATCATAGCATCCGACCATAATCACGGCTGTTTGCTCTCGATCGACCTGACAGAATCCTATACCATCGATGAGTTAATCAGCTTGACAGTTCCGCTGACCTCTATACCATAAACCGCATCTCGGCAAGTACATATCGAGTCACGAACCGTTAGATACGAGGCGCTGGACGAGACAATGGCGTGGTATTATTATATGGCACTTGCGGCAATTTTGTCGCAGTTACCTGTCGTCGCCCTGGCGTATCGCAACTACCGTTATGCGCTGCAGAAATATAAAAAGAAACGCCGGTGGCACAAGCTGCACACAGCGTTGATTGTACCCTGTAGGGGTTTGGACTCGGAATTTCGAGAAAACGTCACCTCGTTTTTTAATCAAGATTATGAAAACTATCTGCTGTGGTTTGTCGTTGCCGACAAATCGGATCCGGCATACGACGAACTATGCAAATTGAAAACCGAACTGAGCAGAGATTCAAAAGCGAGCGACGTCCAGATATTGGTCGCCGGCAGCGCACAATCGTGCAGTCAGAAGATTCACAATTTACTATACTGCTACCGAAAGCTAAGCGATCCCCGCTTTTGCGGGGACAGGCTTGCCCCTGCGCAAGCAGGGGTGGAGATTCTCGCCTTTGCCGATTCCGATATCTGCGTTCGCAGTGACTGGCTAAGTCACTTAGTCTGGCCTCTTCACCGGTCCAAGACCGGCGTTGCCAGCGGTTACCGCTGGTTCATACCGAAAAAGAACAACCTGGCTAGCCTGGTTTTATCCGCGGTCAATGCCAAGGTAGCTCAATTGCTGGGTAACACGCCCTTCAACCAGGCATGGGGCGGATCGATGGCTATTCGGGTAGAGGTTTTTCGCCGGCTGGGCATTGAAAAAATCTGGTCAAGAGCTTTAAGCGACGATTTATCGCTGAGCCGGGCCGTCAAAAAGGCCGGCATGATGGTTGTTTTTGTTCCCGCCTGTCTGGTAGCCTCCTACGCATCAACCACCTGGCGCGAGCTCTTTGAGTTTGGCCGGCGACAATTTCTAATTACGCGGATAAGCGCGCCGCGAACCTGGTGGTTCGGCCTACTAAGCAGTCTCTATTCGGTACTGGGCGTATGGGGCGGCACCGGCCTGGCGGTCTATGGCGCTATGATCGGTCACAAAGATTTACCCCTTTTCGCTGCCGTACCTATCGTATTCCTGGCACGTCAACTGAGTCAGGCAATACTGCGGCAAAAGATGATTACCAGGCTGCTGGAAAAACACTTGCCGCAAATGAAGCCCGCCATGGCTGCGGACATTCTCGGCTTCTGGATATGGTCGTTACTGCTACTATCCTTAGTGGTCTCTTCAGCCTTTGGTAGAACTATCTGCTGGCGAGGAATACGCTATAAACTGCTGGGTCCCACTGAAATAGTTGTACTGAGTGGTCGACCATAACCAACGGCTGCAATTGGCTCCTGATGTTTCACTTGTTTTTTGGCTCTTCTGCCGGTTTTGGTGATTCTCCCAGAACCTCTCTTATTTTCTCCGCTCTGAGCTTCTTTAACTGGTCCGTCAGGTCACTTTCCCGCAGCATGAATTCGATGTAGTACCTGCCGCCCTCCATGGGGATACTTATCTTGCCGACATAACCTTCTCTTGCCGCTTTCCGACCGGCTTCAGTCTCATCCCCACCCACGGCCCGAGCAGGGCCACGGAGTAGTATGTCACCACGAATTTCGCACCCTACACCAACCATGTCAGCTATGTTTATCACGGCCTGCTTTATCTCAACATTTTGCATAGTTGCCGATAGCCTGTGATCGTGCAAGTAAGACCCTGGCGATGCAATCAAATTCACACCGGCCCGATTCGCTAAGTCTCCGAATATCTTGTCGAGGGGTTCATCCCTGTAAGAAATATCAATCTTTTGACCTAGTTTTAATTCTCCAAACGTGTCAGAACGCACAACATGAACCTCAGGGGTTTGCCCAGGGAAATCCATGCCCGAAATATACCATCTGGTATATCTTGGTTCATCTTGAATGACTACCTGACTCAATAGCTGCACAAGTGTGACTGGCGTCGGCAAGTTATACTCTGTAGGCTCATTCGGCTCTGGTTCACGCGCTTTCTTAACGGCAACTGCCGATGGCCGGGGGCCACGGTAGGGTTCGATCTGGCCATAGATCGGTTCTTTGCCAATAAGCTGACGCAAGAAATTATTCAACTGTGCCTGCACATTAATCGGCGAAATCAGAACCTTTTCTCCAAGTGCCTCATTTATGGTTTTTTGTACTTCCTCAAGATAGTAAACCTTGATGGTTCCTGTATATATCACTTTCAATAGCTCCAACTGTTTTGTTGTTGGTCTGCCCAGGACATGTTCCAGCTCCGGCCGTGGATAGATGGTGATTTCTTCATCTCCGACCGCACATCGCATAAAGAAGGCATTGAGCATCTCAGTCATACTATCTGATAATGGTCCGCTCAACGTCACCGACAATCTCGTTGCTTCTCCCTGCGGCAGTTTCCAGATCGCCTCATCCGATAAGACAATCTTCACGCCTGCTTTTTGGCCGATTTTATCCAGCGCCTCTATGATAGTAACATCGCTTAATTTGATGCTAACTTCCTTGCTGAGCTTTTCCTGCAATTGCTGCTTATCCGCGTGGGCGCAATCTGCACAGATGCCAATCGAAACAATCGCCAATACAACTATCTTCACGAAACTTCTTGCGCTCATTTTTTTCTCCTTCAATCCAAAAGATCAGAACAAATATATCACATCCATCATATCTCGGTTTACCCCATTGTCCGCATACAGAGGCTCGGGCCGGCTGATTATAATCCACGCCGCTTGAGTATCATTTTGTCTTCGACTTCCATTCGAATCAATTATCTCAACGTTGCACTTCGCCAGCGTTCTGTCTCTTGCGATATCGACTGTCACATGCCACTCGCCCGAAGCGCCCTTAATTTCAACCGAAGCGGAGCCTTTGCTCTCAATAAACTCAACGTTTGCGGTTCGGCCATTACCCAATTTCATATCTGCCGGGCTTTCCGGTATCATCATCACCGTTATAACCACAATCGCCGCTGCCGCCGCGACCCCCGCGGCTATCTTAAACACGCTCGGCAGTCCAATCCGATAGGTCTTGGTCTGCTGCGCCTTGTCCAGCCGACTCGATATCGCCGAATTCAGTCTATTCCAGTCAGCATTCCTTAACTGCTCATCCGCGTTGCGCGCCAGCAGAAGTTCGATTTTTTCTTGCTCATCCTTCATTGCAAATACTCTTTCAGCAATACCCTTAATTTCTGTCTTGCCCGAAATACATGCCACCTGACCGCCTCAACCGAACAGCCCATAATCTCAGCAACTTCTTTATGTGATATATCCTTTAACCCAAAGAGCGAAATCGCCTTGGCCTCTTTTTTAGACAACTTCAACATGGCTCGTCGTATTGCTTCTTTCAACTCCTCGGCACTTCCTCTGTCCACTGGTGAGACGCTCGTTTTTTCCTGATAGCACTCAGCGATTCTTATTTTTTCTGCTCTGCGCTTAGCTGCTCGTGTTTGACTGACCGCTGCGTTGGTGACAATCCGCAGCAGCCAAACCTCAAACTGTCTGGGCTCTCTCAGCTTACCAATACTCAAATAAGCATTAACAAAAGCCGCCTGGACTGCTTCGGCCGCCTCCTCCGCATCTCCCAACACGCGTACAGCCACTTGCATTGCCTGCCGTTGATACACCTTTACAAGTTCATCAAACGCACCTCTATCGCCGGCCTGGCTGGCTTCGACCAGGTCGGCGGTATCGCTGGCCTTTGTTCTCTGAGCATTGTCCACCGATACCGCCTCACCACTCTATAGGACGCATTAATTCCAGTAAACGTTAGTAGATTCTATGAGAAATCGTATCTTTGGACCACATCGCAACCCTATGTGGGAAAAATCGGCTTTTCTTTGAAGGATCTGTCTGGTGTGTAAGCAGCAGTTCGGCCCTCAGCTCACACATTACCCCCCCGGACGTGTGCCGAGGACAAGCCCTGCCCACGGATGGCAGGGCTAAACATTCGCAGCCCGCTGCGATTACGGCCACAGCAGCTCATCCAGCCACGAATCCGCCAGAACCGCATAGTCTTTGAAGTCAATAACGCCGTCTGGATGTAACTCAGCGGCAGAGAATGCACATGCCCGGTCAAATGTTGCCGTGGTCAATGTGCCGGCTACATGCGAAGTCACCGCCAGGCCAATGTACACCGGATCCGTCATCGTGACCGTAGCCTGACCCTCCTGCTGCCATCTGCCATCCAAAAAGATATAGCCGGTAAACATGTTGCCTCGCCGTATCAGGCGGATACACGCAGGTTCTGTCACTGTGTAAAGGTTCTGCAAAAGACGTTGTGAGCTTGAAGTATCGGCTTGTGTCGGACGCCACTGGAAGGTCGCACCGCCGCCGTTAGTATCCGATGTAGCTACCATCACGTTAGGTGAGCCGACATCCAGCGACTGACGGATCATCACTCCGGCCTTGGACCATCCGTCTGAACCCGCTACCGACGCCAGGCTGGTCACACGTACGGTCATCTGACAATCGCCGCTTATCTGACGGTATGCATAATGGAAGGCGTCAGCCGTCCCAAAGATGTCTGCACCATCGGCCTGGATTGTATAGACATTGCCGTCGAAGCTGAAACTACCGGCAGGGGTAGTCGCGCCAATATCCTGGCTGGAGAAGGCGCCATTCCAAACGGGTTCAGGAACATTGCTGACCAGCCAGTCCCCTGCCATTATCTGGAGGTCCAAGTTGTCGACTATACAATCATCATTGATACTTGCCGCCGGCTTGACGAGCGAAGGCCGGCATCTGGGCGGATACAACCTGATATCGTCAAAGTACATAGTGCCCGTACCGCCAGCCTGTGGAGCGGTCCTGTTGCCCACGCCGATATACATCTTCGTGACACTCGATAGATTCACGCCCGCACTAGCGAACTGCTTGAGGTCGATATTCCACTCCTGCCAGCCGCTTAGCTGCACCGCGCCGGGATTCTCGTGGGCGACCACCTTGATTTTGCCGAGGCTGTCCTGCAATCCCACGTACAACGGCTCAGCGGAATTATTCGGATCGCCGTAGAACCAAAACGTCAACGCCTTCACACCGTTTCTGGTCCAATCTTGTGGGACCGCCCAGGTTCGCTCGGTCTCCGAATAGCGGGCCTTGCCGCCCGCGCCGGTGTTGTTATAACTAAATGGCACCGACTGTGTACCGCCGCGGACAATGCTCGATTCCATAAACGGAGTTGAAGCATTGCCAATAGCCGAACCCGTTCCGTTGCCGCTGTAGCCCGGTGCAGGTTCTGTGTAGCCAAAGCCGTCTTTCCAGGTCTGGAACACCCTGCTGCCAACATCATCGGTGTAGGACTCAAAATCATCCGCGACAAGGTATTCGACTGTGGAAAAACTCCAGAGGTCACCTTCCCACAAGTTAGGACTGGCGGCCTGATTGACCTCCGCAATCTTCCAGTAGTAAGTCTCCGCCAATGCAAGAGTACCGGGGCTATAGCTGCTTTGGCTGACTGTAGCAACAAGGGCCGTACCATTTGCTACGGCTTTTCTGTCGGTGCTCAAGTACACCTGGTGCGAGGCTGCCTCTCTTCCTGCCCGCCAGCTAAGCACTACATCCGGAGCCACATCTGTTGCCCCGGAATCGGGCTTGGGTTCTCTTGGACGCACGGGTATGTAGAGGAAGCGGACTTCACTCAGGCCATATTGGTTGACCATGCCGCCGCTCCAGTTACTTTTAGCGGTAATCCTGACGTACTTTGCTATCAAACCGCCAAAATCAACCGTAGTATCGTGCGCGTAGCCTGCCGCCCCCGGCGCACAGGCAAACTCAACGTCACTGAGCACCTTCCAGTCCGTGCCGTCCGTAGAATACTCAATTCTGGCATCTTTGAACCCGTAAGCGACATTCATTCCCTCGGCATTATAGTTCCAGACCCACATCTGATGCAGTTTGTAGGTTTGGTCGAACTGATACTCTATCCAGGTCGGCTGCGGCCCGGTGCTGCTACTTAGCCACATCGCCGAACTGACTATTGAGTGCAGGTCAGCAGTATCCAATCCAGAGCCGTTGACTGTATTTTCCGCCCCTTTGCCTGTTTCGCTGCTGGAGGGATTGGCGGTTATGTTCTCAATGGCGTATGCAAAAGGCTCAGCCGTAAAGCTCCAGACGCTACCTCTATAGGGCGTGTAGTCCGGCGGAGCATTGATTTCATCGACTCGCCAGTAATAAGTCTGGCCAAATTCCAGAAGGCCGGCAGGGTCATAGGTATTGACATCGTGGTTTTGCTTGAGAAGTACGCCCAGCGGATTGTCTCTGCTGGCAGCGTTGACATCGGCGAAGCTGGTTCCGAAGTACACATCATGCTTGTCAGCATAGGCTCCAGGCGTCCAGCTAAGAACCACGTCCCGAGGCACATCTCCGGCTCCATTAGCCGGATTTAGGTAAGTTGCTGAAGTTCTCGCCCCTGTAACTGCGTTTGGCAAAGTCAGAGTGGGTGCACTGAACGTTGCGTGCTCTTTTGAGGCAATCTCGCCCTCGTTGTCGGTGCCGATAAACAGAAATGTCACCAGCCTATTCGTATCCGCGCCCAGAAAACTTGCCAGCGGAAGATCCGTTGGGTTCGAACTGAACCTGACAGGATATGGATCACCGGCAGCAGGAGTAGTGATTGTCCCCAGCAATGTCACCTTGGCCGTGTCGAGGGCATAGTTCCCAAGAGTAGCCGGAAACATGCCGGGAGCAGTATTATAGGTAATCGTGCTTTCGTCCCACAAATCACCGTCTCCATCTATCAACCCATAGACCTGCACTACTTTTGCTGAGCCCTTAAGAAAGGTCGCCTCAAATGTCAATGTGGCGCCACTCATGTCCCCGGCTATGTTACTGAGGTCAAACCTAATGTAACCAGCCTTGGAACGTGTGTTAGCCAGTTGGCGGAACGCCCTTAGTGATTGGTCCGCGCCATGTACGCTGTCCGGGCCATAGTTGGCGCCCTGGCCATCGTTCGAAAGATACGTGTCCGCACCTTTGCCGTCAGCAGTAGTGATCGTGAGTGCCTGAACACCACTTGCCATACTTAGCAGCGTAATAAAAGCAATTGAACAGATTAGTTTCTTAAACATGTCTGTAATCTCCATTTCATAAAATCAAGTGGATTTGTGCCAGATTCTAACGTCTATATGAAATACTGACTTGAAAAACCACTCTTTTTCCGCAGTCTCCTCCCTTCTGCAATGGTACGCTGCTATCGAACATTTAATCATCGGTCTAGGCTCAGCCGAACCGGTTGGGCGTACAAACATCGCCGGAAACTTCAATCTATATTAAGTGCAAAACCGGCTGGTGTCAAGAGTTTTCTTCCTGACTTGTGGCATAGGAGGTGAGAGATCATTCGATGTCGGCGATATCGCTCTGCGGTTTACCGACCAGATATATCCTGTTTTTGCCGCTGCGTTTAGCCTCCAATAAGGCCTTATCCGCCCGCTGAAAGAGCTGCTGAGCTGTCGAACCGTCTCGGGGAAAACTTGCCAGGCCGCCGCTTATGGTCAGAACCCCCTCCCCCTTCGGGCCTAATCCGCCTGCGGCAGACCACTCTGCTTTCTCTAATTCTCCTCTAAATCGATTTGCTATAAAGATTACTTCTTGAGGATGGTCTCTGCCCGCCTTTCGGCGGGAATTTCGAATTTCGAATCCTTCGGCTTTACTCAGAGCTTGCCCCGAGCTTGCCGAGGGGACAAGTTTCGAATTTCGAATTTTGGAAATGGGGTCGTCCCAGAAAACAACCGCAAATTCATCTCCACCGATCCTGCCCACAATATCATGTGCCCGGCAACAGCGCCGCATCAAAATTGCTGCCTGTTTCAGAATCTTGTCACCAGCCGAGTGACCGTAGACATCGTTGTAATGCTTGAAGTTGTCAATATCAAAGATAAGTAGCGTCACGCGGCCGCTTTCCTTTTTGGCACGCTCTAAAATTTGCCTGGCAAACTCCCAAATATAGCGTCTATTCTTCAAACCGGTTAAATCGTCTTCGGTGGCCAATTTCTCGAGCTCTTTCATCTTCCTTTCCAGCGTTGAATCAACTTGCCCGATGAATTGGTAAAACCAGCTTGCTCGAATGGGACAGATCAAATAATCGTCCGCAGAAGTTGAGCCCAGAAGTTTCCTGGCTATCGGCTCTTGGTACATCTGTGCCAACAAGATGATTTTAGCCTCGGGGTTGGCCTGCCTTAACGATTTCAGAGCCGAACTCAGTTTAGCCGGCACCCCCGCCATCACTACACCGATCGCCGCAAAACTGTTTTTGCCTGCAGCATCGATTCCGTCGGGCATGCTCGCGTAGACTTCGCATCGCTGCTCTGTAATGGAAGCAGGATCCAAAAAGGCTTTGCCGACATCACCTATCAGCAAAATCTTTTGGCCGCTTCCGGCAGAAGAAGTTGGCATACTCGCGTCTGTCATTTATGCAAACCATGAAATCACAATTTTGACGGCAAAAAATCCTTTTTATGATAGCAAAACTCGCAAAAAAGTCAATCTTGATGTGGTGCGTGCCTTATTTAGCCCACACATGTAGCCCCCACAGAAAGACCATCTCTGACACTATGGCAGAGAGATTCCGTCACCATCGGGTATGCCAGAGCCAGTTCTCTGCCAACACCGCAAGGTCAAACCAGTCTATGATGCCGTTTTTATCCAGGTCGGCGTCGCGAGAAGCGTATGGTAAGACACTCGTTTGCTCAGCCAAAGTGTACCTGGCAAATTGAGCTGCATCCCCCGATTTGCCGGTCATCAAGTTTTCTGAAAGCATGCCGAAGCCGTCACTCTCCCATCGACTACTGACCAACACATCAAATCCGACCACGTGACCCGGCTTTAGTTCGGTTACGATCGTAGTGCCACCGCTGAAACCTGCGTAATTATCAAACATCAACACGCCGGCCTCATGTATTATCTGGTCACCATTAACGGCGACGGCGTATTCCAGACCAACATCGGCCCCTAACGCCTCACCGTAAGCCCAAGTCGCCCACGAGCCGCCCGAGGTATTTGGGCCCATCATATACTGCTGTGCCACATCGTAAACTCGCAACCAGCCGGTGCCGCCTTCAGCATCGCCCTGGCTGTAAATCTCAATCCGGTCACTGGCATCCCACTTGATGTACTCATCAGTAAATACGTGGTTGCTATCGTTCACAACCACAGCAACGTAAATCTTGTCTGTATCTGGATTCCAACGCAGAGCATACTTGGCCCATCTAACATCGGCAGGATTGCCGTAATAAGTCTTATCCAATGGTATCCACTGAACGCCCTCAGACCATTCACTCACGTCGCCATCGACGACAGTGCTACCCATCGGTATTTCCCGCGTAGCGGGCTTTTTCCAATGCGCTGCAAATATGGCAAAATCAATTAGATCGACGTCACCATCAGTGTCGATATCGGCCAGGTTGGGTCCAGGATAGTGATAGCCCATATCTACGATGCCGGTATCACCAGCATTATCAGTTCGCGTTGTAAATCTATCCATCGCCAGATTAACCGTTAAATCACTTCCTGCATCTACACAGGGACTATCCGCTGCCTGCCCCGCAGCTATTTGGCTCAAATCATAATCGCCGTTAATCCAGACCGCATTCGGATTATTCGGCTCAACAACAACGTTCGGGTCATTCACATCAGCCCAATAACCAGGCCTAACAAACAGCGGATCAAGCGAAATATTACCAAGCCCGCCGACGCAGGTGTCATCTTGAATGTCACAGTAACTGACATTATTGCAGTCGTGGCCAAACAATTGCTGAGGTGAATTGCCCCAGATAATGGAGTCTATAACCCTTGTCTGACTTCCAGCATAAATGCCGCTGCCGCTACCGCGTGGTCCGTATTTGTATTTAGCTCCTGGACTGGCCCGACCACCGTTGCCTGTGGTGTTCCCGCTGACGGTAGAATTCTTAATCGATGCAGATTTAGAATAGACGCCTGCGCCGTTACCCCCCGGGCCGCCACCATAGGCTTCACCACCGGACCCAGTAATGTTTCCGACAATTAAACAATTGGTCAGGCTCCCATGATCACAGAAGACCCCTGCGCCACTACCTCCCTGGCCACCCCCCGAACCGCCAACGCCGCTACGGTTATTCACAAACAAGGAATCTTTAACTAACACCTCGCCAGTACAATATAAACCACCTCCTCCACCACCGGGACCTCCCATATTACCATGCATTCCACCGTTGCCACTGATGTTGCCAATAAAGGTACAATTCATAACGCTTGCGTTGTTAGAGTAAAGACCACCGCCATCTCCGCCACCTGTACCCCAACCATGTATGCCACCTTCCCCCGCGTCTCCAGCTTTATTATCGGTAAAGACGCACCGCATAGACGTTATCGAGTTAGCCCATATACCTCCGCCATCACCGCCTTTGCCGCCTTGCTCGGAAAAGCCCTCTCCGCCGCTACCTGTTATGTTACCGCTAATCGTGCAGTCGGTTAGCTGCACAGAATCAACACAATATACACCTGCCCCGCAGCCGCCATCACCCCCCCAGAGCTCGGCTCGGCCGTCGGCCGTGGAATTGTCGGCGATGGTACTATTGCATATTTTTGCCAACGTACAATATATACCACCGCCACAGGCGCTCGCACCAGGATAACCAGAACCTGGCGGCTGTCCGGCCTGGTTGCCGGTTATATTGCAGTCTCCAACGAGCAACGGCACTGTAGAGGTGCAATAAATCCCTGCACCATCTCCGCCCGGTCCCTGAGGGACTCCCCCGGTCCCGGCAATGTTGTCCCTCACGTCCGAACCGTGAATCTCTATCGAACAAGACTGGTCGCAGTAGATCCCTGCGCCACACCCTCCTTCACCACCGCGGCCTGAGACCCGCTCACCTTTCCCTCCGTCCCCGGTTCTGTTGCCTGAAAGACTGCAGTGTGAAATGGTCACATTACTACCGGCGATGTACACGGCACCGCCACAGCCACCGCTGGCTGCCCAGTCCCAAACACTCTCGGAACTTCCACCTGGACCAGTTGCGTTGCCATTGATTATACAATCCTCCATGCTAAGCAAACACATCGTGCTGAACACGGCACCGCCATTGCCGCCGTTCCCGGCATCACCGCGATAATAATTAGTCAGCCAGGCGCCGCCAGTTCCGGTCATGTTGCCACTGATGTTGCAGTCAACAATAGTAGCCGAAGAAGATTCACAGTATATACCGCCTCCATCGCCACCATCAGTAGCATCTTGTCCCGGCGGCAGACTGGGATTGTCCTCCCACCAACCATCTTGTCCATTCTCGGTTGCATTGCCAATAATCCGACAGTTTCGTATGCGTACATCGCTATCTTCAATATAAATTCCTCCGCCGGCCTCAGCCAAGCCGTTTGTGATAGTCAACCCTGCAATTGTGGCTCCCGCACAGCCGTTGAGATAAAATCCCCTGCCTTGTCTCTCACAGCCGATGACTGTCGCCGGCACTATATTTGGATCATTCGGATCTATGCTCCGCACGGTGATCGCTTTGCCTTTGAAGTCGATATCACGGTTGCCTTCACCGGTGTAGGTGCGGGGTGCAATGATAACCTTGTCGCCATCAACGGCTGCATCTATTGCCGCCTGGATCGTGGGATATTCGCTCGGCACCAGCCGATCTATAGCTGAAGAAATTGAACCAAAGACCAAAACCGCCGCTGCGAAAGACAAGCTCATCAGTCGCCTCCGCATTTGCGTTCCTCCATTCAATTGAGGACCACCAAGTGCCAAAGTCCCGCAATTAGTTATGATATAAGTATACCGCAAACCCGACAGAAAATCAAGAATGGCATTCTCTTTTTGAAGGCACAGCCATCCCCTCTGAAGTCGAATTGGGCACTGAGGTTCCTCGGCTGAACGTCTCTATGCGGCGGAATTAGCTATTCGACTGTGGGCAGGCCAGCGAGAGTCTTTTGCACCTGCTCGGTATAGATACTGCCGGGATACAAATTGATGAAGCTGGTCAGAATTGCTCTGGTTTCAGCCAAAAGTTTCTTCTTAAGCTCTAAATTTGTCGCATCCTGCTGGGTCCACTGTCGCCGCTTCAGAAGTCCTAATTCGTACAGTGCCTGCATTGCGCCGTCGCTCGGCTGGAATTTTTCATGCAGCTCTTTGAGCTTTTCGGCCCTGGTTTGCTCGTCGGCAATGAGTGTGGTTTGAGCCAACAGAATATTGTCCCGTAGAGGATCGGCATCGCCGATCTGCGCGAGTATTCGGCCCAAACGCCAGGAATAGTCCTGGCTGTGCGGGTTCAGCATTACGAACTCGGCCAAACGCTTTCGCGCAGCCGGCTCTTGCGTTTGATTCTGCGGGCTTATCAGGGTGCGGGTCTGACTTATTCTTCGAGCGAGGTCGGTTAGTTTCAACTCCGTCATTATCGAATCGGAAGGTTCTCGAAAAGTACTCAGAAGTGTTTCACCGGCGCCCGGCTCTTTTTCGATCAGTTTGAGTCGTTGGGCAACCATCTCCTGCGCCTCGGCAAGAAGCTCGCCGGCCTCAGTGAATCTGCCCAGACCAGCCCAGCGCACGGCGATACGCCATCGTGCCTCCAGCGATTCCGGAGTATTTGCGAAGTCCCGGTACAGTCTATACCAGAACTCTGCCGAACGTTCCTGCGGACGGTCACTGTAAAAATGCAGAACTTCCTTTTGTCCCAACAGATTGATGTCCGGCGAGTACTCGCCGAGAATCGCTTTACAGTAAAGTGCAATGGGCATTCGCTTGCTGGTGGAGCGTTTCTTTATCCACTCCGCATACAAAAACATGGGCATCCACTGGGGTCTGGGTGGGTTCATAAATAGTTCGTACCGCTGATTGAGCCATTGCTTTTTTTCCTGATACTTTATCTGGTCAGATACGGCGAACCAGCTCGGCCACCGGTCGTAGCTTAACTGAATCTGGATTTCCTTTTTAAGCTCTTCCCGCAGCGGTATGGGTTCGGTAGGATAGAAGAAGCCTTCCAGATACCTTCTGACGGTGGGGTCTGTAATAGTCTTATCGAGCGCCTCGGTTATGCTGTGATCCCGAAACTCGATGACGTTTTCAGGATTATTCTCGGCCACGTAAAATTGATAGTCCAGCTCGTTAAGTCCGATTTTCGCTTCAAAGACAAGGACGGCTACCAGAAGTGTGGCAGCAGTGAATATCCAGACCAGGCCCGGCCGGTACCGCGTGAAATGGCCTGCAGTCAGAACCTCCGCTGTTATGGTCAGGGCAACCAACCACGCGCAAATCCAGGGAGCAAAAGAGAACCCCCACTTGGTGGGTTCTACGCCCCTTGCCCCGCCGAAATACCCCCAGTATAAAAGCTGCGGAGCCATGCACAAAGCTATCGCTACAAAGCGGGAGCGAAAACGAAGCGGACGACACGCTGCAGCAAAGCAACTTACCAACAGGCAAACTGCAAAGCCCGGCAAGTTGGCTAAAAAAAACACCTCCAATATGAACGGAAGGCTGTAGTGAAAACTCAGAAGCTGCGATATCAACACCGGAACCACCGCCATAATCCCCATAAGCAGACCTAAGACAAGAATCTGCCAGGGGTACTCAAATATGCTTGCGCCTGTCATAATAATGCGGTCCAGACGCCAATTTGGGGCAGTTTGGAGGTCAAATGACCAGAATAAACCCGTAACTATTCTTGACCAGAAGAAGCAGCATAAACCAAACACCATAACCGCAAGCAGCCAGCACATCAGGACATTCTTGTGGCTGTAGTGCAGCGTGGGCCCAACAGTCATAAAAGACTTCGAGACTGCCTTTGGAGTCTTTTCCTTCTGCATATTAGCCATAGATTTGATGCCCGATACTGGACGCTCGATACCCGCATAGAATCGAGCATCGAATATCGAGCTACGTCCCTTCACTGCTGGCTGTAAGATAATCAACCTGTTCGGCGGTAAGCTTATCTATCTCAATCGACATTGATTTCAGCTTGAGCCTGCTTACCTGCCTTTCTATCTCCACAGGGACATCGTGGACGGCAATGGCAAGTTTGCCCTGGTTTTTTACCACATATTCGGCTTCCAATGCCTGGGTTGAGAAGCTCATATCCATAACGCTTGCCGGGTGTCCCTCAGCCGCTGCCAGGTTGATCAATCGCCCTTCGGCGAGCAGATAAATCCGCTTGTTGTTTTTCAAAACATATTCGTCGACATGATTTCGGATGCGGCGAGTCACCTTTTTGCTGAGCTTTTTCAGAGCAGGTATATCAATCTCCACATTGAAATGTCCGCTATTAGCTACCACCGCTCTATCTTTCATCACGCGGAAGTGCTCAGCTCGTATAACATTTTTATTGCCGGTCAGTGTCACAAACAATTCGCCTACCCTTGCCGCCCGGGTCATGGGCATCACTTCAAAGCCATCCATAGCTGCTTCCAGAGCCCTTATTGCATCAACTTCCGTAACGGTAACGATGGCCCCCATTCCTCTTGCGCGCATTGCAAAGCCTCGCCCGCACCAGCCGTAGCCTGCCGCCACCACTTTTTTGCCGGCCATCAGAAAACCGGTCGCCCGAATAATGCCGTCAACTGTCGATTGGCCGGTGCCGTAGCGGTTGTCAAATAAATATTTGGTCGCAGCGTCGTTTACCGCGATAACGGGGAACTTTAACTTGCCGGCATTTGCCAGCGCCCGCAGGCGAATTACGCCCGTGGTGGTTTCTTCCATACTGGCAATAATCTGCTGGGCGTCTTTTTTTCTGCGGGTGTGCAGCTCGTTGACCAGGTCTGCGCCATCGTCAAACGTAATGACCGGCTGATGGTCGATGGCAGCGTTTATGTGCCTGTAATAGGTGCTGCGATTTTCCCCACAGACAGCAAACACCGGTATTTGGTAGTCCCTCACAAGCGAAGCAGCCACATCGTCCTGGGTGCTGAGCGGATTGGACGCGCACAGCACGACATTCGCCCCTGCGACTTTGAGTGTCCTGGCAAGATTAGCCGTCTCAGTAGTTATGTGCAAGCAAGCCGAAACATTTTTGCCTTTTAGTGGCTTAGTTTTTGCGAACCGCCTGCGTATAGTCGCCAGAACGGGCATATCGTTATCAGCCCACAGAATTCGCTTTTTGCCCTCAGACGCCAACGATAACTCTGCCACATCGTATTTCATCTATCGACCCTTTCAAAAAGCAGACAACACTAGGATTGTAAAGCCAACCGCTCAGGTTTGCAATCTTTTGTTCCCACAAATGCGGGTGTAGGTGACGGCACACTGATGTCGACAGGGACCATGCGCAGAATCTCGGCTTATTGTGAAACTGGTCCCCCCTATGTTAAGAAGAACAAATAGGCAGGAATCCCGATACAATCGGGAGAACGCGTTTGAGCAGCTTCCGGCCTAATTAACGCCTCCTTGGCCCTGGCTGCTGCATATTCATCTCCTCCATCATCATCATATACTCCTCATCCATCATTTCGTATTCTTCCATCATCGGCGGGCGTTTTTTGGCTGCGCTGAGACGGCTATCCCAATCTCTAAAAGGTTGGGGTGGCTCCCTTTGGGCTTTTTGGATATCGTAAAACGCCGCCAATAACTGCTCAGGCCAATTGCTCGCCTTAACCGGCATGTGTTCTATATCCATCCCGTCATAGGTGTAGAGCATATCATGATAAGGTCTGGGACGTAATTGTCCCGGACCAGCCCAATCATTCACAGCTACCGCATCCACTAACACCGCTCCAGTGCCGTAATCTATTGTCTCAGGCACCATGGGCTTGTCTTTCATCAGCATCGGAGCACCCATAGCAAGAGCAAGTCGACGGTCCTTGATGCGGTCCTCTATCTTTGGAGCTTCGGTCTCTACAACCTTGCCGATAACTTCTCCCGGTTTTACCTGAAACTCCCGACTGTGCCAGTACCCTAAAACATATTTGGAGACCTGCACAGTGACGGTCTTAGCCGCTTCTTGTATGCCATTAGCAAAGAAGTACAGTCTTGCCGGAATATGCACGGCTTCAGTTACGTTGGAAAAATTGCTCCAGAAAAGAACCTGGTTCTTTCCCGAATTATTCTGTTTGCTTGATTGACTCGCACCGGCTGCCGGGTTAAAAACACCCAAGCGAATTCTATATCGGTAGGTTTTTGTCGGCCCGACCGTATCATCATGCGCCCAGAATACCAGCGGCTCACGCATCTTAGAAAGGTCTGTCCTGCGTGTCATCAGAATATCATCATATTCATAATAGACATCACCTGTGGAGGGTCCGGTGGGAATGTTGCGCGGATTCATCAAATAGTCTGTCTGGACGTCACGCTGGTCTCGAGTTCTGGACCTTCCCCGGCGGTCTCTGTCGTCATAGACCCCGGTCTGCCCGTAAAGTCCGCTATCATCATAGACCCCTGGACCGGTTCTGCCGGTTCCGCTGGTTCCGCGTTCAGATCGGCCCCTCGGGAGTCTTTCTCTTGTGCCGGCCAGGCCCTGCGGCCCCGGGTATATCCCACCAGGCCCGGTTATTGTACTCGGCCTGGTTGGACCTGGCCTGGTTCCACCTGGCTGTGTTCCGAATACGCTGCCACGCCGATCTTCAGGCCTCTGCCCAAGCTGACGCTCATCCCCTTGCTTTTTCTCCTCCAGAGCTTTGCGCTTGTCTTCCAGCTTTTCTTTTCTCTGCAGATCCTCAAACTTCTTGTGCAGTGAAGGCGGGAACCACTCCACATTTGCCGATGCGATCTGATAAGCCACCGGCTGCAACAAATCCATTCTCACATCAGGATTATCAAACTGGAGCAGTTGCACTTTTATCCCGCCGGGCGGCAGATTCTCGGTGTCTTGTATGGCTTCAAACATCTGTTTTCGACCGTCAATTCTGGCACGGGGGACAACCTGCCAGTCGCTCCAACTGCCGTCCTGGAGCAGATCCTGTCTCTGCAACTGTACCGCGGCAAAGACAGGATTTGCCAGGCATGGGTCTCGCCATTCTATTGGAACATCCGCGCCTGTAAAACACCTGCGAAACTCTTCATATAACGCTGCTACATTAAACTTTCCTTCGACCGTAACCAAATCGATATCGTTTGGCTCGCTGTTATTCTTATCATACGCATACTGCTGAGCAATCGGCACGACAGGTACGTAAGCCGCCGCTCGGATATGCCCCGCTGCCACATCGCTGACATCACCGACCTCAGGGAGCTTGTACGGCGCTCTGCCCGCTATTGCCGTCGAAGTATTGCAAGGCAGCGGCAGGAACAGATTCGTATTGACGTCCCTTATCGAACAGTCCATCATCGCCAGAAAGCTGTCAACCTGAGGCTTATCCTGACGCTCGGCAGCCTGCGCAGGCGTGGCCGACTGCTTCAGTTCGAACTCTACCTTCTGGGCCTGCGTCCTAATGTAAGGGTCGATTTCACTGGGACTAAATTCTCTCTTTTCGTAAGGGACTGTATTGGGGCTAAAAAGAACGAACGTCTTGAACAGCCAGATACACACAAGCCCCACCACACCCAGAACTACCTTTTCAATATGCCCTTCGAAAAAACTGCCGACTTTTTTACCTATCGGATTCATATTTGGCGTCTCTCATTCCAACTTCATACCGTTTTCAGGTTTTTTTTGTCCTGTTATGTTATCGTCTGCCCGTTTGGATCTCCGCCTTTAGTTCGTCTTTGATCGCTTGCGGCTTAATCGGTTCGTAGCCGGCCTTGTTAAAGACGTATTCGCAAATCAAGTCCAGCTCCACCGCGGCATCGTCGCCATAGCGATAGTAATAGTGGTCTTGGCTTTCAGGCTCAACAGCCTTTGTGCTGCTTTCCAAGATTGTTATCTGGTTATGCTTGAAAGTCTGCTCGGGACCATCTCCGAAATAACCGTTGAACTTATGCTGTTTGGCGCTGCACAATTCCTTCATAAACGGCAGAACCGCGTTTGCGCTAACTACAACCCGGACCCGGAAATGCGTTACGTCAATAAAGTCGTCGCAATACCTTTGCGTGCAGGGCACGATAAATGCATCTTCAACCGAACGGACATACCGGGGCTTCTCTCCTGTATCTGTCTGCCTGGGGCCTCTTCTGCTGAACCCCGTATAAAAGCCCCTACGCCTACCGTCGCCCATACTGAAACTTACGCTCATAATCCGTTTGACCGGCGAGGTAAACACGCTTTTCGAGCCGGAATTCATAGACTTGGCCGTATCGGCGACATCTTCAATAACCCAGTAACCTAATTGCCAGTACCAGCAATCTTTGACTGCCTCGCTTACACCCAAATATTTGTACGTTCCCCAGAATTCGT
The DNA here is from genome assembly GCA_964567045.1 of uncultured Pirellulales bacterium. Lineage (GTDB taxonomy): Bacteria > Planctomycetota > Phycisphaerae > Sedimentisphaerales > Anaerobacaceae > JAFNGF01. The sequence continues at coordinate 37,698 of CAZMLE010000019.1, read as the reverse complement.
ATCCGCTCAGACCAGTGGCAAGCGCATAAACGGACGCGGACTTGGCTCTCTCACGGCAAATCTCTTCTATTATTGTACGGTTGATCTCAGCCGCTTTGCCAAAGCCATATCCCCCGTAGTAAGGCATTGTGCGAGAAGATCTACTGTATAGCGATGGCCGTGCGGCTCCTACCCCCGTGCGTGAGCCGGTAGGTGACTGCTGCAGACTTCTGTCCAGTTCGGCATCGATAGGACACGTGCCGGCTTTTGCCTCGGTCAAAAGCCGGTCCACCGACTCACGAAACCGCTGACCAAATTTGTCGAAAATCAAGGCAGAGGTGGAGCGAGCATTCGGGTCAAGGAATATTTGGTAACTTAGAAGCTCTCTCTGAGTGGTTCGCTGTGCCAACAGAGCTATTTGATTGGCGTCCTGTGCATATCGCTCGTGATATTTTTCCTTCTGCTCCAACTGCTCGCGCGGAACAACTTCTATGCTCTGGACGCTTTTTCCCTTGCCAACGCTGTCACTTTCAATTTGCTGCTTGAGCCTACCGCTGAGCAACTGGTTTGGAATAAAAAGAACTATGGCCACAAGTCCTATTCCAATTGGCAGCAACAGCGACGAATTAGTCCTGATAACGCTCAGTTTCTTTATAAGGTCTTTGAAACTCGGAATATTCATTCTTGGCTCACCAATCTGCTAAAAATCTGGAATCTCTATTGACTTTCTTTTGCTCCGCGTAGTAGTAGTACTGGGAGTAGTAGATGTACTGCTCGGACTAATGGGGACTTGCGTGCGCAGCGCCGTCGCACTAGCAGGACGCTCAGGCGATGCGGGCGCATTTTTCCAGACGAACTTGGCATTTAGCACAAACCAATGGTCGTTGATCTCAACCATAGGCTTACCACGATCCAGCTTTGGCTGTCCGTACTGGTCTAATACGGGCATTTTACCGATAACTTCTTTTGTCATAGGATCGAGCAGAATCCTTGTGCCCGTACCCATGGGTTCGGGGCCTTTTGCTGGGAATCTGACATCCACAACGCCCACGCCCGTCGCCACTCCAGCCTCCAAATCTACCTCCTCAATGCGCAGCTCGAAATGGTTGACGTCGGTTCGCTCGTACAGCTTAAACGGGCTGTTGCCATCAGCGACCATCTCGTCCAGGTGCAACAGACGAGTGACAAGGCCCCATCTACTCGGCTGATTGTCCACGCCTACAGGATCAAGCAATTCACCTATGTTCTTGTACGGGCTGTAGCCGACTATAGTCACCACAAATCCGGATTTCTTTTCCTCTTTTTTGGCTGCTGCCGCTGCCATCCATGGCGGCGCATACGGACTTAGGCTGCCGTCACCCATCATTCCGTACCTCTCCATCTCTGCCATGTATTCCTCGTCCATCATCTCCTCCTCACCTGTCTGTATGGTAGCGCCCCTTCTCATCGTGGCCGTAACGCCGAACTTCGCCTTGGCAAGGTTATCTGAAAAGTAAGCAGACAGCTCCGTTACAAATATCTGCTTCCGCTCCTTGCGCGGAATCCGCACAACTGCTTCCACATCGCCTTTGCCAAAAGCCTCGTAGAGATCCTTCTGCTCCGGGTTGGTCTTAGCATTGTGTAAGACCGACATTATGGTCTCGTGAAGCTCCGGAACAACCTCACGATACTCAAAAGGCTTACGTGCTTTTTCTATTTCTTTTTTATAGCCGGCACTTTTAGTCTCCAGCTCTTTGACCCTGTCGCTGATACCCGCAGCTTGGTTCACTATATGGCCAATCTCCTGTCGGATTGCGCCATTTTTTGCATAGCCCACTTTATCCAGGGCAGTTCTGGCTAGCGCCAGCAGCGAGACTATAAGCAGTAGGCACGCGGCGGCGATAAAGTACCTGCGTTTGCCGGCCCAGGCCATTGACCGTGCGATACTACGCGGCAGCAGATTGCTTTCAATCCGGGCCAGGTCCAGAACCTGCAAAGCAAGGCCATAGACCACTCCAAAGTCGCAGACGTTTTCGTGGAACTTTGCTGCTGAAATCCCTGGGCCCATCGCCAGCCTCTTGAACGTGTCCGGCCTTTCCACCGGTATCTGCAAAGTCTGCTGCAAATACTTTAACAAGCCCCGTAACTTTGTCCCCCCACCGACAGCGATAACTTGTGAGAATTTGGCATTTGGATTGGCGCTGGTATAAAAGCCGAGCGACCGCTGAACTTCGGAAGCCAGGTCGGTAAAGACAGGCTTCATAGCTTGAAATATCTGCCGGGCATACTTGCTCATCGGCGCGGTCCGCTTTAGTTTTTCAGCTTTCTCAAAGTTGAGCTTAAATGTATCAGCTATCGCCTTGGTAAAAGTGTTGCCGCCTATCAGAATACATCTTTGCCAAACCGTTGATTTCGTGCAGACGACCAGGTCGGTGTTTTCTGCACCGATATTAAGGGCAACAACCGCTTTATTATCGGAACTAAAAAGATCAGGACGGTCATAGAATAGATAGTTATACAGAGCCATTGGCGCCATTTGGACATAGCTAACCTGCAAGTCCTCTCTGCTAAAATGCTCCAATGCAGAGTTGACCACCTCGTTCTTGATTGCAAAAATGCCTACCTTCTTTTCAGCACTGTCGGCTTCCGTCATCAACTGCCAGTCCCACTGAACATCGTTGATGTCAAAGGGAATCTGCTGAACTGCTTCAAATCTGACGATTTCAGGAATGCGCTTCTGCTCAACGGGCGGCAGGTTCACAAAACGCGCAAAACTGTTTTGACTCGGCACAGAAATGACTATCTCTTCATCTTCACCCAGCTCGTTGCGCTGCACAAACTGGCGCAAACTGAGCGCGGTCAGCTCATCTCGCTCAGCAGGTTTTATGCCGCTTCCGGAAAGGATTTTGCCGTGCTGGACATTGTCGAAGCCGATCACCTGCGCAACACCGCCGACAACCGCCAAATGCATCGCTTTAAGCGAATTATTGCCTAAATCTATTGCCCAAACTGCGTCCGTTGGTAACGCCATGACAAACCTCCCACTCTGCCTGACTGCACTTGATTAACTTGTATGCAGACATCCAAGATTATAAACTATTGTATCATATTATGACAACTTTTTCTATCGATACTCTTGGCTGCAAAGTAAATCAGTACGAAAGCCAGCAGATTCGGGAGCTGCTCGAAAGCCTCGGCCTTAAACAAGTCCAAACGTCCGAAAATCCCGACCTGGTAGTTATTAATACCTGCTGCGTGACCCACACCGCTTCGGCAAAGAGCCGACAACATATTCGCAAAGCCCAGAAACTGTGTCCCGATGGCACCATTATTGTATGCGGCTGCTTACCCGCCGTCAAAATAGGCGAACTGCCTAATCCGGATGAAAGCATCCACTTTGTCAGGCATCGCAGCAACCTTGCCGCTACGCTACTGCAAATAGTCACCAGCGAAACCATCGCCTCGAACTCCCAACTCCAGCAACGCCGCCCGGACTTCACGATTAAATCAGAAAACGTCTCTAAAGTCAAGTGTAAAAACGAGTTGCCTTTTTCCGCTACCCTTAAACCATTAAGCTCTTTCAAAGGCCAAACCCGAGCTTTTCTTAAGGTTCAAGATGGCTGTGATGGATACTGCACCTATTGTATTATACCCCAGGTTCGCCCATTTGTTCACAGCAAATCTGTCGCAACCATCATGCGGGAAGCACAGGCCCTTATTAAAGATGCGCACAAAGAAATTGTTGTTACAGGAATTTTTCTGGGAGCTTATGGCCAAAGCACCGTCAGGCGAAAAAACTGGCCCAACGGGCAAAATGACAAACTGGCGGATTTGCTCGACAAACTGGCGGAAATACCTGGCCTGGCAAGGATTAGATTAAGCTCACTTGAGCCGGCTGATGTCACACCTCGACTGCTGGACGTTTTCTGCCAGCATCGTAACATTATGCCGCATCTACACTTGTCGCTCCAGTCCGGCTCAAATGCAGTGTTAAAGCGAATGACAAGGCAATATACCGCTGATGAATTCCTGGAGAAGGTCGAGTTAATTAAGTCCCGGCTGGACAGGCCCGCTATCAGTACTGATATCATCGTTGGCTTTCCGGGTGAGAAGGACACCGACTTTGAGCAGACTGTTAGAATAGCTAAAGATTTGGGTTTTGCGAAGATGCACGTCTTTGCCTTTTCGCCGCGAAAAGGCACCCCTGCGGCAGCGATGCAAAACAAGGTAAACACTAAAGTTATAAAAGAACGCTCGAAGATCCTGCGTGAATTGGACGCCCAACTCCAAAGAGAATTCCGCCAGCAATTCATCGGCGAAACCGCAACCGTCCTGATAGAAAACGGCACCAGCCAGCCGCATGGCCGAGCCGAGAGATATTTTATGGTCTACCTTGGAAGTCACGCCCAGCGCGTGAAAAGAAATGACCTGGTTGCGGTCAAGTTGCTTGAAGATAGCGAAAACGGTGTAATTGGCGAAGTTCTTGCTGAAGTAAATCCGCACCTTTGACTTGGTCCTTCCACTGCCCAGCAGATAGCGGTTTTTAGCATCAAAAAACGGGGTGCGGGTATCCAGTATCGGGGATCGATTTTGGACACTTAGTTTTTAAGACTTTTCTGTAAAATTTTTATAACTCCTTACGCAACAAGAACATAAGTGCAAACGTAAAAAAGTTCAAAAATGAGCAAAAATGCGCAGAAATTGACAGAAATGCGCAGGTTTTGAGCAAAAATGATCAAGAAATGCGCACTTTTTAACACGTCTACAAAATCGTATTTGACTTTTTCCAGCATTGCAGAAAACTGGCACACAACTTGCTAAAGCGCGGACAAACACGGACTCGAACACCGACAGACACGAACTGAAATTGTGACTCCGGGATCTTATTGGATTCCGCCGCAGCCGATTTCGGGTTGTCAACGGATAAAACAGATTTTGACCATTTTTGGTCTTGACAAGCCGGTTGGTACGTGCTTGGGACTACTCATGGGTTGGCAAGGGCAACGCGGGTGTAAACTCGAATCAGAGTCGAGCAACTCATGTACGATGTTTAGCAATCTGGTGAAACCAAACACAACTTCTTAGATTGATTGTGGTGATGATGTCAGGTGTGATCGTCAGCATCTGGAACCGAAGGGAGAATCTCGGCGATGAGGTCTAAGTTCGCTTTGACTTCTGGGTGCACTTCCGCAGATCCAAAAGACTCTGCAATCTGGTAGTAGTCTTTTTTGGGAATGCTAATGTTGACCTTGTCGAAGAGCTTGGGGAGCAGCTCCTTACTCGCCGCGATGCGTAGAAGAAATGGGTTTTCACCGAGGGGGTTCGCCCACGCATCCGGTGGAAACTGGTCTCTGAGAACTGCTTCCGCTTGCTCTATACGTTTCTGCTGAAAAAGGTCTGGCTGCTCTATCATTTCTCCCCTGATGGATGTCATGCTTTTAACATATCTAACCAGGGCGTTTGGAACAAGAAGATAGTTCTCTATTTCATAGCGTTTCCATCGAACAATCCTCAGATTGTCTGCTGCGATCTCGTGATCCGGAAAGTCCTTGTTGTCCCGATCAAGGAACAAAATGCCGCGAATCTGTGGTGAGATCGCCTGCAGTCCGAAGAAGTGGGCTTTAGCTTCTCGGGGATTGCTGCCACGTAGTGGGTAATAGAATGGCTTGTTGAAGAATGACATTGCCTCATGTTTGAGCACTTTGGCAAAAGCTTTCAAGATATTGAAATCGGACTCGGATTCGAGATAAAGAATATTGTGGCGACTTTCGCCCGAAAGTATGTCGAGTGAAGACAGGCGACGTAGAGCCTCGCGGACTCTGTCACGTTCTTCGTCAAGCTTGATACGGTGAGGTTTCCCATAGAAGGACAGAATCTGTTGCGGCGTTGTATCTTCCAGAACAATCTCAGAATGTGAGGAAATTATCAATTGGCAGTTTCGATGGCGTGCGACTGAACGCAACCGCTCATAAACCTGTCGCTGAAGAATAACATGTTCGTGTGCATCCGGCTCATCGATAAGTAGAATAGATGCCTCTCTGGCGTAGATAAAACCAAATAATGTAAGGACTTGATTAAAACCACTGCCAGCAGAAGGAATTTCGAGCGAACTACGAATTTTTTGAGTTTTAAGAGTGTTATTATATTCAATAATAATAAATGGATCGGAGGAAGAATACGATGGATCAAGTATTTCACAGCCGAATAATTCTCTAATTTCTTGCTTTAGTTGATCCCAATCTTCTCTCGATCCCTGAAATATCTCAAGAAGAAGATTACGTAAAATCTCCCCAGGTTTACCTTGCCCTATAAGATGGTTTTGGTAGCCGCGATCATATCTGGTTTCTTCGGCACCGATGCCTGAGAAAGGAGGAACATGAACGACCTGAGTACCAGACACGCTAGCGGGCAATTCGGTCAATGGCTTGCCCTCTTGATCGAGAAGTTTGACGTATATCTGTTCCCTGCTGGAGTACCTTATAGCCACGTTCAACTGCCAAGTGCTACCATCAGGCACTTTGCCTTCTACTCCAATTTTCACGAGCTTGGGCTGGCCAGGTTCGATATTACGGGCCTTATCTCTAGAATAGGCAGTCGAGCGGTCTGTCCAAAGAAGATTCATTTCTCTCAATGGAATAGCTGTGAAATCTTTGCGAGAAATAGGAAATCCAGTGCGTAGAGCAGCTTTTGACTTATTGGAACCTCTTTCCTGACGCCAACGTTGAATTGCAAGATACCACACTGCGATGGCTTGGAGTAGTGTGGTTTTGCCAGAATTGTTAGGACCTGCAAGAACAACGCTATCTCCCAGGTAAAATGTCTCCTTCTGGAACTTCTTAAAGTATTCCACCGTGACCTTCTCGATCATACTCTCTCCTTACGATGTTAAGCCGTCGTCTTCGGGGCATGGGCCGCCATGCGTTGAATATTCTATATGAAATCGGCACATTAGACAAGAGACTGTTATTCTTGCTTGGTTTGGTAGGGCATGCCTACCGCCGGCGGGATGCTCCGCCGAACATATGGTACGATTTGAAGATGGTGTGCACAGCACGCCCCACAATTTACGTTTTTGAGATTGCCGCGTCGCGACAAATCGGGACTCGCAATGACAGACAGTGGCATTACTGGGCGGGCAAGTGACAGGAGGATAGGCCGTGCTTTTCGAGGTATCGCTGGTGGTACTCCTCGGCTCGGTAGAACTTTGAGGCAGGGCTGATTTCTGCCACAATCGGTTTGTCGAATCGGCCAGACTGCTCAAGCCCACGCTTTGAGGCCTCGGCGGCACGCTGCTGGTCTTTATTATGATAGAAAATCGCGGAGCGGTACTGGCTGCCAACATCCGGGCCCTGGCGGTTAAGGGTAGTCGGGTCGTGAATGTTCCAGAAAACATCCAGAAGCTGCTCGTATGAAATCTTCGCGGGGTCATAAGTGACTTCAACCGCTTCGGCGTGGCCGGTCCTATCGGTGCAGACATCTTTATAGGTGGGATTTTCGGTGTGGCCGCCGGTATAGCCGACCTGTGTCCAGACTACGCCAGGCACTTTGGCAAAGGCGGCCTCGACGCCCCAGAAGCAGCCGGCTGCGAAGGTGGCTTTCTCATATCTATTCGGCCCGCCAGCATTGGCGGATATTTCTTGCGCTGCGTCTGGACTGCTCATATTGTTGTCTCACCTAATAATATTATCGCCAAAATCTTGCGCAGGCAAGAAAACCCCCAGCGTGAAGCTGGGGGACTAAACGCGATGAATATCAACAATATATATCTTGACGAACCGGCGGGCGCATACTACACTTGCCGCTTTCCCAAAACAGCTTTTTCAGGAGTTACACAGGTGGAAGAAGCTATTGCTAAAGCTGGTGCGCTAATCGAGGCGATGGAATATATCCGCAAGTTCCGCGGAAAAATCGTCGTGGTCAAGCTCGGCGGAAGCGTACTGGAGGATACTATCCTGCAAAAAAAGATGCTGACCGACATCGCCTTTATGAGCACGGTTGGAATGCAGCCAATCATCGTTCACGGCGGCGGAAAAGCCATCACCACGGCGATGAACCAGGCGGGCCTTGAGCCCGTGTGGGTGCAAGGCCGACGCTATACCGACGAGCGGACCCTCAACATCGCAGAGCATACGCTGGTGCACAAAATCAATACGCCCATCTGCAAAACGCTCGCTGACCTGGGCTGCAAGCCTATGGGACTGCATTCGCTGAGTAGCTGCGTGCTGTTTGCCGAACCCTTGAGGCTGTCCGGCGAAAACGGTCGCAAAATCGACCTCGGACTGGTCGGGCAAATAATCGCGGTAAATGCGGAGCTTCTAAAGACGCTCTGCACCGCCGGCAATATACCGGTTATTGCGTCCATAGCGCTGGATAAGGCCGGCGGAAAACTAAACGTCAACGCCGATAGCGCCGCCGGCAAGGTAGCGGCAGAAGCGGCTGCTGAAAAACTGGTCGTAGTAAGTGACACGCACGGAATACGAACGAACATTGAAGACCCGAATAGTTGTGTTTCAAGCCTCAACCAGGAGCAGATTACGGATATGATCGACGCCGGCATCATCGCTGACGCGATGCTGCCGAAGGTGGAAGCCTGCCTATCGGCCCTGGATGGCGGCGTGAAAAAGGCCCATATCATCGACGGACGAATCGAACACTCGCTGCTGCTGGAAATCTACACCGATAAAGGCATCGGCACGGAAATAGTAAAGAATTAACCGCAGAGAAGGAAAAGTAATGACAACACAGGAAACAGTTGAGCTGTTTAATAAATACGTAATCGGCAATTACAAGCGGCTGCCGCGGGTTATCGTTAAGGGCGAAGGCTGCTGGTTATATGACGCCGACGGCAACAAAATACTGGACATGTTTCCCGGCTGGGCGGTCAGCGGCATCGGACACTGTCACCCAAAAGTTGTCGAAGCTATCCGCAAACAGGCGGCAGAGCTTCTGCACATCGACAATACGTTCTACTCTGAGCCGCAGGGACAACTGGCGCAGCTTCTGAGCGAGCGGGCGTTCGGCGGCAAATGCTTTTTCTGCAACAGCGGCGCCGAGGCAAACGAGGCAGCCTTGAAATTGGCACGCCTGCACACCGCGCAGGAAAAATATAAATTTATTACCTTCGGAGGCAGCTTTCACGGGCGGACCTTTGCTACGGTGACAGCGACAGCCCAGCCAAAGCACCACGAGGGGCTGCTGCCGCTGCTGCCCGGCTTCATTTATGTACCGTTTAACGACGTGGCCGCATTGGAGGCGGCATTTAGCGACGAGGTCGCAGCCGTTATGGTCGAGCCGATACAAGGCGAGGGCGGAATAAATATTGCCAGCACCGAGTTCTTGCAGGCGATTCGCCGCCTTTGCGACGAAAACGGAGCAATAATGATCTTGGACGAAGTTCAGACCGGCATCGGCAGAACCGGCAAATGGTTCGCCTATCAGCATTTCGATGTTGAGCCGGATATTATAACTATGGCAAAGGCTTTGGGCGGCGGCGTCGCCATCGGAGCTATGATGGCTAAAGAAGAAATTGCCGCCTCACTGACTCCTGGCACACACGCTTCCACCTTCGGGGGCAACTGCCTGGCCTGCGCCGCGGGTATCGCCGTCATCGAGGCGATAGAAGAAAATAATCTGCTGCACAACGCCACTGAGCTTGGCGAACACGCCAGAGACAGGCTTCTGCAACTGAAGGACAAGCACTCTATCATAGACAGCGTTCGCGGCATCGGCTTGATGATTGGCGTGCAGTTAACCAGGCCGGGCAAGGAAATAGTCGACAAGTGTCTGCAGAAGGGCCTGCGTATAAACTGCACTAACGAGACTGTGCTGCGGTTTATGCCGCCGATGATCGTCACGAAGGACCAAATCGACCAGGCAATCGACATTCTGGATGCGGTTTTGACTGAGAGCGGCAAATGAAGGATTTTATATCCATAAATGATTTTTCTACTGAGCAGCTTAAAGACTTGCTGGCCGAAAGCAGCCAGCTGAAGAAACTATACAAATCCGGCGGGCGAGATTTGTGCCTTACGGGCAAGAGTCTGGCTATGCTGTTTGAAAAGCCCAGCCTGCGAACCAGGATCAGCTTCGAGGTGGCGGTGACGGATCTGGGCGGCAACGCTGTCTACGTCAAGCCCGAAGACATCGGCGGCATCCGCAAGCAGGAGCCGATAAAAGACATCGCACGGGTGCTCAGCCGATATGTTGACGGCATAGCGTTGCGCACCTTCGAGCACAGCGCTCTCACAGAGTTAGCTGCGTCAGCAGCGCTGCCGGTAATAAATGCGCTGACGGACTGGTCGCATCCCTGCCAGGCGATGGCGGACGCGCTTACCATTAGCGAGCATTGCGGGCGGATAGAAGGCGTAAAAATCGCCTTTATCGGCGACGGCAATAACGTAGCCCGGTCGCTGGCTTTTGCCTGCGGAAAACTCGGTATGAAAATGGTTATTGCGTCGCCAGCTCGCTACGAGCTCGATGCCGATACGATCAAGGTAGCGAATCAATTATCACCCCGAAGCGTTCAGCAAATCAACGACCCCGCTGCGGCGGTTCGTGACGCCGAGGTAATCTACACCGATACCTGGGTGAGCATGGGCCAGGAAAACGAAAAGCAAAAACGTATCGCAGATTTTGCCGGCTTCCAGGTCAATGCCGAACTACTCAAATCCGCACCGGCAGATGCCAAGATTATGCACTGCCTGCCTGCCTATCGCGGCTTGGAAATCACCGACGAAGTCGCCGAGTCAGCTAATTCGATTATGTTCGACCAGGCCGAAAACCGACTCCACTTCCAACGGGCTTTGTTGAAGAAACTCATGGCCTGACAAGACCACACGCGCAAAAATTGCTGCCCGTGTAGCGACCCCGCGTAAAACGCGGAGCTAAATACTATTTAGCCTGCGATTTCACCGCAGGTTTCATCCCTGGTCACAGAGTTTTAATTTCTCCAGTATCTCCTGAGCATTTGCTGATTCTATTTGATAGATTTTTCCTCCTTGTTGTCTGAATTGCTGACCGAATTCGCTACACATTTGTCTATACTTTTCGTAAATATTCTTTTTGTAGCCTGAGTCCTGGGTAACGATCTCTACCTCTGCCGGGTTCGAGTATTTTATCAATAGGTTCTTATTCTTGAGCAGAAATTCAACGCTTACCATCCTGCCGCCTATTCTTAGAATCCTGTTCATCTGAAAATCTACATTCTTGCTGGCCAGATACTGGCGAATTACCTCCCCGCCGTCGATTTCTGTGGTCGCAGTTGCTTCTTGCCGGTCGGTTCTTAATGTCCTTATCCTCTCGTCACGAGCCTTTAGATTTTCTTCGTATTTCTGCCTCATCTGGTAGTACAGTAGGTCGGGAGACTCGTCATTGGTGACATGCGCGGACGGGCGAGTGTCACAGTCCCCCGCACCAGACTGCCTGTAGCTGAAGGCATAATCAAAGTAGTAGGGCCCGGACCAATAGTCACTAACCAAACCAGAAGGATATTTGTAGCTGAAAGCATAGGGCGAGTACTGAACCCAGTAAGGAACCAAACCGGAATGATGGTAACTGAAAGCATACGGCGAGTAACCAAGCTCGCCGGAGATCAAACCAGAAGGATATTTGTAGCTGAAAGCATAAGGCGAGTAGCCCGTACGATAGCGCAGCGGAACGCGACTGGAGTAATAAGCGTTAGCTACGCTGGGCAGGAGCACAAAGACTATTATTGTTGGCAGTGAAATCCTTTTCATTTTGATTCTCCTTCCGTGTCTCAGACACCCAATTCCAAGTTTTTCCTGCCATCACCTCCTCTATAAAAACGTAGTGGTTTCCCCACAAACCGGACTTTCTTTCGAGCATTCGCGCTCACTGAGTAGTTTTTTCCTGCAATCACCTCCTTTCCTGAAAAACGTCGCGCGGCGTCAAGATAACCGGTAACACCTTTCCGGCTACACCCTACCCCCTTGAGCTGTATTGATGAGTATTATAACCCTTCGTTTTTGCTCTGACGAGGGATATTATCGGTCTTTTTGAAATTTTCTTGCAAAATTACTGTCCAGCCGGCAGTGTGGGCTCTACCCATCATATCTTAACTGGAAGGGCTAAATCACTACCCTTATGTGGCGTGAATTTGCGTTCTGGCAGAGCCAATACATACAAGCACGCCTACCAGCAAACTACTATCATTAAGCCTTCAACTCAAGCTGCTCAAGAACGAGCCGGTCTGAGGACATCGTCAATACCCTTGTTCGCTGCAATGTCACAGCAACTGCCTTTGCGATGAAGACACGACCGTAAGAGTGCTCAGCAAGAAATAAATGCCAAAAACTTTAGAGATAATTCTGACCCCGATGGGCTTCAATATCCTATAATCATTTCGTTCTTAGGCCGCCAAGGAGCATAACAGAAAAAATGCCGGCCACTTTCAAAAATTTCTCCGGCTCGCTCTTGACTTTTGTGAACTAATAGGATACACTTATTGCTGTAAATCGTTCCGGGGGGCGTAATCGGAATGGGGGGTGTTCTTAAGTTTTCCTCTGCTGGACACCCACGCAAAATTGTGTGTCACTTGAGCGTACAGATTCAAGTGCGATCTGCCGTGTAAGTTTTGACGGATCAAAAATCGCGACAGGGTAAGGCTAGTGCTCTGACGTAAACTGCTATGACTATGCCTGCATTTACTGCTATCTGACTACCCGGCGATCAAATGGGGGCGATTGATGCAAAGTAATGTTTCAAGCAGAAAAGGTAGTGACCAAAAACAATAACTGTGATTCGTTGTGTGTGATTTGTCGGCTGTCACCCAAGCGGCGAGTCACGAAGAGAACTAACAGAGCGATTGGAGTTGCTGTGGGTGGCCAGCAACCTAAAAAATTATTATCGCAAAAGAGGTGAAAAAATGAAGATGATGAAAGTAGCAAAAAGTTTTTGTGCAGTGCTTGTACTGGCTCTGCCGTGTCTGTCCGCACAAGCTACATCGCCTGGTACTATGGACATAGTACATTCCGGCTACGGCGCCTATGACCAAGCCGGGGTCGCGATTTGGGGCGGGGGCCAAGAGGGCACAGCCGTGTACGGTGGGCTGTATGTGCTGAATAAAACAGCCGGCACCGGCCAAGGCAATATCTGGCCGAACGGCCTGATCGGCGCATTCTGCATCGAATTGAACGAGTGGTCACCCAAGAGCACATTCACCTACGATGTAGTCATGCCGGACGATGCGTATAGCAGCTTTCTCGGCGATACCATAGGCGCCGAAAAGGCCAATTATCTTAGCGAGTTGTGGGGCAGATTCTACAAGCCGGCCTGGGCCGGCAGCGGACCATTTTCTCCCCAACAAAACAGCGATGCCGAAGCCTTTGCCACGGCTGTATGGGAAATCATATACGAAGACCTTCCCACATCGCCGGCAGGTTGGGACGTGACAGTTGACGGCACCGTTTGCAGCGGTGGTTTTCGTTGCGAGGGCGCCAACACAACCCTGGCAAACAACTGGCTGCACAGTTTGACCGGCTGCGGTCCAAAGGCAGATCTGCGAGCCTTCGTTTACGATGGAAAGCAGGACTACATTGCCCAAGTTCCGGAGCCGGCAACAATAGCTATGCTTGGCATCGGTGGAGTGATAAGCCTGCTAACCAGAAAAAGGAGCCGTCGGTAGGCAGGCGCGGTTGATAAACCAAGACGGTACGTCGCGGGAAAGGGGGATGCTTATGACACAAGATTATCGATGATTAAACCGAATTTCTGCGAGCTTATGGACCGACACAAGACGACCATAATTGCTGCGCGACTTCGCAGCACCAAGAAAAGCAAAATTCAATATTACGGGAGGAAAAAAAGATGAAAAAGTTTACGGTTGTTCTAATGTTGATTGGGGTAGTGACACTTTTCGGCACTGCCGCTCAAGCAGGTTTTGTAAATCCTGCAGATAGTCCCGGCGCGGCGCCTTTCACGTGCGAGTTCCCAAGCCCGGTGAATCAGCACAACTGGACATTCGACTACTCCGGACCGTCGCTGACCATGAATGAAGCTATCCACTCAGCGTCTAAGGATCTCGTGCTGATGAGCGGTGAAACAGACTCAGATCCGATATTTACCGTGGTCAAGACCATCCAGAACACCAGCGGCATCGCCTGGACGAGCTACATACTGAGCTTATCCGGCGGCACGGGCGCCACCTTCGTCGCAGGCAGTGCCAGCGCCGGAGGCAAGAAGCTGCAAACGGTGGATTATATACACCCCGCAGCCATCAAGTTTAGCGGGGCCAACCCGGTCAAAAACGGTGAGCTGCTAACGCTTTCGTTTGACATCAATGTTCCTACTTCTGGTTTGTTCAACTTTTCATTGACACAAGAGCCTGTTCCCGAGCCAGCTACTATGGCTCTACTTGGTCTGGGCAGTCTGGGACTGTTCTGTCGGCGGAGGGGTCGTTGCTGACCTAAAGCCCCCCTCATATCGGGTTCCCATCAAGTGGGAACCCAGACAAGAACGAGCTGTGGGACTCTCTCCCATAGCTCGTTTTTTATTTGAGCTGAGCAACCAGAAAATGATCCCAAAATGACAGACACACAGATATGTCAAAACGACTGCGCAAAAAAAGGGAGACAGCGACCCCCCCACTATGTGTGTCCTGGCTGGTCAGCCTGCCCCCCTAGAAGAGAAGGAAGGAGTATTATGTGTACATGTTCAACAATACACCTATTCTTTCGTAACGCCTTCATCTAAAGTATAAACCATTAATTCGGAAAAACAAAAAGATCTGCCAAGATTTCCGCTTTGTTCGTCCAATTTGCTTTGATTGAGAGGTTCCGCATTTGCCCCATTGTCCTTGACTTTATGCCCGACTGAAGGTAATCTATCGCCCTGAACGATACTGTCTTATGGGAATGCAGGCGCCTGAATCTGTGTACAGAAGTCCGGCCCTAACAGGTCTAAGGGCACCGTCTTGGGCCAGGCCAAACCCACAGAATCGGCAAACCAGAATCTTAAATAACGAGATATGGATATGACAGAAGTCAAGAAAACCCAGGAGCGCATCGAGGATTTGCGTATCCTGGATGAGCTAAAGAACTCATACCTGAACTATGCGATGAGCGTCATCGTTTCGCGTGCCCTGCCCGATGTGCGCGACGGCTTGAAGCCCTCGCAAAGACGCATATTAGTGGCGATGAACGACCTGAATCTGGGGCCGCGAAGCGCACACCGCAAGTGCGCCAAAATCGTCGGCGATACCGGCGGCAACTATCATCCTCACGGCGACCAGGCCACCTACGGAACACTGGTGCGCATGGCTCAGGACTGGAATATGCGCTATACGCTGATCGACCCCCAAGGGAACTTTGGCAGTATAGATGCCGATCCGCCGGCTGCCATGCGATACACCGAAGCCAGGATGGCCCGGCCGGCTATGGATATGCTGGAAGACATCGATCACGATACCGTGGATTTTGTGCCCAACTATGACGAAACACGGATGGAGCCCACTGTTCTGCCCTCGAAGTTTCCGAATTTACTGGGCAATGGCTCGATGGGCATCGCGGTGGGAATGGCCACAAACATTCCGCCGCACAATATCGCCGAGGTCTGTGACGCGCTGCTGTTAGTCATCAACGACCCGAACTGCGGATTCAAAGACATTATGAAGGTTCTGCCCGGCCCGGACTTCCCTACAGGCGGCGTCATCTGCGGCACCAAAGGCATTAAGGACGCCTACACAACCGGCCGCGGCCATCTGACAGTGCGAGGCAAAGCAGATATCGAAACCACCAAAAAAGGTAGGGTAAGAATCATAATAACTGAGATACCTTATGCGGTTATCAAGACTACAATCGTTTCGAGAATTGCCGATTGCGTCCACAACGATGTGATCCCGGAAATCGCCGACGTTAGAGACGAATCAGACCGCCACGGACTGCGTATTGTGGTGGACTTAAAGAAGGACGCCGATGCGGAAATCGCGCTCAACAAGCTTTACCGCTACACACCTCTTCAGAGCACTTTTGCCATCGCCAATATCGCCTTAGTTAATAATAGACCCGAAACCCTGAACATCAGAGGACTTCTTGACTGCTTCATTGACCACCGCAAAACCGTTGTCCGAAGGCGAAGCAGATTCCTGCTAAAAAGATGCAGAAATAGAGCCCACATTCTGGAAGGGCTGATATTAGCAGTCAGTGACATCGATGAGATTATCGATTTGATAAAGAAATCGCCCGACACACCGACAGCAAAGCTGAACCTGATGAAAAAACCGCTGCGATTGGCCGAGTCAGCCACTCTGACCAAGATTCTGCCAAAGGCTTTCATTAAGGAAAAAAGTAAAGGCAAACACACACTCACCGGCCCACAGGCTGATGCAATTTTGACGATGCAACTGCAGCGATTAACTGGCCTGGAGATGGAAAAGCTCGCCAAAGAATACGCCGATCTTACTGAGCAAATAGAGGGCTACGAGGCAATCCTTGCCAGCGACCAGCTCCTGCTGGACATCATTCGGGAAGACATACACGAAATAAAGGAAAAGTACGCTGACACCAGGCGGACAAAAATCACCGCTAAAGCCGAGGAGTTCGAAATCGAAGACCTGATTGCCGAGGAGGAAGTCATAGTCACCGTCAGCCACGATGGGTACGTCAAGCGAATGCCGATCGACACCTACCGTAGACAGGCCAGAGGCGGCAGAGGCATCATCGGCTCAGACACTAAAGAAGGCGATTTCATAAAGCACCTGTTCATTGCCTCAACACATGATTATCTTCTTATATTCACCAATCGCGGCAGATGTTATTGGCTGAAGGTCTACGATGTTCCGAGCATGTCGCGACAGAGCAAAGGACGAAATATCGTGAACCTGCTGAAGCTGCAAGACCAGCAAATAGCCTCTGTGATCAATGTCAGCAGCTTTAACGGCCAAGAGAACGAAAAGCAACAGCGGCAGCTCATCATGGCCACAAGGAACGGCACCGTAAAAAAGACAAAGCTCTCGGCTTACAGCAACCCAAGGTCGACCGGCGTAATTGCAATCAACCTTGACCCTAACGATGCCCTGATAGGAGCCTCGCTGACCAAAGGGTCCGACCATATCATCCTTGGTACACGGGACGGCATGACCATACGCTTCGATGAAAGCGAAGTCCGCTCGATGGGCCGGGCATCAAGGGGAGTGCGGGGCATAAAACTGCGGCCAGGAGATGCGGTGGTCGGAATGGTAATCGTTCAGGAAAAAGCCTCGCTGTTTACGGTCTGCGAAAACGGCTACGGCAAACGAACCGCCGTTGAGAGCTACCGGCCACAAGGGCGGGGCGGCGTAGGCCTGAAGAACATAAAGACTACCGCTCGAAACGGCAAAGTAGTCGCATTAGAAGCGGTCCAAAGCAATGACGACCTGATGCTCATCACCGCACAAGGAATGATTATCCGAACCGGCCTGGACAAAATCCGCTCCATCGGCAGAAACACCCAGGGCGTGCGACTTATCAAGCTCAAACCCGACGACAAACTCGTTGCCGCAGAAAAAATACTCGCTGAAGATGCAGATGCCTCAAGGTAAAAAATCGAAACCTGTCCCGAGCGCAGCCGAGGGATTCCCGCCGAAGGCGGGCATTTACGTATTTGCCGGCAAAAATGACGCGCTGGTCAACGCACAGTGCCGGGAATTTCTCCAGCAGCTTATAGAGCCCTCACAAAGAGCCACCGGGCTTTCTGTTGCCGATGCGGTCGAGGTCTCAGTTGCCGACGTTCTGGATGAACTTCGGACTGTTCCGTTCTTGACCCAAAAACGCGTTGTTGTCGTGAAGAATGCGGATGATTTCGTATCTAAGAACCGCCCCTTACTCGAAAAGTATTTTGATAATCCCTGCCCAACCGGGATACTCATTCTGACAGTAAGCAGTTGGCCAAGTCAGACGAAACTGGCTAAAAAATTGCCCACAGTCGGCAAATTAATCGAGGTGAAACAGCCTGCGTCCTGGCAGTTGCCCGGCCGCTTGTCAAAATACGCCGGCGACGCACACGATAAGAGGCTCGATAAAGACGCCGCCGAGCTGCTGATCGATCTGACCGGCGACGACCTGCCGCGCCTATACAGTGAGATCGACAAGCTGGCCGTATTTGCCGACGCGGAAAAGGTCATAACGGCTAAGCACGTTGAGTCACTCATCGGCTATAACCGCATTTACGGCGCCTTTGAGGTGATTGACGCTATGGTCGCCGGCAAGACAGCGGAAGCGATAGCTCGCCTGCGAAACATGTTCGCCCAGGACAAGGACGCTGACTACACCGTCGTAGGTGCCTTTGCATTTCATTTCCGCAGGATGTACAACGCCAAAGCCCTACTTGAAAAGGGCATCAGCCCTCCTGAGGTCAGTAAGAAACTGCGAGTTTGGCCCAGTAAACAAGAAAGCTTCTTTGCGCAAGTCCGTAAAATGACCTTGCAGCAGCTGGGCCGGATTCTGTCCCAATTGGGGACGATTGATTATGCGATTAAAACCGGCCAAACCAAAGCACAGGTGGCGATTGAACAATTGGTCCTCAAATTAGCCGTTGGTCCGATTGAACGCTGAAAAATCTGCTGTTTTGGCGCGAGGATTGTCTGAAGTACGCAAAAAAGTTGTAACAGGACAATCGGGTTGAACATTCTTGCTAAATTAAATCTTCTATTTGCAAGATGTTAAAGTGTGAGCGCTAATGTCTAAGAATCTTAACTATAAAAAAATCTTGAAACGAGCCGCGATTGCAGCCTGTTTGGTATTGGTCGTCGGATTTCTGTTTCTAATGTTTTATGGTGTGCCGAGGCCACCGGCAATCACCACAGAAGGAGTACCGCGAGTACCCTGGAAGCCATTATTTAAGATCGCCTGGGCGGCAAAGCAGATGATGGCTTCGACAGGTTTCGTAGATTGGTACCCATCAGAAAGGCGTATGCTGATTTACGCTGCTTCGCGATTGACCCCGCAACTCCACGTTCTTTCCGACCCAGGAGGACAGCCTAAGAAACTGATGTCCGTTCGCGATACGCCATCGGAAGTACGCTTTAATCCGGATGCAAATAAGAACTACTTCGTGTTTGGCATGGATGTAGATGGAAATGAACGCTACCAGCTCTACCGGTTTAATCTCTCGGACCATACATACCATCGATTCACCGATGGTAGTTCAAGGAACTATGCGGGTTATTTTGACGCGAGAGGCAACCTTTTTGCGTATGCGAGCATGCAACTTGAGGGCGGTGAAACGTTTATATACACCGTCGATCCGGAAGATCCTGAGAGCGAAAAGATGATCTATCAAGCAAAGGGTAGCTGGGGGCTTGGTCGCTGGTCGCCGGCCGCTAATCAAATACTGGTATGGGAGGGTATCTCTTATGAAGAGGACCGCCTTCATATCCTTGATGTCGAGACGGGTGAGATGAAAAACCTCTTTCCCAACGAAACGGATAAAATTGTTCATGGCGCGGCGGTCTGGTATAAGGACGGCAAGAGCATTTATTTCGTTAGCAACAAGGATTCTGAGTTCCTGACCTTACGGCGTCTTGACCTCTTGACAGGAAATGTGCGGCCGCTGACAGCCCATATTCCCTGGGACGTAGAGGAGTGTATCGTATCACCGGATGGCAAATACCTGGCGCTCAGAATCAATGAAGATGCCGTCTCGGCGTTATACCTGTTAGATACCGAAACCGAAAAAACGTGGAAAGTGAATGGTTTGCCCGATGGGTTGGTAGGCAAAATCGCCTTTCACCCCCAGCGCAATGAGATCGGATTCACCAACATCTCTCCTGAAGGGATGGCCAGTGTATACTCTTACAATGTGGATGCCAATGAAGTCACACGATGGACGGATAATGGTTCCCCAGATGCTGGTAAGCTGCCCGCTCCAAGGCTGATTCACTACCCCACGTTTGATAAGGTGAATGACAAACCTCGGATGATTCCGGCCTTTGTGTTTGATGCCGCGGCTGGTTTCGAAGGATCCAGGCCTGTAATGATCGACCTTCACGGGGGCGCTGGTTACGTAGGTCAGGCTCGCCCGATTAGCTCGCCGTTCCATGACATTGTGAGGAAAGATGGAATTACGATCATCGCTCCCAACTTTCGGGGATCTGCAGGTTACGGAAAGACTTTTATTGCCCTTGATGATGGCTATTTGAGAGAGGGTGGTGTCAAAGATATTGGTGCCCTCCTCGACTGGATTTCAACTCAGCCGAATTTAGACACACAACGCATCGCGGTTGACGGAGGGTCTTATGGTGGCTATATGACACTGGCGAGCCTAACCCATTACAGCGATAAATTGCGATGCGGAATTGACGTGTGCGGTATTGCTAACTTTGTGACCTGGCTGAAGAATACAGAAGACTACGCTCTGGACTTTTACAGGACCGAGTTCGGCGATGAGCGCGATCCGGAGATGCGGACTTTCCTGGAGTCAATCTCGCCGGCCAACCATGCCGATAACATCAAAGTTCCGCTTTTCGTCTTCCAGGGTAAGAATGATCCGCGTGTTCCTGTCAGCGAGTCACGGCAAATTGTCGATAAAGTCCGAGCGCAAGGCGGCGAAGTCTGGTACATCGAAGCCGCGAACGAAGGGCACGGTTTCAGTAAACCCCAGAACGGGGTTTACATCGGTGCTGCTGCATTCGCATTTTTAAGAAAGCATTTATTAGAGAAAGACTGAGGAACGAGACGTAAGAAGATTAATTAAACAGAAATTTCCGCTCTGATTAAGATGGCTTATAGGTCGTTCAAAATATTTTTAACTGTTGAGAATCCTTTTCTATCCCGTTATTCTGCACTTCGGCGAGCCATCGGTCTGATTCGGATTTGCGGTAGCCTAAGAAGGCAGAATCCTTATCGTGCTTGCGGAAGGACTCATAGGCCCTGCTCTTATTCGCGTTGGCATAACAGTAAATACAGCCATGGGGACACGTATCGTACGTTCCAATATCGGTGCTCTCCGTGCAGCCGCACTGGTCCCTGGTGGGCTTTTCTGTATATTGCAGGCCCTGCGGGTGAAAGAGTTCTTCGATTATGCCGCCATCGATACAGTGAGCTTTTTTGATTTGGTCGTTGACTAAATAATCTCCGCAGCACGAGAACATCTGGATTCCGTGACGTTCTGCAATAGTTGCCAGCTCGTTTGCCACGTTAATCTTGAAATCTTCGCCAACCTCAATAATTTCCACGCCTGTCGATTTTTGCAGCTCCTGGAAGTTACGTCTGACTTTATTGTATTCGCAAACAAAGCTAAAGTAGCAGCGCTGCACAAATCCTTCAAACTCGCGGGCAAGTTCCTGAAAAGCCCTGATGAAAAACTCGCCATCACAGATGCTTGAAATTATGATGGGGTCGAAACGCCAGTTTATGTGCTGAGGCGAATACATTCTGCTCAGTAGCTTTAAGGTGTCAATCGCGAATCGTTTGTCGACATTAGCTTCAAAGAAACCCGGCAGGCCGGTGACGGTATAATTGAAGTAGAACTTGTAGCCCATACTTTCAATGGTCTTCAGGTTTTCCAGAAAGGGCGTAAAGTCTTTCGACCAAAAGACAAGGCAGGTGACATCGTCTGGTTTCAAGGACACAGCATATTTCTGCCCACCGAAGGGACGGACCACGCCGGCAAAGCCATCTTTCAGCCGGACCATAAACCAGTCACCGTAAAAGGCCGGAATGTCCGTCCTGCGCGATACCGAAATAATCCGCCTCATTACTTACCAACTCTTAAGGCAGGATTCACCTTTTTCCGCTGGCACGCGAAAAATGGCAGCGGAGCATTGTCACGTTTCTCTTTTCGATCCGAAAAGCATCTTTGCACTGCAGTGCTTTGTCACACATGATTTGATGAGTCGTCATGCTGAGCCGACAGGCGAAGCATCTGGCCAACACAGCCGAGATTCTTCGCTTCGCTCAGAATGACATCCACCACTTCAGATGTGAAAGAGCACTATTGCTTTGCTGAGAATAACTTGTATTCCGGCAATAATCAACCACTTTTAGAAGTTTTTCTATGTTTCCGTATCGGCGCATTTGGCTTTTGGAGAAATTTCGGATTCCGGATTTTACGAGTTTTTTCTTGACTTGGCATTTTGAAGACAATAATTAGGACGTTGAGACTTGAGAGTTTTTTGTGTTTTCTGTGAGAGAGATGGAGCTCTGGCCTATCCCTCACTCGGTGTTTTTGGCAACCCCCGACCAGGTCGGGGCTCAGGGATGGTTTTATCTGGAGAAATTGAAATGGGCGGAAAACCAAAAAACAACAGCGATTTCTATCGTCACCTATTTACCGCAATATACGCCAATGTAATTACCGCAGCTCTCCTGGCAGGGGTATACTTTTTCGAGAAACCACTATCAAAAGCCGTTGCATTCGTGGGCCTCATGATATTATGGGGGGGACTGCCGCGACTTGTCAGACAGTTCACCAAGCGTGAATGGGGACTGCTAAAAACCGTCGGCTATCATTTCGTACTTACATGGCCGTTTTTTTGGGCTCTCGATGAGCGCAGGCACAGACAGGATGCAGAATCAGAAGGTGAAAAGCTAAGAGCAATCATAGATGGCTTGCCGCGTGCAAAAATTATCGAACAAATCATGAGCCCCGCAACCAGAAAAGACGGTTTTGAAGCACTCCTTAGCCAAATGGACAATATGCCCGATCGTGACCTTGCTCAAATCATAGGGAGCATCCGCTACTATGCTGGGGACATTTTGAAGTTAGCAGAAAATGGCGAAAACTATAATCTCTTTAGAGAAATAATAGAAAAACTATCTTCATACGACATTGACGGGCACACGCAGACATTCGAAAGTCTCTTGTGGATTTTGTCTGACATATACGAGATGGAACGGGCAAATGGGACCCGCAGGCAAATTCAGAAGGATATGATAGTACCGTTGAAAAATGTTCTTTGCCGAGCAGATGAGGCTCACGTAAGTGCGATAAGGGGTGTGATTGAGAACATCATGCTCGACGGCAAAGATGACCATGATTTAGCCCGGCCTATCTTGGAAACGCTTTTGACTTTGGACCCGAAGGCGCAGAAACCTTCCTGGCAGGTTGTATTCGACCAGTGCATAAAACGGGCGTTCCGCTTTCCGGAGAGTTTCGGTTTTGACTTTATACATATACTCAGTGAATTAAAACACAAGGTATTCTGGCTGGATTTCCACGCCTTGCGTGACGTCTGGATGCAGCCGCCGACTCCAGGCAGAAAAGGATTGATTGATTCAAACCAGGCCAAATTCGATGAGCTCTGCTCGAAAGTATTTGCAGCCGTCGAGGAACCACCGCATAGTGGAAATCGGCACGGCCGAGTGTTTAGGCGCGTCAAGGCAGATAACGGTAAGGTAAAGGTTGAATGTGTCTTACCTGACGGAACGACATGCGATTGCCAGGGCGAGAGCTTGAGTTTTCGAGGCGTTTACAGTGGGAAATGCGATAGAAATGCAGCAGAGCGACTCCAGGCAAAAATAACGCCTATCCTGGAGGTAAATCGCCAATTCAATCTCAGTGCTTCGGTTGCTAAAGTACACAAAGATGAAAGAGGAAACGAAGTCTCCGGTCGCGGGATATTTTTTGAAGACGCCAAAGAAGACGTGGCGAAAAGCCTCTATGAGTACGTTTCGCAGCGGTAAAAGGAAGAACTATGCGCAGAAGAATTGTTGTAGGGAATCTGTTGTGTATAGCCGTTTTGGTGTCGGGCTGTGGATTGTTGCAGAAGCCGGGGGATATCGCGGCTGAGCCGTATCTGCTCGATACCGGCCTGATTTCGCGCTCGATTTCGTTTGAGAATCTGACCGGTGCTCCGGGCGAAGGCGGCAAAGCGGAAAGCAAGCTCGGCGTGGGCCGAAAGGGTTCGCCGGCCATAACACTAAAGGCCGGGCAGGAAGTTCAACTTTGTGACATCAAAGGCCCCGGCACCATCCGACACATTTGGATGACCACCAGCAAAGAGCCCAACAATCTTAGAAGCCTGGTAATCCGTGCATGGTGGGATGAGCAGAAGCATCCGAGCATCGAGTGTCCCATCGGCGACTTTATGGGCTTTGCGCACGGCAAGGTAATGCCATATCATTCTGCGGTACATTCGCTGGGCAAAAATGCCGGCATGAATATCTGGCTGCCTATGCCGTTTACCGGGCGGGCAAAGATCACACTTACTAACGAAGGTCAAAAGAATGTGCCGCTCTTCTACCAGGTAGATTACACCGTCGGCGATAAGCATCCGCGAGATGTCGGCAGGCTGCATGTCCTGTTTCGCAGGGAAAACCCAACAACTGAAAAGCAGGACTTTGTGCTGCTACCCAATCGCACCAATAAAGGCCGATACGTTGGCGCAATCATTGGCATACACAATCTGCACCCTGGCCAATGGTGGGGCGAAGGCGAGATAAAGATTTACATGGATGGCGACAGCGAATTTCCAACTATTTGCGGCACGGGCAGCGAAGATTATGTGTGCCTGTCATACGGCATGCAGGAAACGCCGTACCTGTACAACGGCTGCAATCTGGACCAGAAGAACTTTGTGTCGATGTATCGCTGGCACCTGCCCGATCCGATCTATTGGCGAAAGGAATGCCATATAACAATTCAGCAGATCGCCTGGAAGCAAGGCCTGGCCGAGACCCAGGACGACTGGTCGACCGCAACCTTCTGGTATGAGCCGGTGCCGAGTCAGCCGCTGCCGCCGATGCCCGATGTCAAGGCGCGCACGACCGACATCTGGCAGGATTGAGCAGCCGAGGGCACACAACTTTGTGCGGAGCTATATGGCAATGGAATTTAATCGCCGTCAAATCTGCCAAATGCTCGCTTTTGGTCCGCCGGCGCTAAATGTGCTCGCTGATCCGCCGCAGGCTGAGGAGAAAAAGGCTATGCCCAAGGTACTTATGCCAATCGGGGACGGCTCAGAGGTCCTCGACACGCTGTACGCCTATTACAGGATAGCCGAGGACGATTTCGAGGCGGTTACGGCCGGACCCGCTGCCCGGATTTATCATTTAGTTATGCACGAGATTCCGCCGAACCAAGACCCTCCCTGGGATATCACGCGCGAGCTTCCCGGATACCATCTTAAGGCGGATATCGCCTTTAGTGATGTAGACCCGCGCCAGTATGTGGGACTTTATGTCTCAGGCGGCCGAGCACCCGAGTACCTGCGCTACGACAAAGACCTGATGCGGATTACAAGGCATTTCTTCGAGGCGAACAAACCTGTGGCGGTAATTTGTCACGGCATTGAAATTGTTAGCGCATCCGGCTGCATTCGCGGGCGGACCGCCACAACCATTCCCAAATGCGCTCTCGACGTCGAGCAGGGCGGCGCTACATACGTGGCGAAACCCTGCGTCGTCGATGGTAATCTGGTGACCGCACGGGGCTGGCAGGACCTTTCGCCGCTACTGAAGAACTTCATGCGGATGCTCAAAAGTGCACGTAGCAAATGAGCCGATTTGATAACCAAAACAGAAGGAGAGAAAGTATGTTGCGTAGATTTCTTACTGTTGCGTTTTTGGCAGCGTTGGGGCTATCTTGCTGCCGAGAGACTCTTGAGTGTGAAAAGTCTGCCGCAGCACAGAGTAAAGCTGGCTTTGCAAAGATTTTCAACGGCAAGGACCTGACCGGCTGGCAGACCATCGGCAACGCCAAATGGATCGTAAAAGACGGGCTTCTGATTGGAACCCAGGGCGACAACAATGCGCCGGGCGATTTGCTCACCGAAAATACCTACAAGGATTTTGTCCTGACCGTTGCGTACCGGGTGGAGTGGCCCTGCAATAGCGGAGTTTGGTTCCGCTACCAGTCACCCGATAAGGCATACCAGGCAGATATTCTCGAGTACAAAAATCCTGAATGCTACTCAGGCACGCTATACTGCCCCGGCAAGATGTTCCTTGCGATGAACACCGACAAGACGCTCGTAAATCGGGATGGCTGGAATACGATGGAAGTCCGAGCCGAAGGCGACCACGTCCAGATATGGCTCAACCGTCGGCAGGTCGCCGATGTCCGCGACAACACCACCGATTCCGGACGGATTGGATTTCAGGTTCATCCTGGAGCAGAATTCGGGCCGATGAAGATCGTCGTGCGTGAGATGCTGCTGAAGGCGCTGTGAGAAAGCCTGTATTGAGGGGCATCAGAAGTAGGGTATGCAGACTTCTGCATACCATTTGCGGAATTTGGCGGTATGCGGAGCATACCCTACCAATCTGATAGCCTGATGACCACCGCCTGATAAGCTGGCGGCCTGATCTCCCGACGCTCAGGCCTGGCTGCCGGCCTCATCCTGGATGTAGTCCTTGACCTTATACCGGGCAGCCACGGGGATAAATAAAACCGCGGTTACCAGCATCGCGATCACAAAGAACCAGTAATAGCTGGCGCCGGCGAGCTTGCTGGTGCCGTCTTCATTCTGAATGAACCAGTTAACCACAGCGGCGAAGGCATTGCCCAGCGATATGGATACCAGAAAAACCGCCTGAATGAGGGATTTCATTTTCTTGGGCGCCTGTGTATACGAAAACTCAAGACAGGTGATGGAGACCATAATCTCAGCGGCGGTGAGAATCACATAAGCCAAAGCTTGCCAGCCGATGCTGGGTTTAAGCCCGGCCACAATCTGCATTTCAATCCAGGCTGACACCACAAAGCTCAAGGCAGTCACCAGCATCCCGATAGAGATCTTGCGAAGAGCCGTCAAGGCAAACACCTTGTTCATGGCGGGATAAATGACGTATGAGAACAGGGGAATCATAACCATAATCAGAAAAGGATTTATGGCTTGCGGTTGCTCGGGCAACCAATTGAATCCAAGCCACTTAAGGTTCATGCTTTCTGCCTGCAGAACCCAGGCGGATTGCGACTGGTAAAACAGCGACCAGAACATCGCTATAAATAGATACAGGATGGCCAGCCTGCCGACCGCTCGCAGTCCCTCGCCGCTGAAGGTCTCTTTAACAAAGCCAAGACCGGCAGCAGGAATATGCACGAATTTATTTCGCCCCAGCCGGTAGGCAACAGTAGCTACAATCATCAGCGCCGCCGGGACACCGAAACCAATGAGCGGACCGCACCAGTCCAATAGCAAAGGACAAATGAACATCGAGATGCACGCGCCCAGATTGATGGAGAAGTAAAACCACGCATAGAATTTGGATATCAGGCGCTCGTTGGTTTTGCCAAACTGGTCGCCGACGTTGGCCGAGACGCACGGCTTGATTATCCCGGAGCCTATCGCCATTAACACCAAACCCAAGCCAAGACCAAGACGGGTGTGGTCCAGCGTAATGGCAATAAATCCAACACAATAAACCAGGCAAAAGTATATCACGGTTCGGTATTTGGCCAGCCAGATGTCGGCGATCAGCGCACCTACAAACGGCAGAAAGTACACAGCCGAGTTGAATAGGTGAAACCAGGTCTTGGCTTGCTCATCTCCCATGACGGCGAGCGTGCCCTCTCGACTCATGAGGTACTTGGTCATGAAAATCACTAAAATAGATGTCATGCCATAGAAGGCGAATCGCTCGGCGGCCTCATTGGCGAGAATATACGGAATGCCCGCGGGCATCCTTTTCGAGGGAAGCGGTGCGGTTAGGTAGTTGCTTTTAGCCATAATCGGTCACGGTCTCCCAGGATACAGAAAACAGAATACAGAATACAGTAGTCAAAGTCTTTTGTCTACTGTCTGCCGTGTCCTGTTTTTTATCTTCTACGTGCCTACGCCCAAGCCGGTAAAATGCGCTTGCTTTCAATGTTTACAGTTGATAGTATTCGCCGGAAATGTGGGGCATCGCAAAGTATGAGGTGACTGCCATGGGAAACATGCTGGTCTTGACCGCACTTCTGTTCTGTTTATCTTCGGCGTGTATCAGCGCAGAGACGATTCGGACCGAAATGCCCGACGCGCGGATGTTGCGATTTCCGGATGTAAGTACCGAGAGCATCGTATTTGTATATGCCGGTGACTTGTGGACATCGCCAAAAGACGGTGGGTTGGCACGAAGATTAAGCTCGCCTAAGGGACAGGAGCTTATTCCGAAGTTTTCGCCCGATGGCCAGTTTATCGCCTTTAGCGGCAACTATGACGGCAACACGGACGTCTATCTGATGCCTGCACAAGGCGGGACGCCAAAGCGGCTGACGCATCATCCCGCCGACGATTCGGTCGTGGAATGGTATCCGGACGGAAAGCATATCTTGTATCGTTCGGGAATGGTCAGCCCGTCACGCCGGTTCAATCGCTTCTTCAAGCAATCAATCGACGGCGGCCTACCGGAGACACTCGCTCTGCCTTACGGCGAGCTGGCGAGCTTCAGTGCCGATGGCAGCCGCATCGCCTTTCAATTCATCTCGACAGAATTTCGAACCTGGAAACGCTACCGCGGCGGTATGGCCAGCGATATATGGATCTATGATTTCGTCAACAACACCTCAACAAAAATGACCGACTTCGAGGGCACCGATTCTGTGCCGATGTGGCACAAGGACACGGTTTATTTTCTATCCGACCGAGATGAGCACAAAAAACTAAATATCTGGGCCTATGAGCTGCCAACTAACAAAACTCGCCAGGTAACCAGGTTCACCGAGTACGATGTAAAATGGCCAAGCATTGGACCGGACGCAATCATATTTGAAAACGGCGGCAAACTGCATCTGCTGGATTTGCAGAGCGAAACCTCACATCCACTCTCGATACAGGTGCCGGCCGATTTGCCGGAAGTGCGTCCTCGGCTAAAAGACCTGTCAAAGAACATTCAAAATTTCTCGATTTCGCCAACCGGCAAACGGGCCGTATTCGAGGCTCGCGGCGAAGTGCTTACCGTACCTGAAAAGCACGGCAGCGTGCGAAACCTGACTAACAGTCCGGGTGCGGCGGAACGCGACCCGGCCTGGTCGCCGGACGGCAAATACGTTGCGTATTTCTCCGACCGCACGGGAGAGTACGAGCTGTACATTTGCCCGGCCGACGGCAAAGAGAGCCAGAAGCAGATCACTAATCAGGGTAAGGCATTTCGTTATCAGCCGGTCTGGTCGCCCGACAACAGAAAAATCGCGTTCAGCGATAAGACAGGAAGTCTGTTTGTTGCCGACGTCAACAACGCCGAGCTAACGTTCGTCGATAAGGACGAATGGTCTCAGATGGAATCATACTGCTGGTCGCCCGACAGCCGATGGCTGGCCTATTCCAAGCGCGTCTCTAACGAGCATGGTGCGATTATGATTTACGACATGCAGGAGAAAAAGGTCCGGCAGGTCACCGGTGACTACTATAATGACGCATTCCCGGCCTTCGATGTCGAAGGAAAGTACCTTCTCTTCTGCTCCAACCGGGCGTTCACGCCGGTCTATGGCGACATGGACGCAACCTGGATTTACACTAATTCCACTCAGGTTTATGCAGTTACATTGCGAAAGGACCTCGGCTCGCCGGTCGCGCCGCGAAGCGATGAAGAGCCGGTTACTAAAGATAAGGAGGAAAAGAAGGACAAAAAAGAAAATGGGGATAAAAAAGAGCCGGACGAAAAACCGCCCGGCAAGGATGAGGGACGAGGATCACTATTTAGCCCCCCAATTCATTGGGGGGTTAACCAGGAAAAGGAAGACAGACAAGAGGCAGAAAAAACAAAAGAAGGCCAGGAACAAGCGGACAAAGAGCAAGAGAAGAAGCAGCCTGAGCCGGTCAATATTGACTTTAATGGTATTGAGCTGCGGGTAGTACAACTGCCCATTCAGGCTGGGAATATCCGTGATTTGCATTCGGTAAAAGACAAGCTGGTCTTCTGCCGGTATCTGCCCGCCGGCGCCTCCAAACCGGGCGAACCATCCGGTACGCTGCTATATTATGACCTGCAGCAGCGCGAGGAAAAAACGGTTATCTCCGGCATAGACAGCTACGACATTTCTGCGGACGGCAAAAAAGTCATATACAAAAGCAAATCAACGTATGGAATAATAGACTTGGCCGAGAATAAAAAGGTCGGCGACGGCAAAATTGCCAGCGACAAACTCCAGGCCTGGATAAACCCGCGGCAAGAGTGGCAGCAAATCTTCACCGAAGCATGGCGAATCCAACGAGATTTCTTCTATGACCCGAATATGCACGGCGTCGACTGGGCGGCAATCAAACAGCGGTATGAAGTCTTGCTGCCTTACGTGGCGGATCGCGAGGACCTGAATTACGTTATCGGCGAAATGATCGGCGAACTGAACGCTTCGCACACATACGTCAGAGGCGGCGACCTTGAGGAGCCTGAAAAGATTTCTGTGGGACTCTTAGGCTGCAATTTCGAGCTGGACACAGAAAAAAACGCCTACCGAATCAAAAAAATCTACGAAGGCGCAGCCTGGGACGCAGAAGCACGCTCGCCGCTGCGCGAGCCGGGCATAGATGTGAACGAAGGCGACTATTTGCTGGCGGTCAACGGCCAGAAGCTGGATGTATCGAAGGACCCCTGGGCGGCTTTCCAGGGCCTTGCCGATGAAGTGGTGATGCTGACCATCAATTCTTCGCCCGACATGAATGACGCACGCCAGATATTTGTCAAGCCGACGTCCAGTGACTTCAGCCTGCGGTATCTCGCCTGGGTCGAAAGCAATCGACAGAAAGTACAGCAAGCGACCAATAATAGGGTCGGATATATCTACGTCCCCGATACCGGCCGAAATGGGCAGAATGAATTGGTGCGGCAATTTATCCCGCAGCGAACAAAAGATGCTCTGATCATTGACGAACGATTCAACAGCGGCGGCCAAGTTCCGGACCGTTTCATTGAATTGCTCAATCGTCCTATCTACAATTACTGGGCGCGGCGAGACCATCGGGACTGGCAGACGCCGTTTGTAGCACATACCGGTCCAAAGGTTATGATAACAAACGGCTGGGCAGGCTCAGGCGGCGATGCCTTTCCCTATTATTTCCGTAAGGCAGAGCTTGGCCCACTGATCGGCACAAGGACCTGGGGCGGGCTGATTGGAATAAGCGGCAATCCACAGCCCATCGACGGCGGTTTTGTCTCAGCGCCGACATTCGGCTTCTGGGTTCCCGCTTCGCGGGGGCCGAATACGCAAGGCAACTGGGAAGTCGAAGGCTATGGCGTCCAGCCCGATTACGAAATTGAAAATGCGCCGCACGAGATGGTTGCCGGTCGAGACCCACAACTGGAAAAGGCCATCGAAATAATTACTCAGATGCTGGAAAAACAGCCGCCCCAAAGACCCAAAAAGCCCGCCTATCCGGACCGGTCGGATAAAGCAAACCTGCGGTGAAACCGCAGGAAGGAAACCCCCAAATGAATTTGGGGGCTAAATATTTAGCCCCGCAATTTATTGCGGGGTTGCAACAGGAGTAAAAAGTATGAAAACGTTATCAATAACGATTATGATGATGATGGTTGGTGCAGTCATCGCTGGCTGTGCGCCAGCCGCAAAGGAAAAACAGTTGCAGCAGTTCATTACCGCACATGTTGAAAAGATCAAGCCGATCGAAAAGGCAGCAAACCTTGCCTCCTGGCAGGCAGCAAATACCGGCAAAAGCGAAGATTATGACAAAGCCAGCGAACTAACACTTCAGCTTCGCCAGGTCTACAGCAGCGCTGAAGAATTCGCCTACCTTAAGCAGACTAAAGCAACCGGGCAAACAAAAGACAGGGTGCTGGCCCGACAATTGGATGTGCTATACAACGCGTATCTTGAAAACCAAATAGAGCCGGAGCTTCTAAAGAAGATCGTCGATTTGGGCACGCAGATCGAAAAGAACTTCAGCACGTTCCGCGGCGCCATTGAGGGGAAAAAAGTCACCGACAACGAGATTAAGGAAATCCTAAAGATAGAGACGGATTCAGCCAAAAGAAAGCAAGCATGGCTGGCCAGTAAGCAGGTGGGGGCCGCAGTTGCCGGTGACCTGGTCAGGCTGGTCAAGCTGCGAAACCAGGCGGCACAAAAGCTGGGCTTTGATAATTTCCATACTCTTACGCTGACTACCGGCGAGCAGGATGTAAAAGAGCTGGACCAAATCTTCAACGAGCTATACGAATTGACCAACGAACCTTTCGCCAAACTAAAGGCTGATCTGGACCGCATTTTGGCCGCCAAGTACGGCGTGGCAGTTGCGGAACTTATGCCCTGGCATTATCACGACCCATTTTTTCAGGAAAGTCCGATGGTTTACGACCTCGATTTAGACGCATATTACCAAGATAAGAATGTGAAAGAATTGGCTACAAAATTTTATGCCGGCATAGGTCTGCAGGTAGATTCAATTCTTGCCAGCAGCGATCTGTACGAGCGGCAGGGCAAAAATCCGCACGCCTTTAGCACCGACATAGACCGCCAGGGCGATGTTCGTATCCTGTGCAACCTGAAGAACAACGAATACTGGATGGAGACGATCCTGCATGAATTGGGACACGGCCTATACGATAAATATCACGACCTCGATGCGCCGTTTTTACTAAGAAGACCGGCGCACTCATTTACAACAGAAGCGATTGCCATGTTTTTTGGCAGGCTTAGCCGGAATCCCGTCTGGATGCAGCAGATGCTGAGCCTGTCAGACCAGCAGCGCGGCGAAATTGAAAAAGTAAGCGACAAATATGCCCGGCTCAAACAACTAATTTTCGCCCGCTGGGCAATGGTTATGTACGAGTTTGAGAAGCAGCTTTACGCAGATCCCGATCAGGACCTAAATTCGCTCTGGTGGAAATTGGTCGAGAAATACCAGTTTGTCAAAAAGCCGCCGGCCCGCAATGAGCCGGATTGGGCCGCCAAGATTCATTTTACTATCGCGCCCTGTTACTATCACAACTATATGCTGGGCGAGCTATTAGCCTCGCAACTGCACCATCATCTGGTCCGCGAAGTTTTAGGACTTGAATCTGACCAGAACCTAAGCTACGTTGGCCAGAAGAACGTCGGAACGTTTCTGACTGAAAAGGTTTTTCAGCCCGGGGCCGTCTACCGCTGGAACGGGATGATTGAACGCGCAACCGGAGAACCTCTGACGGCGAAATATTTCGTCGAGCAGTTTGTCAAGTGAATTGTCATTGCGAGGTCCGCCAAGGCGGACCGTGGCAATCTCAAACGCCGGTGAAAAAGAGATTGCTTCGCTTCGCTCGCAATGACCTGCGACCCCGCAATCCTTCGACCCGCCTTAGAGCTTGCCCTGAGCGTGCCGAAGGGATGGGTTTATTGCGGGGTTTTAACTAATCCTTGCACAGGTGAGCAATGGATTTACAGGAAAAATCATTGCCGGAAGTCACAATCAAGGCATTTATTTTGGGGATGGTGCTCTCGATGATATTGGGGGCAGCGAACGCCTATCTGGGGCTGTTTGCGGGAATGACGGTCTCGGCTTCAATTCCGGCTGCGGTCGTATCAATGGGTGTGCTGAGGCTGTTCCGAAAAAGCAACATCCTCGAAAATAATAACGCTCAGACGGCAGCATCGTCGGGCGAAGCAATAGCTGCGGGGGCAATATTTACAATGCCGGCGATGATTTTATTAGGCGCCTGGGATAGCTTCAGCTACGGATGGGTCACCATCATCGCTGTTTTCGGCGGCGCACTGGGCGTGCTATTTACGATACCGCTGCGGCGGTCGTTCATCGTTGAGAAAAAGCTCAGCTACCCCGAAGGTATTGCAACAGCCGAAGTCCTGAAGACCGGTCAAGAAGGAGGCCGCGGTGTTTGGTGTATTGTCAAAGCCGCAATTGCCAGCGGCCTGTTCAAAGCCGGTGCCGGTGCATTAGGCCTTTGGCCCGATGCCGTCGAAGGTGCAAAGATGCTTGGCAGTGGACTTCTTTACTTCGGCTCCAACCTAAGCCCGGCTCTGCTTTCGGTTGGATATATAGTCGGGCTGAACATCGCGGTTCTGATTTTCCTGGGCGGTGCATGTAACTGGTTCGCTGCAATACCGATTTGTGCTGCCCTTCAAGGCCGGCCAGAAGGCGTTCAATCTTCGGTCGATTGGGCTTATCAGATATGGCGCTCGCAGACACGATATATCGGTGTCGGAGCGATGCTCATTGGTGGGTTATGGACAATCTTTCATATTCGTAAGTCTCTGTTGAGCGGGATAACCGGTGGATTAGCCGCCTACAAAGGTTTGAGCAAAATTGCCAGGACGGAAAAAGACATACCAATGAAGTGGGTTCTGCTTTCTATAATTGTCTCCGTTGTGCCTTTATTCCTGCTGTATCAGGTATTCATTAGGGACGTGCACATATCGGCTGCGATGGCAGCAATAATGTTATTAGCCGGCTTTATATTCTCCGCGGTGGCTGGCTACATGGCAGGACTGGTAGGCTCATCCAATAATCCCATATCCGGCGTAACAATTGCTACGGTGCTGGTCTCGGCTCTGCTTTTACTGTTGCTGATGGGTAAGGGCGCCCCGAACGGGCCGGCAGCAGCCATTATAGTCGGCAGTGTGATATGCTGTGCCGCTGCGATAGCCGGCGACAATATGCAGGACCTCAAAACCGGCTATATCCTGGGGGCGACTCCCTGGAAGCAGCAGTTAGTGAACCTTGCCGGGACGATAGCCGGCGCACTGGTGCTGGCGCCGGTGATGACGCTGCTGCAGAAGGCTTATGGTTTTGCCGGCCAGCCCGGTGCGGGGCCGAAGGCTCTATCAGCTCCGCAGGCAAATCTTATGGCATCCGTAGCACAGGGCGTTTTCAAAGGGGAGCTGCCGTGGAATTTCATCTTTATAGGAATGGCGGTGGCGGTGGGCGTGATAGCTCTTGATTTGTATCTGCAGAGAAAAGGTAGTGCGTTTCGCACGCCGGTCCTGGCTGTTGCCATCGGTTTCTATCTGCCGCTGGAGTTGTCCGTGCCGATCTTTGCGGGAGGACTTATCCATCACGCAGCAAGACTATATCAGAACAGAAGAAATACCCCCCAGGAAGGGGCCCAAGAATCGAGTCACAACGGCCTGCTATTAGCTTCCGGCTTTATTACCGGCGAAGCCCTGATGGGGATTTTTTTAGCCATACCGATAATCCTGCTCAAGCAAATAGACATCACTTTGCCCTTTATTTACATAGATAACCTGCTGGTGGCGATGCTGAGTCTGCTTGGCATAGAGCTGCCATTCACACTGCCGGTCGGCGCCGTACTGGGAACAACCTTGTTGCTCGGCGTGGCTTACTGGCTCTACCGCGTCGCACGGGGACAGAGGACAGAGGGCGGATAACGGAGGGCCGAGGACTGTACCGTGACTGCTGTCTTCTTTCGTCTGTTTCCTGACTTCTGTTTTGAAATTGGCTTTGTTTGGGTTTGTTTTCACCAAGTGTCCAATTCGATTTTTTTCTCATAAACCCTTGTAACAATTCAGCTTGCATTCACCTGACTTTTTCACAAATTGGCTTTGTTTTGCATAATCATACCGGGCATCGGGGTATCAGGTTACCAGGCAGTGATTATCAGAGTATGAGGTTATCAGGGCATCTGGGCGATTCTTCCTGATTCCCGGGTCTCCTGATTCCCTGCACCCTGTTACCCTGGTTACCTGGTCTTCCTATTCTGTCTTCCGTCCCTTCGACTTCGCTCAGGGCAGGCTTCTCTCTTCTGTTTTGAGATTTGTGATTCTGCGGCCATCAATAATCTCCCCTTAATTTACGATTGACTGCAAACTACGAACTATTAACTATGAACAGTTGGATACATATTATACCCAAAAACGGCCAAAAAACAAGCAAAATTTTTTTCTAGGCTGCCATTAGCCCTTGTCGAAGGGATGCGCGATTATCAACATAGCACAAGCTTCCAGCTTGTGAAATTAAAAACACAACCATGATGGTTGTGCTACTTTGAATTAATTTCCCCAGTTAGAATGCTCATGGGAAGTAAATGCTCCTAACTTCTTCTGGACTCTTTTTTACACAATAGTATATAAGTATATGCGTATATACTTATAGACTTTTATTTGGCAGCTTTTTGTGTTGTGCAAAATGTTGCGCTGAGCAATTGTCTCGATGATGGCAGTTTTTTGTTAATTTGCTATTTCTCCGCCTGCACCTCGGCGATTTTGTCGTTTTTTCTCGAAGATTCCGATAAGTTTTTTGCCTTTCTTTTGACAGTGGGGCAAGCACTGTATAAGTATATGCGTATATACCTATGGACTTTTGTTTGGCAGGTTTTTGTGTTGTGTGAAATGTATAGTTATGTGAAATTGTGAAATAGGGAGATTATTTCGGCGGGGCAAGCCCCGCCCTACAATAGCCAACATAATAATCTACAACACGATTCAACCTATTCTAAACACTTGATTGATTAAAAACTCCGCTACACAATCCGGTCAACGTCAGCTTCAGTCTGGATGTGCATGAGATCGACTGCATGGTTTCTGAGAAGTTGTTGGAGCTTTCTCAGGCTTAAACCAGCGTGCATTACGATGCGACGTCGTGCATATCGTTTCAGCTCTTTCTCTTTCTCAATACCAAAGTCGAGCCTTAGGAACACAAGTTCGTACTTCAGGATCAATACCATGACGTAGAGGAATGGAGAGAGGAGCAGTGAGAGAAGCGGAGCCAGTGCGACACTTCTAACAGTATCTAAGCTGTGTAGATTCCGAAGGTCGGAGATAGCACAGCTCAAAGCAATCACCATTAAAAAAAGTCCAATGACTATTTGCAATCCTTTTGTAAGTCTTGCCACCGCGGAGTACTTCTTGTCAAAACTCGCAACTGCGTCAAACATAGGGATGAGAGCTAGTACCGGTACAATTATGAGTTCGGCAGGAAGTGAGAAGGTGTACGTGTTGACGAGGAACTCGAGGAGAATAGCAACCTTAACGCTGTCGATCAGTACCTTGTGGAAGATATTCTCAACTTCGTCCGATGTAGCGAAACGCATCATCATCGCGATAGCACTAACGAAGAACCACACGATGGTGTCTTTGAGAAAATCGATCTTCCAAAAACCGATGACAGTAAGAAACACCACAACCGCTGCAACGTAGAGCACCATCAGGCAGACTGGCAAAAGTATTTTGAAGCGAAAGAATGCTCGCAGAACCGCTAATAGTGATTTGCGTACATTGGCCTTTCGCAAAACGAATGATAGGAATATAATTACCCAGACGGCTATTGCGATTTCGCGATTGTTGAATACACCTGTTATCA
Organism: uncultured Pirellulales bacterium; assembly: GCA_964567045.1. GTDB lineage: Bacteria > Planctomycetota > Phycisphaerae > Sedimentisphaerales > Anaerobacaceae > JAFNGF01. The sequence continues at coordinate 626 of CAZMLE010000019.1, read as the reverse complement.
CCTGGCTTTGTTCCTCTTAGAAACGTAACATAATTATCTACAACACGATTCAGCCCGTTCAAAACAGCAGACTGATTAAAAATTTATCAGCCGATCAGTGTGGCGGATTTATCCGGCTCAAGAGGATTTATGCTACCATTATGCTAATATCAAAAAATATTTCGACCTTCAGTTGGGCGTTTAGAATCAGGGGTGCGCGCCATCGATAACATGAGCATTGTCTTTTTAATTTGATAGTTGAATTAACCGCTTCTTGGGAATACCCAAATTTAGCAATTTATATCGATACTTTTCCACAAGATTCTTGTTTAAGGAGCCGAAAAAGAAGTTGGCATGTGACTCGAAGAAGAAGCCAAAGACACCTTGTCTGGAGAAATCAGACAATTTCTCATGCATCTGCTTTTGTGGGAAGGAATTTTTTTTGACCCTGCGGAAAGACTGGTCGAAAACCATGATCAGAGTATACTTCTTATCCAATTTTAATCGATCGGCAAGGTATTGGATTGTTACATGCTTCTTCGCATTTTTCTTGTGGATGCCGGTGTCAGGATCAACAAAGAGTGCCATCATCTTCTGTGGTGATTCAGACGGAATTGGACATTTCCTGAGTTTGAATTAGTATGTGA
>CAZMLE010000018.1:0-61374 GCA_964567045.1 uncultured Pirellulales bacterium | reverse complement strand
GCAACAACAAACGATCCCTGGGGAGAACCGATGAATCTCGGACCAGTTATCAATACCTCGGATTGGGACTTTTCGCCGAACATCTCGGCCGATGGTTCTACGCTCTACTTCGGTTCCGACCGTCCCGGCGGAATTGGCAGCGCCGACCTATGGCAGGCGCCAATCACTCCAATTGTTGACTTCAACGGCGACGGAATTGTGGACCTGAAAGATTTCTCCAAACTTGCTCAATACTGGGGCCAGAATGAATCATCGGTCGATATGGGGCCCATGCCCTGGGGCGACGGCACTGTAGATATCCAGGACGTGGCTGTTTTAGCTGAATATTGGCTGAAGGAACTGTTCCCCGTGGAACTGGTGGCATACTGGAAGTTGGACGAGACAGAGGGCAATATCGCCCACGATAGTATTCAAAAACTCGATGGTACTCTTCACGGTGGTCCAACCTGGCAGCCTGCTGGTGGCAAGATTAATGGTGCGCTGGAATTCGATGGGATGGATGATTATGTTAGCACGCCCTTTATCTTGGACCCGGCAGCCGGGGCGTTCAGTGTCTTTGCGTGGGTGAAAGGTGGTGGGCCGGAGCAAGCCATCGTATCTCAAGCCGGCGGAGTGAATTGGCTCGCTGCCGGTACATCGCAGGGCAAACTAATGACCGAATTGAAGGCAGCCGGCCGGTTTGGCACGACGTTATTCTCAGAGGCAGTGATTATAGACGGCGATTGGCACCGTGTAGGCCTAACCTGGGACGGCTCCACCAGAACTCTATTTGTGGACAACGTCGAGGTAGCCAAAGGCACGCAGGGTACTTTGGCCAGTTCAACCGGCGGCTTGTACATTGGTGCCGGCAAGAATCTTGAGCCGGCCAGTTTTTGGTCCGGCCTGATTGACGATGTTCGCATTTATGACGGCGCGATTACGCCATAAAGGATCAATTTATTGCCCTGAGGACAGAAAGAAAGGTATGAAATTAGATGCGGAAACTCTTCTAAGGCTGGTTCTGTATTGACAATTGTAAACCTGTCCTGAGCAGGGTCGAAGGATTGAAAATTGACAATTTTCATCGGCCAGGTCGTACCATGCTTGCCGATGAGCCCAGCCGGTGTCCACCAGAACGCCATCCAGATCGAAGATAACGTCTTTGCCCATACCGCCGGAGGTTATATGTTGTGCGCGGCCTCTTGTGTATAAGAGACTATTGTACCGGCCCATCTTAGCCATTCGCCAAACCCGGTCAAGCTGCTGCGCCTTAGGCGGGAAAAATAACAAGGGCCTGTACTGACTGGTCGGTACAGGCCCCAGGTTGTCGTAAAACTGTAGGGTATGCAGGGCATACCTCATTCTTTTACGGTTGCGGCCAGAGCAGCTCGTCGAGCCAGGCATCCGCCAATACGGCAAAATCCTTGAAGTTGATAACACCATCCTGATGCAAATCAGCAGCGACCGAAAACGCCGATGTGTAACCGGCAAGCCAGCCAATCTCCGGCCCGGTCAATGCGCGGTTCCAGATCTTCACATCATCAACCTTGCCTGGGAAGAAGTTGCCGGCCTCGCCGGTGTCGCCACGTCTACCCATGTGCACCGTGTCCTCAGTGTTGAGCGCGTTAGCGCCGCTACGCTCATAACTGTTGATGTACCGGCCATCACCGTACCATCTGATCGTAGTGCCATCGTACGTAGCCGCGAGGTGATGCCAATCCAGATCGAGCGGGAGAATGTTATCCTCCCAGCCGTACACATGGATGCAGAACTGCAACTGTCCACCTCGAAGCTCGATATCGAAGCTTCTACCGCTCAGATTGGCGTCGTCAGTACCGGTAAAGCCAAAGATGTTTGTCCAGTCAGGCATCGCGGTAGAGTTTGACTTGGCCCAGCCGGAGACTGTCCTCGCGGCTGCTCCACTGATGCCAACAGGGCCAACGCTGACATAGTCGTCAACACCGTCCAGCAGAATCGCCTGGCCTATCTTACCTGTCGCATAGACCGGCGTGCCATTGGTGGTGCCATTGTGGCCACCAACCGTATCGTTGGCGTTGCCGTCGAACGGATAGTACGCTATCAAACCGGTAGTGCCAGGATTTACCGGCGTAATCTGGAAACCAGTATCCAGCCATTGATTGGCCAGAATCTCAACATCAGCCAGGTCAACAATGCAGTTGCCGCTCAAATCAGCAGCGGGTTTACCCATCGAAGGAACACATCTGCTGGGATATACACCGATATCATCAATGTATATCGTGCCCGTGCCGCCGGCCTTCGGGCTGGTCCGGTTACCCAGGCCAATATACATCTTCTTGACAGTCTTCAGGTTCACCCCGGCAGCGCTGAATTGTGTCAGCTCAATGTTCCATTCCTGCCAGGTGGCGTTCTGAAGTGCCTCCGGATCAGGATGGTTCACGACCTTAACGTGGCCGGCATTATCTTCCACCGCCACGTAGAGCTGCTCAGCCACATTGGCAGCAGCGCCATAGAAATACAGCGTCAATGCCTTAACGTTGTTTATCGTCCAATCCTGTGGTGAGGCCCACTCTCGCACCGTCTCTGAGTAACGGGCCTTGCCGCCAGTTCCGCTGTTGTCGTAAGCCAACGGCATCGACTGGCCGCCGCCATGAACTGTAGTCTGCTCAGCGAACGGAGCCTGAGCGTAACCCACACTTGAGCCGGTCCCGTTACCGGGATAACCGGGTGCCGGCTCTGTGAATCCCCATCCGTCCTTCCAGGTCTGGAAGATCCTGTTGCCAACGTCATCAGTATAGTCCTCAAAGTCATCGACCACGATAAAGTTGGCAGTAGTAAAGCTCCAGACGCTGCCCTTCCAGGTATCGGCGGCGTTTACCTCATCTATTCGCCAGTAGTAAGTGCTGTTCCACGCGAGCGGTGCTTCGCTGGGCACGCAACTGTTAGCAGCAAGGTCCTGCTGGCCTCGATAGATACCTGCTGAGGCCGTAGTGGCGTTTGCCACCGCAGCAGCGTCAGTGCCGAAGTACACATTATGCTTAACAGCTTTCTCACCTACCGACCAGCGAAGCGTAGGCGTGTGCTTGACATCTACGGCACCGTTAGGCGGACTTGGGTTGCCGGCTGTTAGCGGAAGCTGCAACGCGCCTGCGGGAATTATCTGGCTGGGTGTGGAAGGACTCTGCCAGTATAGCTGTGCCACTGCGCCGCCCCCATTTTCATAGTATTCCACTCGAACGCCGTATCGCTGCCCGGCAACAAGGTTAATGGCCGAGCTGCTATGCAGGGTTGGCGACTGATCTATCCAACTATCAATGATCAGCACGTCGTCCAGCCATACCCGGATTCCGTCGTCACTATTGCTGGTAAACGTGTAAGGCTCAGAGTATTGCGCCTCCACCACGCCGACCCATCTAGCAGAAAATAGATCAACATTGACCACAGGGTCCGGAGAGCCAGGATCGCCCCAGTTAAAGTTGATCGTAGGGTCTATACGGACCAGCACAGGAGCGCCAGTTACATTCATGTTGTTGAAGTAGTATCCTCTGATACCGGCGCTGGCGCTGATCGTTGTAAAGCTCCAGACCTTGCCTGGATACTTAGTGCCCCCGGAATCGTACTCATCGATCCGCCAGTAGTAAGTCGTATCCAGTGCCATCGCTCCGGGGTCATAGGTTTTCGTTGCCTGCTGGCTGCTTTTCAATGTGCCGCCCGTACCATTAGCGACAGCAGCTTGGTCGGTACCAAAATAAACGTCGTGCTTAACACCGGTGGCGCCCGCAGACCAGCTAAGGTCCGCATCGGTGGCGACCCACTTGGCGCCGTCACGTGGGCTGGGATTATAAGCGGTCAATGGCGCTGCCGTAAAGCTCCAGACATCGCCGACGTATTTGGTAACGCCGTCGACCTCGATTTCATCGATACGCCAGTAGTACGTGGTTCCCGGCGTAACAGCGCCAGCCCAATAGACGGTCCAGGCCTGTCGGATCTTGAACTCGGCCGGGCCTGGGGTCGGATTAGTGCCGAAGTAAACATCGTGGAACGCAGCGGTGTCTCCCGCCGTCCACTGAAGCAGCGGTGTGGTCACGCCGGTGGCACCATCGGCCGGGTTAGGCTTTCGAGCCTGCGGGCGTGGCCCCAATTCAGGTGGGACATAGTCGCCCTCGTAAAATCTTACGCAATCTATCCAGAAATCGCCGGCTGTAAAAGCGAAGTGGAATGTAGGGCTGGCGGGAGTCACGTCCGCAGTAAAGACAGGAGTGGTTAGGCTATATTCCACCCATTCGTCGGTCATGGTGAAGACCTGATCGCCATAGCCTTCGTATGGATCTGCCGCCCGTTCCGGCTTTAAGCGAATTTGCAACGTGCCTGATTTGCACTTGAGGAAGGCAGAGAAAGTGTATTTCTTGCCTTGCTGAAACGTATAGCTTCCGTCCGACATGCCGACAGACCAGTTGTTGAGTCCTGCGGCGGGAACCACGACATGCAGGCAGTATGTTCCCTCAATCGGACCTTCGCGAACGGCCGCGCCCACGCATTGGGTCACGATCTCGAAGCTCGAGGTGGCGCCGTCATTATTGTAGATCCCGTAGGGTCCGATCTGCCCGCTCTCAAAGCCACCATTGGGCAGTAGATTTACTTGTGCGTGGCTTGAACCGATTCCTATGAATCCTATCCACAAAACTGCTGCCAACCAGACTACTCGAGTTCTCATGATACTTGCTCCTTACTTTCACCCCTCAGGGGTTAATTCAATTGATTTCCACTCATCGACAGGCAGGACAACACATCCGCCTGGGTAACTGCCGCCCCGAAAAAACAGCCGGTTCCTAACCCAGCGGCGGCACGAACACAAAAATCAGAGAAAACAGTTTCTTGTACATGATATGCCTCCTTCAAAGATAACTGAAAATTGACAATTTTGCCCGCCTGACGCCCCCGCTCCTGGCTTCCGCCAGGAAAACGCCGGGGTGAAAATAACACAATTATTTATACCATATTATCGGCCTCTATTTCAAGAGAAATTTGGTGGACTGAGCGCAATTCGGGGTCCATACCCATCGGCATGGACCCCGAATTGATGCATAGTAGTCTGCGGAGTGCGCTTACGGTTGCGGCCAGAGCAGCTCGTCGAGCCAGGCATCTGCAAGGATAGCAAAGTCGGCAAAGTTGACCTTGTTATCGTTGTTCAAGTCGACCGCCGGCTCGGCAAGGTAGAAGACCTCAGCCGCCGATAGAGCATAGTCGTAGATGCGGATTTCATCGAGGTCGCCGTTGAACGGATTGCCGCCGTTCTGCTCACAAGCGCCGAACACGACCGTCGCCTGGGTGTCCGAGCCGAACGAGAAGCTGCCGGAACCCGTTGCCCTGCCATTCAGATAGAACGTGGCGGTCGTTCCGTCGAAGGTGGCGGCGACGTGCGCCCATTCGCCTACCGGCAGAACAGGGTCACCATCATAGGGAGAGCTACCTTCGCGGAAGAATCCGAGCGTGCCGTTGTCGATGTTGGCCTCGATCTGCCACATCATATCAGCGGCAGCCCAGGTGTCTCTTTTGGCGACCAAGCCCTGGTACAAGCCGGAGAGCCCATTCCACTTGGCCCACAGCGCGACAGTGAGCTGGCCTGTTGCCGCCGACGGGTTAAACGTCCCACAATCAACGAAGTCGTCAGCACCGTCGAAGTGTGCCGCCTGGCCTCTTACCGCATCACTGATTATGGCTGCGCCGTTGCGAGGGTCACCATTCTGCAAGCCAGCGTAACTGGAGCTGTCATTGAAGTTGCCATCAAGCGTGTAATGAGCAACCAGCTTAGCATCGTTGGGTGCTGTTCCCGTAGCGAGCCAGTTGCTTGCTATCATCTGCAGGTCAAGATAATCGACCACACAGTTGCCGCTCAGGTCGGCAGCCGGCTTCAAGACCGATGCGATACATCTGGGCAGATACAGCCGAATATCATCAATGTATATGGTGCCCGTGCCGCCGGCCTTGGGACTAACCCTGTTGCCCAGGCCGATATACATCGTCTTCACGCTGGCTAGATTGAGCCCGGCACTAATGAACTCTTTCATGTCGATGTTCCACTCCTGCCAGCTATTCGACATTGCCGCATCCGGATTCGCGTGGGTGACGACCTTGGTTCTGCTGAGACTATCTTTCACAGCCACGTACAATGGTTCGGCAGAGTTATTCGGATCGCCGTGGAACCACAGGGTTAATGCCTTGACACCTTTTGTGGTCCAATCCTGTGGCAAAGCCCACTCGCGTTGTGTCTCCGAGTAACGTGCTTTGCCGCCCGTACCGGAGTTGTCGTAAGCCAGCGGCATTGACTGCTTGCCGCTATGAACGATGGTCTGCTCAGCAAAGGGCGCCTGACCGTAACCCACAGCCGAGCCGGTGCCGTTGCCAGGATAGCCGGGCGCCGGTTCGGTGTAACCCCATCCGTCCAGCCAGGTCCTGAATATTCTATTGTCGACATCGTCCGTGTACTCCTCAAAATCATCGACCACAATGAAGTTGGCGGTGGTAAAACTCCAGACGGCGCCCTTCCACGGACTTGCCGGCTCAAGGTCGTTGACCTCATCGATACGCCAGTAGTACGCCTTGGCCCATTCAAGCGGAGCTTCGGGGATCACGTAACTGGTAGCATCCAGATTCTGCCGGCCTCGATAAATGCCTGCGGTCGTGGTATTGGCGTTGGCCACAGCCTGTTCGTTCGTGCCGAAGTACACGTCGTGCTTGGCTGCTTTCTCTCCCGGCTTCCAGCTAAGCGCAGTCGTCTGGCTCACATCGGTTGCCCGATTGGACGGTTTCGGACCAAGCGCCCATAAGGCCTCGAAAGGCTTCAAGTAAGTGCCCGCAATTATTTGTCGTGTCGGGATGCCAGGACCTTGCCAGGCCACCGCAACACCGTCACCGCCAGTGCCTTCCTTCATTAGGGCCTCGATGTAGTATCTGCCACTCTCCAGTGTCATCGGCGCCGACTCTTGTTCGGGGAACTTGGTCCACTCGTAGTGACCGGTCCAGTTGGTGCCGGGCACCGCAGCGATCATTTGTGCATTGGCAGGGTCATCGTCGCTGCTTAGCCATAGTTCACTGCCGTTATCACTGGCGATCCAGAACGTATAGTCGCCTGCGACCGGCACATGTAGCCAGCCACGAAGCCGGCTTCCATAATTTTCCAGCCCTAAGTCCCAGAAATCGAACACCGTTAACCTATCGCTCCACGATGGATTATCCGGGTACTTCGGATCGCCTGTAAGGTCCGAGACGGCGTCGCCACCGATATCTTCCCAGACCTGGCGCAAGATCGTGCCCAGGCCGGGCGAAGTGGTGGTGAAGCTCCAGACAGGCCCTTTGTTCATGGGGGCAACGGCATCGAATTCATCGATCCGCCAGTAGTAATCGGTGTTAAATGCCAGCGTTGGGGACGTATAACTTGGTGATCCCACAGGACCGCGGTATATGCCGGTTGTGTCGGATGTGTCTGCGTTCTTGACCGCATCAAGGTTGGTGCCGAGATATACATGGTGCAGAATTGCGCCAAGACCCGCAGACCAGCTTAAAGTCGCGCTGGTATCCACGTACTTGGCGCCGTCAGCCGGATTTGGCTGCCAGGCGGTCTTGGGAGGAATGGTAAAGCTCCAGACCGCGCCTCTCCAGGGGCTATCCGGGTGCGTGGCACTGACCTCGTCTACACGCCAGTAATAGGTCTTGCCTATCTGCAAATCGGGCGCCCAATAAACCGTAAAAGTCTGTATGCCCTTGTCGGTGCCCGCGGAGCCGTTGTACACCGCGTCATAATTTTCGCCAAAATACACGTGGTGCGAGTCGGCAAATGCCCCCGGCGTGCAGCTCAGGGCGAGTGACGTCTGGCCAACCTTCGCACCGTCCGCCGGGGTGGGATTGCTTGCACCATATTTGGCGGCAAGGGCCTTAATCTCGGCCGGGGTCAGCGCGGTGTTGTACAGGCGTACCTCATCGAGGCTGCCGTTAAAGCTGTTGTAGCCACTGGCATTATCGCATCCGATCTCGACCGTTGAGTCGGTTTTTGGGCCGAATGAAAAACTGCCGCTGCCGGTCTGGGTGCCGTTGACATAGAAGATCGCGGTGGATCCGTTGAAAGTTACCGCTATATGCACCCATTGTCCCACAGGCATGACATAATTCCCACTTGATGGGTAACTGTCGCCCCGGAAAAAGTGCACGACGTTGGTAGTGGCGTCGACCTCAATTTCCCACATGCTAAGTGTGCCTGCGCCGGTAGAGTCCCAGTCGTCTCTCTTGGCAACCAGCCCCTGCCATTGATCAGAACCCATCGACCCGTCCCATCTCGCCCAGAAGGCAACGCTCAGTTGTCCCGTTCCGGCAGAAGGGTTCCAGGTTCCGCAGTTGACCCATCCGCTGGCTGGATTTTGACCGTTGAAGTACAGTGCCTTGCCATAGCCGGGCGGCCCATCCACTCAAGTGGGCGTACCCTGGATGGTACCGTTATGGTTCTTGCCGGATGCGTCTGCGGTAGTGGTGCCGGCGCCTTCATTCAGCGGATAGTACGCAACCAGCTCGGCGACAGCGGTACTCGCAGTCATCAGGGACATTAAAAACACAAAAAAAAGTTTCTTGTACATAATGTGCCTCCTTCGAAAATAATTGAAAGTCAAAAGTTTCACCCGCCTGACGCCCCCGTTCCTGGCTTCTACCAGGAAGACGCGGGGGTGAAAATCGACAATTATTTATACCATATTATCGGCCTTTACTTCAAGAGAAATTTGCATGTCACAGCGCTATTATTTATGCTCTATAAAACAGCGCATAGAAGTTGGCGGGATTCTCGGCAGCTCGGATTTCATTTCTCAATTCTCAGGCTTTCAACTATATGAGCATAAGACAGATCAGAAACCAGATGAGACAGCTAAGACAGGAGCTCAAAGCCGCCAATCGCTCGCGTGACGGCCGCCTGCTCAAGCTGGCATTTGTGATGATAGTCCTGGCGGTAATCGCGGCTTTTATGTATGGCCGAATTCAGCTCTGGTAAGGTATAAAAACGATCGGGGTCCATCCACCGCAAGGCAGATAGACCCCGAATTCATGCAAAAGCGTAGGGTATGCCGGGCATACCCTATTTCTTTATGGCTACGGCCACAAAATCTTCTCAAGCCAAGAATCAGCCAATACAGCAAAGTCCTTGAAGTTGATAACACCATCCTGATGCAAATCAGCAGGTATCGACAACACCGATGTATAGCCGGCAAGCCACGCAACCTCAGGCCCGGTCAATGCGCGGTTCCAGATCTTCACATCATCAACCTTGCCTGGGAAGAAGTTGCCGGCCTCGCCGGTGTCGCCACGTCTACCCATGTGCACCGTGTCCTCAGTGTTGAGCGCGTTAGCGCCGCTACGCTCATAACTGTTGATGTACCGGCCATCACCGTACCATCTGATCGTAGTGCCATCGTACGTAGCCGCGAGGTGATGCCAATCCAGATCGAGCGGGAGAATGTTATCCTCCCAGCCGTACACATGGATGCAGAACTGCAACTGTCCACCTCGAAGCTCGATATCGAAGCTTCTACCGCTCAGATTGGCGTCGTCAGTACCGGTAAAGCCAAAGATGTTTGTCCAGTCAGGCATCGCGGTAGAGTTTGACTTGGCCCAGCCGGAGACTGTCCTCGCGGCTGCTCCACTGATGCCAACAGAGCCAACACTGACATAGTCGTCAACACCATCCAGCAGAATCGCCTGGCCTATCTTACCTGTCGTATAGACCGGCGTGCCATTAGCGGTGCCATTGTGGCCGCCAACCGTATCGTTGGCATTGCCATCGAGCGGATAGTGTGCTATCAGACCGGTAGTGCCAGGATTGACCGGCGTAATCTGCAAGCCACTATCCAGCCACAAATTAGCCAGAATATCCACATCAGCCGCGTCAACAATGCAGTTGCCGCTCAAGTCAGCAGCGGGCTTACCCATCGAAGGAACACATCTGCTGGCATAGACGCGGATGTCATCGATGTATATAGTGCCCGTGCCGCCAGCCTTGGGACTAACGCGGTTGCCCAGGCCAATATACATCTTCTTGATAGCCTTCAGGTTCACGCCCGCACCGCTGAATTGCGTCAGCTCAATGTTCCACTCCTGCCAAGCGGCTTTCTGAACAGCCTCCACATCAGGATAGCTCACCACCTTAACGTGGCCGGCATTATCTTCCACCGCTACGTAGAGCTGTTCAGCAGCATTGGCAAGAGCGCCATAGAACCACAGAGTCAACGCTTTGACGTTGTTTCTGGTCCAATCCTGCGGTGAGGTCCACTCTCGAAAGGTCTCTGAGTACCGGGCTTTGCCGGCTGCACCGCTATTATCGTAAGCCAGCGGCATCGATTGGCCGCCGCTGTGCACGATAGACTGCTCAGCAAACGGAGCCTGAGCGTAACCCACCGTTGAGCCGGTGCCGTTACCAGGATAGCCGGGTGCTGGTTCGTTGAATCCCCATCCGTCCTTCCAGGTCTGGAATATTCTGCTGCCAATATCATCGGTGTAGTCCTCAAAATCGTCCACAATCAGGTAGTCCGCTACTGTAAAGCTCCAGACTCTTCCTGTGCTGATTGTGCCGTCGGTATTGTACTCGTCGATCCGCCAGTAGTAAGGCCCACCGCCCCACTGGATGCCCTCCGGCGGAGCATAGTTGGCAGCGGCCTGCCTGCCTCGATATATGCCGGTTGAAGCCGTGGTAGCATCTGCCACCGCGGTCTGGCCGGTGCCAAGGTACACATCATGCTGGGCCGCCTTTTCTCCAGGCGACCAGCTAAGCGGCAACGCCCGTTCTACATCCGTTAGCGCCTTATTGGCCGGCTTCGGGTTCCAGGCAAGTCTCGGGTCACCTCTCATAGCCTGCCTAATCTCCTCCGGCGTCAGTGCCTTTTTGTAGATGCGAACGTCATCAACCAAACCATTCCAGAATTCAGCCAGGTCATTAACCTGTCGTCCGATGTGGGCACGGCTGAGAACCAAGTTCCAGGTCTTCGCCGCCGAGTCAACCATGATGCCATCAGCGTACAATTTGGCTGTGGTTCCATCATAGGTCAGGCAAATATGGTGCCAGACCCCGATCTCCCAGAAACCGGCCTCCAGGACATCATCGCCGTAGCCTCCGCCGTAGAGGTCGGTGCCGTTCAAACCAATGAACATAGCCTGACTGGTGGCGGGCGAGCCGTATGCTGCAATCCAGCGCCAGCCGCCGGCAATGTTATTGGTCTTGCCCCACCCGCACATGCTACGTGCGAAGGTGCCGGATGGCAGATCAGGTATACTGCCAAAATCGACGTAATCATTACCTCCATCAAGATCGAGGGCGCCGCCGTCATAGCCAGCTACCCACTGCGGGTCACCACGGAAAGTGCCGTGATGGTTATGGCCGGACCAGTCGATAATCGCAGTACCCTCGCCCTCATCAAGCTTCCACCAGCAGACAAGGTCGGGGTCGGAAATCGGTATATCCGGCAGCGTCTTGAAACTCCAGACGTTGCCTGGATACTTAGTGCCCCCGGAATCGTACTCATCGATCCTCCAGTAGTAAGTTGTGTCACGTGCAAGCGTTCCGGGATCGTAGGTCACCGTTGTCTGCTGGCTGGCTTTCAATGTGCCGCCTGTACCATTAGCGACAGCAGTCTGGTCGGTGCCAAGGTATACGTCGTGCTTAATGCCGGTGGCGCCTGCAGACCAGGTAAGGTCCGCCTCAGTGTCAACCCATTTGCCGCCATCACGCGGGTTGGGATTATGGGCGGTAAACGGCGCTGCGGTAAAGCTCCAGACATCGCCGGTATGGATGGTCACACCATCCGCCTCGACCTCATCGATACGCCAGTAGTAAGTCGTCCCCGGAGTAATGCCGGGCCCGTGCCAGTACAGGTTCCAGGTCTGGCGCAGCATGAACTCAGCGGGACCTGGCGTCGGATTGGTGCCGAAGTATACATCGTGAAAGGCTGCATTATCTCCGGTGGTCCACTGAAGCAATGGTGTAAGAACACTTGGGGCGCCATTAGCCGGGATGGGATCTGACGCCTTGAAGTAGCCGTAGTACTCTGCCAGACGCATAACATCATCAGGGCTGGGTGTGCCTGTTGTGTCATACAGGCGAACAAATCCTCGGTACTTATCGCCCGTCACATAGTGCTTGACCCAGGCGGCGGCACTTCCACTGGAAACTGTAGCCAAAGCTGTAAGATTGTCGGTAATGGTAGGAGACGTCGGCCGCTGCGATTGCCAGGTTGCGGTCAGCCCCCACCTGATCCCGGCAGCGGTAAAAGTCACTTGCTCATAGGTGTCGTTCGGTCCACTGGAGGCATTAAATCCCAATACGGCGCTGGCTCCGCCACTACCCCACGTGTCCATGGAGCCATCCGCGTGCCCCTGGTAGTACATAGGCCAATCCGCATACCAGACAATCTTGCCACCCGCATCAAGATACTTTCGAAGCGTGCAAGTAGCCGACATCGTCTCTGCCACAGTGTCCGGCGCGACGTCCTTACAGAACACGACGACGCTTGGCTTTTTGTCGGCGATGCGGGCATTCATCCACGTCTTGAGCTGGTCCGCGTTGACGACCGTATAGCCGGCAGCCTGCAAAGCGTCTCGCATGGCATCGCCGCCACCACCCCAGGCCCCCGGATATCGCGCATCCCAGTAGGCAGCGCGCTCCCATACAACAGCCTGGGCTTGTGCCTGCACTATTGCTAACAGCAAGACAAAAAGCACCAAACAAATCATTTTTTTACACATAATAGTCCTCCTTCAAAAAGGTTATCCCGACAAGTCGGGGTGCTCTGGCTACATACCAAGACACGCTTTTTGAGATAGGCCTGCTAAATTCCGCGGATAATGTAGGCCTATCCCGGCAACTTCTAACGCAACAACCGCCAAGAAAAGCTGCGAGACTTGTGTCTATCCAACAGTGTTTACCGCGACTTGAGCTTACCTCCTTCCTTAGTCCAACCACTCAAAAGGTCGGTCCGCACAGTTCGGCACAGTTATTTATACCAGATAAGCTGCCCTAATTTCAAGAAAAAGCTGCAAACTTTCTCACCAAAGTTGAGCAAAATCTCTTGGCGGCACGCGTATCCTGGAAACCTGACCGGATCTTTTAGGCCTGCCATTGGCTCTTGAGCCAGACCTGGTGGGTGCCAGCGAGATTCTTTGCTTCGGCTGAAAAACCGCAGAGATCGCTTAGTTCGAGCGAGTTGGCAGAAGTCATCGGACTTAACGTGCTGAGCGTTGAGTGGGCACGGACTGCAAGAAAAATTGAGCGCCCGCGGTCATTTCTTTGACTGCCCTTCGTTCTTTTTGACCTGGCCGGTCATAGGCACGAACTGGACCGGCATGACATTTTTCTTGTGCAGATTGCCCTTGCTGTCCTTGGTTATCAGCACCAGATACTGAAACCCGAAGCGGCCTTGGACAGGTAGGATCATTCTGCCGCCCGGTTTTAATTGCTCGATCAGCGGCGGAGGTATGCGCCCGGCTGCAGCCGTGCCGATGATGGCGTCGAATGGAGCCTTTTCGGGCCAGCCAAGATAGCCGTCGCCGGCCCTGACAAATACATTGCGGTAACCCAGCTCTTTTAGCTTCTTGCCTGCGGATTTTGCAAGCTCCTCGAGGATTTCGATCGTATAAACCTCCTGGGCGATCTCGGCGCAGATGGCGGCCTGGTAGCCTGAGCCGGTGCCGATCTCCAGGACCCTGGAGTTAAACTTGAGCTTTAAGGCCTCGGTCATAAAGGCCACAATGTATGGCTGGCTTATGGTCTGCCCGAGTCCGATCGGCACAGGGTGGTCGCCGTAGGCATAGCGCTGCTGGCTCGCTGGGATAAAAGCATGCCGGGGGACAATCCGCATCGCCTTAAGCACGTTGGGGTCATTCACATCCCGCGCCTGGATTTGAGCAGCAACCATTTGCGCCCGCTCTGCGAGTCGCTCGCTAAAGGCGCGATGCTGGTGGTCGCATCGCAGCGGCTTTTTCTCATTCGGGTCCGGCTGGCTGGAATGTTGATTAGCATCTGCAGAAAATAACCACGATGGCGAAAGCAAGGTAAACAAAACCGCCGTACAAATACATTTTCTTAACGCCGCACTTCTGTCATCTCGCATCATATCTAAGTGCTCCTGCTTTACTATTTGGTTGACTATTGAGAAGTTAATCAGCCGTTGCGCTTCTGCAGTATTATAACCCAGATATCCCGGCTTACAAAATATGGTTGCAGATAATGAATTATAAGGAATTTGGAATGCATATTTAAGTTTTTTCCCTATAATTGCGATTCGGTGCGAGATTTAACCTACCTGTGTTGTTAAGGGGACTGTTATGAAACTGAACAGAAGAAATCTACTTGCGGGTTTCGGCAGCGTAAGCGGCGGGCTGATTTTGAGCGGCTGCTCCAACGCAAACGAATGGCCTTCGTCCGCACAGAGAGAAGAAGCAAAGGGCGGCGAGGTGACAGCAACCGAAGACTTGATGCGCGAGCACGGCGTTTTGCGCCGCGCATTGTTAGTGTACAGTGAAGCAGCCACCAGGCTGCACAGCAACCCTTCAGCAGTTGCGCCTGATGCGCTTCAGAAAACAGCCCAACTATTTCGCGCTTTTGGCGAAGATTATCATGAGAAAAAACTGGAAGAAGCATGCATCTTTCCAGCGGTCAAACAAGCCGGTGGTGAAGCAGCCAGCTACCCTGATATTCTTGTCGCGCAGCATCAGCGAGGACGCAAGATAACCGATTACATCCTTGCCGTGACACGAGGGGCAAAATTACACGCTAACAATGCCGAGCCATTGGCGCGGGCGATGGATTCCCTGGTGCGTATGTATCGAGCACACGCAGCAAGAGAAGATACGATTGTTTTTCCAGCGTGGAAACAAACCCTCACCCCCAAACGGCTCTATGAGAGGAACGAGAAGTTTGAGGAAATCGAGCATCAGCAGTTCGGTGAAGACGGATTTGAGAATGCTGTACGGCAAATCGCGGACATTGAAAACGAGCTTGGCCTGGCTGACCTGGCACAATTCACAGCACCGCGTCCACCGTCAATATGAGTAAACAGGAGTTGTATATGAAAAAGAAAGCTGAGTTGAAGAGTTTTGCCAAGCCCGATGAGGTTCGGGAATTCCCAAAGGGACGACTGGAGCTTATCAAAATCGGCGGCGCGACAATCGGTCGTGCGGTCTTTGAACCGGGCTGGAGATGGTCAACCTCGGTCCGGCCCATCGCCAGGACGAAAAGTTGTCAAGCCCCGCATTTCCAGTATCACGTCTCAGGTGTGCTGAAAATCCGAATGGACGACGGAAGCGAGTTTGAGTGTCACCCTGGTGACGTTTCCCTACTTCCTTCGGGCCATGACGCCTGAGTAATGGGAGAAAATCCCGCGGTGGTCGTGGATTTCCAGGGTATGCTTGACTACGCGAAGCCCAAATAGGCGGCGTCTTGATGAACCAGGTATTGTCGAAACAGCTGGCCGAGGTGGCTGCGTTATTTCTCAAACTGGGCATGACTTCCTTTGGCGGACCCGCAGCAGCTATCGCAATGATGCACCATGAGACGGTTAAGCGGCGAAGGTGGCTAAGCGACCAGGAATTTCTTGATTTAGTCGGCGCAACAAATCTGATCCCTGGGCCGAATTCCACCGAGATGGCGATTCACATTGGATTTTTGCGGGCCGGCTGGCCGGGGCTGATCACAGGCGGTGTATGCTTCATCGTGCCGGCTATGCTCACCGTGTTGTTGCTGGCATGGGTATATGTGCGATTCGGCGCTATGCCCCAGGCCGGGTGGTTGTTATACGGAGTAAAGCCCGTGGTAATTTCAATTATCGTGCAAGCACTGTGGAACTTGGCACGAAAGGCCGTTAAAGACCCGCTTACCGCGGTCGTCGCAGTCATTGTTCTGGTGCTGTATTTAAGGGGCATTAGCGAAATTGCACTGCTTTTCGTCGGCGGATTGATAGTTATGTTAGCCGGAAATTTTCAGCGACTTCGAAGACAGGGTCTGACAACCGTTCTTGTTCCGCTCGGTGGATTAGGCGTATTGTCGCAGGTTTCCATACCTTTCAGTCTTCCATCGTTATTCTTTACCTTCCTTAAGATTGGCTCAGTGCTGTACGGAAGCGGCTACGTCCTGCTCGCCTTTCTGCGTGCCGATTTCGTTGTGCGCTTTGGCTGGCTTACCGAGCCGCAACTGATTGACGCCATCGCTATCGGGCAGGTGACGCCCGGCCCTTTATTCACGACAGCCACGTTCATCGGCTTCATCCTTGGCGGCACACCTGGAGCACTTCTGGCAACTCTGGGCATCTTTCTGCCATCGTTCATCTTCGTCGCCATTTCCAACCCCCTGATTCCCAAGGTGCGTAACTCGACGTGGATTAGCGGCTTATTAGACGGCGTCAATGTGGCTTCACTCGGCCTGATGGCCGCCGTGACCTGGCAATTAGGTAGGGCTTCACTAACTGACCCTCTTACTATTCTGATTGCTATTATCTCGTTCCTGTTGCTGACTCGGTTCAAAGTCAATTCGACCTGGCTGATAGTGAGCGGAGCGTTAATAGGGTGGATGAGCGCAGCGTTTCGATGAAACTGGCTTGTTGCCGTTACATTAGAGCGCCGCCTAACAAAACGTTGGAGCCGACCGCTACCGTGCTGCGGCACAGAGCTGATAAAAGGGACATAGATTTTTTGCAAGAAACCGCTTGCAGGTGCTGATAACTGCCCTTATAATTATAACACAATTGTATCAAGCGACCAGAGACGAGGCACGAGCAACGGATTTAATGCGGGTGTAGCTCAGTGGTAGAGCGCCACCTTGCCAAGGTGGATGTCGTGAGTTCGAACCTCATCACCCGCTGTGAACAAGAGCGTAAGAGCAAAAGAGTTTGCGACTTGTGCGCCTGTGATTTGTGCGCTGAGATAGTATCGGCGAGGAACCGGCTAAGTAGTAGCGCGGCGCGGGTCGCCGGTATGCCGGGGGTCCTGCATAATTGCTATGCCAGCCAGCCGCACGTCTGGCAGGCCAGGATCGAGAATTGCGTTTATCCGGCTAAGGGAAGTTGTAACCCTGACGCCCTTTTTTATTTAACGTTTCAGAGCTGCCAAAACAAAAGCGTTCAGGAGCAGAAAAATGGCCGAAGAAGAACAAGCGACACTCGAAACCAAGGACGAGCAAGCTGCGACGACCGAAGGCAAGCAAGAGACAGCAGAGCCGAAGAACATTGTCGCCATTGAAGAGGCGGGGCCATGCAAAAAAAAGGTCGCCATCGAAATACCCGAGCAAGCGATAAAAAACGCTACCGATAAGCAATATGATACTCTGCGCAAAGAGGCGCTCGTGCCGGGCTTTAGAAAAGGTCGAGCGCCGCGCCGCCTTCTGGAAAAAAGATTCGGCAAAGAAGCGGCGGAGCAAATCAAGCTCAAACTGCTCATCCAGGCCAGTGACTCAGCTATAAAAGACAATAAGCTGGACATACTCGGCGAGCCTACCATCGACCATGAAAAAGTAGAGCTGCCGGAGACCGGGCCGCTGAAGTTCGACTTTGAGGTGGAGGTCAGGCCGGTGATTAACCTGCCGCCGCTCGAAGGCATCCCCGTAACCAGGGCAAAACTTGAAGTTACGGATGAGCAAATCGACAGAGAAACCGGGCAATTGCGCAGGTTGTCGGGCGTATGGACGCCACGCGAGACCGGAGACGCCCAGCTCGACGACCAGATAATAGCCGATGCGGTTCTAAAGGCTGCCGATGCGGAGAAAGAAGAGCAGCTTGATAATGTCGAGATATATGTGAGGCACAACGGCTTTGTCGGAGCTGTCCCGGTGGAGAAACTCGACGAGCTTCTCGTGGGCGCCAAGCCGCAAGACGTCAAAGAAACCAGCGTCGAAGTGCCAAGAACATATTTCAGAGAGCAATATCGCGGCAAAAGGATCGATATCCGCCTTACCGTCAAAGAAATTAAGTGGCTTAAACCTGCGGAGCTCGACGAGAATTTCCTCAAAAGGTATCATGTCGGCAATGAAGGTGAGCTGCGGGACAATATCCGCGATAGATTGCAGAGCCGATTAGAGCAGCAATCCAGAGCGGACATGACCGAGCAAATTTACAAGTATCTGCTCGACAAGACCGATTTCGACCTGCCCCTAGACATCGTTGGCGAGCATTCTCATACCCTGCTGCAGAGACAGTATGGAAATCTGCTGATGCGAGGCCTGACGCGCGAACAGATTGAAGAGCACATGGATCGGCTGCGAGCAAGCAGTGAACAACAGGCCAAGGAGCAGCTCAAGACGTTCTTTATTATGGATGAAGTCGCAAAGAAGCTCGGCATCCAAGTGAGCGAAGAGGAGATTAACGGCCACATTGCCCAATTAGCCATTCAGCAAGGGCAGCGTCCCGAAAGGATGAGAGAGCAAATGGCTCGTGAGGGTTTATTGGCCCAGTTTACGTTACAGGTATGCGAAAGTAAGTGCATCGCTAAGCTTTTGGAATCAGCGAAGATAACCGAGACAGAACCGCAAGCCAAGCCGCAAGCCAAAACCGCCAAAAAGCCTAAGCGAAAATCGGCTAAAGGAAAAGCTAAAGGCGAAAAGAGTGGACCCGTTTTGCGGGAGCCCGAAGAATAATGAATTCCGTAGCGAATTAAGGGAAGTAGCCAATGCCTATTGAACGCTCGCCGAGAGACGCTGCTAAGAATTTCGACATGTACGACCAGTACGGCCCATATCAGCGTTATCGCCAGATGAGCCTCGATGATATGCTGCTGGAGAACCGGATCGTCTTTCTGATCGGCGAAATATCCTACGCCAGGGCCGCCGAGGTCATTATGAAGATACTGTATCTTGATAATCTTAAACGGGGCACCGAAATCAGCCTATACATTAATTCGCCCGGCGGCAGCGTCGACGACACGATGGCTATTTACGATACAATGTGCTTTGTTGGCTCTCCTGTGGCAACCTATTGTATTGGCAGAGCCGAGTCCGGAGCCGCCCTGGTACTGGCAGCCGGAACGAAAGGCAAGCGTCACGCTCTGCCACATGCCAAGGTTATGCTGCATCAGCCCTGGGGCGGGGTTAGCGGCCAGGCAGCAGACATCAAAATCCAGGCCGAAGAAATCCTCAAAGCCAAAAAAATGATTCACGAAATCCTGGCAAAGCACACCGGCCAGCCGGTAGAGAAGATCGCCGCCGAGACCGAAAGAAATAGATATATGACCGCGGAAGAGGCGTGCCGGTACGGCCTTATTGACGAAGTCCTGCACGAAGAAGATAAAGCCAAAAAAGACGACAAAAAGGACAAGACCCCGCAATAAAGTACCCGGCTATATTTAGCCCCGCGTTTTAACGCGGGGTCCTTAAATTGACCAACGAGGGCAACCACAATGATTGTAAATGAGAATTTGGTCCCGATAGTAATTGAAAAAAGCGGCCGAACCGAACGCGCATACGACATTTACTCAAGACTGTTGAAGGATCGGATAATTTTCCTCGGCGGCGTGCTGAGCGACACGACCGCAAATTTGATTATCGCCCAGATGCTATTTTTGAGCAACGAGGACAATAAGAGTGACATCCACTTCTACATCAATTCTCCCGGCGGCTCAATTACCGGCGGGCTGGCAGTCTATGATACCATGCAGTTCTTGCGATGCGACGTGGCAACTTATTGCATAGGCCAGGCGGCAAGCATGGCCGCAGTGCTGCTGGCTGGGGGCAGAGCCGACAAACGCTTCCTGCTGGCAAACAACAGAATCCTGCTGCACCAGCCCTTGATCACCGGCATATTGGAAGGACCCGCTACCGACCTGGATATCGAGGCACAGGAAATACTTCGGCTGCGAACCCGACTTTACGAGATACTGGCTAAACACACGGGCCAAACCCCGGAAAAAATCGAAAAGGATTGCGACCGAAATCTCTGGCTTGACGCGCAAGAAGCAGTAGCTTATGGATTGGCTGACCGAATTCTGCAAAAGGCCCCTGAGATAGTCAGGCACGCAGAGAAAGAGCAGCAAGAAGATGAACAAGAAAGCCAACGAGACGCTTAACATTCAAAGCGTAAAACCAACGAACTCCACAGTTTTTAGCTTTCAGCTTTTGGCTTTGAGCTTTTTTATGTTCGCATTGGCGGCAGGCTGTCAAAACGCCGCCCCTTCCACACCGGGGTTGAGTAGCCAAATTGAACGGTTAAGCCGGGAAAAAACACGTCTGCAGAGTCAGCTCGAACAGTCCAAAGCCGAAAACGAACGATTAAAAAAGCAGATAGAGACCCTAACAGCACTACCGAAGGATCAGCGTGAGCTCTGGTCCGTCCAGCGGATCGAGATCGGCAGATTGAGCGGTCTTCACGATGAAAACAAGGATGGCAAAAAAGAAAAACTGATCGTCTACGTACAACCGATTGACCAGGATGGCGACACAGTGAAGTCGCCCGGCGCAGTCGAGGTGCAGCTTTGGGACCTGAATAGAAAAGGTGGCCAGGCCCTGCTGGCCGAATGGCACATCGGGCCGGACCAGCTGAAAAAACTCTGGCTTACCGCACTACTGGCCGGCAACTACAAGCTGACGTTCGACGTTGCCGACAAGGTCGAGCTATTCAAATCCGCCTCTGGCGGATTGACGGTCAAGGTTGCCTTCACCGATTACCTGACCGGCAAGACATTCCAGGAGCAAAAGGTAATTAAGCCATAAGCTTGTCCCGAGCGCAGCGAAGGATCTCCTCATTGAAAATTCGGAACGGCTAAAGATACAGCGATGAACAAAAACCTGATTATACCGCGGGACAAAATCGCGGACTTTTGCCAGCGGCATTATATCCGCAAACTCGCTATCTTTGGCTCAGCTCTGCGAGGTGATTTCACGCCCGACAGTGACGTGGATGTGCTGGTGGAATTTCAGAAAGGCTGCACGCCGGGATTCGCCTTCTTCGATATGCAGGAGGAACTCGCCCAGTTACTGGGCAGGAATGTCGAACTTCACACCCCAAAATTCCTGAGCCGATACTTCCGGGATAAAGTCTTGAAAGAAGCCGAGGTCCAGTATGAGCAGAACTGAAGACTCGGTTCGCCTGCGCCACATGCTCGATGCGGCACGCAAGGCAATGGAGTTCACCAGAAAGCGTAGGCGCTGCGACCTCGATAAGGATGAAAAACTCGCGCTTTCGGTAGTAAGACTCCTGGAAGTCGTCGGTGAAGCGGCAAAGAATGTTTCCGAGCAATGTAGGCGAGAGTACCCTGAGATTCCGTGGAAGCAGATCGCAGGAACTAGAGACCGCTTGATCCATGGGTACTTCGATGTCGATCTCGATGTCGTTTGGGAAATTGTTTCGGTTGACATTCCCTCCTTGGTAACTCATCTGGAAAAAGCTCTCTCGAACCAGAGGCCATGAACCGACTCACTTTTGCCTTCCGCGGTCTGGCACGGCCTTGAAAACTGAGCGGCAGTTTGTAAGATATCGGCATGCAAGAATTCCTTAACAAGATAATATGCGGCGACTGCGTCGAAGTCCTGAGCAAGGTTGCTGAGCCTTTCGCCGACCTTATCTTTGCCGATCCGCCTTTTAATATTGGCTATAAATACGATAAATACTGCGACAAGGTCAAAAGCAAAAACTACATCGCATGGACAAAAGACTGGATGAGTGTGTGCAAAAAGGTCTTAAAGCCGCACGGCTCATTCTACATAGCGATAGGCGATGACTATGCCGCGAACGTGAAAATCATAGCCGACGAATTGGGCCTTTTTATGCGCAACTGGATTATCTGGCACTATACGTTCGGCCAACAGCTAAAAAGAAAATTCGCCCGCTCGCACACACACATATTTTATCTTGTCAACGACAAAAAACGCTTTACTTTCAACGACCTTGTAGTTCGTGTTCCTTCAGATCGGCAGTTAATTTACGACGACAGACGCGCCAACCCCACAGGCAAAATGCCCAACGATGTTTGGCAGGAGTTTTCGCGTGTCTGCGGAACATTCAATGAACGCGAAGGTTGGCACCCTTGTCAAATGCCCGAGAACCTGCTCAAAAGAATCATAGCAGTAAGCTCCAACCCCACAGATTGTGTGCTCGATCCTTTTAGCGGCTCCGGAACAACCGCAGCAGCAGCGTATCAATTGGGCAGAAATTATCTCGGCATTGAGATATCGGAAAAGTACGTTGAAAATGCAAACGAACGTTTGACCCGGTTGCAAGAGCAAAGCCAGGGCAATTTATTCTTGAGCGCAGCCGAGTTAAACGAAGCGAAACGGCTTTTGTCTGACATGAATAGACCGGTAGAAGAGATTACTGCCGACAGAAAGCTTTTGCGGCTGTTCACAAATCAACTCGCGGTCCGAACGAATAGCCAGAAGCGATATAGTCCGCAGGAAATGATATCGGCTTTGAAGGACCTGGGCGGTTGAAAAAAGACGGAAGACAGAAAACGGAAGACAGAAGACAGAAGTCAAGTGGTCTGTCCTCTGTCGTCTGTCCTCTGTCCTTTGTCGCCAGCACGGCCATGCTGACGGTGATTCAGCCGCCAATTGGCTGGTCGCTGCTGGCATGGATATCGCTGGTGCCTTTTATTCTTGCCTGCTCGCCGCAGGCAAAACCCGAACGCTTAGCCCTTGCCGCCTATATCGTTTCGCTGTGCTACTGGCTGGGTAATCTATATTGGGTGTTTCCCATCACCATCCTGGGCTGGGCGATCTTTTGCCTGTACACCGCTTTGCTTTGGCCGATGCTGGCACTATCTCTGCGCTTCTGCCGAGCCAAGAAGATTCCGTTATTTATTGCCACGCCTGTTTTGGTTGTGGGGGCCGAGCGGCTGCAAGGCTTTCTGTTAGGCGGCTTTTTCTGGCGGTTTCTTGCTCACAGCCAGTATGCCAATATCACGCTCATACAAATTGCGGACATATTCGGCGCAGCGGGCGTCTCTTTTCTTGTGGCGATGGTCAACGGCCTGCTGGCGGAACTGATAATTGCCGCCATTTCCTGTCACCCTGAGCGCAGCGAAGGGTCTCCTCTACCCGTGACAATTATGAGATTCTTCGCTTCGCTCAGAATGACAATGTTTTTGAAAACAGCCTTAGTATGTGCGGCGGTGATCGCGGCTGTTGCATACGGTCGCTGGAGAATAAGTCAATCGCCGGATTTTATCACCCAAGGGCCTCTGGTCGCATCTTTGCAATCGAACGTTCCGCAGTCGGTGAAGAAGTCGTTTGCCGAATCCGACAGATTGTTTGACGACCTGATGAAAAAAAGCAAGGAAAGTGCCCGGGCCGGGGCCAAACTTATCGTCTGGCCGGAAACAATGGTCCAGGCAACATTGAATCCGGAGATACTGGCACTATTAGACCCTTCACATTCTTACATGGCTTTCGACCAGGCCCTTAAAAAGCACGCCAAAGACACCGCTTATGTGCTTGTCGGCGCATACGGCGGCGGCAAGCCCGAATTCCAGGATGATTCGACCATTCGCCTGGGCGAAAGATACAACTCTGCTTTTTTGTATCGCCCTGATGGGACACAGG
This sequence comes from uncultured Pirellulales bacterium, assembly GCA_964567045.1. Lineage (GTDB taxonomy): Bacteria > Planctomycetota > Phycisphaerae > Sedimentisphaerales > Anaerobacaceae > JAFNGF01. The sequence continues at coordinate 37,877 of CAZMLE010000018.1, read as the reverse complement.
CGCCACAGCATTACGACAAAATCCATCTGGTACCCTTTGGAGAAGTGCTGCCGCTAAGAAAAACTGTGCCCTGGTTCTATGACTTTCTGATGAAGCTGGAATTTATACCGTACCACTACGATTATTCGCTCGACTACGGCAGCGAATACACCGCTTTTGAGATTTCAAATTTCAAATTTGAAATTCCAAACCTGTCCCGAGCGAAGCCGAGGGATTCGAAATTCCGATTTGGGGTGATAATCTGTTACGAAGATACTATCCCTGCCATCGCGCGGAGATTTGCCCTGGACGAGCATGGGCAAAAGCGTGTGGATTGGCTGGTAAATATAAGCAACGACGGCTGGTTTGTAAGGTTCAAAAACGCAAAGGTTTACCCCAGTGCAGAGCAGCCTCAGCACGCTGCTGTCTGTGTCTTCAGGGCCGTCGAAAATAGACTGGCGGTACTGCGAAGCGTGAATACCGGCATAAGCTGCCTGATTGATTCACTGGGCCGAATACAAGACAGCTACATCGCAGCAAGCGGCGATTTTCCGGCCAAAGCAATGGAACGAAAAGGTATGGCTGGATGGTTCTTGGGCAAAATGCCGATAGATAGTAGGGTCGCCTTTTTCAGTAGATATGGCCAATGGCTGGATTTCTCTTGTACAGCCTGTTTTGTTCTGCTCATAATGTTGATGTTATGGGCAAGATTTATAAAGCCAAAAATAAAAACTCGCGTGGCAGGGTAGCCGAATGAAAAATATGCCCAAGAAAATTTCGAAATTGCCAGCTGCGGCGGTACTGTTCGGCTGTGTGGTGTTGCTCGTCGTCGGCTGCGATAAGGCATTGCAAACAAATACAGTCCCGCCGGAGGATGTCTCTGTCAATAGTCTTGTACCGGAAGCCTTCCGAATTGTCCAGCAAGGCCTGGCTGACAGTGACCCGCCAGTCAGGGCTAATGCCATCGAAGTTGTCGCGGCCACCAAGACGGTTCCCTTGATGCCGAAGGTGCAACGGCTTGTGAACGACCAATTTGTGCCGGTCAGGTTTTTGGCTATTTTAGCTTTGGGCGATCTGAAGTATGGTCTGGCCGAAAACGACCTGATGCAGCTATTAAAGGACAAAGACCAGAACGTGGTCATAGCGGCGGCCTACAGCCTGACCAAGCTCGGCCGCCCGGAGTATCTAAAAGTGTTTCAAAACGCCGTTGCCAGTGACGACCAGACCGTCAGAGCTAACGCTGCTTTGCTGCTGGGCAAAAGCGGCGACCGCAGCACGCTTACTCAAAAGGCCTTGTGGTGGACTCTGCAACGGAGAGATTCCAATGACAGGGTCAGATTCCAGGCGGCAGAAGCCCTGGCAATGTTAGGTGACCAGAACATGTATCCGAAGCTGTGGGCCATGCTAATAAGTGCTTACGCCGACGATAGGGTGGTGGGTATAAGAGCGATGGGTGCTCTGGGAACCGAACAGGCCAAGAACGCTCTGATTACTATGCTGGATGATGGTGTATTAGAAGTCCGTCTTGCTGCGGCGGAGCAGCTTGGCAAGTTCCAGGACCCAATAGGCGAGCCAAAGGTCCTCGAAGTGTTTACCAAGAATCTTACAGCCGACCTGGATAAAGAGAGCCTGGAGCGAGTTAACGTGCTGACGGCACTGGCAATAGGTCAGATTGGCACAAAAACTCTGACCAAATATCTGCCCCAGTTGCTGAAAGATGAGTCCAAATTTGTCTGCATTGCTGCCGCCAAGGCCGCTCTCCAGTGTGCGATGCGAAGATAATTAGCCCCACGCCTGTCCTCATTTCTTTGCCCATTGTACATTGCCAGTGTCCATTTTATTTGGGCTATTTAGCAAAAATAACTTGACCTTTCCTAACTTTAAACGTAAAATTGTAGTATGTACGCTGAAGAGCAAGACTTAGGCTGACATCCTGTGACTTTTGGCAAGTGAGGTTATCGGAACATTTTATGTGTCCGGTACACCTGCCGATGATTTATCGGGCGTACGGCATGAAGTGCGACGAAAGTACCGGTTAGCGAAAGGAGCCTGTCTTGAGCACGCTTACGAAGGTCCTGATAGTCCTCTTGACGGTATGTTCGATCTTCCTCTGCGGCCTGGTTGCAACCTACGTTGCCAACGCCGAGAACTTCAGGCAAAAGTATGACCAAGCCTACACCGACCTGCGGGCCGCACAGGAGAAAGAGAGAAGTGCCGGCAAACAATTGAGAGAAAAAATCGAGCAAACCGATCGGGAGAAGGCAAAGCTAAATGAGGAAATTGCCTCGCACAAAATAAAGATCGGCGAACTCGGGGCTGAGCTTGATAAGGTCAACAGGACAAAAGACGAGCTGCTTGCGAGAGTCGACAGCTTTGCCGCCATAGTCGAGGCCCTTACCAAAACCAACGACCAGCAGGGACTAGTGTTGAAGAATGCGATCGCCAGGCTGGAGACTGTCGAAGCAGACCTTATCAAGGAACGAAGCCAGCACAAAGAAACCAGCAGGGTTCTGCTGGAGAAGATGGCGATAATAGCGACCATGCAGGAACAGGGCAAACGGCTGGTCGAGGAAAGGACCGAGCTGCAGACCAAGCTGGATCAATTCCTGCGGCAGTACGGCCAAGTGGTTGCCCCAGCCAAGCCAGTGACACCAATAACAGGCAAGGCCCGACCGGCGCCGCCTGTCACCAAGGACATCGGCCTGAAGGGACGCGTAATAAACGTGGATTTGCCCAACAAGATGGCCGAAATATCCCTTGGCCGGGCACACGGCGTCAAGGAAGCGATGAAATTCCACGTCGTCCGTGGTGACAAATTCATTTGTGATATTTTGATTTTAGACGTTGAACCTGAAAAGGCCGTTGGCATCCTGGAGCTTCTAAAGGCGGAGCAGCCGCCACAAGCTGGCGACCAGGTAAGCACCAATCTGTAAATCGAAAATTGAGAATTAACGATGAGCCCTAACGGTCAAATACGCGGCGCAAAAGCAATCGCTCGTGACAACCTTTATACGGTGCTTCTGGCCGTAGCGGTCGCGGTGGTCTTGGCTACCGCTGCATTCGTCGCCTACGAGTGCTATTCTCAGTACGGCACATTTTTCAGAGTGCCGTAGTTAAAACCACTGTTGACGCAAATGCTCTTTGCCATGTAAAAAATAGTCAATTCCCAAATCAACAGGAGTACCCCAAAAAACCCTTTGTCGTGTTTGGGCGGGTGAGAAAGGAGTCGAAAGTGCTGCTGGACACAATCTTTGGCTGGTTCAGTATGGATATGGGCATCGACCTCGGCACTTGCACCACGTTAGTTTGTGTCCGCGATAAAGGCATCGTCCTGAATGAACCTTCCGTAGTTGCCGTCCGCAAAGGAACCAACATCGTCCTGAACAACGGCGAAGCTGTGGGTCTTGTTGCTCGCGAAATGCTCGGCAAAACGCCCGGCTCGATCACCGCGATAAGGCCTTTGAAAGACGGCGTGATCAGCGACTTTGAGATCACCGAGGCGATGCTGGGCTATTTTATCCGCAAAGTTCACGGACGCGGCGGCATAGTAAGACCGCGAGTGGTTATCGCGGTGCCCAGCGGAATAACCGCAGTTGAGCGCCGAGCGGTAATTGACAGCGCCGAACGTGCCGGGGCACGCAAAGTCTATCTGGTTGATGAGCCCATGGCAGCCGGTATCGGAGCGGGACTTCCCATTACAGAGCCTACCGCTTCTATGGTCGTCGATATCGGCGGCGGAACCACCGAGGTAGCCATAATAAGTTTGGGTGACATCGCCACCTCTCAATCCATCCGCGTCGCCGGGGACGATATGGATGAAGCGGTCATCAACCACCTCAAAAGGACCTACAACCTGTTGATCGGCGAGCCGCGAGCTGAAAAGGTCAAGATACAAATCGGTTCTGCTGCACCGTTGGAAGAGGAATTAACGATGGAAGTAGCCGGCAGAGATACCATTTCGGGCCTACCCAGAAAAATCGTAATAACCAGCGAAGAAATCCGCGAAGCCCTGCGCGACCCCATTGCGGCAATCATAGAGGCGGTGACAACGACCCTGGAAAAGGCTGAGCCGGAACTGGCCGCCGATCTGATCGACAACGGCATACACATCTGCGGCGGCGGCTCGCTGCTGCGGGGAATGGACAAGGTTCTTGCCAATGCGACCGGCCTGAAGGTGCAAACGGTTGAGGACCCGCTGAGCTGCGTGGCTCGCGGCACCAGCGTCTACCTGGAGAATCTGGAACTGTGGAAGGATACGATGGATCACAATGAATACAGATGGGAGTGAGGAGGAGCCTGAACAAAATTGACAATTGACGATTGAAAATTGCGTTGCCCCACAAAATGGCAAGGAAGCGAATCCGAGTTTCCAGACGAATGTTGTTTACCTGGTTTATGTTGGGTGGATTTATCTTCCTTTTTGCCCCGGATAGACTGACAAACACGTTTCAATTAACTTTTGCCCGCCTTTTCAGTTGGCCCTTAAGTATCGGCAGAGGCATTTCGCTTGCCACGCGTGCGCGACTGGTTACAGATGTCGTGCCCCGCAGAGAGTTTGAGCAGCTCAAGAGTCATCTGGCCAACGTCACGCAGCAGCGAGATCAAGAACACCAAAGGGTTGAGCAGTTAGCTGGCCTGCGTCAGCGCCCTGATTGGCAGCGCATGAGTTTCGTCTTAGCCGACATCATTACCATCTCCGATGGGACGCGAAGCGAGCTTACCATCAACCGCGGGCAAGAAGACAGCCTGGCCGTGGGGCAGTTTGTCCTGGCCGACAACAGTATCATCGCAAGGGTATCCGCCGTCTCATCTCGCACCGCACAGGTCAGGCTGTCTACCGACACTGCATCTAAAATACCGGTCACAATTGCCAAATTGAGCGTCAAGCGGGTGATGCAGGGTTCCGGCGGTGGTACAGCCAGGATTTTGAATCTTCAGATCGAAGTCAAGAAAGGCGACGAAGTTCTTGCCTTGAAACAGCCGGGCTTTCTGGATGTCCCCATGATTATCGGCAGAGTGACCGAATGTAAAAGGGACGAGCAAAACCCGATGGTGTGGGACGTAACGGTCGAGCCGGTCTGTGACATAAAGGCCCTTACCACCGTCGCCGTCATTGTAGGCAGTCCCTGAGAAGCTCCAAACTTAAAACTGAAAGTGTAAAGGTCTGGAATTCAACAGCTTTCACTTTTGCGCTTTAAGTTTTACGTTCGTTTCTCATTCGCGGGGATAGCTCGGGCAGAATCATCAGGTCTTGCCAGTCAATGAACCGGTCGTTTGTCAGGTCGCATCCGCGACCAACTGGACCGCTCATGGAGTCATCGCCCGGTCGTAGAGCCGGACATCATCAATCAGGCCGGACCACAAACTGCCGGGCTCAAGGTTCTTGCTGGAGCCAATTCTTCGCAACTTCTGCAAGGTCGAAAAAGTCTACCACGCCGTCGTAGTTGACATCGCCAGCGAGCATAGCCCCGTGCTGCGCCAGGACCATCAAATCCTTAGAGTCTACGATGCCGTCGCCCCAAGGCATCGGGCCGATGTCATAAAGCGATTTGTCAGTGCCCCAGTTAAGCATCAGCGCACCCACATCCAGATGGTCAACCTTGCCGTCACCGTTGAAGTCCACGATGGGGAGGATCGGCGCTTTCCAAGTCCAAGACGTGAAATCGCCGGCTGGGTCCCAGATGAGGTACAGGGCGGAGCCATCGGCACTCACGAAGGGTTGATTATAGGTCGTTGCGTTGACAATGGGTCCCAGATTTACCGCCGGCTGCCAAGGAGCAGAGCGGCTGGCCCGTCTCGCCACATATCCGTCCCCGTAATCGCTGAACCCCCCGGGGCGGTCGCTCGTGAAGAACATTAACAGCCCATCGGGTGAGAGCGAGGCCAAAAAGTCCTGGGCGGGACTATTCACCGCCGGACCGACATTGACCGCGTCGCCCCAGGGATCGCTCGTGGTCGCACGCTTGCTGACGTACATATCCCAACCGCCATATCCGTCCGGGCGAACGGACCCGAAGTAGAGTTCCAAACCATCCGGCGACACCGAAGGGATAAACTCGTCTTGCGGACTGTTCACCTTCGGGCCCAGATTGGTCGCTGGGCCCCAAGGGCTGGTTCGGGTCGCACGCCTGGTCACATAGAGATCAGTGACGCCGCCGTACCCTCCGGGCCGGGAGGAGTGGAAATAGAGCTCCAGACCGTCGGTGGAGATGAATGGGCTCTGATCCCAGGTTGTACTGTTGACAAGAGGCCCAAGGTTCTCCGGAGGACCCCAGTCGTCCTCGACCGAGGCCCGTTTGCATACCCACAGGTCGTTCAGGCCGTATCCTCCAGGCCGCTCGTACGATTGGATGTACACTTCCAACCCATCCGCAGAGAAACAGGAGATACCTTCGGTCGGTTGGTTGAGGAGAGGGAAATCAGATTGGATGTTCACCGGCTCGCCGAAGGTGAAATCGGCATTCGCACTGGCAACGATCAGCATGAGCGCCACCACGAACGCCACCAAGAGTAAGTTGATTTTCGAATCATTAAACCTTTTCATTGTGCACCTTCCTTTCTTTGCTGAGTAGATAAGTAACCGGTTACAGAGAATTGCCGATAGCAGAATTGGTTGCCGTCTCATACTTGCTCCTCCTTCCAGCCTTCTGTGTTTCTTGTCGCAAAGTCTGGTCTTTCGGCGGCGAAGGTTCCCGCCGAAGGCACCGTCCTCACACTTTTATTTAGCAATAGTTTATTCTACGGGGGGGGGGTATCTGTCAATTGTGGAAACTACGTAATTTTGCATTTTTTGCATCGGTGACGTTCATTTTTGAGCGAAAAACGGGGCTGTGGCGATTTTTCTGAAATTAAGGTTGCAGGCGGAGAATTTCGTCGCTCGTCACTCGTGCCTCGTCGCTCGATACACGGGTACCGGGGTAATTGCCACTCCCTGACAGTCGTGGCTCCGTTATGGTCACGGCTCTGTGCCGCTTCCTTACGGGCGTGCGTCCGCCCCACTTCCTGACGGGTGCGGCACGAGGGACGAGATAGGGGTCGGGCTGGACGCCGACCTGCTCGAAATGCCGCCACACTTTTGAACAACCGTCGCCCGTGGCTCGTGCTCCGTTTCTCGTTCCCGAACGACGAGCGACAAGCAACGAGCGACAGTCTTGCGCCGCCGATCTCGCGGATGAAACGATCAGTCTGGCATCGGCTCAACACGCTTGACAAACTGTATGGCAACACCCCACGGGTCGCGGAGGATGGCTATTTCATCGCCAGCGGGCGTTGTGGAGACTTCCCCAACGGGCGCAGCACCGGCAGCTATTAGCTTTTCTCGTATGCCCTTCACATCATCTACCATAAAGGCAACGTGGAACAAGAGCGGGTCCATCGACGCATAATCGGGCACAGCGTCAGGTGGATTATGGTATATCTCCAGCATCATATTTGCTCCGGCATCGCAAATAAAGTGGGCGTTGACCGGAGCGGGCCCTTTTTTGACGACCTTCATTTGCAGGTTTCTACAATACCACTCTGCCATTTTTACGGGGTCCTGAACGTTCAAGGCGACATGTTCAAGACGTATCGCTGCTTTCTTTTTGGTCTGCCCAGACACGCCGGCAACAACTCCTTTCTCCTTTTTCCCAATTGAATTTTCACACCCACTAAACATCGTGAGTGCCGAAAATACAACGGGTAGAATACCGAACATAAATTCGCGAACCATTGCTCTGATCCTCCCAGCGATGGCGGGCTTAAGACAGTCGCAAACCTCACTAACGAACAGCTTTCACGCATCCACCGGCCAACGCTCTTTTTGCTTCAGCCTCCACGGCCTTTTGGTTGATCATAGTGATGTCGCCGGGCGTTTCTTGAACCAGAATTCCGTGAGCGGCCCCCCAATTGACGGCTGTCTCAAGGTCATAACCGGCCAGTAAAGCTGCCAATACACCGGAGGCGAAGGAGTCGCCCCCCCCGGTCCTATCTCTGATGGGAACGTTTTCTCTGACAGGCGCTTCATAGAAAATGCCCTTCCGCGCGTTGTACAATACAGCCCCCCAGCTAATTAGGTCTGCGTTATGGGCGCCTCTCCATTGAGTCCCGATCAGGCTCAAGTTGGGTAAATCCTTTGCCACCTGACGCACGGTTTCTTTATACGCCTCGGCCCATTCGCTGTAAGGAGCGTTTTTCTTAACCTTGGTTTCATAGCCCAAGGCATCGGATAAATCAGAGTCGTTGCCCACCAGCATACCCAAATGCGGGGCGAGCTTCTTGTTTATGGCTCTGGCTTTTTTCTTATCCGGCTCAACCTTTGCCCGGTAATTCAGGTCGGCACAAACAAAAGTGCCGTATTCCGCCGCCTTTTGCGCAGCTTCCGTAGCAACGTCTGCGGTTTTAGGTCCTATAAGAGTGAAGATTCCGCCGGTATTGAAGACCCTGACGCCCTCCTTGCCGAATATCCGGTCAAAGTCAAAGTCGCCTGGCTCGAGCAGCCGTGCGGCAGTGTTGCCGCGGTAGTAGGTCGTGTCGGAAGGCAGAACGCCGCTACCATTGTATGTGAAGTTGAACCCGTTGCAGATAGTGCCTTTTCCGTCTGTAGAATATTTGGTTCCGTCGGCGTTAGTATTCCACCAGATTATTTTGCTGGTATCAACACCCGCCTCACGCATTTGATTCCTGATGTTTTCACCGATTGGATCGCCAACAAGCGCGGTCAAGACTGCCGTTCTTAGCCCGAACGTATAGGCCAATCCGCAGGCAACGTTGGTTTCTCCGCCGCCTTGCGAGACTCTGATATTATCTCTGACCCTGGCAGTGGGAACGTCTCGCGGGTCCAATCTGAGCATGACTTCTCCCAGAGATACCGCATCGTACCTGCACTTATCTGCCGATTTCATCGACTGGAAATCTACTACCTTCGCCATATTCACCTCCCGTTTGTCAAACTCAGGCCAATTGTCAATTTTCAATTTACAATTGTCAACTGCAAATCACGAGGGGCCGGAATTATCGTTACCGTGCCTTTGGTTAGTGCCTTTACTTAATGAAACAAGAGCTTACAAATAGTTAAGGAGACCGGTCATGGTCATGTTAACAGGCAAATACAAAACGGCAAATTCGAAATTCTCGCATATAGGTATTGCGCTGGCTTTGGTCTTAATGTTGTTAGTCAAACCAATCTCAGCACAGAGAAGGAACAACAAAACTGACAGCGGTAATCGAACGAGCCAGCCGGCTGCGAGTCGGCCTGCTTCACCCAGTCCCAGGCAGTCGCCCAGCGTTAGTAGAACGCCCAGTAGTGTTGCTGCTCCTGCAAGACCTGCCCAGCCATCAACCACAACAAGCCGTTCGAGTCCACCAACACCAAGCAGCTCTATAAGGACAACTGTACCCAGTATAAGTCAACCTGCAAGCTCAATACAAGCGAGCCAACCTACAGGGCAGGCCCTTCGACCAAGCTCAGGGCAGGCATCCAGCGGCATTTTTAGCCCGAGACCGAGTATTACCTCCGGTATCCGCAGCCCTTCCAGCAGCCTCTTTGGCAACCCTTCGGCAAAGCTCAGGGCAGGCACAGGGGCGCCCCAGGCTGGTTCCGCCACAGCAAAGCCCGCACCTGCCGAGGCTGGACGCTCCATAAGCGTTAATACGCCCCAGGCTGCCGCTAGTTCCGCCCTTCAGAACACCATAGGCTCTGCTGTCGGAGCGGCATCCCTTGCTCCAACCTCAAGCGGGCAGATTAGCACCAGGAGAGCCTCTCCGCTGAGCAGCTTCTTCAGCACTAAATCACCATCGCCGCTAAGTACGCAAAAAACACCAACCCCGATGGAATCGGGGCCCAGCCGGGCAGGCACACATATAACCAGCGGCATAAGCCAGTTGACAGGGCCGACAAGTTCGCCCATTCCGCCTAAAACAGCAGAAACAACTAAACAACCAAGCGCGAATATGATAGGGCGTTCGAGCAGCTTCTTGGGCACGCGGGGATCCGCCGGGCCTACCACGCAAAGGTCTTTTGGCGGAATCTTGAGGCGTCCCATAAACAAGGACCTAACTGATGAAATCGCCAGCCCCATCGGCAAGGAGAAAACATCGCCCCCTGCTGCTGCACAAGAAGCCAAAGTAAGTTCGGGCAAAAATCCGGCTTCGGACAAGATAGAAAGAGTACCTGGTAGGGTGGGCTTTAGCCCACCGACAGGAAATGGTGGGGCAAGCCCCACCCTACTCCATAGCGGCAGAATCTCCAGAAAAGCTGAACCAACGCCAGCACCACGTGATAGCGGCGCTGAGCAAATTCAAGGACACCAAAATAAAGAGCCAAGAACAGCCGGCGAAACACTAAATGGCCCGCGACTGAAAAGAATTGCTCCACACGACCAGACGACCATCGTAAACAATATTCATGACCGAGATGAGATCGGCGTATATCGCTCCGCCAGATATGGCTCCCGACATGTGCTATATCACGACCGCCCATACTTAGCAGAACCCAGAGACCATTATCTGCATGTATATCGAGACTGGCACGACCGTATATGCCATAGAATAATATGGCCCAGGTATCACTTCACTGTGGGCTATCACTGGGGCCCGTCCTGGACGCTGCGGTATGTTTATCCTTACTACCTTCGCAGGTACGTTTTCGTCAGCCTGGGCGGCTACTGGCCTATAGACTACGGATACATTCGTTACTATTGGTACGGCTGCCATCCGTACTATTGGTGTGGATATTATCCTGTCGCCCAGGAAGTGCAAGGCGACACCTACAACTACTATACATACAACTACTACTATGAGGATGATGGCGCGGTCGTCTCCGCGCCCGCCCAGGCAGCACAAGGCATTAGACCTGTCAACAATAGCATATTTGAAGATGTCGGGGTGAAGCTCGCTCAGCCCGCCATTGGCGGGGCCGAACCGAGTCAGCCGACTGTGGCCGACAACTATTTCGAGGAAGCAGTAAAAGCATTCGAGGCCGGCGACTACAACACGGCTGTTGAGAAGTTCGCCTGTGCTATGGAATATGCACCTGACGACATGGTGCTTCCTTTTGCTTACGCTCAGGCGCTTCTTGCCAACGAGCAATATACCGAGGCAGCAAACGTTCTGCGGTCCGCTCTGGAAAAAATTTTGCCTGAAAAGGAAGGAGTATTCTTTGCCCGAGGTCTGTATCCGGATGACGATGTCCTCTCAGAGCAAATTGACCACCTGGCTGAAAGAGCCGAGCTTTACAGTTATGACGCGGACCTGCAGCTTCTTTGGGGCTATCAACTGCTCGGTATCGGCGAAGTTGACGAAGCTCTCGAGCCACTGAGCCGAGCCATGCAGGACTTGCAGAACGCGACGGCTGCGAAAGTGCTGCTCGATCTGGCAGAAAAAATACGTGCCGGGTCAACCCCACCAGAAAGGCAGGGCTAAATATTCAGTATTTAACCCCACGTTTTATGTGGGGTTGCCGGGTCTGCTTTGCTTGCTGAATTTGGCGGTTGAAAGCCTCATACTTTTACGGTATAATTTTAAGTATGGATAAACGGCTTCGCAACGCCCTGAAAGGCCTGGCAGACCCGGATTTGGAACATCGCCGGCGAGCGATGGAGCCTTTTGTGCGAGCCACCTTTGGAATCTTTATCAGGTGCTTGTATCGTTACCTCGGTAATGAGGTCGAGTGTGAGGATGTATTGGAAGATGTTTACGCAGATATATGGCAGGACCCAGGTCACTTGCGCAACGTTACTGATGAAAAAGACCTCTTGCGAAACGTGTATCTATACTATATGCGCAAGCACCTCAGAGAAGTGTACAAGAGGATAAATCGCAGTTCGTATTTGTCGCAACGAGACTTGATGAACCTTGTTGCGCCGGATTTGAGTATTCTGGAGATGATGTCTCAGGCGGAGCTTGGGCAGGTTCTTCGCCGGATGCTGGGCCGGCTAAAGGCCCGAGAGCGAAGGGCTATAGAACTCTGGATGGAAGGAATGTCCAATAGGGCAATTGCTAATGAGCTTAAGACCACGGTCGGGGCAGTCAAGATGCTGGAGTTTCGGACCATACTCAAGCTCAAGAAAATGCTATCTGATTGCTGTCGCGAAGATTGACTCCCGCTGCCCCTGCGGAAGCAGGGGGCGGGGACTATAGGAGTAACGAACAATGCCTCAAACAAACCGAGAAATTCAAGAATTGCTCATCGATTACGCAGGTGCTCTGCGAGATGGCTGTATGCCGGAGTTTTTGAAGTCGCTGACCCGTGAGGAAGCAGACAAGATCGCTTCTTCGGCAGAGTTTTGGCAGGCCACGGAGGTCACCCGGATTCTTAATAGTGTCGGGTTCGCCGACAAGGCTGTTACCCCCGACGTGGGCCTGTTTATCTCGCGCGTCAATGCGGCGATTGCGTGTCGATTGAAAAAAGCCAGAGCATCGTCGCCGGTAAAACGCAGCCCCGACAGGAGTCGGGGTTCAAAGCTGGCAACGCAGGCTCAAACCTGGGCCGAGGACCTGCTATGATCTTGGATTGCTATCAGTGTTCCTCATGCTATTTTGAGGACAAGGAACCTTCATCACGGATAGATCCTGCGACCATACAGCCCCGGCAGCACAAAGTCGCTTTCTCCAACGTGCTGGTTGCCTTCGTATGCGCCGAACTGTATGACGGGCGAGAAGAGCTACAGGAAGCCGTCCAGGAGCTTGCGTATCTTTCGCAGTTGATAGGCAAAAGACCGATCGTGTTGTGTCCGGATGTTCATCTATCAATTGATAGCGCACCCGAAAAGCAAGCCGTCGGCCTCATTGTCGAATTGGAAAAAGCATTGAAAGGCGAGCACTATGATGTGCACCGCCTCTCGTTCGGCTACCACAAGCAGTTCGGGATGGAGTGCAACGGCAACGTAGGCAGCGTCGTTGGCAGAAGATTCTATGGTTCCGCAGAAAAGCAGTTCCTGAGGCTCTTAACTCGGCTTGGTGTTTGTCCGCCCGATTCGCTTCCCAAAGACCTGCCACCTTGGGCGAAGATCTTAACCGAACGCCAGTTGAAAGTTTTGGGCAGCCGAAGAGAAACCTACAATGTTGCTAAGAAAATGCTCCAGGACCAGCTTGACGCCACAGGCTACGGCGAACTGTGGACGTGTATGCTGTTTGAAGGAGAGAGGCAGCCTATGGAGGACTATCTTAGCACGTTGTTTGAAATTATAGAAGATTACCCGGACGTAATAGTTCACCGCGCAATGAATCTCAGCGTGCCGGGCTTCTGCAATGCTGCCCACCACTTTTTCCGCAAATATCCGGAGGCAGTCAAATCAGGCAGACTCCGGATCTACAATAGTAAGGTTTCCGATTTAGAGTTCTTGTTAACCAAGACCGCAGTTCTTCTTGCCTTCGCCCACATGCCTCGAAAAGCTGGATCGCATGCAGGAGAAATATCCTTCGGTATCTACTGTAAAGATGAAGACTTTGCCAAGAATTTGATTCAATGGTACCAGACCTTTCTTGTAGATGCGAGATTTGGATGGATCCGTACTGAGTCTGAATTAGATGCGACGATCAACGAATTGCAAGAGGAAGTGTTCCAGGATAGACCCGAATAGACTCTGTGAACTGCCGTCCAAACCAGCCTTAGCACGGACAAGATAAAATACGAACAGGATCGAAAGCGTGGATACGGTCTTATCTGGCGCTGCTATTGCTCTGTACGTGGTTCTGCTGGCGTTTGTCGCTATCCGCGCCCGGGCCGCCCGCGAGTATGAGGAATTCTCCGTAGCTAAGCGGGAGCTGCCATTGGCACTGATATTTGGCAGTATCGCTGCGGACTACATAGGGCCAGGTTTCTCGATTGGCTTTGTCGGAAGGGGATTCAAAAGTGGTTTTCTTTTTTTGGCAGTTGGATTGGCTTACGCCGTCCAGAACATCTTTGTCGGGTTACTTGTTGCCCCGAAACTAAGGCAGTTGAAAAACTGCTACACCTTGGGAGATGCGATCGGCCAAAAGTACGACCGCAAGTGCCAGATTCTTGCCGGCGTTATATCCGTGGTCCTATGCACGTCTTTCTCGGCAGTAATGATTAGCGCCGGGAGCGTGGTCCTGAACGACATATTTGGGCTGCCGCGATGGCTGTCTGTGAGTGTCGTTGCGGTCGTCACAGCGTCTTACACGACATTCGGAGGATTGCGGGCGAGCGTTATTACCGATGCCTTTCATTTCGTGTTGTTTGCCTTACTTCTGCCTGTGACTTTGTTGTATGCGCTACTATTCCATTTCCAGGGTGGTGCAGCATCTTTTTCCCAGGAGGCATTTGCTGCCACAGCAGAAGGGTTCAGTTCGACGCCCACTATACAGATAATCGGCTTTGTTGCGGCATTTCTGCTCGGCGAGACGCTCATACCTCCTTATGCAAACCTTGCCCTTGCCTCCAAGACAACTAAAGTCTCACGTAACGGCTTTATCCTGGCGGGTATTTTCAGCACTCTGTGGTTCACCGTGATGATAGCGATCGGAATCATTGCCAGGACCGTTGTTGCCAAAGATACCAAACAAGACTACGTGCTTCTAAGTTTTACGGGATCAATAATGCCCCACGCCGGGTATGCCCTCTTGTTGGTGGCGCTGGTTTCGATAGTGCTGTCGAGCCTTGATTCGCTGCTCAACGCCGGGGCGGTGGTGTTCACGCAAGACATCATTCGCAGGTTTTCGAAGTTGCCGGACGCCCTTGCGCTCAAGGCTGGCCGCTATTCGACAATTATTATTGCCGGTGTCGCCGCTGCCGCGGCGGTATTTGTGCCAAGCGTGATAGAGGGCTTGTTGGTCTGTTACAGTATCTGGGCTCCAGCGATTCTGCCGGCTCTTATTCTCGGTTTATGGCTGAAGGCTCCTCGTCCTCTTGCCGGAATTCTATCTATGGGAGTCGGAACGTGTGTTGCCGTAATATTTCAGTTTGTCTTACCCACATTGATTAATGTCCCTGCCATTATTCCGGCTCTCGGCTCGGCACTATTGGCGTATGCTTTAGGACACTGGTTGGGCAAACCCCGGCATAGTGATGCCGGGGTTAACCGGTTAACCCCCCCATCACCATGGGGGGGTTTCCCTTGGGATGGAGCGTAAACGATGGGAGTGCTTTTGCTGGTTCTGATAGTAATCTCAGCCCTTGCGGTTATTGCCAGCGGCGTTTGGGTGGCGGTTGCCCTGATACATGCAATTTGCCCACCACGCGGGTCCCCGCCTGCGCGCGGATCGGAACTGCATGTGCAAAGTCTGCCAGACGATAAATCCGGTGGCTAAATTATTCAAAGATGCACTGCTGCTTATCTACCACGGTTACTATTTTCGGTCTTGAAGGCGAAGTTGCCGGGTGACTTCTTCGGCCCTTATGCCGCGATAGCTCGTCAAAATGTAGCTGAAATTCCTTACTGAACGTGGCTTAAGCTCCGATGTGAACTTGACCGTATCCAGGTCCACCTTCTCAAACTTATCAAAATCGCCGCTTTCCTTAAGCGTCCAGGACGAACTGTCAAAATTACGCTGAATCTCCACCTTGACCGCAATATCCCGCGTGTTCTTAACCTCCACCTTGACCGTGGTAATCTCGTCCCAGCCGGAGATATTGCGGTTCCTGTCGAGCCGGTAGTTGGCCGTCTTATAGTCCATCAGCGTCGGCTCAACAACAACATTAGCTACCGGACCAAGATTAAGCTCAACATCATCATCCACGGGAATGTACTTAAACGCAGATTGGCCCGTGTAAGATAAATGTCCCTTATCATCAGCGGTTCTATAAACCTTCAATGTCCCGCCAGGGATGGGCGTTTCGCCGAGCTTGTGCTCTTTGTCATTCTTGAAGCTAAGGAACCGGACCACATTTTGTCCGTATCTTTCCTCCTCATATTTATATAGGTTCACTACCGGCACTTCACTGACGTCAAAACTTTGCAGCCTTTTCGACCAGCCGGTAGGAACCGTCTCCGTACCCTCAATCGTGTACAAGAAGTACTCGCTCAGACCTTCCTTCTTGATTTCCTTCGGTGCCGCAGGCGCTGCCGGAGCAGGAGCCAATTCAGCAAGTGCCACTTTCGCCCGTCTTGCCAGTTGCCTTCCTGCTAAACGGTCCTCTTCAACCACGATTTCGCCTGGTCTGCCATAAGGATATTGTCTGCGGGCAAGCTCAGCGATCTCATCGAGTATGTGCACCTTGCCGACAATAAGGCGGGTCTGGGCGTTTTCGTAGTCCTCGCCGCTATTGTTGGCGACTCTGACATAGCCTTGCAGGCGCATCGCCTTTTCATCCTGCGAGAGTGTTCCCATATAAAACGCCCGCCACGTTAGCCCGCTCGTAAGGTATGTAATCTCTACCGGCACTTTGCCGCTTAATTTGCTCTCGATGTTCCACAAACCTAAATTCTGTACCCTGGGCGGATAGACCAGCTCAGCTATGTCAATCTTATCTGCATCGCCTTTCGGCAGCATCTCCAAACTGGTAGGATCAATCAGTGTATTGGCCCAGGAAAACTGTAAGGCGTTTTTGCCCTGCTTTAAGGTCAGTGCCCTGCTTTCCCGCACTAATGTCATATCCGCTGAGTTATAAATCGTAAGCTGAACCGTATCGCGCGATGGAAGTGTCACTAAATCAACCTTGGCCTGGCTGATAGATGCCACCGCAACGATTATGAGTATGTTAAACATTATGCGTCTCATTTTGCCGCTCCTGTATTCTTTCTTCCGCCCCTCGCTCACGCTCAGGGCTCTGTCGCTGCCTCTGTCGTCCGTCCTCTGTCTTCTGCCACTCCTGTTTTGTCACGGCCTTACATTACGCCGATGATAGTGCATCTTAAGCTCCGTCACCGCAGGACCAGACTCCGTGCGAGCCGGCAGCTTTATCTCAAACTCCAACGTGCCGGCATCCTTCTTGACATAGTTCATATTGCACTGCTCCATATCCCACTCGCCGGGAATGTGCTGAATCATCGTAAGCACCGCAGGGCTATCCTTGAAATTCTCTATCTTGGCGACAATCTCCTCATCGGTATTGTAAAGGACAACCCTGTCATCGTTGTTCTTCTGCTGATCAATCTGGGCATCCTTCATCTTTCGCTGAGTAACTACAATATCCCTGCTATCACCGATATAAAGCTCCATCTTCTGGCCAACCGGCACAACAGCCGTTACATCCTCACCTAAAAAGATCGTGCTGCCGTGACCATCATCCTGAAAGAGCCTGGCCTTACCGCCCCATAAGGCAAACTTGCCCAGCCCGCTATTGGGGTCATTTACAATCCGGTAGCTTACCGGAATGCCCACATTCTTATTCTCAAGCTTCTCCGGGTCCCAGGGAAGTCTTGCTGCATCGAACGTCCAGACCTTAACGATGGGCACTTTATCCGCCTTTAGGAAAAGCATCTGCTTGGTCTCTTCGTGGGAGATGCCCTGCTCAAACGGCTGCCCATAATCCAAAAGAACCCTCGCCCGTGCAAAATCCTCGCCTGAGAAGTTCCGCAGCACTAAAAAGCTCTGCAAATCAACAGCGGTTTCCTTCTTATCCGCTACCGCCTTGTAGGTAATCAGCCGGTCGATATTACTAAGTAGATAGCTGATCCGCACCGCCTCAGCGTAGTCGCTATCGCTGCTGATCTCCCAGACTAAGGCCGCTTCGCCTGGCGGATAACTTACGCTTAAAAGCGTTACCTTATCCGGATGGTCCAGCGCTTTTAGCCGAATCGAGTCCTCATCGATGCTGACTCCCTTCCAGGAAAAGTCCACCTGATTAAGGCCTTTCTGCAGGGTCAGCACCCGCTCTTCTTCGATTAGTGTTGCCTGCGGATTATCCAGCCGAATCACCGTCGCCGCCCGCTCCGGCAGCGCCACTAATCTGATCCTTGCCTGAACGATTCCGCTGCCAACAAGCAACAAGGCCATTGCCGCTAACGTCATTCTTTTATGGCTCATAATTGAGTCTCCTAAAAATCGGCTCTGTAGGGTATGCAGGTTTCTGCATACCTATCTGCTACATGTTCTATCTGCTGGTATAGACGCCCATCGTAGCCCATCAGTTGACAGCCAAACAGGTAAATTTTTAGTAAAATCTGGCGGCCTGACCGACCTGCGCGGTTAACCCTGCCATCACATGGCAGGGTCGTCTTTCAAACCCTGCGACGTGGTCGCAGGGCTAATCGGGCTCGGACATTGATGCGGTCTCGGTTCCACATACCTGGCAGAGCTGCAGGCCGCTTCCCTGGGACGTATAGAAAATCCGCCCATTCGAGACGACCGCCCCGACGCACTCCCGCACATCCACGCATGGGCCTGAGGACACAAGACCCCGGCATAGTGATGCCGGGGTTAAGCGTTTAACCCCCCCATCACTATGGGGGGGTTGAGACGTGTCAATCACATCCATGTTGGCACCGAGCAGATAGGGCTCCGACAAAGTGAATCGTGTGCAGGCATAGCCATAGTCGAAGGTAGACAGGATTTTGCCGGTAGCCTTATCTATTAGATAACTTGGCTTGCCGGTGGAGGCGTGAGTGAATAGGAAATTCTGGCCCACCGTGACTACGTTGACGGCTTTTGCGACTGGTTCGGATTGCCAGATTAAAGAACCGTCTTTGGCATCCAGGCACCACACATAGCGGTTCTGCGTTTTGTCGTTAGGTGGGTTATAGCCGCCCAGGTACAGACGCCCGTTCTGTGCAGAGATAGTAGTGCCGGCGGTGACATAGTATTGGGTTGCCAGCCAAATGACTCGTCCGGTGGCCGACTCAATAGCGGCGGTAAGACCTTTTGCACCAGGCGAGCCTTCTTTAGTCCGGGCCGCGTAGCCGAAAAAGCAGGAGTAGTAAAGCGTGTCATCCATCAAGCACAAACCGGCGTCGTTTCCGCCGCAGCCAAACTGCGAAAAATCTACTGTCCAAACCTCCTTGCCCGTATCTATGTCCCACGCTCGCACCAGCGGTTTGTGGTCTTTGGGATAGTAAGGATTATCGTGGCCATAAATCCAGCTCATTATCTCAGCCCCATCCGGTGCTTTTACCGGTTCGCCCTTGTGAACGTAGGCCTTTTCTGTGCCCTGCGGGGCGTAGCTTCCGGCGCCAAAGATATAGATGGCAAGGTTCTTGCATACGATTGGAGGCTGCTGCCGGCTCCAGCTGGGTGAGCCGGTAAAAGGAGCCTCCCACAGCAATTGCCCTGTCGCCGCATCCAGGCAGCGCATAGCGGATTTCTTCATTCCCGCCTGGGGAACAAGCAGACGCTCGTTATGGTAAATCGGGCAGGTAAAAGAGATGTGCACGCCCGGCCAATATCGCCGCCATAATAGGCGCCCTGTTTCCTGCTCGACGGCAAAGATTTGGCCTTCTGCAGTGTGCGTGTACATTCTGCCGCCACCGCATACGGGAAGATGTTTGAACGTCCCTTCATACCGGCGAATCCATTTGATCTTAAACGGCGGGCTTATGCCCTGATCGTTTGAATTTGTGCTTGCTAGGTCGCCGTAATTGGTGAACCAGTCGTACTTTGGGTCGGTAAGTTTGCTGGTCAGTGGACTGCGTATCTTGTGCAGTTGAAGGTCTTCTATTGGCAGCGGTGCTTTACCTTCCGGTGCAAGGACGTACAGGTAACCATCCTCACAGCCGAAATATATCCGGCCATCACAGACAGCAACCGGTGCAGAGATTGCCTTGCCGAAGGCGGTCTTAAACGACCACGCTTGGGACCCCGCGGAGCGGGAACCCTCGCCATTGCCGGATAGCGGCACAACGTAAAGGTTTCCGTCCAGGCCGCCATATACTGCGCTATCACGTAGAAGAATGGGCGAGGCGATGGAGGGATAGCCGCCCAGATATTGGGTTGGCTTGCCGGGAGAATGTCTGCAGAAACCAAAGCCCTCTTCGGGCCGGCACCTGTAAACATCCTGCCCGCGAACACTCACTGAGCAGAAGCTCAGTAAACCTGGCCGATTTATCTCTGTCTGCGTGTTAGCGACATAATCCGTCTGGCTTTTGTTGTCCCGCAGCCGAATTATTTCCACGCGTCCGGTGTTGTCCCGGCGATGCCATTGCCGGTAGATTGCGCCATCTTGGCCTAAGCTTACCCCGAAGGTAGCCGGGTTTTCTGAGCCTGCGTACGCCGGGACCGCAGCCATGCCGCGAAGCTGGGCGTTACTACCCATATCTTCCAGGCAAACAGCCGAGCCACCGGCAGGAACGACCAATATTTTGCCGCCCGCCGCGATATCCGTTGAGCAACAGAATTGATCTTGCCAGGTCACGCGTCCTTTTTTGAACTTGCACCAATCCTCGCCGCTCCAGCGATTGAAGGTTATGCCCAGAATCTCTTTGACGAAATCCCAGACCCAGCAAATCGTGCCGTCAGGCTCAAGAGCATAGACTTTTGAGCCGAGCGTGGCAAAGTAAACGCGGTCGTTGGCTACTACAGGGCTGCTAAATATAGGCTCACCGCAGACAATCTCTTTGACAACGGTTCCACCAGACGCATCAAGAACGTAATAGCCCCCTGCCATTGTCCCGAAGTGCAGGTAGCGTCCTGCAATTGCCGGAGATGACACGTTATTGCAGTTGGCTTTGCCCCCGCGAGTCTGGAACTTCCATAGGACATCCAGCGTTTCCGCATCGATACAAAATGCTACGCCGGCACCATCCACGACATAAATGCGTCCGTCTGCCACTACCGGCGCGGTAAAGATGGCGTCTGTCAACGGAACCACGCCAACCAATCCAAGAGGCGTCGTCACTCTTCTATCGGGCACGTTGCCCGAATGCTGGCAGTCGTATTTGAATTGCAGCCAGTTCTCACCGGCGACTGCAGGCGTCACGACGCTCAAGCAAAGAAATATTAACGGTCCAATCTTACGTTGTTGAAGACTCATAGTGATCATGCTCCGTCTTTCGATTTCGACGCCCGCCGATCATCAATCTTGGTTTGGGCATCAATTTTATTACCCTGTAAGATAACCTGCCCGACATTTTCCTCAATCAGAATGCCCACGCTTTGGGTTTTGGCTCCATCGCTTTGGGTGTCACGAATGACATTGTTCTTAAAGACAAGATCGTTCGTTTGGCCTCGAATGCGGATTCCGGCTGCTTGTCCGCCGGCTCCATTGTTTTCAATAACGTTTTCTTCCAGGCGATTGCGATGCGCGGCCATTCCTAATGACTCGTTACGAAAACAAACTCCGTCTTGGCGGTTCAAGCGGATAAGGTTACGGGCGAATATGTTATCGGAATCTTTATGCCCGATTGAAATTCCGAATTGCCCGTTTTCCTCAAGAGTATTATCTTCAAACAGTCCGTGCCGAACACGCCAGCACAGAAACAGGCCGTCTGTTCCATTGCGACGGGCAATACAGCCGCGGACAACAGGACGTTGTGACCCACTGCCAGGATGGATTCCCAGAGAAGCATTATCCTCACAAATACAATCTATCACAGTCACATCGTTGGACTGCTGGAAACTAAT
Source organism: uncultured Pirellulales bacterium (assembly GCA_964567045.1). Lineage (GTDB taxonomy): Bacteria > Planctomycetota > Phycisphaerae > Sedimentisphaerales > Anaerobacaceae > JAFNGF01. Next base: position 16,463 of record CAZMLE010000018.1, on the reverse strand, counting down.
TCCATCGCCGTTGTAATTGCGAGCTACGCAGCCTTGAATGACAGTACCGAAGGCTCTGTAAAGAAAAATTCCCGCCCCCCGACAGCTGTTCAGATTAGTGTTAGACTGCTTGTTCCCGTCGATCACGAGGTTTTCGATCCGTGCACCTTCGGTATCGTAGGCACTAACGACAGGAAAAACGGTTGCCGCTTTTGCATTACTGCCGACCATGCAATCGGCCATAAGCGGCTTGTCGATGGAAAAAGTATTTCCGTTGCGTCCGGTGATGCGCGCGACGGTCGTATGAAATCCACCCGCGTGGTCGTCCCAGATTGCAACTCCATTTCCAACTGCGAAACCGGTCGGATCTGCTACGGTAATTTGCTGCTCACCGAAATCGCCATCAAGAACCAGAGCAGATACAGTCCCATCGGCCTTGCGCAAAGTGGTTTTGTCTTTTTTGCCCCGGATGGTGACATTAGGGCGCAGATGCAGCGAATCGTGCATAATATACTGGCCCGGCCCGATTTCAACTATGCCGCCGCCCAGGCCCGCGATGTAGTCAACCGCTGCCTGCAATACCCGGTTGTCGCTTCCAATAAGAGCCGCGTTCTCCAGGCCGACGGTGATAGTGGGCAACTCTTTCATCTGCGAGTGCATGGCTCGCAGCAATTGCTGCTCCTGCGGTTTGGGCGAAAAATCCTGCTGAGCTTGCGACGCGAACGACCTACCAGCTGCACTGAGAGCCAGAGCGACAAACAGTAATAGGAGAAAATGTACCTTCATAAGCAACCTCCCTGCACACGCTCACAGACGTTATCGCAAAGACATCATGCCAATTGGCTTTCAATCTGCTTTAGAGTTCGCATCGACTCTTCAGCAATTTTCTTTCCGCCGGGCGAAAAATCAAATACTTCCAGAGAAATCCATTTGCCGTACTTTAAATCCTTCAGCGTTTGAAAAGCGTTGACATAGTCTCTGGCACCAGTTCCTGTGCCCAGGTGTTTGCCATCCATCTCTTGCACATGGACGTGATGAATATACTGCAAATACTTTTTCAACAAAACATCAAATGGCTCGGTCTCATCGCCGGTGTTATGAAAATCGAATATGATGGCAATAGCCGGATGACCTACCTGTTTAGCCAAGTCTAATGCTTCGGCAAGCGTGTTAACGACGTCCGTTGCGCCTTTAGCTAAGGGTTCTATGAGTATCTTAACGCCGCGTTGCTGTGCGTGGCCAGCAACTTTCGCCAGACCTTCGGCAAAATACTTTTTTGCCTCGGCAGCAGAAATGCCAACTGTATTGCGTTGCTTGGGTGAGCCAAAAATCATATAGGGCGGGCCCCCGCTTTGCGGGAACCCTCCGCCGAGGTCGGCGCAAAAATCAATCAGCTCGTGAAAGTAGGCGATGGTCGTTTGGCGAACCACGACATCGGGCGTCGTAAAGTGCAATCCTTTCGGCGGCGGTGTTAACAACCAATGCAGTCCCACACATTCGATGCCGGCATCCTGCATCACGGAGACAATCTCTCGACGCCTCACAGCGGTTATTTCCTGGACGCCTTGTTTAACTAATGTAAACGCGGCGACTTCAATTCCTTTGTAGCCCGCATTACCAACAATTTGACATTGCTCCGGCCAGCTTAATTGAGGCATGCTCTCATTGCACATAGCATATTTGAAGCCCCGCACCAATTGAACCTGCAAGGGAACCACCGACCCCTGCCAGGGACAGGACTTTCGCCGCTGGGCAACTGGTGCGGGGCAGCCTAATGTCAATCCGCCCAATGCGGCGGCACACAAACCACCGCCCGTGGTTTTGATAAACTTGCGACGGTCAAGAAAAGACATGAGGTAATTGTAAATTGACAATTGACAATTTTCAATCAGAGGCGTCCGGTGCGTCAGCCCCGACATTTGTCGGGGTCGTTTCTTGCTTATTCAACCCTGCTTTCTTCTCATCGGCCTTTTTGAGTTTTTCCAGCAGGCTCAACAGCCGGGTCGCGGCTTGATGGTTGTTATAGTCCAGCCGGGCGTTCGCCAGCGGCTTGGCCGCTTCATCCAACCTGCCCATGCCGAGCAGTTGGTAGCCCAGAAGAAGCTGTAGGTCCGCATCAAGAGGGTCTTGTGTGACCTTTGTCTTGAGATGCTCTATCTGTTCTTGCAGAGCGTCGTCGGCAGGATATAGGCCGCGAGGATAAAAGACGCCTTCTTTCTCTGGCGACGTTTTAGCTAAGACTTCGCGCAGAGCATCGGCGGACTTTTCATATTCACCCTGGGCGAAAACCGCTTGCACATAGGCAAAAGGCAAAACAATATCATCAGGTGCAAGCTCCATAGCAGCGCCAAATTTGGCGGCAGCAGCGGCATAACTGCCGGCCTCGAAGGCTTTGACGCCTTCTTCGAAGTACCCATCCGCCTGAGTTTTTTCCTGCGGTCCTACAGGAGGACTTTCTTCGAGTTTTTTGCCGGCCTGGTCCAAAGCGTTTGCGTCAGGTGACTTTACGGGCGGAGCATTGTAATAGTAGTAATTATAGGTATCGCCAAGCTTAACATATTCGGGGGGACATGGCCCATACCATTCATAGGGATGCCACCCATACCAGTAGTAGCGCCGGTACGTGTAGCAGGGCCAGTAGCCGCCCAGGCTTATGAAGATGAATTTGCGATGGTAGTACGGCCAGAAAAAGCCAAACGTGCACTCCGGGCCGTAGTCGTAACATATCGGGCGACAACAATCGGGCCAAGAAATCCAAGAGAATATCGGGCGCGATGGATAATAATGGCGATCGTAGTAGTAGAAGCTTCTGTCTCTGTACGGGTACTCGAAGTGACCGCCGTCCTTTCTGGAAATCCGGTCCGGACTGAGAACCGGCCCGTCACCAGGCGGCAAACTGGGGCCGCCCTTGCGGTCTATGCGGCTGCCTGATCCCATATCTGTACGCCCAGAGCTATCGGAACCAGACCGCCTCAGCAGCCGTGTATTATCATTCAAGGTCCTATCGCTATTAGAAGACCCGTATTCAGGACCGACTTTTCTGGATGTTCTGCCGGACGCGCTGCCACTCTGGAAAAGCCTCTGGCTTCTACTGCCTAAGGTCCCGCTCCTTCCCATTGCACTTGCGGACCTGTCGATGCTTGGCATCGAAGCGCGCGGGACGGACGGCGTTGAATGAAATGTCTGAGTTCTGGGGGCAGGCGAAGGTGCTGAGCTCTGCCTGCTTGGGGCGGGCCTACTCGGAGCCGGTGCAGACTGCTTGCGACCGGTCCTTCCCGCCCACGCCGATCCGGCGGCCAGAACCACACAAAGCACCACCCAAACCGCCTGCGGCCATTTTAGTCTTGATTCTTTCATAATAACTCGTCTCGGCAAAGGCCCGAGCCGGAACGGGATAGGCCTTGCCAGACCATTGTATTGTAGCAAAGCAATGGCAAAACCGCAAATAAATCCGCTGCCGTCTGGCGGATAAATTTGGCGGCTAAATATATTTAGCCCCAATCCTTCGACCCGGCTCAGGACGGGTTTATTGCGGGGTTCCGCGGAACCCTTGCGGGGTTTTTACGCTAAAATCTCCAGAGCAGGCCCAGGCAAATAGCTTCAGCAGCCGAGGTGAGCTGGCACTCGATGTTGAGCGAACAGTTTTCAGCCAAGTCCACCTGGGCGCCAATGTAACCGCCAAAAATTGATCTCTCTTCGATAGCCCACGAGTCTTTGCCAGTTAGGAAACCTGTCACGGTACCTTCTTCGTCTACTTCTGGGGCGCTGTACTCATCATCCAAATCGCCATCAATGAAGTGCAGGAACGGCCCGCCGTAAATCAAAAAGTTGTCCGCCAACTTGTAACTTGGGCCTACTGCGATTTGGATTTCGGTAAGTTCGATCTGAACGGAATCCCCAGCCACCGGCCAGCCGTTTGGCCTCATTTTTCCGTCAAGTTCTGCCCGACTGACTTGGAACAATCCACCTATCTTGAGGTTACCATCTTCGTAAAAGGTTGCTTTGATACCGCAGCCGATGGCAAGGTCGGTCTGGCTATCAAATTCCTCGCCTTCCTCATAAAAATTCGAGTCGCCAAACTTAGCGTTTACTCCGCCCAGACGTAGAAATCCCTCCCAGTTGTCGGCGAGGCCATATCCAATGTTGACATGTGCTTTATTTAGTTTGAAATCTTTCAAGGTGAATGACTCCGCATATTTCCCTGAGAGGGGAGAGCTATGATCAAGATACTCAATCCATCTACCTTCGGTCAGTTTAAGGTCCATCTGGCTGTAGGAGTAATCGACGCCTGCATGGAATTGCCCTTGTTTCAAGCCGCTCGCCGGAGGACCCATTAGATCCAAGGCAAAAGCTGCTGAACTGCCCAAGCCAAATGCCACAAGCACAAGACATGGCAACCCCCGGCGCGCCGGGGTACTTTTGAGCGTTGGTATAATCGTTCTTTTTCCCATCGTTAGTCTCCTTCCCCTCAATTCTGTTTAGCCGTTGCCGGTACGGCAACGGACCCCGCAATAAACCCGTCCTGAGCCGGGTCGAAGGATTGCGGGGCTAAACCTGTCTCGAGCCGCGTCGAGAGATATTCAATGGTGCACCCCTTCTATTTAGATAAGGCATCCAACGATATAAAAGTAACGTGTTTTGGGGAGTTTTTTTTTCGCCGCCTCGGGGGACAGTTGGCCTCGTCAGGCATGGCTTGCCCATCCCTGATCGGGAAAGCACATCGTGGCAGGTTTACCCGCCATTCGTTTGGTGGGAAAGTCACGCCACGCCCGCCAGCATGTAGGGTGCGATATTTCGCACCACTTTAATTATATCGATTCATTCTCCTACAGTACGAGAAATAACCTCAAAATTAGGAGGTCTACGATTTTCCTGGCATTGGCAAAGCCAATCAAACTCGTAAACTTGCTCTTTGACCCAACGATGAAAACTCGAATGCCTCCATTGATGAGGACATTTCACATATCCGTGTTTTACCGGATTGTAGTGGATGTAATCCAGATGTCGGGCAAAATCCTGCTGGTCGCGAATCAGGTGTTCCCAGAACCGCCTCTGCCAAACGCCGCGCTCCCCTCTTTGGGTTCTCGATGCCGATACCGGCACATCCTGTCCGCCACAGGTAAGCCATAATTTCGTGAATCTCCTTTTTATCATTGCCCATCTTACAGAGAAATTGTCGTCATCATCCGCAATCTTCCATATACAGTGACAATGGTCGGGCAAAAGCACAACACCCAACACTTCAAAAGGGTGCGAAGCCTGGACTTCAGCCATGGCCCGATGCAGAGATGCACGGGCATGAGAATCACAAAATATCTTTCGCCGGTTGTATGTCACGATGGTAAAGAAATATGTCCCGCCATCGCAAAACCATCGTTTATAGTCCGGCATGCATCTATTCTCCCGTAATTGGTGCGATTCATCGCTACCTTTCAATTGGTGCGAAACATCGCACCCTACCTTGCTCCAATACCTCAATAATAAGGATGGCCGCGTGGGATACGTAAAAGAAGGATTACAAGCAGGATACCCTTGACAAGGCCGTCTGTAAAATCACCAAATACAACCCAGAAAAAGCCGACGCGATGATCCGGTACTACACCAGCGAAGAGGGCAACTATACCAACGAGAGTAACGACTACAGTTCCAACACCCAGGATCCAAACCAGGGGGCGGTAACGTTTTATGTCGGTAGAGAAGATAAAACACTGCAGCCCTATAAAGGCATACGTGAGCATCAGTATCCGTGCCAGGTAAGTTACCAGAATTCCCGTCGAGGTTCCCGGCTCAGCCTTACTGACCATATAGGCAAGCCAGGATTGAGGCATCACTGCCGCAATGAAAGCAGGTATTGTTGTGACGCCGATGAAACGCAACACCCATTTCAATCCGGATTCTGCCGTCATAATACCCTCCTTCTTCCCAAGATAATAATATGCAACACTTTTTGTTGGCAATTTATACCCTGCGAGGCCTATTTCTGGGATGCTTTCACTGCGTAGAGGTTCTTCATTGTGGCAACATAGAGCACGCCGTTAGCGGCTACGGGCGAGCCGACAATGGGGCTGTCCAAATCAATCGAGCCTATGACCCTTTTATCTTTGCTGGCAGCCAATATCCAGAAATTGCCCCGGCGTGTCCCAACATAGACCTTGCCGTCGGCCACGAGTGTCGAGGCCCACATCTCGCCTTCGGCATCGTGGGTCCAGTAAGACTTGCCGGTCTCGGCATCCACACAGTGGATTTTACCTGCACAATCAGCGACAAAAACTAAACCCTCGTAGATTGACGGCGTAGAGCAGCAGTGGCGTTCCAATTGGTACGACCAAATCTCGCCGGTGCCGGTTATGTCGCCCGTCTTTGTCGCATCGATGCACTTGAGCCAGGCCTGGTTTTTGCCCCACCAGATGTCACCTCCGCCGGTCACGTACAGCCGATCTTTGTAAAAGACCGGCATGCTCTTGATATTGCTCGGGCTTTCTTCGCGGTTTCCAATGTATTGGTGCACATTCTCTTTTGGCGCCGTAGGATCGCAATCGAATCGCCAGACTCTCTTTAGATTCTCCACCACCCTCATCGGCGGAGCGGACTTCATCGGCTCGAACGCATAGACGACGCCATCGCCGCCGCAGAAAAATATCAACCTTCGCCCGTTGACCTCACCAAGCGCGGGCGACGACCACGTACAATGGAATATCTTAGGCCCGATCTGCTCATTATCTTTGGCGATAAGCCGGCCCGTTGTTTTGTCGAGCACTATCAAGCTCGGGGCGTCAGGGACGCGAACGCGCCGATGGGAGCTGTCCTTTCCGCTGCTTGTGTTGACGTACAGGAACTGCCCGTCAATCAGGATCGAGCTGTGAGCTTCATCGTGTGGGGGCACGAGCTCAGCCCGTATGTCATACAGCCAGATTATGTCCGCATCCTTCTCAGTCAGCGCTGCCGGCTCAACGCCTTCCACAGTTGCATGGCGGGCTTCGTCCTGATACGGACCATCGTTACCGTTGGCCTGGCCCGCCAGATCAAGGCACATCACCTCGTTGCGATTGCTCACGACATAGACCCGCTGCCCTTCGACGGTAGGCGCCGAGACAATGCCAGCCCTCGGCCAATCCAGGTACGGGTCGGGGCCAAGTTTGGGCACGACCAGTTGCCAGCAGAGGCTTCCATCTTTTTCATCCAGGCACAAAAGTACGCCGCGGTCTCCTTTGTGCCGGGCGTCTCTTGGATTATTATTGTTGGTGCCGATCAGCACCCTGCCGCCCGCCACCACAGGGGTGGCGTAGGTCTCGCTGCCTAATGGCGCTACCCATCTGATGTTCTTGCCGGTAGCTAGGTCAAAGGTATCGGCAAGACCGGTCTCGTCCGATACCATGTTTCGCGAGTGTTTTTCGCCCCACTGTGGCTGGTCAGCCGCCCAAGCCGCGCAGCTAATGACCAGGATGCAGAACAAAGTGCCCGTGAACTTAGGAAATTCAAAAATTAAAAATAAAAAATCAAAATTGAGGAATTGCCGCAAAGCGGCAATGACATCCTTAATTTTACATTTTGCCTTTTGATTTTTGAATTCTTCGGAGGCTCCGTCCCGACGAGCAAACCAGGATATACATCTTTTCATAAGGGTGAAAGACGGGATTTGAACCCGCGACCCCTGGATCCACAGTCCAGTGCTCTATCCAACTGAGCTACTTTCACCACAACTCTTGCCCCCGCCAAAAAGTGAATTGTATCAGGCCTGCTCATTTACGTCAATGCCCGTCAAATGGGCAGCCGCGATAAGGTGCAATAACAGAACCTACCACGTCGGCTAATTCCACAACGAAACAGAAGCAGCTCGCGCCTGCGGCCGAAAGGCCGCCGAGCTGTTCGGCGAATTCGCGCATTTGAATCTTCCCAAACCACAGATTGACACGTACCGCAGATTGACATAGACCCCGTGCCGAGCGCTGCCGAGCGATCTATTATTTTCAACACGGATTAACACAGATTGGCCATTGGTGGATTAGTTAATTAGTGAATGGTATTAAGGGGTAGGGCAGGGCTTTCATCCTTCGCAGTGCCGACTCCGCCGTAGTTACGGCTACGAACGCTGGAATCTCTGCTACGGAGAATGGATGCCCCACCAACCACGTCGCAGTATCCTAAGCATACTATACCACCTACCAGTTCAGCCATAGTGTTTCACGCTTACGCGATTTCTTATGCCCGCCAGCCGCATGGTTTGCTATGTCAAACTCGACACGTCGCCAAGATCTAAAGATGTCGTCATATAGAGGGGAGGGGTACCCACTAATGACTATTTTGCTTCTGCATCTGTTTAATACGCATCCAAGTTCATAATGCTCCTCAGCATTCATCTCTATTCCGTACACCTCCCTACTAGTGGGCGCCCGTGTCTCGTGCAAATAAGGGGGGTCACAATAAATCAGAGCCTCGGGGTGATCGAACCGCCTTATTGCATCAATGGCAGGCTGGCATAAGATCTGGACACGCCGCAGTCTCTCTACTATTTCGGGCAGTTGCTCTATTGCAGTCCACCAAGCGTTAACGTCTCCTGCCATACCGCCGCGCGCTCGTCTCGTCGTGTAACTCCAACTTTTTGCTCTCCCTCCAAAAGACTGTCTCCACCTTATAAAATCACATACGGCTTTATCTAGGTCTGAAGCGCCCGATGGATAATGAGCAGCACTCTCGAACTCGTATTCGCTGTAGGGGACAAACTTGACGAGATCTATAAAATCCTGACCTTGCTTTTGAAGGACTCGAAATAGCCGAGTTATCTTCAAGTGGAGGTCATTATATGCCTCCACCTCTACAGGAGCCTTGTTCAATAATACAGAAGCGGCTCCCCCAAAAGGCTCCAAATAAATCCGATGAGGAGGAAACAAAGAGATAATCCGTTTCGCCAAGTAATATTTCCCCCCGTGCCATTTAACTGGTGGCCTAAGTAACATCCCTTGTCATCCCAAAATCAATACGAGTACCCGTAAACATCAGGCAGCTCTTGGGAGATTTAGCAAAGGCTTCCACATCCTCACGAGCAAAACCTCCATTTTCTGTCGAATGCTTCGAGTTACCTCAGGCAATCCAGCAACCCAAATCTGAAGAGGTTTCTTCTTTGTATCCCACAACCAATCCGGTAAACCATGAGACGCACTAACCTCCATGTGCCGGTCCATCCGATGACGCAAATTGTCTGTTTGCCCTAAAAATACGCGTTCATCTTCACTTGAAAACAAATAGAGGCCTCCAACTTCAGGCACTTTTCCTAATCGGAGCGTAGCTACTTTCCCCAAAGGATCTAAGTCCGGCATCCTATCAATTTCCCCAGCCTCACCACCCAATCGCCCTGCCTTTCGTAATCCTAACGCCGCCCAGCGGTACTGAAGAGAACTGAACCCAGGGGCCAATCTGGATGCGTACCCATCAAATTCGCCCGCCAACTCGGGATCACACATTATTTGATCCAATGAAACGGTTTTCTCTTGCTGCAAATATCTCACAGCCAACTCGCTAGCATACTCAAACTCATCAATCTCGCTTATAGTATACCGTTTTGTCTTGGGCAGATGAGAAAGGTCCCCTTTCTTTCTTGCATTCATAAGGGCCCAATTCAGGTCGTAATCTGTCCCTGAAAGGCCAAACTCTCTACATCTTCTTAAAAACCTCCGGTTTAGTTGGGGGTCTGCAATAACCCGATCAACAGAGTATCCGTCCCGGACCTCACCGAAAGCCTGAATTATACTCGCCAACCTCCCCCCCGCCAAGTTGTCTAGTTGCACGGCGAGTTTCGCGACTACCAGTTGATTTAAGCTGGTGCCTTCCGCTTCTGCCTCAGCTTCGAGGGCACTATGGAGCGACCGCGGTAGTCTGACAACAAACTTTCCGCTCTTCTTCGGAGTAGCACCGTGTACCAAGCCAGTTTCATTCAGCTTGTTCTGAAGAAGTTCTCGGATGAGTCTATACTCTTCTGTTTTCCGAAAGCTCTCTCTCTCACTTTGCATAGGGAAAGCACGCACTATCTCCCCATCAAAAGGATCAAACAATGTATTAGAGAAATCAGCCCAGGTATCTGTTTTACTGTAGAGTTCCTTGGCTTTTTTAAGCAGGTCGCATGTTTTATCCATGGCAGTTCTCCAAATATTCATTCCGGCCTAATGAATTCTCCTGTCCAGTCCGTGACTTCAAAATATACGGCTTCCTGGTTCAGTATTCGCGCAAACTTCTTAATGAGTTTTTTCAATATCGCGACTTTTTCGTCATCTATTACAGTCCATACAGTCAGTGAATTGTCCTTCACCCTAGTGCCATCCTTCAGTTCCCATATGCCCTGAGTTATTCCAGTGACCGAATACGGACCACACTCAGCAAAGAGTTCATCGAAAATTTCGGACATTACGTCCGAAGATATCTCTTTCCCATCGTTGTATGACGTTGGTATCAGAAACAAGCACTTTTTCATTTTTCGTCTCTGATAAGATAATACTATCGATAGTATCGTTTGTCAAGGGTAATTCTTTAGAAAAATGTGCTTTTTTTCTTCAAAATCGTCGATTTCTGGCCCGTTATTCAATCGTCGCACCCAAGAAATCAACAGTTGCAATTCCCACCAAACAATTTCGTGTCTCGTATCCTTCAACCGCTCCTTCGGCCATGCTCAGGGCTACGGCTGATTCAGGACAAGTCTCCCATTATTTCGTTTTCGTCAATAGAGGCAGAATCCGAGCCGGGCGATTCGACAAAGTTATCGACTCCATAGTATTTAAGGCCAAAAAAACTCGCTTGTTTTGGGACTAGTGAAGCAGCCGTCACAGAACTGGAAAATTTAATTCACGAATTATCCTAACTGCATATAGCAGCGAACACCACCTGAAACTACCCAGCCTGGCCAATCAGCTCTGTTCCTCATCCCTCTCGGCAGGCGCTGGCTTCATTGGAGCAAAACATACAAAGGAAATGAGAACAAGTCCAGCACCAACAAAAAATAGCACCACTCGCCGGCGGGGTTCGCTACAGCGAGTAAGCCAAACAGGGCCCGCCTCCGGCGGGAATTTTGAATTTTGAGCCAGGGCCCTCCCTTCGGCAGGGCTCAGGGCACGTCTGGCAATAGCCAATTGCTCCACCGTTGCGCTGGGGTACACGGTGTTTGGCTCCTGACGCTCAATGCCCAGAGCAGCCGGGGCAATCCGCTCAAATAGGTTGGGATCTGCGTCTAACTGACTAAGCAGCACATCGTAGTCGGTGTTCAGAGATTTCAGTTGCTCTAGGGATTCTTGCGCGTTCTTTAACAGTTGCCTGTTCCGAAAGTACGCAGTCAAGTCATCGCAAAGGATGGCCCCGGCCACGGCTGCCGCGCCGATGCCAAAAAAGACCATAAATATGAGCTTTCGGACGATATTTTGCCCATCCATGGCCTAAACCATATATAAACCACAGATTAACACAGATAAGCACGGATTAAGAAGTGAAAAATAACTCAGTGAAATCTGTGAAATCCGTGGTTAATTCGATGTCCTACACCGGATAAACAGGCAGTTGCTCTCTGAGCAGTTCGTAAATCTTTTCGTTCTTTTGGATTGCCTGCTGAGCGGTCTCTCTAAACAGAGTTTTAAGCTCTTCAAAGTCCGTAGTTTTAAGAGTTACCAAATCTTTTTTCTGGTTTCCCGCAGGGCGGTGTCCCTCGCCGTCGCCCGCATTTGCCGCCACGAACTTTGCCATGGTTTCGGCTGCCATTTCTCGAATGAGCTGCCATAGCTCTTTGCCCTGGCTGGCCGCAATTGCCCGACCCAAAGCCAACGACAAAGATAGAATGGCATTCATTCCCAGAACGCCTTTTCTTTGCATCACATGTATCTTATCGTCAACTGCAGCCCCTTTGGCGAGCATTCCTGCAGCCACCGCTTGTTCGCTCTCAAGGCGGAGCAGCTCTCTGTCTACGTCAAGCAGACTGCCGAGTTGTGCAAGCCTCCTTCCCATGAAGGCTTTGGCAAGCACGGTTTCGATATGCCTGACCGCCTCCATACAGCCTTTGCCGTCGTAGCGTCTGGCCTCTCTCCAACGATTCAGCAGCTTCTCATCATTCTTGGCTTTGATAGCGGCAAAGTCCAGGCCTTTCTTGAAGCGATATGTGCCGTCTCCAGCATCATTAAATAGATCCGGGTACTTCTTGGTGAGCTCACCAGCGGTGATGATGCTGTCTACGTAGTGGATTGCCTCGTCCACGCCGGCAGAAGTTCCCAGAGGGGTCGAACCTTTGAATCGGATGGTGCCGGTCTTACCCAGGAATAAGGTTGCTGCCGCAGAAGGAATGCCCGCATTGGTTGCTTCTTCGGTGCCGCTGACTGCTTCGATAGCTAACATGCGCATTAACAACCCGGCAATATCGATTTCAGCCGCATCCGGCATAATGCTCACGTCTTCTATGCCGGTCAGTATCCGTACCAATTCTTTAACGGTTTCTTCTATTTCCTTCCTTTCCTGGTCTGTCATTTCTCTCCGCGAGGCCTTAACCAGGGCCATTATTTCCATGACGCGTCCGTACTTTTGCAGCCTCTCGGTGTTAGCCCCGCCGCCTGCCTTCATGCCGAGGGCGTTCATTGCTGTGGAGATTTCTGCCTCAAAGGGGTCATTCGGCGACTTGGAACGGTGAGAGACCACCAGTTCTGCCCCGTAAGCGATTGCCGTTAGCATTGCCAGCACCGTTTCTGACAGAGTTCCGATCTGGTTGGCTTTGATAAGAGCGGCATTGATTTCCTCGTTCTTGGCGCAGGCTTCAATGTTCTGGTCTTTGGTGGTGACCAGATCGTCGCCGATAATAAATATCTTGTCCCCGAGCTCCTTCATCAGTAGTTTCCAGCCGGCATGGTCCAGCTCCCCGAATCCGTCCTCGATCGAAAGGACGGGTATCCCTTCGTCCATGGCTTGTTTGTAAAGTGCAAGTATGTCATCCCGGCTCATGTCGACCTTGCTCTTGTCTCGCCAGAAGCGATACATTCCGACTGAGTCCTTCTGCCCGGTCTCTTCGCGGTAGGCGTTTTCCAATTCCGACGCAGCCGGATCAAGCGCAATCGCGACATCTACACCTGGCACATACTCACAATCGAGGATAGCCTGTTTCATCATTCTCCACATCCTCTGTTCAGGCACTCTGTCGTTGGGTTCTTTATCCACATAGGTGGCGATGCCCCCTTCGCTGCCGACGCCCATAACCTTCGCCCCGGGGGCGGACTCGATGATCTCCTTCAGGCGATATTGTAATTTCACCGTCATTTCCTGTGCATCTTCGTATGTCTTTGCGGACAGCGGCATAAACATGCTTTCCTGCATGCTTATGTTGCTTTCGGGGTATTCCTTTTCGGTATGCCGGCCGCCCATCGCGCAGTTTCTGAACTGCCACGGAGCGGTGACCTTGGTGCCGTCCGGCAGTCTGACTTCTTGCATCCTGGTTTTGAGCAGTTTTTCTTTTACCTGCTTTACCTGATACAGCCAGCTTTCCTTTGAAATTGCCGCGGCGGCCCTGGCGGCCTGCTCTGCGGCGATTTTTTCCCTGGCCCTGAATTCTCTGAGCTTGCCGGGGTCTGCAAGGAGGCGGTCCAGAAGGGCCACGCACCCCGGAGCCAGGAAGAACCGACCTATGTAAACAAGGACATCTATTTTCGCGGCCAACCCTACGCCTATGCCGATCGCAGCAATGGGCAAAAAAACAAGCGCCAAATACCCGCTCCATATCGGTGCGGCTGCCGCCACAGCTAAGTTGTATGGCGCGTCGGGAGCGAAGTTGCCGCCTTCCTTTTTGACGCCGTAGAACCTGCCCCACGGTATCAGCAGAAACATCTTAGCGTACCATCCGAGCTTGCCGCCTCCGCCCCCTCGACTTCGCTCGGGGCTGGCTTTAACGACGGCGTTGGCTTTTTCCTGAGAATCTTTGTTCAGAGCCGTCAACTTAACGGCTGTTAAGAAGTGGCCCATCTCGTGGATGGCAATGCCAATGTGCCAGGACAGATACCAGATAGCTAAAGAGATGAAGGTCTCCCAGCTTACGAACATGAAATGGAGCGTCTCAAACTTGTTCTGGACGTCGGCTGGAACACTCAGCACCGATGAAATAAATGCAGCGTGGAAAGAGACCAGCTTATGATTGGCGATAACCCAGCCGCGTTCCAGGTAGCCTGCAACCCGACCTTTGGTCGGGAATCCCTCGGCGGAGTTTACCCTGAGCGCAGCCGAAGGGCTCGGGACAGGTTTCGAATTTTGGATTTTGAATTTTGAATTTTCTGGCGGACCCTTGGCTTCTACCGTTTTGGTCATTCCTTATTACTCCTGATTATTGTCTGTAATGGTCTTCGATACACATAATCGCATATCGCAAATGGCGAATCGAGCCAGAGCCGCGACCGTAAGGGAGCGGCTGGGACTATGCTGGCGGGTAAGTCTGTCAAACACTGGCGATTTTGTCAATAAAAATTCTGCCCGCCAATTACGGGGCCGCCCCCAAGGCGGGTTGGCGAGCTCGACAACTGCTCACTGCTATTTACAATTTTCAATTGTCAATTTACAATTCTCAATTGTCAAACAGAGAATCGAACTGGAGTCTTCTTGGCGAAAGGAGTGTCTATGAACGAGAAACCAGAAAGCCATGAGAACGAGATTGATGACCTTAAAAGACAGTTGGAACACTTTCAGCAGGAAAAAGAAAGGGTCAGAGCGATAGTAGGCAAAATTGGGGGCGTGCCCAAATTTCGCACCAAACTCGCCAACGCCATATTTATCATAGTCGTGGCTGCATCCGTTGTAGTCTCGATAATCGGCGGGGAGCGATTACGACTTTTGATGATTGAGGTGGCACTGGTGGCGCTGTCGCTCAAAATCATCTATCTATTACATTGCATGATGCGCATAAATCATTTCAAGTTCTGGATACTCTCATCAATCGAATGGCGCATTAACGAAATGATGATGCATATAAAACAAAGGAGGTAAACATGAACAGAATGAAACATGCAATCGAGCTTTGGGCACTTGTGTTTGTGGGCCTGAGCTGTCTACTGTGCAGCGCGGTCAAGGCCGACGACCCCTGGGTTGTACTCCAGGGCGGCAACGGTCCGGGCGAGGGTAAGCACATTGTTTTTGTCACCGGCGATGAAGAGTACCGCTCGGAAGAATCTATGCCCCAGTTAGCTAAGATTTTGGCAGTGCACCACGGCTTCAAATGCACGGTGCTTTTCGCCATCAACAAAGAAACTGGCGAAATCGACCCTGTTACAGTCGACAACATCCCCGGTCTGGAAGCTCTTAAAACCGCGGACCTGATGGTGCTCTTTCTCCGCTTCCGTGAACTGCCCGATGAGCAGATGAGATATATTATTGATTACACCAATTCAGGCAAGCCGATCTTGGGACTGAGAACAGCGACGCACCCATTCTATTACCGCAAGCACAAAGATAGTCCCTATGCCAGATATAGTTTTGAAAATAAGGAATTCAGCGGCGGCTACGGACGCCAGGTTTTGGGCGAGACCTGGATCAACCACTATGGACAGCACCAAAAAGAAAGCACACGTGGGCTCATCGCTAAAGGCATGGAAAAGCATCCCATAGTCAAAGGCGTTGATGATATCTGGGGTCCATCAGACGTCTACAGCATAACAACGCTAAGCGGTGACAGTAAGCCCCTAATCATGGGACAGGTGCTCAAGGGCATGAACCCACAGGATGAACCCAATCCGGATAAGAAGCTGGTGCCTGTAGCCTGGACCAAGACTTATACAGCCGAACAAGGGAAAACTGCCCGCGTTTTCGCTACGACTATGGGGCACGGAGACGATTTGAAGAACGAAGGCTTTCGCCGCCTTCTTGTAAATGCTTGCTACTGGTGCATGGGCATGGAAGATAAGATTCCAGCCAAGAGCACGGTTACTCTGGTTGGCCAGTATAATCCCAGTCCCATCGGGTTCGGTGGGCACAGAAGAGGGCGCGCACCGTCGGATCACAAGCTCGGATATTAGATAGGTCTAAATGAGGGATTAAAATGGCGTCCATAATAATAACGTCCGGAGAACAGAAAGGTGACTATTACCCGCTTGGCCATCGGACAAATGTGATTGGCCGGGACGAGGCCCTCCTGATCCAGGTATTAGACGACCTGGTCTCGCGTAAGCACATGCAGATCCGCTTTGATAAAGAAACGAGCCGGTATCATGCGCTGGACATGAAGAGCAAACACGGGGTCTTCATCAATGGCAGGAGAATCAGCCAGGAGACCGTTCTTGCCGAGGCAGACCAAATCTTGATCGGAGAGACTACTCTCTTATTTACCGACCAGGACTTCGACAGCCGGGAAAGCGCCCTGTCCCACTTCAAGAAAGTCGGCGAACGAATGCGTCCCACACACATTAGCCAGTAGCAGACGAAAAACCCCCAAATAAATTTGGGGGCTAAATATTGGTACAAACCGGTAAGATGGGTTACAGAATAAACCGGCGACA
>CAZMLE010000017.1:0-61828 GCA_964567045.1 uncultured Pirellulales bacterium | reverse complement strand
TTGGGTTGAGGGTGCTTTTTACTGTTAATGGTCTTAGCATTCCAGAACTCCTTAAAGAATTTTCTCTGGAATACCTATCGGCTGTCGGCACTTAATATCTTGAATTGGTATCATCGGTCCGCAACGCCATTACCGCCCAGTCATCGCTCGAAGAACTCAAAAAAAGCTGGCAGCCAGAGTTGAAATCATTTCTTGAGGTCCGAAAGAAATATCTGATGTATCCAGATTGACCTGCCCCTTCGGCAGACTCAGCGCAAACCCCCGCGAAAGCGGGGGCGCTCGAAGGAACGCTGCCGCAGACTTCTTATCGCTGAGTTCGCAGAGGTCGGAGAGACATTGGCGTTCATGATCCCTCGGCTCAGCGCTCTTGGCGTCCTCTGCGGTTAATGCGTCAGGAAGATGCGGGGGCTGAAGTGGGGGCCCTTACAGCGCTACCATTTTTGGTTTTTGCCCCAGAGAGCACCAAGGAATCAGAAGAAGTATTCAATTTCTTTATCTCTGTGAACTCTGTGGCCTCTGTGGCTTTTTTCAAGGTGGGGCTCTCAAACAGCGGATAGCCATTGACGTGGCCGTTGCGAGCCTGCTGAACACCCAGTCGCTCCTCGGCTGCGGTCAGGACAGCACCGAGCATCTGCGGATAAGACATGCCGCCGACCTTGGCCATTTTTGCCAGGTGACCATCCCAGCACCATCCCGGATTGGGGTTGACCTCCAATATCTTAGGTTCGCCCTTTGCGCTGACACGCCAGTCAAAACGACAGTAATCCCTGCACTCGAGTCGCTCAAAAAGCTTCAAGCAGCACTCAATAACGAACTTCTCCATATCGTCAGGCAGATTAGCCGGGGCCGACCTGACGTTCCAGTATGGTGAATCGGGCAGCCACTTGGCCTCATAGCCGCATATTCTCGGAAGGTCTGGAGGCAGCGATGAATAGTCTTCTTCGATAATGGGCAAAACCGTATACGCATCGGGAAGGTTCCCGATGATTCCCACGGTAAAGTCCCTGCCGGAGAGAAACTCCTCAACCAAGATTGGCTTGTCATAACCAAACTTTTCTCGTATATCTGAGATGGCGTTGACAACTTCTTCAACGGTGTTTGCTACGCTTCGCTGGGTTATGCCGAAACTCGAATCGCCGAAGTTGGGCTTTACAAGAACCGGGAATCCGAATGGAAGCTCAAAGGTGTCATCCTGTGGTTTGATAAAGACCGCTTCGGGTACGGGGATTAGCATTTCGTTGCCGATACCGCGTACAAGCGACTTGTCATAACAGAAGGCCAGGCACTGCGGCCCGCTACCTGTATATGCGAAGCCAAATACCTCCAGCAAAGAGGGTATGTGCAGCTCTTTTCGAGCATCATTGCAGTAGCCTTCGTCACAAAGGTTAAATACCAGGTCGGCCTTACCCTTGAGCTTCATCAGGTCATTGTACAAGGTGTCGTGGTTGTCCAGATAGGTGATATTGTACCTATCCAGCTCCCGCAGTGCGTCTTTCAGTTGGTCGATGGTGTAGAAATCGTCATCATCGAAAATACGCAACGGTTTGAGGGCGTCTGGCTTGCTCGGGTCGCCGAGAATGACAACAAGGTCGCCGATCATCTGCTTTCTTCTCTTGGCCGGGGTCCAGTCTTTTCTGACGGCGGCTGTTACTATGATGCGTCTTTCCATCATTCCCAGGTCCTGATTGCGACGGGAATCAGGAGACATCTCGCATTGAAGGGTCACATCGCTGAAACCGGCCTTGCCTAACAGCTCCTTCATGTTCTGGCCCGTATAAAGCCGTTCGGCGTAAAATTGGTCGGCAACCACCCCTTTTTGCACGTGAGTGATAACCTCTCGAGAGATCAAACGATTTTTATCCAGCGACAGGCAGCGCTCCCTGCAGACGAAATAGTTCTTATCGACCCACTCCCAGGACCTCGGCTGGAAACGCCTGCGCAAATGTTCGCCGTCAGCCGCGTCAATAAGGAGTTTTCCCCAGGGCTTCAGCACCCGCAGAACCTCTTTTAAGACTCTGACATCATCCTGCGGCGTTTCGAAATAGCCGAAGCTGTTGCCCACAATCATCACAACATCGAACGTATCCGCCTGGTACGGCAGCTTTCGAGCGTCCCCTTCTTTGAATTTAATGCTCAAACCTTCTTTCTTGCTCTGGGTCTTGGCTTTCTGAATCAGGTAGCGAGAGCGGTCCAGCCCTTCAACACTGCTGAATCCCCTTCGCGCCAGCTCAAGACAGATGCGTCCCTGTCCACAGCACAGGTCCAGAACTTTGTCATTCGGCGTTAGGCCAAGCATCTCGGAGAAAAGGTCAACCTCTCTGACGGTTATCTCTGGGTCGTCTACTACGTCGCCATCGGTTTTCAGATAAAGCGCATTGAAAATGGACCGCCACCAATCGGGTTGGACGTGCTCCTCCAGGTTGGGAACAGGCCCCAGCGTTCTGACACATCCGACGGCCCTTCGGCTGCGCTCAGGGTAAACTCCGGTCTTTTGGGGCGGTTTATGGTTCGTTTCTGTCTTCATCTTCTATCAATTCCTTTTCGCAAGTGCTGCTTTTACGTTACGGCTGTAATGATGGTGGTGTCCGGCCCCCGCATACACGGGGAGACACCAATAGTAGGGGTCTTAAGCTCTTGCTTACTGCGGTAGCCCAGCCACTCAGCAGTTCGACTGATAGCTTCACTAACGCGGCAGGGTAAAGATATGCTTGCTATCGTGGCGCCGCTGTCCAGCAGATCAATCCGCCTTATGGCCCGCGGATTAAGCCAGCAGCGCTTATGTGGGTCTCCAGCTTCGTCTTTCAAAGCTTCCACTTGCCAATCGCCTTTAGCTTTCTCAACAAGTTCGTCGCTCCCCCCACTTCACAGGGGCTGAAGACTCGACGCTTGCCCCCGATAAGTGTACGAATGTAAAGTTCTGAACACCAAAGTCAATACCTTGCACAGATTTTTCAGCAAAATTTTTTTCTCCGCTTTCAGTTATACGTCTGCTCTATTGCTGTATAATGAGCAGAGTAAGAAAGGCTTCAAGAACTAACAAGGCAAGGTGAGTTTACGGGAGTAGAATATGCGCAAGGGGATAACACGTCGTAAGTTCCTTAGGCAAGCCGTAGCCGGCGGGATCGCTGTGCCCATCATTCTGCCGGGGCTGAGCTTAGCCCGGTCGCCCAGCAGCAGACTGCAACACGCGGCTATCGGCGTAGGCGGTATGATGGGCGGGTCAGATTCGCAGTCAATTCTTAACACAGGAAAGGTTAACGTTGTGGCCATCTGTGATATCGACGAAAGTTACCTCAATCAGGCGGCTGAAAAACTGCCCAACGCCCGCAAGTACCGTGACTGGCGAGAACTGCTGGACAAAGAACAAAAGAACATTGATTCGGTCAACGTGACCACGCCTGATCACATGCATGCGCCGATTGCCATATCTGCTATTGGTAAGGGCAAGCACATGTATTGCCAGAAGCCCCTGACCCATGAGGTCTACGAGGCTAGACAATTGACGCTTGCTGCTCGTAAGGCGGGCGTCGTGACCCAGATGGGCATTCAAATTCATTCCCATCCGGCCTATCGCATGGCGGTACAGATGCTCCAGGAAGGTGCTATCGGCAAAGTCAAAGAGTGGCATTCCTGGCAGAGCTCTTCGCCCTGGTCATTAGATGGACGGCCCCAAGGCAGCGACCCAGTTCCAGGCCACGTTGATTGGGATTTATGGATAGGCGTCGCTCCATTTCGGCCTTATAAGGCGGATATTTACCATCCAATCAAGTGGAGGTGCTGGCAGGATTTTGGCTCCGCCGTGCTCGGCGATTTCGGCTGCCACATTTTTGATCCCGTCTTTACTGCGCTGCAGCTCGGCGCTCCGATGAGTATCTACGCTGAGGCTACCCAGAATAATAATGAAAACTGGCCCAGGTGGCAGGTTGTGCACTACGAATTTGCCGGCACCAAGCTAACTGCCGGCAGTACTATTGCGGGCGCCTGGTATGATGGAGGTAAGCTGCCCCCGCGTGACCTGGCTGCCATCCGGAAGGACCGTAACTTGCCCGGTTCAGGCTCGTTGATTATCGGCGAAGACGGGCGGATGCTTCTTCCTCATTGGGCAGAGCCGCAGCTTCTGCCAGAGGAGAAATTCAAGAACTACCCGCGTCCAAAGCTGGAAGACCTCGATCACTACGGACAATGGGTGAACGCATGTCTGGGGCAGGGCAAGACCTCAGCCGGTTTTGATTATTCAGGACCGCTTACCGAAGCTGTGCTCTTAGGTAATGTCGCCGTACGCATCCCGGGCAAAAAACTCCTGTGGGACGCAGTGAATATAAAAATCACCAACGTTGCCGAAGCCAACCAGTACCTGCGGCGAAAATACCGCGCAGGCTGGAATGTAAAGGGCCTAAGCTGACCTTTCGACGGAGTTCACCCTGAGCGCAGCCGAATGCCTCAGGGCATGGTTTCAATCGAAAATTGACAATTGAAAATTTACAATTGAGGATTGCCATACGATGAAAGCTTTGGTCAAAAAGGAGCCGAAAGTTGGTCTTTGGATGGAAGACATTCCAGTCCCGAAGATCGGGATCAACGATGTACTAATCAGAATTCAAAAAACCGCGATTTGCGGCACAGACATCCACATATTCAACTGGGACGATTGGGCTGCCCGTACAATTAAGCCGCCCATGACAATCGGGCACGAATTTGTTGGCGTTGTCGAGAAAATCGGCAGGAACGTCCACGATTTCAAGCCTGGCGACCTGGTCAGCGGCGAAGGACACGTGGTCTGCGGGCGATGTCGGAACTGCCTTGCCGGGCGCAGACACCTGTGCAAGGACCCCAAGAGTGTCGGCGTCAACCGGGACGGGGCCTTCGCCGAGTATCTTGCCATACCTGTTACGAATGTCTGGTATTGTGACCCGAACATTCCGATGAATGTGCTGAGCTGTTTCGACCCTCTTGGCAATGCCGCGCACACGGCTTTGAGCTTCGATTTGGTTGGTGAGGATGTTCTAATAACCGGAGCCGGCCCTATCGGCTCTATGGCAGTAGCGGTAGCCAAACATGCTGGAGTTCGCCACGTCGTTATTACCGATGTGAATCCTTACCGTTTGGAATTAGCCAAGAAGATGGGGGCAACCAGAGCTGTCGATGTCCGCCATGAAAAGATAGAGAACGTAGTCAAAGAGCTGCAGATGAAAGAAGGTTTCGATGTCGGGCTTGAAATGTCCGGCAATCCCGACGCATTTAGAAGTATGCTGGCCAATATGTGTCACGGCGGCAAGATCGCCCTGCTGGGCATTTTGCCTGAGATGTCGATCAACTGGGATTATATCGTATTCAACGGGCTGACGATCAAGGGAATATACGGCAGAGAAATGTATGAAACCTGGTACAAGGTAACGATGCTCATTCAATGCGGGATGGATATCTCGCCGCTTATTACCCATCGTTTCCACTATACAGAGTATATGAAGGGATTTGAAGTGATGCGGTCCGGCCGGTCCGGAAAAGTGATTCTTGATTGGAGCTAATCATGTTTGGGGCGATAAAATCTCACGTGGTGGATGAAGTCGAACAAATCAAAGAAGCAGGTCTCTACAAATCCGAACGAATAATTGTCGGTCAGCAGGATTCCAATATCACCGTGCAGGGCGGCAAAAGGGTTCTAAATCTGTGCGCGAACAACTATCTGGGACTGGCAAATCACCCGCAAGTTATCAAGGCAGCCAAGGATAGCTATGACAAATGGGGCTACGGCCTGTCGTCCGTGCGTTTTATCTGCGGCACACAGGATATTCACAAGCAGTTGGAGAAAAGAATATCCGAGTTTCTGGGCACAGAAGATACGGCTCTGTATTCTTGCTGTTTCGATGCCAACACCGGACTATTTGAGACGCTGTTAACTGCGGAAGATGAGGTGATAAGCGATAACCTTAACCACGCCAGCATTATTGACGGAATCCGCCTGTGCAAGGCTCAGCGGCTGCGGTTTGAAAACTGCAGCATGGTCGACCTGGAAGAGAAACTAAAACAGGCCCAGTCGGCCAGGTTCCGTCTGATTGCCACCGATGGCGTTTTTTCTATGGATGGCACGATCGCCAAACTGCGGGAAATCTGCGACCTGGCAGAGAAATACGATGCGCTGGTGATGATAGACGATTCTCATGGCGTCGGTGTCCTGGGCCGACATGGCCGGGGCACACACGAGCATTGCCAGGTTATGGGCCGGGTGGATATTATCACCGGAACGCTGGGCAAGGCCCTGGGAGGCGCCAGCGGCGGCTACACCAGTGGGCGGAAGGAGATCGTTGAAATACTTCGCCAGCGTTCAAGACCGTATCTTTTTTCCAACACGCTGGCTCCGAGTATTGTCGCCGCTTCACTCAAGGTGCTGGAATTATTGTCCGCATCAACAGAGCTGCGCGACAGACTTCACGAAAACACCCGCTATTTTCGGGAAAAGATGACCGACGCCGGTTTCAATATTATTCCAGGAGAACATCCTATTGTGCCCATTATGTTGGGCGACGCAGTCCTTGCTCATCGAATGGCAGAAATGCTGCTGGATGAAGGCGTTTACGTGATCGGGTTTTCGTACCCGGTCGTGCCGCACGGTGCAGCTCGAATCCGCACTCAAATCTCCGCGGCCCACACTAAAGAAGACCTGGACTTCGCCGTCGAGAAGATGGCCAAGGTTAAAAACGCCCTTGGTATTTGAGGGCTTTTGAACCTGCCAAATTGGCACAAGGGACACAGCCCGCCGTATCCGCCTTTGGCGGAGCAGACAAGTGTCCATAGATGTAAGTAGTGAGTAGGGTATGCTTTGCATACCGCAAAACCTCCAGAAGCAGGTATGCAGAAGCCTGCATACCCTACGGGTATATTTCGGGCACGCCATTTGCCCCAAGTAAATAAATGATTTGGTATTTGTCGATACGTAAAAGGATTATGCCATGAAATTCGATAGATTTACACTGAAAGCCCAGGAGGCGTTGGCGACTGCCCAGCAACTGGCGATGGCCAAATCGCATACTATTGTGTCGCCCTTGCACCTATTGAGCGCTCTTTGCGGCGATGAGCAGGGTGCTGCGATTATGATCCTGAAGAAGATTGGCGCCAACGTCGCCCGCCTGAAAGACATGATAGAGAGTGAGCTTCGGCGGCTGCCGCAAGGCCAAAGCGGTGCTCAGCTTATGCCGGACCCTACCTTCAATCAGGTCGTCCTGGATGCCCAAAATAGAGCTGACGCCATGGGCGACGAGTACCTCAGTGCCGAGCACCTTCTACTTTCGCTTTCCTTCGTAAAGAGCGATGCAAAAGAGGTCTTAAGCCTTAATTCGATTACCGCCGAGCGAATTGAAGAGGCGATAAAAGAGATTCGTGGAGGCGAGAAGATAACCGACCAGACCCCGGAAGATAAATACAGGGCACTGGAGCGCTACGGCATCGACCTCCTGGAGATGGCCAGGAAAGGAAAGCTCGACCCGGTTATCGGCAGAGATGAAGAGATCCGCAGATGTATGGAGGTTCTTAACCGCCGAACGAAAAACAATCCGGTACTGATCGGCGAGCCGGGCGTGGGCAAGACCGCGATTGTTGAAGGCCTTGCCCAGCGAATAGTCGCAGGCGATGTCCCCGCCAGCTTGAAGAATAAAAGAATCATTGCCCTGGATATGGGCGCACTTATAGCCGGCACAAAATTCAGAGGCGAATTTGAGGACCGCCTCAAGGCTGTGCTCAAGGAAGTTATTGGCGCCGAGAGGCAGATAATTCTTTTTATCGACGAATTGCATACCGTAGTTGGTGCAGGCAAAGCCGAAGGCGCGGTCGATGCCGGAAACTTGCTCAAACCATCGCTTGCCCGTGGCGAGCTACACTGTATCGGCGCCACGACAATTGACGATTATCGAAAGTACGTGGAAAAAGACGCAGCGCTGGAGAGGCGGTTTCAGCCCATTCTGATTGACCCGCCAACCGTCGAGGAGACTATAGCCATCCTTCGGGGGCTGAAGGACCGCTATGACACTCACCACGGCGTCCGGATTACAGATGCGGCGCTCGTTGCGGCGGCGACACTATCGAACCGATATATAACCGACCGATGGCTGCCGGATAAGGCGATAGACCTGATTGATGAGGCTGCGTCAAAACTGCGGATTGAGAACGATTCACTGCCCGCTGAGCTGGACACCATCCGCAGAAAAATCGTTCAACTGCAAATCGAGCGCGAGGCGCTAAAAAAAGAAACCGATGAAGCGAGCAAAGAGCGGCTGAAAAACACCGAAAAGCAATTGGCGAAATTGCAGGAGCAGGATAAAGAGTTTGCCGGACGGTGGGAAAGCGAAAAGCGCGAAATTGACCAGATAAAACAATTGAAGCAGGAAATAGAAAACGCTCAGAATCAGTTTGAGCAGGCCCAGCGCAAAGGCGACCTTGAAACCGCTGCACGCCTGAAATACGAAACCATTGCGAATTTGAAAAAGAATTTGGAAGCGAAAGAGGCTCAGCTTGCCAAGTCCAACGGGGGCAAAATAATTCGGAACGAGGTAACGGATGAGCACGTTGCTGAGGTGGTATCCAAATGGACCGGGATACCGATCGCGCGACTATTGAGCGGCGAACGTGAGCGACTAATGAAAATGGAGGAGCTGATTCACCGGCGGGTCGTTGGGCAGGATGAAGCGGTCGGCGCTCTTTGCAACGCCGTGCGCAGAAACCGGGCGGGCCTGGGCGACCCGAACCGTCCGATAGGGACATTCCTGTTTCTTGGGCCGACCGGAGTAGGCAAAACCGAGCTTTCCAAAGCGCTGGCGGAGTTTCTATTTAACGACCCAAACGCAATGGTCCGAATCGATATGAGTGAGTTTATGGAGCAACATTCCGTCGCCCGGCTTATCGGTGCGCCGCCCGGCTATGTGGGCTACGAAGAGGGCGGGCGACTGACAGAGGCCGTGCGCCGTAAGCCCTATTCGGTTATTCTGCTGGATGAGATCGAAAAGGCCCATCGAGACGTCTTCAATGTGCTGCTGCAGGTTTTCGACGATGGCAGGTTGACGGACGGAAAAGGCCGAACGGTGGATTTCAAGAACACGGTTATCATTATGACCAGCAATATCGCCAGCCAGCAGATTCAGCAGGTCACTGAAGAATCCGGCACTGATTGGGAAATCGAGGCTCACGTCAAAGATGCGATAAAGCAAATTTTTAAGCCTGAATTCTTGAATCGCGTTGACGAGATAATCGTCTTTCACATGCTCACAAAAGACAACTTGACAAAGATTGTCGATATTCAGCTAAATTACTTAGCCCAGCGCGTAAATGCACGCAATCTGCAGGTCGAATTTACCGACCATGCCCGCAAGCAGATTATGGACGAGGGCTACGACCCCGTGTATGGTGCAAGGCCTTTGAAGCGAACGATTCAGCAGCGGATAGAGAACCCTCTGGCCTCCGAGATTTTGGCCGGCAAATTCGCCGAGGGTGACACTATAAGAATCGACGCCGGCCAGCACAAGTTTATCTTTCAAAAAGTCTAAATGCACATCGAAGAGTCTTGATTCTGCCGCACTTTTTGGTAAAATGTATCTTGCCGATTACGAGTATCAGTCATAGGATTGTATGGTATGGGACATTCATGGGTTAGCATCGAAATTAGTGATTTGGAAAGAAAACACACTAAGAAAGCCAGAGCTTTGGTGGATACTGGAGCAAGCTTAACTACTCTGCCTAAAAAACTTGCTGATGAGCTGGGAATCAAACCAACCACGCAGGAGCAAGTTTCTACAGGAGCAGGACTGATTAAGGTGCTGCGAGGCAGAGCATGGATACAGTTAAAAGGCAAAGAAGATGCTTTTCCGGTCTGGATTTCAGATGTGGTGGATAAAGTCTTACTTGGGGTAGTCGTCTTAGAGTCATTCGGTTTTAAGGTCGACCCGACAACCGGTACATTAGAAGAAAAGCCGCTGCTATTATACTGACAGTTCAAGCTGAATTTTCAAAATTTCTCTTGCAGTTTTCCTGCCACCGCTGACAATAACTCGATGCCATCCGTGCAATGTAATACGCCAATATGCGTGGCGGATAAATCTGCCGGAAAGGAACGTAAATGGAAGCTAAAAAGGTTTTGGAGCAGGCTCAACAAGACAATATAGAATTTGTCACTCTACAATTTACCGACCTGCTGGGCGTCATAAAGGAGGTCATCATACCTGTCGAAAAACTGGAAGATGCACTAACCGACGGGGCGTGGTTTGATGGCTCCTCAATCGAAGGCTTTGCCAGGATACAGGAAAGCGATTTGTTTCTGAAGCCCGTTCTGGAAACTTATGCGGTAGTTCCCTGGCTGACCGAAGACGGCAAAACAGCAAGACTCATCTGTGACATCTACCGCGCGGACGGCAAACCGTTCGAAGGAGACCCCAGATATATCCTAAAACAGGCAGCAGCAAAAACAGCAGTTCAGGGCTACCACTTTAACGTCGGGCCAGAACCTGAATTCTATTTGTTCACCGCTGATAGCCAAAAAAGGACTACGCCTATCGACTACGACAGCTACTTCGACCTTTCCTCCCACGAAGGTTATAAAACCATAAAGCGGATAATCGCAGCACTGGAGAGTTTTGGAATCAACGTGGAAGCCTCGCATCACGAGGTCGGGTTCGGCCAGTACGAGATAGATTTCCGCTATGGGCATTGCCTGGACATAGCCGACAAAGTTGTCACGCTAAAGTACACCGCCAAGAAAGTCGCTCAGATGCACAATCTGCATGCCACCTTTATGCCCAAACCAATCATGGATAAGCCCGGCTCCGGGATGCACACACACCAGAGCTTATTTAACATCCAGACAAAAGCGAACGCCTTTTACGACAAGGAGGACAAGTATAACTTGTCCCGAATTGCGTATAATTTTATCGCAGGCCAAATAAAGCACATAAATGCGATGTGCGCAGTTCTGTGCCCGACAGTCAACTCGTACAAAAGGTTGGTTTCCGGATTTGAAGCGCCGGTATACATCACCTGGGCCGCCATGAATCGCTCGGCTTTGGTGAGGGTGCCCAAGTGGTTCCGACAAAGAAAAGAAGCTGCCAGAATCGAGCTAAGATGTCCCGATCCTTCCTGCAACCCGTATCTGGCATTTGCGGTCATGCTGCAGGCGGGCCTGGACGGCATCAAGAACGACTTAACGCCGCCTGAGCCGGTCGAAGAAAATGTCTACCAGCTTGACGGCGAAAGCCTGGTTAAGAAAAACATCAGGGTTTTGCCAACCTCGTTACAGGAGGCTTTGGATGAGTTGAAAAAAGATAAACTCATTCAAGACGTTCTGGGAGAGCACTTGTTTGAAAAGTATGTGGACATAAAGACAAAAGAATGGGACGAATTCAAAAAGCAGGTTACCAACTGGGAAATCGAAACGTATCTGGACATTTTTTAGAACGATCATAATTTACTATTGACTATCTACCATCAAGTGGCTGTCATCGAAAAGCTAAGACTTGTCTCCAAAGGCACGAGAAATAAGAACAAATAGTAAACTGTAAACAGTAAATAACAAATGTGTGGCATAGTCGCTTATCTGGGTAAGAAACCTGCACAGCCGATCCTCTTAGAGGGACTAAAGCGCCTGGAGTATCGAGGCTATGACTCGGCTGGTATGGCACTACTGGGAAGCGATGGAATCAAAATCAAAAAAACCGGTGGCAGGATCAGCGCTCTGGAAGAGATTTTAGGTGAAGTTAATGTCGCAGAAACGCTCGGCCTCGGCCATACACGTTGGGCTACGCACGGAGAGCCGAACACTATTAACGCACATCCACATCTGGATTACACCGGTAAGATCGCCCTCGTTCACAACGGCATTATCGAAAACTACGAAACGCTGAAGATCTGGCTACAAAACGAGGGCAGCCAGTTTGCAAGCCAAACCGATACCGAGGTGATAGCAAATTTGATCGGCTACTTTTATGCCAAAGGCGATCAAGACGGCCAGTCCGGTCAGCAGAATAAATTTGAATGGGCGGTTCAAAAAGCCCTGCGTGAGCTGCATGGCACGTATGGGCTGGGGATTGTCTGCTGCGATTTTCCCAATATGCTCATCGGGGCGAAAAAAGGAAGCTCATTGATCTTAGGTGTCGGAGATAGCGAATACATCCTGGCTTCGGATGCGGCTGCCATCGTCGAGCACACCACCCAGGCTATCTACCTTGCGGACAACGAAATGGTTACGATCAGCCGTGACGAGTTTCGTACCAAAACAATTGACAACGTAACAGTCACCAAAGACATCAGCCAGATTGAGTTCTCGCTGGATCAAATCGAGCTGGGCGGCTTTGCACATTACATGCTCAAGGAGATTTTTGAGCAGCCCAAGGCCCTAAGTACCTGCATGGGCGGCAGAATCGACCGCCAGAGTGGAAAGATCAAGCTGGGCGGCATAGCAAATGACCTGCGTGAGCTGACGCGAGCCAAACATATTATCCTCACCGGCTGCGGCACCGCATTCCACGCGGCTCTCGTGGGCGAGTTTCTGTTTGAGCATTTGGCGCGAATCTCTACAGAGACAGAATATGCCAGTGAATTTCGATATCGCAACCCGGTCATCGAGGACGGCACTGTGGTCATAGCCATAAGCCAGTCGGGCGAGACCGCGGACACCCTGGCAGCGGTGGAGCAGGCCAAAGAAAGAGGCGCCACCGTGCTGGGCATCGTAAACGTAGTGGGTTCCTCCATAGCCCGATCTACCGACGCCGGCGTATATCTGCACGTTGGGCCTGAAATTGGCGTTGCCAGTACAAAAGCCTTTACGGCCCAGGTGGCCGTGCTGACAATGCTGGCAATCGAGCTGGGAAGAAGAAAACACATAAGTAGTACCGAGGCCGCCAGTTGCATCGACGAGCTTTCTGCGATACCAGCCAAAATGAGCTGCGTGCTCGAACAGTCTGACCACATTAGGCAAATTGCGGCAGCGAATGTTGACAAGGATAACTGGCTCTTCCTAGGCAGAGGCTTCCATTATCCGGTTGCCCTTGAAGGCGCCCTAAAACTAAAGGAAATAAGCTACATTCACGCTGAGGGTCTGCCAGCCGCAGAGATGAAGCACGGTCCGATCGCCTTGATTGCTGATGGTATGCCTGCGGTTTTCATTGCTACTTCCGGGCCGCAACACGATAAGATTATGGGCAATATCGCGGAAGTTAAGGCACGCGGCGGCAAGATTATCGTTGTCGCCACCGAGGGCGATGAAAATATCAAGCAGCACGCTGACCATCTGATCACCGTTCCGGATGCTCCTGAGCCTTTGCAGCCGATGCTGACTGTTGTGCCGCTACAACTTTTGGCTTACCATGCCGCCGTTCTGCGCGGACACGATGTTGACAAACCACGAAACCTCGCCAAAAGTGTCACGGTTGAATAGTTCATGGCTTAACCGTCGCCGTACCGGCGACGGCTAAACGAAATATTTAGCCCCGCAATCCTTCGCCCGGCTCAGGATGGCTTTATTGCGGGGTCAGGAAACCTCGGTGGCCCGCACCCGCAAAAATCAAAATTCAATCCGATTCGGCTTTAGTCTTATGGAGTTGCTTGTCGTCATCGCCATTGTTGGCCTTTTGCTTTCCATTCTCACCCCCTCGCTCGTCAGGGTCAGGTCCACCGCGAGACGCCTGGTCTGTGCACACAACCTTAAGCAGATTGATTTAGCGGTGAGCTTATATCTTAATACGAACGACAACACATATCCGTGCGCCCAGGACCCATTGCCGGCGGGCTACTGGCTGTGGATGGGCCGAGGCTGGCGAAGCATTATCGAGCCGTATCTGGGTGACAATATCGACGCCAATAATCCTTCAGTTTTGTTTTGCCCGCAAGACCGCATCGCCAGAGATAAATACGAATCCACAAGTTACGCCTACTCGATGAGTTTTTATCACAGTCCGCAGCAGATTGACCGGATGAACGATAAGAGTGACACCTATACAAACCCGCAGCCGTCTATACCGCAGCGAGGTTTTGCTGTGGCTCATCCGTCCGGCAAGATTCTTATTGGAGAATGGCTCAGCAACCATTACCCTATAGATGATGATAAGGGCTGGTGGTGCTGGCAGGGCAGCCGAAATTTCCTCTTTGCCGATGGCCAGGTTCGCTTACTCAAGGCCGCCGGTATTCGCCCCGCCCGCGATGGCCTACCGGACGCAAACCTGACAATCCAGGGCATCAAAGGAGTAGACTGGCCGGCCGGTAATTGAAAATTGTCAATCCTCAATGCCCAAAACGTCGCCCATTGAGTAAAGGCCCGGCTTTTTCCCGACAAGCCATTCTGCTGCCCGAAGTGCCCCTCGCGCGAAGGTATCTCTACTGTGAGCGATATGGCTGAGAGTAACTGTTTCGCCGAGCGTGCTAAAGATTACCGAATGTTCGCCGGTGATGTCGCCAGCGCGGACCGCATGCATGCCAATGGTTCCTTTTTGCCGCAAGACGTCCTTGCCGCTCCTGCCGACAGTTACGGCTTGCGCCAAATCCCTGCCGGTCGCCTTGCAGATATTCTCCGCCAATGTCAGGGCACTGCCGCTTGGAGCGTCTTTCTTGAACCGATGGTGCTGCTCTATGATTTCTATGTCGTATTCCTCGCCGAGCATTTTTGCGACCTTGCCCACCAGAGAAAATAAGACATTCATCCCCACGCTCATATTGGTTGCACAAACGATGGGCACTTTCCCAGAGGCGGTTTTGAGTCTTTCACGCTGCAGATCGTTTAAGCCGGTCGTGCCCAAAACAAGGGCAACGCCGTTTCCCGCGCAGTAATGAATCGTTTTATTTGCCGCTTCCGGCTGGCTGAAGTCTATTGCTACGCATGCCCTGAGCGCAGTCGAAGGGTCGGCAGCCGGAAACTCGCTGCTCAAGTTAACCCCTATCGCTGCTGCCGTTGCCACAAGGCCGGCATCTTTACCGATGTCGGGATGGCCCGGCCTTTCGATTGCCGCAACGACATCGAACCGGTCGGACTCTTTAGCCAACGCAAGGATACGCCTGCCCATTCGACCGGCGGCCCCAATAACCGCAAGGTTGCATTTCATTTGTACCCTCGATTCCCGATTCCCGACAGACATCCAGCATCGAGCATCCAGTATCGGGCATCCAGTATCGGGCATCGGCTCGGTTACTTCTTTGTGCTCAGGTAAATCGCAAGGCCCATCTGCTCGATCTGGTCCCGCTGCTCCTCAATCTCATCGACATGCCCGTCCTCATCACCGAGGATACCGTCAAGAATCTCTTTGGTGGCGTTGTCGCCTACTTCAGTGGCGAGCTTGATGGCTGCGTTGTACCCTTTGACGGCTGTCATCTCGGCAGCCAGATCGTTTGACATCATCTTGGACACATCATCGCCGATGTGAATGTCGTTGAGCTTGCTGACAACGGGTTTACCCTCAAGAAATAGGATTCGCTCGATCAGCTTCTCAGCATGCTTCATCTCGGTGATGGCACGAGCCTGGATACTATCGTGCAGCTTCGTGTAGCCCCAGTTGGCGCACATCTCGGCGTGGACCATGTACTGACTGATCGCGGTCAGCTCATCAGCCAGAAGCCCGTTGAGGGTTTTGAGTAGCTTTTCATTTCCTTTCATTGGTCGCTCCTTCCAAAATAAAAATTTAAAGCGCAAAGTGCAAAATTAAGGAAGTCCTTGCCGGCTTCCGGCAAGTCCACAATTCTTCGCTTAAATTGTACAAAGAATTTCTCAATCGTCAATAATTTCCTTCCGCATCTCTTTCAGAAACTTTCGTTCTTGGTCGTCCAACTGCTCAAAAAGACGTTTTTTGCGCATATCGAACGATCGATGCGGATTGCCGCCCGGGCCATTTCGCTGATCGCCGTTATGGAAGCACCAACCCGCCGCTCCGCCCGCAATCGCCTGCCTCAGGTCTGCCAGGAAAGCCTCCGCTGACGGTTCCCAGTGCTCCGGACGATACCCGCGTCGGAACGGCTCCTGATAATGCACCGGCACGACGCGCCCGATGTCTTTCATCCGAGCCAGATACTCCCGCGATTTCAGTTGCGTTTCCTTGGGGGAATCCGGGTCGCGCGGACGGTGTGGACACACAAAGTCCACCTGCACCGTCAACAGATACTGATGCAGCTCGTCAAGGCTGATGTCGCCGCCTTGTGAGGCGGTGACCAGTCGCTTCGCATCCAATCGCGTAACCATCTCTCGAAGCGATTGGAGTTCCTTGAAATCGACAAACCGAGCGTCTCGGACGTTCCGCTCGTTGGCCAGGTCCAGATACCAGTTACGATACGGCTTCAGGCGCGTCACGAGCGCCTCCACCGCCCGACGGTGCGCCTCGAACAATTCCACAACTGCCGACAAACCCCGCGAGAGGGTCACGTCCACCAATATGCCCCGCCGATCACACTCTGCCACCAGCCACTTCAGCCTGTCCCAGTAAGGTTGCTGCGGCTGGCCTTTTTTGTCGACCGCCGTGATGCCATCTCTCCATGTTGCCCAGACACGTATCCAATTGAACGCGCAGGATTCTATATCATCCAGGTCCTGTTTTATGAATTGCTCCGGCGCTCCCAACGCCCCATAGTAGCTGATGCCGAGCAGAAATTTGGGCTTGCCATTCAACGTAAACCGGGTGTCCTTGACGCCCAATTCGGTCGCTGCCATTGCTGCGCTGGTAATGTAGAGCAGCAATACAATGATGGTGCTCCATTGACGCACGATTTCAAAACCTCCATAGGGAAACAGCCATTTCTAGGGTCGGCGGTCTACAATTCCGCTCTGTTTCCTATGTTCCAAGATGCATGGCACATATTCCGGTGTCCATTTTCAGTTCGGGCATCAGACTCTACACAACATTATAATCGCCAGGGCGCCTGCACACTACGGGCGAGCATACTATTAGCTGCCGAGTCGCCAATAAAACATTCCTTGGCCGGGTCCCATTTCAATTTTCGGCCCAGCAGCATCGCGATATTGCCCAGATGACACAGTGTAGCCGAGCGGTGCCCAGTTTCTGCGCCGGCGATCGGGTCCTTTCGGCTCTTAATACAATCCAGGAAGTTCTGCTTATGGTCCCTGCTCTGATACAGGTGGATTTCGTCAGGCCCTATGACTTCCTTTTTCAGCGATTCGGGCTGGGTTTTTAGATCACCGCGACTAACATCCACCCAGCCATCGGTGCCCTCAAACCTTGTGTTTGAGCCGCCCGTCTGGCAGATTAGCTTGACGCCGTTCGCGTAGGTAGCCTCGAAGTACACTTTGGCAGCGGTGGTGAATAGCCCGGTGGTTGGAAACTCGCCGTTGCCGGCAATCTCAACCGGCCCGGAATTATCCATCCCCAGGCCCCAGTGGGCGATGTCCAGATGGTGAGCGCCCCAGTTTGTTGGCTGGCCGCCCGAATAATCCAGTATAAAGCGGAATTCATAGTGACATCGCTGGCGATGATACGGCGCCCAGAGGGCAGGCCCCAGCCATAAGTCATAATCGAAGCCTTCCGGCGCCGGCTCAGGCGTCCAGGTCGGCTCACAGGTTCTATTATTGCCGGGGATACCCACGCGGACAGTGTGTACTTTGCCGATTCTGCCGTTGCGGACCAGCTCAGAAGCGAAGCGAAAATTGTCGGAAGAGCGCTGTTGAGAGCCGGTCTGGATGATTCGTCCGTACCGCCTTACCTCATCGACAAGAGCACGTCCTTCCGCGATGGTCAGAGTCAGCGGCTTTTCGCAATAAACATCTTTGCCGGCTCTGACTGCGGCAATCGAAATCGGCACGTGCCAGTGGTCGGGCGTAGCAACCACTACCGCGTCAATATCATCCCGCGCTAACAGCTCGCGGAAATCATTGTAAGAGGACTTTGGGTCAAGACCGGCTATCCGACAGGCTTCTTTTCGATGGCTGGCGTCAATGTCACAAATGGCTACGATCTCGGCATTAGGATTGCCTTTGAAGCCTTTCATATCGCTTGTGCCCATCCCGCCGACGCCGATGCTGCCGATGGTGATCCGATTGCTGGGTGCACTGGCGCCAAAAACCGAAGAAGGAACCCGCCATAGGCGGGTCGGAGCAAAAGCCACCGCTGTCGCAGCAACTGAAGAACCCTTCAAGAATTCCCGCCGGCTTATGCTCCTGGCTTTTCGAGGTCTTACGCTTGTCATTACCTTGCCCTGCCTTTCCATGTATCATTTCAGGTTCGGCTTTCGTAGCGCAACCAGTGCTCTGTAACTCGTCAACCGATGGATGTCATTCTGAGCGCAGCGAAGAATCTCAATTACGATAGCCAGATGCTTCGCCTTGCGGCTCAGCATGACAAATCATCAAATCGTGTGCAACAGAGCACTGGTGATGATACCGCATACAGTTGACGTTCGCAATAATTTTGCTTGAACGTCTGCTGTGCGATCACTAAAATAATTGCCCTCAACAATCGACAATTGAAAATTGTAAATTGACAATTGTAAAGGGAGGCAAAATTATGAAGATGCGTTTTTTTACGGTCCGCCTGTGGCGGATTGGCCTGCTATACATGGGCCTGTGGGCAGTGATAGCTGCGGCAGAGGAACCCGGAGGTAAGCCAGACCGTGAAATTGTCGCAGCGTTTGAGTATCCGGGTAAGGTCATTGAAGAAACTGACAGGGTAAGCCTTGAGCTGATTATCAAAAATAATGGCCGAAAGGACGAAACAGTTTTCCTGACGGTCGAAAGCAAGCCTGCCAATTGGGATGCCAAAATAGAGAAGTATGGAAATGTCATTACCGGCGTGTTTGTGCCCTCCGGCGAAAAGATGTCGCTGACCTTTTCGGCAGACGAGCCGGACAAAAAAGATGATAAACTGACGCAGGGCGACTACTCTTTTGAAGTCAAAGCCTCAACCGCAGATGGAAAACTAACAACAACGGCAGCCGCGAAAATCACCGTGGCGGAAAAAAAGAGGAAAGGCGCGGGGGACGAAGAAAAGAAAAAACCCGTAAGAATAACCACTTCGTATCCGGTTCTTCGGGGTGCTTCCGACAGTGATTTTGAATTCTCGGTCGATATACATAACGATACCGAAAAGGATGGAATGTTCAGTCTTCGTGCGGAAAAACCTAAAGGCTGGGAGGTTTCTTTTAAGCCGGCTTACGAGAATAAATACATCGGCTCGCTGCAGATAAAGAGTAACCTAAGCCAGTCGGTGGATGTGAAGGTGACGCCCGTCCCCCGAGCTGAGGTCGGAGAGCACAAAATACAGGTCTTTGCCGAATCTCCGCAAGGCGATGCGGAAATAGAGCTGAAGGTAATCCTGACCGGTACTCACAAGATCACCTGTAGAACTCTTAAGGGAATTCTGTCTCTTACCGCGCAAAAGGGTAAGAGTGCCAATATATCAATGTATGTCATCAACGAGGGTTCCGCCCCTCAAAAAGGGATCTCCTTTACGTCATTTAAGCCTGAAAACTGGGAAGTGAAGTTTGATCCTGAGAAGATGGAGGTGCTTGAGCCTGGCGACATGAAACAGGTGGAAGTCACAATTGCCCCTGCCAACGAAGCGCTGGTGGGCGATTACTCCATTGCCGCCAGTGCTCGAGGAGAGGATGCCAGTGATGACATAGAATTTCGGGTCACGGTCAGAGCCGCTTCCACCTGGGGCTGGATCGGCGTAGGGATAATTATTGTTGTTATCGTCGGACTGTCGATTACATTTAGGCGTCTGGGAAGGCGATGAGATGGCTGCGGTCATTGAAACTCACGAATTAACCAAGATCTACGGCAGGCAAAAAGCGGTCGATCACCTCACCTTTGAGGTCAGACAAGGGGAGATTTTCGGCTTTCTCGGGCCTAATGGCGCCGGCAAGACCACAACCATTCTGATGCTCTTGGGCTTGAGTGAGCCTACCAGCGGCAGTTCGCATGTACTGGGATTTGATCCTGTGCGCGAGCCTTTGAAAGTTAAAGAACGCGTAGGATTCATGCCTGAAAGCATTGGGTTTTACGATGATATGACCGCACGGCAGAACCTGCAATACGTTGCCCGTTTGAATTCATTGCCGGACTCAGTATCAAAAAAGCGGATTGATGATGCACTCGAAAAAGTCAAATTGGCTAACGAGGCGAATAAACCTGTTGGAGCTTACTCGCGGGGGATGCGGCAGCGCTTGGGTATAGCAGAAGTGCTTATCAAGAACCCGAAACTTATAATCCTGGATGAGCCCACTATGGGTCTCGATCCTGAGGGCATCAACTCGACGCTGGACTTGATCAAATTGCTGAGTGTTGAAGAAGGAATATCCATCCTATTATGTTCGCATCTTCTGCACCAGACACAAAAAGTCTGCGACCGGGTGGGAATTCTCAACCAGGGCAGCCTCGTAGCCAAAGGCACTATTGAAGAACTTGCACGCGAGGGCATCCAGGCTTTATTAGCCTCGGCCACTGGCCGAGGTACCCCCGCCGAAAGGCGGGGGCTAATAAGCCTGGAGGATATCTACATGCGCTATTTCCAGGAGGAATAAGATGTTCACTATCTTCCGTAAAGAGATAGCCGACCACTTTAATTCCACTCGCTTTTTGATACTTTTCTGCCTGGTGGTATGTGTGGCGTTACTGACGACTTATACGGTCAGTATGAATCTCAGGTCGGAGATAACCGCCGGAGCCAAAATCGAATACCTGTTTTTGATGCTGTTCACTACCAGCGGACAGTTTTTCTCGCTGACTCAGTTCATAGCTTTTTTCGGGCCTCTAATCGGCATTATCATGGGATTCGACGCCATTAACAGGGAGCGCTCGGCCGGCACACTCTCGAAGCTGCTTTCTCAGCCTGTGTACCGCGACGCAATCATCAATGCAAAGTTTTTAGCCGGGATCGTCACCATCACGATTATGTTTGTCGGCCTGGTTTTGCTCCTGTCAGGCCTGGGAATGGTGGCAATTGGAGTAGTGCCCAGCGGCCAAGAGGCAGCCAGGCTCGCAGTGTATATGTTGGTTAGCATCGCGTACGTCGGGTTCTGGCTGGGCATGGCGATTTTGTTCTCGATAATACTACGGTCCATAGGCACGGCCGCTCTGGCATCGGTGGCGTTGTGGATATTTGTGTCCTTTTTTGTTGGTTTTGGTTCCGGGCTTATCGCCGATGTGATTGCGCCGGCTGACCAGAACAACCCTGAACTGATGCTCAAAAACGCCCGTATAGCAGCGGCTATTGGCCGCGTCTCGCCGGTAAATTTATACTCCGATGCCACTTCTACCATAATGGATCCATACCGCAAAACAACAAAAAGTTTTGTGCTGGTCGGGCCTATGGAAAAGATTTCGATGAGTCGTTTTAATAATCCCCTTTCCCTTTTGCAGTCGATACTTGTCGTAGCCCCCTATCTGACGACTCTGGTGGCTCTTACAACGGTGTGTTTTGCCGTCTCGTACCTGGTCTTTATGCGGCAGGAGGTTCGGTCGATTTGAGCACATTTAGTTACACACGGCGTACGCTACTCAAGACAATAGGCGCCGCGGCTGCATTTTCAGCACTGCCGCTAAGTCTGCCAATCGCAGGACCGGCAGCGGGCAAATCTAAGAAACGCAATGTTCTGTTTCTATTCACCGACGACCAGCGGGCAGATACCATAGACGCGTTGGGCAATCCATATATGAAGACACCGAACCTTGACAAGCTGGTCGAGTCGGGTTTTGTGTTCAAAAACGCCTACTGCATGGGCGGTTTCAGTGCCGCGGTTTGTCTGCCGAGCCGGATGATGATGCTTCGAGGGCGATGCTGGTTTGCTGTAAGGGAGCTTCCAAGCGATGCGCCGAACTTTCCCAAGTCAATGAACGAGGCCGGCTATGTTTCTTTCCATTACGGCAAAACAGGTAATACCGACAAAGAAGTCCAGAAATGCTTCACTTACAGCGATTATTTGAACGACCAGGCTGTCCGCACATCGGGCCGGCCCGGCAAAGTGCTGGCCGATGGCGCCATTGATTTTCTCCGCGGGCATAAAAAGGATAAACATTTCTTTATGTATCTGGCGTTTGAGTGCCCGCATGACCCGCGAGTCGCACCAAAAGAGTATCTGGATAAATATTCGCTCGATGCGATTCCAACACCGCCCAACTTCAAGCCGTTTCATCCCTTTGACAACGGCGAGCTTGCCGTTCGAGATGAACGGCTGGCCCCATGGTCGCGAACAGAAGCGATCATCAAGAGCCATCTGCGGGATTATTATGCCGTAATTACCTATATGGATGAGCAGATAGGCAGGATAATCCAGACTCTCAAGGAGATCGGCGAATACGATAACACTATTATTATATTTTCATCGGACCAGGGTATTGCCATCGGCAGCCATGGGCTGATGGGCAAGCAAAATCTCTACGAGCACAGCATGGGCGTGCCGTTGATTTTCAGTGGCCCGGGCATCCCGAAAGGCCGTTTGTCTGAGGCGTTTGTGTATCTATTCGATCTTTACCCGACCGTGTGCGAGTTGGCCGGTGCGAAGGTGCCTGAAGAGCTCGACGGCAAAAGCCTTGCACCTATCATTCAGGGCAAGACCGAGAATGTCCGTGACACGATTTTCCTTGCCTATAAAGACCTGCAGCGAGCGGTGCGTCGTGGTCGCTGGAAGCTGCTGGTTTATCCCCAGATCAACAAAATACAGTTGTTCGATCTGCAGGAAGACCCACACGAAACAAAAAATCTGGCAGACGATCCATCGGAGGCTGCGAGAATCAAGGAGCTGCTGGCCGTTATGCGCGAACAACAAAAACTGTTCGCTGACGCACAGCCGTTGATGTCGGAGAATCCCAAACCTGGCGACATCAGCCTGGAATTCTTCAATAATCTGCCGGCCGATAACAAAAAGAAAAAATAGAATTGACCTTATCTATCGGAGAGTAATCATGAAACACCAAGACAGAAGTACCAAAGATCAAAACGCAGACTTCTCCGGAAAGACACCGGAGTTATCACGGCGTAATTTTATGCGCGGCGCAGCTACAGCGGCAGCGCTGGCCATTGTTCCTCAGCACGTTTCTGCAGGGCAAACAAAACGCCCATCGAGCGAGAAACTCAGCATAGCCTGCATCGGCGTCGGCGATCAGGGCACGCGCGATATGCAAAGCTTTCTGGGCAAGCCCGACGTGCAGATAGTTGCCATCTGCGATGTGGATAGCGAGAATCGCGAAAGAGCCAGGCACATCGTCAACAACAAGTACGGCAATCAGGATTGCGCCGTCTACAACGATTTTCGCGAAATGCTGGAGCGGCAGAAAAACATCGATGCGGTGCTGGTGGTTACGCCCGACCACTCTCACGCTCTGGTGTCCGCGACAGCAATGAAGATGGGTAAGCACGTATACTGCCAGAAGCCTCTGACGCACACCGTATTCGAGGCTCGCAAACTCGCCGAGACCGCTCGAAAATGCAAGGTCGCCACGCAGCTTGGAACGGTCAATCAGGCATCGGAGGATTCGCGCGTGCTGCGCGAATGGATATGGGATGGGGCGATCGGGCCGGTGCGGGAGGTTCACAACTGGTCCAATAGACCGATCTGGCCTCAAGATATTGATCGGCCCCAGGAAAAGCCGCCGGTGCCGGCGAATCTGGACTGGGATTTGTGGCTTGGCCCTGCGCCCTATCGTCCTTATCATCCGGCTTATCTGCCGTTGGTCTGGCGCGGCTGGTGGGACTTCGGCACCGGTGCATTGGGCGATATGGGCTGCTACAGTTTCGATACGATCTTCCGAGTTCTAAAACTCGCCTCTCCCAAGAGCGTGGAGGCCAGTTGTTCAGCATACGCGCCCAAAATGTGGGCGAAGTTGGAGCTGAACAAAGAAACTTATCCTCGGGCTTCGCTTATTCGCTGGGAATTTGACGCCCGTGAAAATATGCCTCCAGCTACAATTACCTGGTACGACGGCGGCCTGCTGCCTCCAAAGCCGGATGAGCTTGATCAGCAGGATTTGGGCATCGAAGGCCTGCTTTTTATAGGTGAGAAAGGGAAAATCCTATGCGATTTTTCGGGGGGGCAGCCGAGGCTGATACCGGAACCAAAAATGAGGGCGTATAAACGTCCGCCCAAAACTATCGCCCGCTCAATCGGGCATCACGAAGAATGGCTTGCGGCCTGTAAGGGCGGTGAGCCCGCCGGTGCTAACTTCGAGTTCTCCGGCCCGGTGACGGAAGCACTCCTATTGGGCAATGTCGCTCTTCGCATCCGCAAGAAGCTGTTCTGGGATGCGCCGAGCCTGTCGGTCGTCAACGCACCCGAAGCTAACCAGTACCTTCACTTTCGCTACCGTAGCCCCTGGTTGTTGTAAGGCCTGCCCCCGCGTCTTGCGACGCGAGTCGGGGCGGCGGGCAGATTTGTGCTGTGAAAAGATTGATCGCCAGTATCCTGTGGTTAACCTTGCCCGGCGTATGCAATGGGTACGCCCCTGCTCCTGTCTTCCAACAGGAAGACGCAGGGTACGCCCTTGTTAGGTTGAGTCCGCACGTCTCGGTCTGCCAGGACACGGTCAACGGCGTCTTTATTGAAGACACTGGCCGGACACTGGTTATCTATGGCGATCCTGCCGGCTATCTTTCCGCAGGACGCCTTACGGCGGAAAAAGCAGATATGGTCCTTTTCACACACAGTAGGCGTGACGTCGTCTGGGCCGGGCGTAAACTTGTAGAAGGCGGGGCTGAGTCAATCGTACCGCGGGCTGAAGCAGACAACTTTACGAAAGTCAATGACTTCTGGTTGTCATTCGCTAATCGCCGGTTCCACGATTCCGAGCAGCAGACCACTAAAATACTAACCGAGCCTTTGAAAGTCGGTCGTGCTGTAGCCGGCGGAGAGCAAATTGGCTGGCAGCATACTTCTATACGGGTGCTGGACACGCCTGGATATACAAGAGGCGCCGTCTCATATTTTATTAATGTTGACGGGCTGACTTACGGCTTTGTCGGAGACCTGATCTACGGAGACGGGCATCTGATGGATTTGTATAGCCTGCAAGATGGCGTCGCCGAAGCAGGAATTGGCGGCTACCACGGATACGCCGGCAGACTCGGTGAATTAATAACAAGCCTGCGCAAAGTCATCGACCAGAATCCGGATATTCTCGTTCCGGCGCATGGTCCGGTCATCCGTAATCCAAAGCAAACTATCGAACACTTGATTCAAAGACTGCACGCAGCCTATGCAAACTATTTATCAATTAATGCCGGGCACTGGTACTTCAAAGAGCGCTACGAAGTCCTTGCCAAAAGAGTCCTCGGCATGGCCTTCCGTGTTGACTGGATGCCATACGCCCAGGTCATAGAAAAGGTCCCGCCCAATTGGATTATTCCCATCAATAATTCGCGGCTTCTGCTGTCGCAGGATAAATCCGGTTTTCTGATTGACTGCGGCTCCGATGCCATCATCAGCGAGGTGGCCAAGCTCAAAGAAGAGGGACGCCTGTCGCGACTCGACGGTGTGTTTATCACCCATTATCACGATGATCATACAGACAAAGTCTCAGAATTGGTCAAAAAGTTTGGCTGCCCTGTGTATGCCTCACAACAATCAGCAGATATCCTTGCGCATCCTGCGGCCTATCGTCTGCCCTGCCTGACGTCAAATGCAATCTCCAATCTTACTGCTGTGCCGGACGGCCATAAAATGCGCTGGAAGGAATTCGACATAACCATCTACTATTTCCCCGGACAAACCTTGTATCACGATGCACTGCTCGTGGAAAAAGACGGCGGAGAGAAGATATTCTTTATAGGCGACTCTTTCACGCCCTCCGGCATAGACGATTACTGCCTGCAGAACCGTAACTTTCTTCATCGAGGCACGGGATATTTTTACTGCCTGGATACTCTCCGGAAGATGCCACCCAACTGTCTGCTTATCAACCAGCACGTCGTGGAGCCATTTCGCTTCAGTCCCGATCAGCTTGAGCACATGACACAAGTATTAGAAAAACGCAGGCAAATATTGGCTGATTTATTCCCGTGGGACGAGCCAAACTATGGCATCGATGAACAGTGGGCGAGGATTTATCCATACGGCCAG
Organism: uncultured Pirellulales bacterium; assembly: GCA_964567045.1. GTDB lineage: Bacteria > Planctomycetota > Phycisphaerae > Sedimentisphaerales > Anaerobacaceae > JAFNGF01. Next base: position 35,818 of record CAZMLE010000017.1, on the reverse strand, counting down.
CAAGCAAAAGCAGGACAATGCGTGGGCGTCACTGTGAAAATTCGGAATCACTCAAGCTCGGCGCATACCTATACAGTTAGATTGAACGTCCCTGAGGGTTTTCAATTAGAACCCAAAAGTGCAAGCGTTAGCATAGAGCCGCGAGAAGAAGTCCAGGTCCACTTCAAAATTACCGTGCCGGAAATGGTATCGAAAAAGTTGTACGTAGTCACCTGTGACATGGAGTTCGACATGTGGCGTCTGCGTGATTGGTGTGAGTGTTTGATAGAGATTTATCCCTAAAAAAAAGGCCCAAAACTTGTGATGAGCGCAGTCGAATCCATCAAGACCTCTGCCATAGTTATTTGGATTTGCCGACAAAAACCTGCAATACGTCATTGTTTGGACTCGTCTATATTACGCTATTACGCTAACGTGGCCCGACAAGACAATAAAAACCATAATTTAGGGACCCCGCCGGGCGGGAACCCTGGAAAGGGGCATCAAATGTTGAAGAAGATTATATTGGTCAGTTCGGCGACGATTTTGGTGCTGGCAATAGTTCAGAGCTTAACAGCCCAGCCGCCGGAGGGCAGAGGTCCCGGCGGCAGGCGGGGTATGGGCAGGTCGCCTGCTCAAGAGCAGCCTCCTGTACCGGCTAACGAGGAAGAGAAGAAGATTCTGAGTGTGCTTGACGATATGAACCTGAACCAGAGTGCAGGGATGATGAACGTTCCGCCGGAAGACGGCAGGTTATTGCGACTGTTCACAGAGGCCGCCGGCGCCAAGCACGTTGTCGAAATCGGCACCTCTAATGGGTATTCGGGCATCTGGTTCTGCCTTGCGCTGCGAACGACGGGCGGAAAGCTGACCACTCACGAAATCGATGCCCGCCGAGCTTCGCTTGCCCGCGAAAACTTCAAGCGAGCCGGCGTCGATAAGCTCGTTACACTTGTTGAGGGCGACGCCCATGAGAGGGTTATGAATCTGAAAGAGCCGATCGACATTTTGTTCCTCGATGCGGATAAGGAAGGTTATATCGACTACCTGAACAAGCTGCTGCCTTTGGTGCGTCCGGGCGGACTTGTCCTCGCCCACAATGTTGACTCTACAGGGCCGGACTTCATCAAAGCCATTACTGCCGACCCCAACCTGGAGACAGTTTTACGCGTCCAGGGTCTTAGTGTGACGCTTAAGAAACGGCAGAAATGAAAAGTTAGCCTAAAGTGTCTAAAGTGAGCTAAAGTGTCTAAAGTTAAATTTTAGGCACTTTAGTCACTCCAAATTTTAGGCACTTGATTGGAAGGGATTCTCTATGCCTGTAGCTCCGAGGAAAGAGCTGTCGCTTTTTGACTCGACGTGCATCATTGTCGGCATCATCATCGGGGCCGGCATCTATCAGATGGCGCCCGCGATTGCCAGCGGCTCCTACTGCTGGTGGGGCGTCCTGGCAATATGGACCGTCGGTGGCCTGCTTTCCTTGTTTGGAGCGCTGGGTTATGCCGAGCTAGCCACGGCGTACCCTCTGGAAGGTGGCGACTATGTTTATCTTAGTCGGGCGTACGGTTCATGGGCGGGCTTTTTGTTCGGCTGGGGCCAGCTTGCGATTATCCGGCCCGGCGACATCGCGGTGATGGCATTTGCGTTTGCAACATACGGGCGAACAATCTACGACCCACTTGCCGCTCATCCCGAATACAGCCAGCGGGTCTTCGCCGCCGCTGCCGTGGTCGTTCTGACAGCGATAAACATCCTGGGCGTCAAGGAGGGCAAATGGACCCAAAACCTTCTGACGACCGTCAAAGCAGTGGGATTGCTTGCCATTGTCGGCGTGGCAGTGGCCGCACCGCAGGGTCCAAAAAGCACGGCATCTGTCCAGCCGTTGCCTCTGAGCCTGGCGCTTGTCTTTGTGCTATTCACATACGGCGGATGGAACGAGATGGCCTACGTGGCCGCCGAGGTCAAAGACTCCCGCCGTAATATCGTTCGGGCACTTGTGCTCGGCGCAGCGGTGGTGACAGTGCTGTATCTGCTGGTCAACGGAGCGTTTCTTTATACGTTAGGCTATCGCGGCCTGGCTGCTTCTAAGGCGGTCGCCGCCGACAGCATCTCGACCGCATTTCCCAATATCGGCGGCAGGCTTATCAGCGCACTGGTCTGCATCTCTGCGCTGGGAGCGGTGAGCGGCTTGATTTTCACCGGCGCACGTATCTCATACGCTCTGGGCGCCGAACATCGGATCTTCGGGCTTTTGGGCAAATGGCACGCCCGAACAGGGACGCCGGTCTGGGCCCTTTTAGTACAGGCAGCTATCGCAGTCGGGCTGATCGCGGCTCTGGGCTCATTCGTGGACACAATTCTCTATACTGCTGCCCCGGTCTATGCGTTTTATCTGGCCACAAGTCTTTCGGTTATTGTCCTGCGATTCAAAGAGCCAAAGGTCGAACGGCCCTATCGTGTTACAGGCTACCCCTTCACCACGCTTATCTTCTGTGCGGTGTGCGCGTTTCTAATCTATAGTACCGTCTCATACGCCTGGAATGTAAAGATCAAGAGCCTGTGTCTGCTGGAGGGCGTTCTTTTAGCCGGGATGGTTATCTATTGCTTAACTGACGTCCGCGACCTGGTGCGGCGCCAACCACAACGGCAGCCTTGAAGCCAGACTGTTCAAGTGCCTAAAGTGACACTTATGTGTCATCCTGAGGCGGAGCCGAAGGATCTGGCCAATGAAAAGGAGATTCTTCGCTTCGCTCAGAATGACAGGTTTGCTGTCATTTTAGGCACTTTAGCTCACTTTAGGCATCTTAGTCACTTTAGCTCAATTTTCACTTCTGGCCGGCGTTCTCTCCGTAAGGAGTCCCGAGGACTGCGGTTAGATTTTTGCTATTTTGTTGCACTATTCTGCCTTTCTGTTACCCTATCAGTCTGAAAGGAGAACGCCACTATGCGAAAACGTAAGAGGAACCCTGCTCTGCGGGAATCCAATAACAGAGTGACACGGCGTCAGTTTTTGAAAAGTTCGATGGGAGCGGCTGCGGCTTTGACCATTGTGCCGAGGCACGTTTTAGGCGGGGCCGGCCAGACGCCGCCCAGTGAAACCGTTGGCGCTGCCTTGATTGGCTGCGGCGGTCGCGGCCCCGGAACGTTTAGCGACTTGAATCGCGAGCACAAGCTTAATGTCACGATGCTTGCCCAGTGCGACGTGAGGTTCCGCGACCGGGCAGACAATAAGACCATCTACACAGATTTCCGCCGGGTGCTGGAGCGCAAGGACATCGAGGTGGTCGCCATCGCTACGCCGCCGCACTGGCATGCCCTTATTTCGATTGCGGCTATGGAGGCCGGCAAGGACGTGCTTTGCGAAAAGCCTATGACCAGATTCATTGCGGAAGGCCGGGCAGTGGTCGAGGCTCAGAGACGCTACAAACGCATATTCCAGATCGGCACGTACGGGCGATTCGGCGCGAGCCGGAACCGGCAGAACATCGAGACCCATAAGATTATGAAGAGCGGGCTGCTGAAAGAATGTAAGGGAGTGTACATCAATCGGGGCGGATTTAAGGTCAAAGAGTGGAGTGGTAAGGTCAATCTACAGCCGGAGGCGGTGCCGAGTAATCTTGACTGGGATATGTACGTGGGACCCTCCCCGATGAAGCCGTATCATCATCACCGCACGGGCGGAACGCACCGTTGCTACTGGGACTACGAAGGTGGTGGGCTGGCAGATATGGGCCAGCACTTTTTTGACCCCTTCCAGTGGATTTATGCCAAGGACGACACCAGCCCGGTCGAAATCGAGGCATACGCCCCGCCGGCACATCCGGAAGCGTGCGGCATGTGGGGCTGGGTGGAAATGAAATACGCCGACGGGTTTACTCTGGTGCTCGATAGCGGCGAGTGGGGACAGCCGTACAACCGGCAGGAGCCTCGCGGCGTCAGCATGAACGACCTTGACGAAGAAAGCCGGAGAAAGGTCGCTGCCATGCCCGATCCGGAGCCGCTGGTCGGCTTTGGCGAAGCGGTCAAGACTCGCAAACGCCCCGGCGGTCACGCTGAGGCGGCTCACCGTTGCGCAACGCTGCTGCATCTGGCAAATATCGCCATACGGACGGGGCGAAAAATCAGGTACGACCCGGCCAAAGAGCAAATCATCGGCGACGAAGAAGCCAATAGGCTGGTCAACCAGCCGATGCGGGCGCCGTGGCACCTGTAAAAAAGAATGTCCGTAGACTCTTACCGCAGAAAGGATTGTGTCCATGGAAAAATCGTCAGTATCCGTTGCTGAGCTCGTAAGCAAGCTGCCTGACCCAGATGAGAACGGCTTGCTCAGCAACATTGACAAAGAATCGGTCGAGAATGTCATTACCGAGATACACAAAACAGGCCGTGACGGCATCGTTGGCCTTATTGACATGCTTGTTGAGCCTGGTAAGGCAGATGACGTCAAGCCGCGATACGCGCTTCACTGTTTGGCACTTTACGTATGCAAGCTAAACGACAAGAAACATCGGCGTGCCTTCGCTGAGATATTAGCGTCACAGCTCGCTGCGCTGGCCGCGGGGCAGCTTGACCGGGACCGACCCAAACAAATAAAGGGCTACTTAATCCGGCAGTTACAAGTGGCCGGCGGCAAAGAAGTCGCCGGTGCGCTGGGCAAATTCCTGCTGGATGAAGAACTATGCGAATATGCTGCCCAGGCACTGGCAGCTATTGGAGATGGGGCAGCCGAACAGCTTCGAGATGCGCTGCCCAAGGCCAAGGGCAAATGTCGGTTAACCGTGGTACAGAATCTTGGGGTGGTCCGAGACAAAAAATCGGTCGATGCGCTGAAGCAGGCACTCGGTGATGAGGATAGGGACATCCGGTTGGCAGCCGCCTGGGGACTGGCAAACATCGGCGACCCCGGGTCGGTGGACGTGCTCCTTAAGGGAGCGGATGTCGAAAACCCTTATGAGAGGATCAAGGCCGCCCAAGCCTGTTTGCTGCTGGCAGAGAATCTCCTTGCGGCGGGCAAAAAAAAGGATGCGATGAAAATTTACGCCCACTTGCGCGATACTCGAACGGACCCAGCCGATCGCTATCTGCGCGACGTGGCTGAAAGCGCACTGGCAGTACAACAATAGGGGAGATCGAGAATGAGCGGTATTTTTGGAGTTGTCAGCCTTCAGGCGGATTGTGCAGAGACGCTTTTCTACGGTACAGATTACCATTCGCATCTGGGAACTGAATATGGGGGCATAGCCGTACTGGGCGAAGATTTCACCCGCCGAATACACAATCTGAGCCAGAGCCAGTTCAAGTCAAAGTTTTATGAGGATTATAAAACTATAAAGGGCAACAAGGGCATCGGCGTTATCAGCGACTATGATGAGCAACCCATCTATCTGAAGTCAAAATTTGGCCCGTTTTGCATTGTGACCAGCGGATTTGTTGAAAACGCCGAGAAATTAACAGCAGAAATGTTGGAAAAGGGAGTATCCTTCAGCGAGTTCAGCCAAAGAACGGTTAACGCCGCTGAGCTGATAGCAAAGCTGATCAACCAGGGAAACGACCTTATAGATGGAATAGAGAAGATGTTTGAGGCCATCGAGGGCTCCTGCTCGCTGCTGCTGCTAAATAGAGACGGCATATATGCGGCAAGAGACAGATTCGGATACACGCCTCTTATTGTCGGCAAGCGAGAAGACGCGTGGGCGGTGACAAGTGAGACCACTGCTTTCCCAAATATCGGATTTGAGGTGACAAAACACATTGCCCCGGGAGAGATAGTGCTCATAAATGAGAGCGGCATTGTGCCAAGAGCACCGGGCTCAGCAAATATAAACCAGATATGCGCATTTCTCTGGATATATGCCGGCTTTCCCGCATCAAGCTACGAAGGCATAAACGTAGAAATAGTCAGGGAAAGATGCGGCCGGTACCTCGCAAAACGCGATAAGGATATTGACGTTGATCTTGTCTGCGGGGTTCCCGACTCCGGATGCGCCCACGGATTAGGATATGCAATGGAATCGGGTAAGCCCTTCAGGCGGCCGCTTGTTAAATACACGCCCGGATACGGCAGAAGTTATACTCCACCTTCGCAAGAGACGCGTGACCTGGTTGCAAAGATGAAACTCATACCCATAAAAGAGATAATCCAGAGCAACAGCATTGTGGTGTGCGAGGATTCTATCGTGCGGGGAACGCAGCTTCGCAACTTCACTATAAAGAAACTCTGGGATTGCGGCGCCAGAGAGGTCCACATAAGACCCGCCTGTCCGCCTCTGATGTTTCCATGCAAGTTCAATTTTTCCACGCGTTCGACCCATGAGCTTGCGGCCCGCAAAGCAATCCGCAGCCTGGAAGGTCACGACCCAGAAGATGTGTCGCAGTACATAGATCACAACTCTAAAAAATACAAAAAAATGGTGGACTGGATCGCCAAAGACCTGGGAGTCACGACCCTTAGATACCAGACTGTGGACGATATGGTAGGAGCTATCGGCAGGCCAAAAGATAAGCTGTGTCTATATTGCTGGACCGGCAAACGTCCAGCGATAACACGTCCAAAGCCAACAGTAGACATAGTGGATATAAAGAAACCTGATTCGTCGCTCGTCGCCCGTCGCCCGGGCGACGTGTCACGGGACACGGCGCTATCTACCACGGAAGCTCCCTGAGCGACGTTCCCTCTGCGACAAAATAGATGGGGCGTCCTGTCAGCACTACACTGTCAGGTTTCAATTCATTGCCCTGCAAGTCTACCGCCCGCCACGGTTTTCCGGTTAGATCTATCGGTCTGGGCTGTGCACCTTCTTCCGCCCAGGCGACAATTACTGTTCGGCCACCGCTTTCAAATCCATAAACCTTGACCTTTTCTGGACCCACAAGGGCGCCAAGGCTGTGAACCTTCGGCGAAAGTAAATTCGCCATAGCAACCTGTGTGACTAACATCTTTCGGGGAGCTCCCGCCCACTCGAAGAATATGCCTGAGAGCTCCTCGTTGTTCAGGCTGCCGGGCGTGCCGGAATGGTAAATGATCTTCTCGGCTCCGTAAGCCAATAGCAGCGTGTTGAACTTGACCTGACATTCGGCGGCTTCTGTCTCAGAATCGACCGGCTTGAGCCACGTACTGTCGTAAGGCTCAACAGGCTTATCATCGTCTGCATAGTATGCGCCTTCGGTAAACCATATAGGCTTGTCCGCTCCGGCGGACCGCATCTGCTCGCGTAAAAGCCGCAACGATTCTTCGTAGGCCTCCGGCGATGTCAAGCCCGGATACGCGTGCAAGTTGAGAACATCTGCCCAGCGCAAGCCACCGATTTCGACAAATTCCTTGGTGTACGTCGTCGGATGGCCGGCAATGCCTCCGATAACCAACGCATCAGGGTCAACTGTCTTGACCGCCTGGTAGGCCGCCCGCAGTAGCTGCACATAGTCCTTGACCTGGTAGCCTTTCTCCCGTGGCAGAGCGTAGGATGTGTAAATGGGTTCGTTTAGAATCTCCCATACGCCGAGCCGTTCTTTATAATGCTCAACCGTCTTACGCACGTAGGCGGCGAAATCATTTACGTCCCGCGGCATATAGGCTATCCGCTCTCTGCCGGCAGGATAATCATCCGTCACTTTGACCTCTGGGGCGGCGCTCGATGACCAGTTGCTCGAAGGAAAGGGCAGAAGCGGCAGCACATTAAGCCCCCGCTGCAAAACTCGGTCGATTTGGTAGTCGCATTGTGTGAAGTCAAACCTGCCCTTTTCCGTCTCTACATCGTGCCATTTCAGCGACCAGTCGCGGAACCAGCAAAGCCCGATTTGCTTACTCAAATCCAACAAATGGGGCCAGGGGTAGGCATGGTTCATTCCGAACAAGCTGTCCGAGCCGGTATAAGGCTCAATGATAGCAAATCGCATCGCCCTGGTAAGTACAACTTCTGCGTCTTCGCCTCGTAGATGCAGGCGGTAAAAGCCCTTCCGCTGCACGCCGGTGGGGATGCTCACTCGTGCTGTCTGCCCGGGCAGAATATCAACCGGCACAGTAGACTCATAAACAATGGCATCGTCAAAATCTGTCGTATGGGCGTGCAGTTTAACAGACTGGGCAACTTGCCCCGCGTTGAAAACCGTAGCGGTCATGCCCCGCCTGCGCGGGGCCAAGCTTGCCCCTGCGGAAGCAGGGGGCTCATCGCCGTAGCGAAAGAGATTTCCCAGCCGATCTGTTGCAAGCCCAACCTCTATTACCGATCTCGGTTGGTAGGCGGTTGCCTGTGCGCCCTTCTCTAACTGCACGGCGTCAATCCATAATGTGCCCGCTTCCTTCCCGCCTGCCGGACGGGCAGGTTTCGATGCTTCCAAATCCAAGCCCAAGGCGACAAAAATCTGTTCAGCCTGCGGTCGGAAGGTAAAAACGTGGTGCTGCCAATCAGTTTTGAGCTGCACCTGCCGGCGTAAACTCTGCCCCGACGCCTGTCTTATCGACAGCACACCGACCAGGTCCTGGGAATTGGCTTTCATATACGCAGACAGTGTGTACTGCGCACCCGGCTCTACGGAAATCCAGCCAATATTGGCCAACAACGGGGCCTTGACCGGAACCCGGTACAGCGGAAAATAATCGAAATAATAGATGGGAATATTCTCCGGCGTCAGAGCGATTTTGAAACTTGACTTGTGAAACTTCGCATCGGCGTCATCCACGGTGCCGACAAGCCGATTCAGATTGCCTCCCCAGCCCGGCAGATCGGCAACACTTCCCCAGCCGGCTGCGCCGCACTCGAAGTTGCTGTTGGGCAGAAGATTCACAGCCGTGGTGGACGGAACCACATCAGTGAACCGTTTTCTAATTGGTTCGCAGGGCTCTAAACGAACGTTGTCCAGCCAGAGGGTTCCTGTTGAGGTGTACCAGAATTGTAGGCGGATGTGCTCTGTGATTGTTTGCGTGGCCTGAAAGACAAACTCAAACTCCTTCCACTCGACCGGCATCCTAAAGGATTCACCCAAACCAGTGTCGTACCACGATTTCGTGTCCGATATACCCACGTATACGACCTGACCGGGGATACCCCGCTGTTTGGCGGCAAAAGAAATCCTGTACCACTTACCCTTCTGGAGCTTCAGCGTGTCGAGCTGGCAAAGCATCGCGTGGCTTGCCGAGGAAAGGTTGGTGAACTGCGTACAGGTGAGCCTTTGACTAAATGGGCCTGTGAATCCCACGTCCCGCCCCCAAGTGACAGTCACGCCCTTATCGCCGGCAAATTGCCAGTTGTCCGCCATTCCATCCTGGTTGGTATCCTGCTCAAATCCTCCGTTTACGACCATGTTCTGCGTTTGAGATGCACCCCCCGCGCAGGCCATACCGACTATCAGTGTGATAGGGAGCAGACTCTTCATGTTTGAGTCCCGACAAGTCGGGATCATTCGATCTTGAACAGGATACCCACAAATATGCTGTGAGCGTCCTTTACAATCTCGTCAATACTGCCATCATATATCTGGTACTGGTACTCGAAGAAGATACTTACCGACCTGCTTACAAAGTACCTTACCCCGGCCAGAGGGCCGTACATTATGCCTTGCTCGTCACGCCTGTAGGAATCGTAGCAGCTATAATTAAGCTGCGCTCCAGCGTAGGGAACAGTCGTCAGGTCCGGCGTAAAATGGTATTTGACGTTCCCGCCGAGACTATACAGGTCAAGGTCTTTCGACCAGTTTCCTATGCCATGCAGGCCAAACTCGATTTCGCGGGTGTGAAAGTAGCCCAGCCCGACAGCCAAGGCGCCGGAATCCTCGTGATCAGCATCCCCGGCAGCGCCGCTCTCAAAGTTGATACCGGTCCAGTTGCCAAAGACTGCAATTTCAGTCGTACCCTGTTTTATGTCAGCGTTGGCAGTACCAATCAGGCCAAATGCCACAACCAGAAGTGTAACTAAACAGCATCTCATAATGACCTCCTTGAATTCATGAACCGTCTGATCCTTTCTTACGTTGCGAACGATTATTGCCTTGGCGAAATCTATGCAAGGCCGCCTAACATTTCGTTTTGTTCCCTACAGACTTTCGGTTCTTCAGCCATTATTTACGCTGCTTCACTCAGTGTCAACACTTCTTGGAGCAATTCGTTACTCTTTCAAGAATTTGATACTACTGGTTCTGCAGAACTTCGATCATTGCGGCGATATTCTCCGATTTGGCATCGCCAGGAATATCGTGCGCAGGCGATGCGATGTATCCACCATTTTCGCCCACGACGTCGATAAGCCGGTTGACCTCGTCCTTAACCTCAATGAGAGTCCCATAAGGCAGCGTTCGCTGCGTGCTGATTCCACCATAGAAACAAAGTCGGTCCCCGTAGCGTTTCTTTATTTCAAACACATCCATAACCTCTGGCTGGAAGGGATTGAAAATATCCAGCCCACATTCAATCAGATCGGACAAGAGTTCATCAACCTTGCCGCAGCAGTGAATCATTACATATTTGCCCTTTTGCCGTTGGGCATCCCCAAGCGGAGATTTGGCCAACTGATACATTTCTTTGATCCTGGGCTTGATAAATTCGCGCCACAAATCAATGCCCATGATCAGTCCTCGCTGATGCCCCCAGTCATCTCCAAAGCGGAATATATCGATATCCAGCGAACAGCCATGCTCAATAATGCCAAGATTGTATTCAAGAATCTTGTCGAGCAAAAGGTTCACGAAATGTGCCTCCGTCAGCATATATATTAACAGGTTTTCCATTCCGACCAGGGTCCAGGCTCGCTCAAAGAGTGCAAAACCAAGGCTTACCAAAGTAACGCTGTCTCGGGTTTCTTTGATAGCCTCCTTAATGAAATCGTACCGCGTCGGATCGCCGGGGTCCGGCCATTCAAAGTCATTGATATTTTGTGGCGTTACGAGTTGATTGCAGGGGACACCAATATCTTTGTCAATAGAACGGTTCCACCGCACGCCGAACTCGTCCTGCCAGATGTCGGGCCCGGCCAAACGATAGCGCACGTTGCGCGGGTAGGGTCGGAACCAGGTAAAACAATTTCCCAGTTTCGAGTCGAAGTCCGGGTCGCCGTAGTACTCCGCCATTTTGCTATGTGCCTTTTGCGTGAATCGGATATCGTAAGGCACTTTGTCGGGCTGCCGGTGCTTTAGTACGGCCAGAACTCGTTCCCGGTTATTCATCCTTCGACCTTGCTCAGGACGGGGTCTATACCATCCTGCAATCTTAACCACGGATTACACAGATTTCACTGATTTGTTTTTCACTTTTTAATCCGTGTTAATCTGTGGAATCTGTGGTAGCTCTTTATTGGCCTGGGCCGATGCAGTAGAGGGCGTCCTCTGACCGGATAAATATGTGCTTCTGCGAAATGGCAGGACTCGCGCAGCATTTCTCTTGAAGCTCATTCTGGGCGACAATCTTAAACTCATGTCCCGCTTCGACAACCGTGGTCCTGCCTTGTTCGGACAGAAAGTAGATTTTGCCGTCGGCCAAGACCGCCGAGGCGGAGTACCTTCCCGCCAGGCGATTTCTCCACAAGACCTCGCCTGTCGCCGCGTCGAGGCACTTGGCGACGCCGCCCTCGGTAATCAAGAAAAGATAGGGCTTAACGTAAAGCATCGAGGGGACCATCGGAACATCATCGGTAGATTCCCACGCAATGTGGCTGTGCGTGACATCGCCTTTGCCGGTCCCCGCTTTCGCGGGGATGCGGATGGCACGAATTGTAGGCCGGCCAAACCCGGATGTGGTGAAGATTAGCCCGTCGCCGATGACGATTGAAGGCACAACGCCTTCGCCAGTGCTGGCGACTGTCCATAACCTTTGGCCGCTTTTAAGGTCGAATCCCTGGACAACATCGCCTGCGGAGCTAACGAGCTGGTCCTGGCCGTCTTGGCTGAGAATCCGTGGCGTGACGTGAGCGATACGCGAGCTGCCGCGCCGAGCCTTCCAGCAGACCTGGCCCGTGTTTTTATCCAGGGCAATTATGACGGCCTGGTCCCACGGTTTTTGCCAGCCGACAACTTTATCCGGACCGGAGCTACTGCCGTCAAATGGGGCTATTAGCAGGTCCTGGTACAGAATCAGCGAAACTGCCAGCCCGTGTTCACTGTAATAGTTAAAATCGCGGTTGGTCCAGATTACGCTGCCATCCATCGAAACCGCCGCAAAGCTGCCGTCAAATGCCAGCACATAGACGCGCTGCCCATCGGTTACCGGCGTGGATGAGGCATGAGAATTCTGGGGCGATTTGTGTCCGGGCTCCTGCTGGAGCACCTGCTTATCCCAGAGGATATTTCCCGTCCGCCGGTCAAGGCACACCAGCCGAAAAGAGACACCTTCCTGGGCCGCTGTGGTCACAAACACACGATCGGCAGACACGATGGGTGACGACCAGCCGTTGCCCGGCACCGGCGTCTTCCAGAGGATGTTAGCTGAGCGGCTCCACTGGGTTGGGACACCCTTCTCCTGGGATATACCCTGTCGCGTTGGCCCTCGAAAACCAGGCCAGTCCTCGGCCCATGACAAGTTAGCTATGGTGACAGCAAAGACCACCGACCAACATAGCCGAGCCAATCGGCTTGGATATGCCCGTTTCACTATTACCAACGACTCCGTACAAATCCGTTCCGGCACCCTTGCCGAATTCCGTCATCAGGCTGTATGGAATTTAGAATTGAGAATTAAGAATGGAGAAAGCCCAATTCTCAATTCTTCATTCCGAATTCTACATTCTGTCAATTGGTTATCCCGTGAACATTCGCTAACTTGGTCATTTCAGCGGGACCCTTTTCGCCGGCCCAGTGAAGGGGCGTCTCGGCATTAATATTCTTGGCGTTGACGTTGGCGCCTTTGGCAATCAGTAAGCTGACCACGTCTTTGTGGCCCATACCAGCCGCCCAGTGTAACGGGGTTTCACCGCTACTTTCGGCGGCGTTCACATCGGAGCCTTTATCAATTAAAAGTGCGACTAAATCCTGGTGACCTCCGAGAGCCGCGCAGTGTAGAACTGTCCAGCCTGCGTTGTCTCTCACATCTACCGCCGCCCCTCTGGCAATCAGCAGGTCCGCAACATCCTTACGCCCTTTCAGGGCCGCCAGATGTAGGGCCGTCTGGCCGTAGCCATTTTTCTCGCCCACCGTTGCCCCCCTGGAAATCAATTGCTCAGCCAAATCCTTGTGGCCATTGAAGCAGGCGATGTGAAGAGCGGTCTGGCCGGAACTGTCTTTGGCGTTCACTTCCGCCGCTTTGGCAATTAACAGCTCAACGACCTGGCCTCGGCTTGCGAGCGTTGCCCTGTGCAAAGCGCTCTGGCCATTGTTGTCTTTGGCGTTGACGTTGGCGCCCTTATTAATCAGCAAATCTACGACCGCCGTCTGGCCGGCCAGCGCAGCTATATGCAGGGCAGTTTGTCCGCTGACATCCGGGACGTTTACGTCGGCTCCCTTAGCGACAAGTAAATCTACCACATCTGCGTGTCCCATGCCTGCCGCTTTGTGCAGGGCCGTTTCGCCGCCATCCTCTTTGGCGTTCACGTTGGCCCCTCCGGCGATCAACACGGCTGCGACGTCCTTGTAGCCGTAGAGTGAGGCCACATACAAGGGTGTCTGCCCGTGTTTGCCTCTGGCATCGACCTGGGCGCCCTTGCCAATTAATAGACGTGCAACTTGTTCTTGGCCTCTGGCAGCGGCTTTGTGCATGGGCGTTTCGCCGTCGCTATCTTGTATATTGAAGTCGGCTCCGCGGCCAAGCAGAAGTTCGACAACGTCGGAATTGCCCGCAAAAGCTGCGCAATGCAGGGCAGTCCAGCCCTTGTTATCGTTCGCGTCTACGCGTGCTCCCTTGGCAAGCAAAGAACCAGCTACATCTTTGTGGTTGCCAATGGCCGCCAAATGCAGTGCAGTCCTGCCTTCGCTGTTTTTCTCGCCAAGCTCGGCTCCTTTAGCCAACAAAAGACCGGCCGTCTCCTGCCGGCCCTGCGACGCTGCACAATGTAGGGCCGTCCAGCCCTGGTTATCCTTGGCGTTTATGTTCGCTCCTCTACCTACAAGTGCGTCTGCAACAGCGGTCTGGCCTTTCATTGCCGAGATATGCAGGGGGCTGCTGCCGTCCTTGTTGACCGCACCAACCTTAGAGCCTTTGTCAAGCAAAAGCTCGACTACGTCGCGATGGCCGCCAGCAGCGGCGTAATGCAGCGCGGTCCAGCCATCGTTATCGTTCGCATCCACCTGCGCTCCTTTGGTGATGAGCACCTCCACGATATTCCTGCTGCCCTCCATAGCCGCTACGTGCAAAGGGGTCCTGCCGTACCTATTCTTAGCACCCACATCCGCTCCCTCAGCAAGCAGCAGCCCAACTACATCCTTGTGGCTTTCGGAGACCTGCTGCGTGCCGGCGGCCGCGTCTTGTCCACCGGCCCGACTCGCGTCGGGAGGCGCGGGGGCAGGCCCACCTACGGCGCCTGCTTGGCAAATCGCGCACGCCGACAGAATTGTCAGCGCGACAATAAAATACTTGATATTTCTCATGGCCAACCTCCTCCATTTCAGATTATCTTATTACCCAGCCCCTGCTTTGGGTTCCCACCGAGCCGGGTCCCTCACAGGGGGGACTCAGCCCGGCACAAGACCTGCCCTGAGCCTTGCCCGCCATACGTCTGGCGGGCGAGCCGAATGGGCGGGGCTCGGTGAAGTTTCCTCGAACAGACCTAACTAAATTATTATAGCAAGAATAACCTAAAATACAAGCAATTTTTTTAGGACCTACCCTGCCGCACCAATTGTCCGGCAGCGATAAGACCGGCATTGCTCCGCCGGAAAACGTCCTGCGGACTGCTTGGCAGCCCCGGCACGGGCATAATTGGTGCGGTACAAAGGCCGCTGAACGGCTCGGCGTCTATGCAGCGTTGTGCTTTTGATATACTGCACCCTGGTTTCCTGATTTCCTGATATCCAGCGGGAATCCCTTGACGTATCACAGGCGGCGGCTTTAATTGCTGGGATAGTACCTAACTGCAAATCAGGACCGTGGCACGGCCGTCCCGGCCGTGTTTTCAGGGGCTGCAAGCCCCTGCCACATTCTTGGGAGCCGAACAAAAATGGCCCGAAGCAAACTGTACTTGCTGGTTTTGATATTAACGTGCATTTGTGTGGGCTTGCCCGCCGGGGTGGGCTGCGCGAAAAGACCGGCTAAATCGCTGCACGAGGCTGCGGCTGACGGCGACATACGGCAAGTTCAATTACAGCTTGCCCAAGGCGGCGATGTTAACGCAAAAAACCAGGATGGCCAAACGCCCTTGCATTGGGCAGCTCGCTGCGCTGGCCGCGGGGCAGCGGCCAGAGGCCACAAGGATGTGGCTGAACTACTTCTTCGCAGCGGCGCCGATGTAAACGCCAAGGATAATTACGGCAACAGCCCTCTGCACTTCGCCGCCCGTGCGGGCTGCACAGACCTTGTCGAACTCCTTCTTGGCGAAGGCGCCGATATTGGCGCAGAAGACAAAACCGGCAAGACGGCTCTTCATTCCGCGGCTTGCTACGGGCACAAAGATATGGCCGAACTCCTGCTTTCTAAGGGCGCCGATGCCCACGCAAAGGACAAATACGGTCGAACGCCCCTGCACTGGGCGGCAATGCAGGGGCACAAGGACGTGGCCGAGTCCCTTATCGCCAAAGGCGCTGATGTCCAGGAACAGGATAAGCTCGGCAAAAAACCCTTGTCACTGGCTGTAGAGGCAGGGCATTACGAAGTCGTTGAACTACTACGTGCGCATGGAGCCAAAGAGGATGGACCGGAGAGCGAAAAAATCAAGGATATTAAATAGAGAAGGAAGCAGAATAATTCTTACTCTGTGAAGTGGTGGCTGACTATGAGAGATATCCGTGTTGCTTCTGTTCAATTCGAGCATGTGGCCGGCGACAAGAAGGCTAACTTAGCCAAAATCAGTCATTTTGTAGGGCAAGCTGCCAGACAAGACGTTGAATTGATCGCGTTTCCGGAATGCTGCATCACCGGCTATTGGTTTCTCCGAAAGCTCTCGCGTGGCGAGTTGAAAGCTCTGGCCGAGCCAGCTCCTGATGGACCTTCGTCACAAGCTCTTATGAGTTTGGCCAGGCAATATAATATGACGGTCGCAGCAGGACTGGTGGAAATCACCGCCGATAAGATAATGTTCAACACATACGTCATCGCGATGCCGGACGGAGGATTTCAACGGCACCGTAAGATACACTGCTTTGTTAGCGAACATCTGTCGTGTGGGTCCGACTTTACGGTGTTTGACACACCTCTGGACTGCTGCGTGGGCGTGCTAACCTGTTATGATAACAACATTGGTGAGAATGTTCGTATCACGGCGTTGAAAGGAGCGGAGATTCTGCTTGCGCCGCATCAAACCGGCGGCTGCAAAACGCCCAGTCCTGCCTGCATGGGACCGATTGAAAGAGCGCTGTGGGACAATCGAAAAGAAAACCCTGCCGCCATAGAGGCTGAATTTAGAGGACCAAAGGGCCGAGAGTGGCTTATGACCTGGCTGCCCGCCCGCGCTCACGACAATGGGTTGTTCTTAATCTTCAGCAACGGCGTTGGCATCGATGACGACGAAGTCAGAACCGGTAACGCGATGATTCTGGACCCTTATGGCCGAGTCATAACTGAGACGTGCAAGGCAGATGACGACATGGTTATCGCCGATCTGGATGCGTCGCTGCGCGAAAATTGCACGGGCGTCAGATGGATTAAGACACGTCGACCAGAGTTGTATAAACCCCTGACGGTTCGTACCGGCCTGGAAGAGGATATTCGTAGCGTCAGGTTTAGAAAGCAAAAATGAAAGGTAGACCATGAGTTTGAGACATCCGCAGAAGATGATGATTCCTGCCCGTCCGGCAGGCGGGTCTATCGCTGATACAGTGACGGGTTCGATCAAGACAAGCCCGCCATACGTCTGGCGGGCAAGCTGTATCATCTGTGTTTGTGCCGTGCTGCTTTGGGGGGCGAGCGCACCTGCATCCATCGCCCAGAGCACAAAGCCTGCCCGCCGTCAGGCGTCCCCAAGCGGACTGAGCTTGTCGAAGGGACACGCCGTCCCGCAACAACATCCCCGGCTTCTGGGCTCGCGCCAAGACTTGCAGAAATTGGCAAAAGAGCGTAGCGAGACTTACAAACGCGTGGTCCAGGTTGCACGCGACCTCGATGCGGATGATCACTCGAAAATTATCTCGACGGCGTTAGTCTGCGCGATAGAGCAGGACGAACAGCTTGGCAAACAGGCGGTTCAAATGGCTATGAAGTATGTGAATGGTCCCATCCGAAAGGGTCACGTCCCCTTCGCGCACGACCTTGCCCTCTGCGCCATCGTGTACGATTTTTGCCACGAATACTGGAGCAATGAAGAACGCGCCAAGTTCCACGAGTATATGAATAAGACTGTGGACGCCAATATCGATTCTGAAACCCATGTCTTTCATAACGGCTGGTATGGCTATAAAAACTGGGGCATCGGATTGGCTTGCTACGCGACCTATTATGAAAATCCGCGTGCTCCAACGATTCTTGAGGCTCTGGAACACGAGTGGCGTACTCGCGCCGCGCCGGCTCTGGATATGGCCGGCGACGGCGGCGGCTGGGCAGAAGGGTACTACATAAACTACTGGCTGTATGAATGGCTTTTCTTCTGTGAGGTTGCTCGCCGCTGCCAAGGCGTCGACTATTACGCGATGGCGCCGAAGTTTTTTGCCAGCCGTGCAATTGCCGGCATGTTCGAAGCATACCCTGGCATCGGAATATACAATTCGCGTCGGCCTATCCCAACAGGTGACAGCGGAGGCCGGGTCTTCGGCGGAGACCGTGATAAAGCCCTCTCTGCCAGACGCATCCTGGTCAATTACTTCCGCCAAGACCCGAACCATCAGGTCGTACACGCCTTCAACGAAACTACACCGCGATCCAGCGTCGGCGTCTACGCATACAAGGATTTTCTCTGGCGAGATACTACCGTCGAAAAAGGCGATCCAAAAAACTTCAGGCTCTCGCACATCAGCCCCGGGCCCGGCTATATTTACGCTCGCAGCTCGTGGGATGAAGATGCCACGCACTTCTTCTTTAAGTGCGGAGACCGCTTCACCGCGCACCAGCATCTGGATGTGGGACATTTTCTGATTTACAAATACGAGGAGCTTACCGGCGACGGCGGCCACTACGACTCGTTCGGTTCAAGTCACGATGTCAATTATCACCTGCGGACTATTGCGCATAACACGATACTGGTCCACGACCCGTGCGAGGTTTGGCCCGCGATGCGTGCTGGACCGGTCTCGGGCAACGATGGCGGCCAATCGCATCTCTGGCCGCATCATAATGGTGCTGTCTCGGACGTGGCTGAATGGAACAAAAGAAGCGAACTTTACAATATCGCAGATATTTTAGCCTTCGAGGACCGCGGGGCCTATATGTACGTGGCTGGTGATTGCACACGAGCCTACTCGCCGGAGAAGCTCGCCTGCTTCACCCGGCAGATTGTCTTTCTGAGGCCCGGCACATTTGTGATCTTCGATCGCGTGATTTCTAAGAAGTCGAACTTCAAGAAAACCTGGCTGCTCCAGGCCATGAAAGCCCCCACCAAGACCGGGCACAATTTGGTAATTACCAACGGTAAGGGGCGATTGTTCGTCCAGACCTTGCTGCCGAGCGACCCCCAAATAAGGCTGGTCATGGGCCCGGATCTGTACAGTTACGGCGGCAAAACGTATCTTCCTGAGCGAGACACGGGACCTGCCCCAGAATGCCGTATTGAAATATCGCCCATGCAGAGCCAGACCACTGATTACTTCCTGCACGTGCTAACAGCGACTGATGCCGGCACCATCTCCGTAGAGCAAGGCACTTTGGAGCTCACGGACCAGGAGATTGCCGTAATGATAGGGGCGGCAAAAATTTCATTCACCACCGCTGAGCTGCGCAGCCACATTGCGGTTCGCGGACGTTAGTTTAGCTCCCCGCTTTCGCGGGGACAAGCTCGCCCCTGCGGAGGCAGGGGCGGCTCCGGCGACGGACACCCGCAATCCCCCTATGGCGGACCGCTGCGCGGGGGCCCAATCCGCGGGGCTAAATATTTCGTCCACGCCTGGGAGGTTTCTGGCTTGCTTGCGCCCCGGACCAATTCGGCCGGTATTCAGATCTATCCGCCTGCGGCGGGACGGTTGCTTTGTCGGTGACAGGCTCGATAGGCTTGGGGTAACTAAGTCGAGTCGGGGCTGGGTGTGGCTTTGGCTCAGTGTGGGTCGCAGCCGCGGCCAGCTGGGGTCTCTGCCTGTAAAACAAAAACAGAATGACACCTGCAGCAAGCAGACCAGCCAGGCCGTTTTCACCCAAGGTGGCCAGTAACCTGGTCAGATTAGTGACAATCCCACCAGAAGAGGGAACCGCTCGCCCAAAAAGAATCTGGGCAACGACCCCAAGAGCAATCAACAACAGGGATATTTCAGTAATCTCGCCAAGCCCCTTCTTTATTTCTTTGAAAAGCTGCATGGTAAACTCCTTATCACCTATCAAAAAAATCACACAATTAAAGGTCTCCGCAGTATACTCGGCCTACCTTTGCCATTACTTTAGATTTGTGTCTAAAATGCCCCAGTTTCTGTCTTCGACAGAAGACACGGGCGCAAAAAACGCCTTATCAGTACTGATAGAGTGATATCGGGGGAGATTTGCCTGCCCTGTTGATAGAAAATTGTAACTTGACCCCGATACAATCGGGGGTCAGATTTCAGTCCATGTGCCCGGAACCGGCACCGGATAATGACCTTGTGCATCAGCCTGGACCGGCGCCGCGCTATCCGAGGTCAGTTCGTCCACATTCGGGCAGAACTTGAAATCGGAAGACGTGACCTCTTCCCAGGTTACAATCTTACCGGTATGGACTGCGGCGCGTCCCATTATGGAGGCCAGATTCGCAAACGCCGCCCGCTGCACCTCGTTGTGCGGCCGGTCTTTCCGGATTGCGTCCAGCAATACGTCCCACTCACGCTGGTAGGGGCTGAACTTCTCCTTCTCCGGCTGCCAGGTAATGTTGTCTTTGGCGATCCGCTGATCCTTGTATATCTGCACGGTCGGGGCGTGAACATTGCCGGAGAACTGCGCGGCACACTTCGTGCCGTGCACGAACGTGGCAAAATCATTGTAGCAGTTCGGCATGGCACGGCTGTCTACGAGCGATTTGGTGCCGTCAGCAAATGTGTACTCGATAGCGTAGATGTGGAGGTTCTGGCTGCAATCAGCGCTACCCGGCTCGCGTCCGCCCAGGCCGTGCGCCGAGACCGGCCAGCCGTCCTTGATCCAGCAGCACTCGTCAACCTGGTGGATCATCATCTCGATGAACCAGCCTGATGAGACCCACATAAAGAAATATGGCCGGCGGATTTGCCACAATAGCTCGTTCTGATCGCGTTTGAACGGCTCCATTCGGGCGCCGGGGTCCATCCGGTAGGCACGGATCAGCTGGATGTCGCCAAGCGAGCCGTCGCGGATCTTTTGGATGAGCGCCTGCCGCGCGGAGGAATGCCGGCACATAAGCCCGCACGCTATCTTGAGATTCTTTTTCGCCGCAGCCTCTCCCAGGCGGAGAATCCGCTTGGTGCCTCCGGGATCGGGGGCAAACGATTTCTCCATAAAGATATTTACGCCCTTTTTTATGGCATATTCCAGGTGGGGCGGCCGGAAAACCGAATGTGTGGCTTGGATCATAACGTCGCCCGGACGCAGGCAGTCGATGGCCTTGCGATAGGCGTCGAAGCCGACGAATCGCCTCTCCGGCGGCACGTCTATGCGCGGGCCAAACTGTTCGCTAAGCGCTTTGTATGATCGTGTTAGCCGGTCCTCGAAGATGTCAGCCATGGCGATCAGCTTGGTCGGCCCGGTCGATGAAGACAGGGCGTCGCCTACCGCGCCGCTTCCGCGACCGCCGCACCCGACCAGTGCCAGCCGTATCGTATTATCCTCGCCGGCGTACGCCCGGGACATAGCGACCCCGCCGAGGACTGAACCGGCGACCACCCCAGCACTTTGTGCCAGGAACTGCCGGCGAGAGGGTCTGTTAGATTCTGTCCGCTTTGACTGCGATGTGTGACACTTGGTTTGTGATTTCATGATTACTCCTTTGAAAATAGCCTATTTGGAGGGTCTTTCGTGTATTTACGGTATAGATCAAGGATTTGGTGGTCCGAGACGCCTGTCGTGACAACGAACCGCGAGTGGGCTTTTGCCGTCTCCCCGGCCTTGATATCTCGGCCAAAGAGCGATAGATAGAGCGAATAGTGACTTTCCCCTTCGTAAGGCGTTGCTATCGCAAAGCAATCTTCGGGGGGTGCCATAAGAACTACCACAAGGTCTGTTGCGGCGCCGCGTCGCAGACAAATGGGGGCGGCCAAGCTGGGCATAATCACCCATTTCACCGGATTCGGCTCTTTCTGCCAACGACCATCGTGGATAACCGGCAAAACCTCCTTATTTCGTGGAAACATTTGCCAGTCGCCAAAGGACTTCCTGGCTAACAGAAAACCGGGCTTGCCCTGCGCTTCGGGATTAGCCGCGACGTACACATAAGGCGATGGAAAAACCTCCTGAAAATACGATGCTAGGAATACTTCGAAATTACTTAAGTCCTTCTGGGGCTTGACAATAGTCTCAATGTCGAGCGTTGTGGTGTCTTTCCAGCGGTAGATGGCTACCAATTGGAAAGGCCGATCTTCTCCCCCTGCTGCTGCAGGGGCGAGCTTGTCCCCGCGCAAGCGGGGAGGCCAAGTGATCTGAACTGCTCCATCGGGCAATAGGTTTGATTTACTGGGCCAGTCCCACGCCGCTGAGCCGTATCTGGTGTTCGTTGTGAAAACCCGATAGTAGCTGGCGATGCCAAACGCCCCATCGAGCCTGACCCCAGAAGGAATGTGTACGAGCGACGACAAGCCTATCCCGCCGCCCCGACTCGCGTCGGAAGACGCGGGGGCAGGCGTTTTGCCCGCCTGCAGCAGTTGTCCGCGAAGAATGCCGGTGTCGAATGTGTATCCCCCATCTTTGTCCAAAGTGAACGCGAGTTTAGCCAAGGCGCTCTCGCCCGGCGTTGCAGCAGAGGTCTCTGCAGCACCTGTCAGCCTGACAAGGAAAACTACCGCAGAAGCCACAGTAACGATACAATAGCCCAACCTCGTTCGGCTCGGAACAGAATCAGTAAACATGCCACACGTTCCTTGTGCCGCAGCGTGTGTTCTAGATTGTCAATTTACAGTTTTCAATTATCAATTGAGCGGGCCACGCGGAAGCCTATGAAGTCCATTTCGGGCAGCCACCATTTGCTTTTGGGGATTTGCGGGTCGCCGGAACGCCACCACTTTTCTTCAAAGGCCCTGGCTGCGCAGCGCAATTCCTCCATAGAGCTGCGATAGTCGCCGCCGCGAGCTACGTGCACCTGGCCGGTCTCCGGTCCTTTGGGGTTCACCGCCGGGTTTTTCTTGGCAGCTTCGGTATATCCGGTGGGACTATAGAAATCGTAAACCCACTCGCGAACATTACCCCACATATCATAGAGACCCCAGCCGTTGGGCTTCTTTTTGGCAACCTCCTGGGTTTCGCCATCAGCGTTAGCCTTACACCAGGCGTAATCCGCAAGCTCGTTTGGGACCCCCGCGTCTTCCTGTCGGAAGACAGGAGCGGGGGCAAAGCCAAAAACGCTGGTGGCGCCAGCACGGCAGGCATATTCCCATTCCGCCTCTGTCGGCAGACGATACTGTTTGCCGGTTTTCTTTGAAAGCCACCGGCAGAAGGTCATGGCATTGTGCCAGGTCATCCCGATGCCGGGGTGCTTACCGCTGTAGCCCATCGTCAGGTCGCCGTAGACAGGCGTGGGGCCTGTGATCGCGTCGACATCATCCCTGCCTGCCTGTTCAGCAGCCTTCTGTGCTTGCTCGGTTTCAACGAAGTCTTTCTTTGCGCTGACAGTCTCTTGATAGTAGGCTAAGAATAGCTCAAGGGTAGTCTCTGTCGTGCAAAGATAGAAAGGCTCGAGGCGCACCAGGTGCTGCGGCCCTTCATTGTCGCTGCGACCGATCTGGCCCGCGGGGCTGCCCATAAGGAAACTGCCGGCTGGAATCAGCACCATCTCAAACGAAAGCTTCTCGCCGCTTTCCGTTCTAACAGTCTCGGTATATTTCTTGGCGGGATCCTTCTGCGATGCCAATGTGTCAGCAGCGGCCATAACGCTAAAACAGCTTGCCAGCATAGCAACGTGGCACGGCCATCTTGGCCGTGTTAACACGGGCTGGAAGCCCGTGCCACTACCCGTACTCATCCTCTATCTCCTGGAAAAACTTCAAATCATGGTTGTGAAGCCCGGTTTGGGCACAGGATAGCTGCCATCTGGGCCGGGCTTAACCGGCGGTTCCATGTCGTCACGGCACTGGTCGGCCTTGGGCGGGTAATAGAAGTCGGACTTATTGATCTGCTCCCAGGTGACTTCTTTGCCCGTGTAACAGGAGATTTGTCCCATCACGGTGATCATCGTGCTGCGGGCCATGTAGTCGCCGTTGTTGACGGGCTTGCCAGCCCGAATCGCAGCAAACAGTATGTCATGCTCTCTCTGGTAAGGATCGCATCTTCCTTCCCAGCGCCAGTTTGTCTCGCCCCAGATTCGGCACCGCATAATGTCCGCCTTGCCTTTGCTGCCGAGCACGGTGCTGGAAGAATCGTCGTAACAGCCGGCCGTGGTGCGGCAGAAGGCGTAGATGCGCACGCCATTCTCGAATTCATAAACGACCGAATGGTGATCGAATACGTCGCCGTAGATAGGTTCGGTCATCGACGATCTGCCGCCCAAACCATGACACTTCACGGGGGCCTGGTTCCGCATTACCCAACTGGAGCGGTCGAGGTTGTGGACCAGCGACTGGGGGACATCATCTCCGGATAGCCAGCAGAAGTGGTATTGGGTGCTGCACTGCCACTGGAGCTCCGAGAGTCCCGGCTTGCGCTCGATGATAACGTACGGGGCACGGAGGAAGTTTTCTTCGATGGCGACCACATCGCCGATGGCGCCGTCGTATATCCGCTGGACCGTTTCGGCGTATCCGGTGTGGTAGCGACTCTGCAGCCCGGAAACAAGACACAAGCGCTTCTGTTTTGCCAGTTCCGCTGCGCGTTGCAGTAGTTTGACGCCGGCCGGGTCGATGCCGTGAGGTTTCTCCACGAACACGTGCTTTCCGGCAGAAACCGCGGCCATAGCATGGAGCGGATGGAACTTGGCCGCGTTGGCGATCACCACCACATCCGAGGACTCAATCACGTGCTTGTAGCCGTCAAAGCCGACAAAGCAGTGATCGTCGTCCACCACGACCTGCTCGGGTTTCTGCCCCTTCAGGGCTGTGCGTTTCTCTTTAACACGGTCCACGAAGATGTCACACATCGCCACGAGGCGCGCGCCGGAGTCGGCGGCCAGCGCCTGAGCAGCAGCGCCAGCGTTGCGTCCCCCACAACCGATCATGCCCACGCGGATGATATTACTGCCGGCGGCAAAGATGCTGCGATTGATACCCAGCGCACCTGCCACGGCAGCCGAAGCCGCCACGGTTGAGCCCTTCAAGAAGTCACGCCGTGTTGTGCCGCGGCTCTTATTTAGGCCCCCGCAGAGCGGGAACCCTGATTTATTTGAATTTGCCATGTTATCTCCTCTTAATCATTTACCTCTCATGCCCGCCGCGGCTTGCGTGCGGCGGATAAGCCCGGAATGGGCACAGAATTTTCCTTCGGAATCTCGACCGTGCCTTTTTCGAAGTCTTCCGCGGTCGGCCTTAACGTCAGGTTATAATACTTGGGGTTAATGCTGGGGTCCTCCATAGTTTCTTTCCAGGTGACCTGCTGCCCGGTGTAAGCGGAGATGCGACCAATGATAGCCGCAGCAGTTGACTCAGCTACGGCCCTGGCCTGGTTAATCGGCTCGCCCTTATTGACATAGTAGAGCGTATCGATCTGCTCCTGATGGTGACTGCTCGGTCCCTGGACCAGGTCGGCAGGGATCGGCGATTTTTGAGGTTTTGGATAGTCGCTGCCGTCTGTTCGCCCCTTCTCGTAGACGAAGTCGTGCCCGGTCCAGTTCCAGCAGCCGTTGACCTGGCGGCACATCGAGTGGATATGCACGCCTTGGCCGTAGTCGTAGTCGATGCTGAAGAAGTCATACATATCGCCGGCGTTTCGTTGGGCGCGACCGCCGAACCCCACGGCGCTGACGGGCGGCCCGCCGCAAAACCAGTTCGCAATGTCGATGTTATGGACATGCTGCTCGACCAGATGATCGCCCGATAGCGCGATCCAGTTCTGCCACGTCCGCACCAGGTCATCGCCGGTCCTGGGATTGATGGGCTCGGACCAAAACATGTGGCCGATACAGAATGAGATGCGACCGGCATAAAGTTTGCCGAGCGCTTTCTCGACGGCAACGGCCTGGTGGGTCTTGATGAAGTTCCAGTCGTGGCGCATCTCTGTGCCGGCGGTGATCACCAGGCCCTTCTTTTCTGCCTCCTGGCCGGCGGCAATAACGCGCCGGCAGCCGGGCGGGTCAACTGCGACAGGCTTCTCGATAAATACGTGCTTGCCGGCTTTGACGGCGGCCTCAAGGTGCAGCGGTCGAAACAGCGGCGCCGTAGCCATCAGCACAATCTGGGCGTCGGTTTCCATAAGGGCCTGATAGCAGGTGGGACCGCCGAAGCAGCGCTGCGCCGGGACGTTCAATTCTTTCCCCGCTTGAAGTGCCCGGTCCTTGAAATAGTCGGCGGCAGCAACGATCTGAACGGGCAAGCCAAGAATCTTGCCTGCTTCGAGCGCATCGGCAACGGCGCCGCGACCCCGGCCGCCGCAGCCGAGCAGTCCCACTTTGAAGGTTTTGCCCTGCGCTTTGGCGGTTGCTCCGATTACAGTTGGGGCGCTTAAGGCCACGCCCGCACCCAATGCGGTCCGCACGAAATCACGTCGCGATAATTCGGCTGAGCTTTTCATAGTGCTGATCCTCATAAACGGTCACCAAATTGGTTCCACGCTCCAAACGCAGCGGAAGACAGAATTCCCAGCGCGAGCTCTGTCCTGTCTCCTGTATTCTGTATTCTCTCGTTAGTATTCGCGCTGCTTTACGATGCCCGGCTGCGGGACAGGATATTTGCCGTCGGGACCGGCCCGCAGCGGCGCAGGAGAATCCATCGTCAGCTTGTCAACATCGGGAGCAAACTCATGCTCACAGTTGAGGATCTGCTCGTACGTGATGACCTGGCCCGTGTGGGCGGCCATGCGGCCCATAGAAGTCACCAGGCTGCCTTCGGCGCCGCGATTCGCCTCGTTGTAGGGTTTGTCGTTGCGAATGGCGTCAACCAGGTCGTTCCACTCATTTTGATATGGATCCTGCTGGTCACCGCTGATTTTCGATTCCCAGAGCATACTCTGGCGATTTGGAGTCTGGCCCTTGTAAGTACTGGAGGGCATCCCGCAATCGCCGCTCTTGGAAACGATCGCCATGCCTTTGGTGCCGTGAAGGTAGCTCGAGTAGATGTCCTGGCAGCCCGTCATGCAGCGCCCGTCGAAATTGAACGTCGTTCCGTCGGCATACGTGTATTCCACTGCGTACACGTCGAAATTCTGGTCCACCGAGTTGCCGCGATAATGCCGGCCGCCGAGCGCCTGGGCCTTAACCGGCCAGGCGTTCTTCATCCAGCCGAGCTGATCGATGATGTGGATGTAGAAGTCGCTGTAGTTCCCGCCGCTGGCCCACAGGAAGCTGTGGAACCGCTGGACCTGGTAGAGCAGCTCACTGATGTTCTTGGGCTTCGGGGGCGAGGCGAAGAAACCGATGGGCCCATGCATCCGGTAGCCGCGCTGCAGGATGATGTCCCCGATTTCGCCGTCCTGAACGCGTTTGGCCAGTTCTTCGAGCGCCCGGCTGTGACGGGACATCAGGCCGACGCCCACTTTGAGGTTCTTCTTCACGGATTCTTCCGCCAGCTTCAGTAACTTGCGGGTGCTGGGGCCGTCCACCGTGACCGGTTTTTCCATAAAGACGTTTATGCCCTTTTTGATGGCGTAGGCGAAATGCACCCAGCGGAACGCCGGAGGCGTCGCAAAAATCGCCACGTCGCCCGCATTGAGGCAGTCCATCGCCTTTTTATACCCGTCGAAGCCAACAAACCTGCGATCTTCGGGCACATCCACCTGGTTAGCGTGCTCGTCCTTCAAAGCCTTGTAACTGCCGGCAAGCCGGCTCTCGAAGACGTCTGCCATTGCAACGAGCTTGATCGGGCCATTCTTGACGGACATAGCATTTGACGCCGCCCCGCCGCCTCTGCCGCCGCAGCCAACCAGGGCCAGCTTAATGGTATTGTCTTGGCCCGCGTAGACGCGCGGGATTATCCCTGCTGCCAGGGCCGATGTCGCGGCGAGCCGGCCGGTGCTCTTCAAAAACTCGCGACGCGACGTGTTTTTTGGGTTCCCGCGGAGCGGGGTCCCTTCACTGGTTTTGTTCATAGCTCATGTTCTCCTACATCTGAAATTTTCGATTGTCAATTTTTCAATTCCTGCGAAGGCGGGAATTACCCCTGCCAAGGCAGGGGCTGCCCATCATTATCTCCGCTGTCGTGAAATTCGCAAGCGTTTTTTCACCTGATAGTACCTAACCCGGACGAGCCGGAACCAAATAGCTGTATGATAAGTTCTCAAAAAATCGAAGTTGGGCATACTTTGAAAAGCAAAAATGCGGCAGCCTTTTTGCTTTTCAAACCATCAGAAACCAGCGGGAGGACATCGATCTTTATTATTTGAGCAAATCCGGCTGAGGATTTGCTCAAATAATATATGTCCAACTTCAATTTTTTGACCATCTTGCGCACGATTTGATTGCTAAGGAACTAAGCAGACCGAATCCGTCGGGACATTACAGTGGGATTCAAGCCCACCACCTCTTGTGCGCCACTATGATTTGGCACTATCTATGTAGACTGTTCGCACTGGGAAAGGAATTTTAATCGCTTGGTCTTTATAGCGTTTGTGAAGTCTCTTTATAAATTCATGCTTTACAAGATACTGATCAACATACTCCTTAGCGCGCAATATCACTGTGAAGCCGATGCTGAAATCACCAAAAGTATGATAACGGATAAACGGCTCAAATTCAGGCACCCCTCCTTGAACCTCCTTCATCACTTCTTTGGCCACCTCGATAGTTACCTTCTGCACCTTTTCCAGATCGCTGTCATAGCTGACTCCAACCTGAACGAGCACCGCCATCTCCGTTGCCGGTACGTAATAGTTCGTGATCAACGCCGATGCCAGCTTGGAATTAGGAACAACGACCATATTATTTGGCAATGTTCTGATGGTAGTATGGCGCCAGGTTATGTCCTGTACATAGCCTTCTTCACCGGTCTCAAGTTTTACATAGTCTCCCGGTCTTACCAGCCTTGAGGCCAGAACCTGTAACCCGGCAAAAAGATTCGACAGAGTATCCTGAAGCGCTAAGGCAACAGCAAGCCCACCTACACCTAAAGCAGTAAGTATCGGCGTAATAGGAACGCCAAGCGACTGAAGAACAATCAAGCCGCCAACAATAAAAACCAGAACTTTTGCCAGATTGGCAAATATTGAGGTCGAAGGCAAGACAGCCTCCGTCTTTTTTGAATATAGTCCCACATATCCCACGGCAATCCCTGAGGAGATTATCGCCGCGCAGAAGATAACAGACACAAGTAAGAACTTCTGGAGGACAGCTATGGCATACATGGAAATCTTAATGTACGGTATTGCCAAATAAACACCGAGGAGCAAAAACGAGACGGTGGTTAAACCTCGCAACGAGGATATGATTATCTCATAGCCTTGCCATTTTGTCCGGGCAGCAACCTTTCTGAGTCTATCAAGGACAATTCTTTCAAAAGCTACCCCAATTATAAAGAATCCTCCGACCAAGCTCAAAGGCACAATCAATTGCGCAATTGCTTCAGGTAGAATCATTTTGAATTTCACCTCACTTCGCCGCTAATTGTTCAAGAAGTTTTGTTGCTTCTATGTGACTTCGCAGACAAAATCTGGCAGAAGAATGGGCAAGACCCACCTTGATTGAATAAGCTGTTTCCGGAAGTACCTTAAACAGGTCCTCATCGGTATAATCATCGCCCATTGACAGCATGAAGTCAAAGTTGTTTTTTGAAATGAAATACATTCCGGCAATTCCCTTGTTTACGCCCGCGCATCTTACTTCTACGACCTTGCTGCCCTGTAACACCTGCACATCTATATTGGCTGTAAAATTTACCAAATCGTCCATAAGTTCCTTCGCGCGGAGAAAGGCAAGCTCAGGATCTGCTCTGCGGTAATGCCATACGATGGAAAACTCTTTTTCCTCGACAAACGCGCCGGGCAGCCGGTCTGCATACATTTCAAGTACAGGACGCAGCGGTGCTTTCCAGTCATTCGTTAACGGCTTTATCAACCGCCAGTCCTCGTTTTTCTCCTTTATCCATACACCGTGTTCTGCCACCAGCCTCATATCGAGCAACCCAAACCAGTCTTGGAGGTTGTCTTTATCACGGCCGCTCATAAGAATTATGGTATTCGTCGGATCGTCTGAAAGCTCTTTCAGAATCTTCAAGAGTTGCTCGGATGGTTTCGCCATTTGAGGATGGCTCGCAAAAGGAGCAACTGTCCCATCATAGTCTAAAAAAATAAGTCTTCTTGCGGCTTTTTTAAAGTCTTTAAGTAATTGTTCCCTCATAGAAAGACCTAATAGCCTGGCGTTAAACTTTTTTTGCCGATCCTTTACCGAAAGCAACTGACGGATGAAATCGTCTGCCCAGCGAACCACATTATAACGCCGCAGCCGGTTCTGCATAATTTCATTACGTTTGGCCTGCTTGTCTTTGGGCATTTCCAGCGCCTCTTTCAAGGCATCTGCGATTTCTTGTATGTTGTTGGGGTTTATGATAATTGCCTCTCCAAGTTCTTTTGCAGCACCAGCCATCTCACTGAGAATCAGAACGCCGGTCTTATCCGTTTTGGCTGCAACGTATTCTTTTGCTATGAGATTCATGCCGTCTCTTACAGGTGTAATTAAAGCCACGTCACTGACAGCGTACAAAGCAACCAGCGGATGAAATGGCACAAACCTGTACTGATACAACACCGGCGTCCAGCTTACGCTGCCGAACTGACCGTTGATCTTGCCCACAAGCTCATCTATTTGTCTTTTCATCTGCTGGTAGTGTTCTACGCCGATTCGCGAAGGTACAACCACCAGCAGCAGAACAACCTTGCTGTGCCATTGTGGATTTCTCTCCAGGAATAACTCATAAGCTTGCAGGCGGTTGACAATAGCTTTAGTGTAATCCAGGCGATCTACTGAGAGCACCAGCTTGAAATCCGGCAGTGTTTTTACAAGTTTCTGTTTTTCTTCTTGCACCTCTGGGCAGCTTGCTGCGGTGCAAAATCTCTGAAAGTCTATACCCATCGGGAGGGTCTCAGCCTTCGTAACACGGTTGCCCAGAAAAATTTCACCCATATTGTGCTCATAGCCCAGAATACGAAGGACGCAGCGCAAAAAGTACTGGGTATACTCGTATGTGTGAAATCCTATAAGGTCCGCTCCTAATAGGCCTTCTAATATCTCGCTGCGCCATTTCATCGGGAGAAGCCGAAATATTTCGAAGGATGGGAAAGGGATATGCAGGAAAAATCCTATCGGGACATCCGGCATCTTTTCTCGCAAAAGCTTAGGAAGAAGCATCAGGTGATAATCATGTATCCATATCACATCGTCCGGCTTTGCAACCTGCACAACTGCATCGCAGAAGATTTTGTTCACACATTTGTAATGGAGCCATGAAGCTTCGTCGTAAACACAATAAGAAGCAAAATAGTGAAAAAGTGGCCAGATTGTCTTATTACAGAATCCCTGATAAAACTTCTCCATAGCCCTCTCGGTGAGAAACACAGGATAGGCATGAAAGTCACAAAGCGATTTTTCAGTTAATTCTTCTAATTGTCCTTTGGTTTTCTTATCGACTGAAAGACCTGGCCAGCCGACCCATATATACTCAGATTTGGTAAAGGAGGAACCTTTCAAGGAATCTAAATATGCGCTTAAACCGGAGACAAGACCTCCAACAGCTTCCTGGAATATCAGCTTGCCTTGGCTTTCTGCTACTGTGAATGGTAAGCGATTGGATACTACTAACAACCTCATTTACGCTGCCCTTCGTAAGAAGCCATCTTGATTTTAGCGGGTACCTTCCAAATGGCGCATCCTCATGGTAGAGGCCCAGTGGGCAAAATGTGCAAAATGGAGCCAATGGGATTCGAACCCACGACCTCTTGCATGCCATGCAAGCGCTCTCCCAACTGAGCTATGGCCCCAGTACAAGCGGATTGTAATACAAATCACCGCGGTCTGCAAACAGATTTTTCTGATTTTATTCTGCGGCACCGCACTGCGATTGCAGGAGCAGGTTGTCTTTTTTTCGCACCGCCGGTTATAATTCTGGAGAACTGCCGATTCAGACAGCCGTATTAGAAACCGGTGAGAGGACGAAGATTCAGAATTTTGATTAAGAAACAGAGAATATTTGTAACGGGGCGCGTGCAGGGTGTCGGTTTTCGGCCTGCTGTGTACCGACTGGCTTGCCGGCTGGGTCTGGCCGGCACGGTCTGCAACGATACAAAAGGTGTTACAATTGAATTGCAGGGCGAAGAAAAAGCGATAGCTGAATTCTTAGCCCGTTTGCAATCTGAACCTGACAAACCTCCATTAGCCGAGATAAAATCCTGCAGTTCGGTTGATGTAGCGGTCATCGAGGGGCAAGACAAATTCACGATCAAGCCAAGTGACCCGCAGGGAACCGCTCTGTCGCAGGTGACGGCTGATATTGCCACCTGCCGAGATTGCCTGGCTGAGATGACAGATGAAAATGATTTTCGGCACGAATATCCATTCATAAACTGCACCAACTGCGGGCCGAGATATTCAATAGTCAAAAACATTCCATACGACCGGCCCAATACCACGATGTCGATCTTCAAGATGTGCCGGAAATGCGCTGCACAATATGAAGATGTCACCGACCGGCGTTTTCACGCCCAGCCGGTTGCCTGCCCTATTTGTGGACCAAAAATCTGGCTGACAGATAGCAAGGGCCAGACAATAGTGGCAAAAACCGGTAGCAGCATCGCCGAAGCAGCCAGACTGCTTCGAGCCGGGAAAATTGTGGCAATCAAGGGCATCGGCGGATTCCACCTCGCTGTCGATGCCCTGGCCGAGCAAGCAGTACAAAGACTAAGGCAGCGCAAAAGGCGAGACCATAAGCCCTTTGCCATGATGGCGGCCTCGATTGAAAAGATAAAGAAATATGCCATCGTCAGCGAACTTGCCGAGCAGGTCTTGAAAAGTCCGCAGAGTCCCATTGTCTTACTGCCGAAAAAGAAAGGCTCGGCAATCGCTGCATCCGTTGCCGCCGGCGTCGATACCTTCGGCTTTATGCTCTGTTATGCGCCGCTGCATTATCTGCTTTTTGCGCGGGGCACAGAAGTCCTGGTGATGACAAGCGGCAATATCGCCGATGAGCCTTTGATCTGCAAAAACGAAACGGCGCTTGAAGAATTAGGCCAGGTCGCCGATGCCTTTCTAATGCACGACAGGCAGATATATCGGCAGGTTGACGACTCTGTTATTCACTTCATAGACGGCCAGCCGGTGCCATTGCGAAGAGCCAGAGGATATGTCCCCACACCAATCTATATTCGCCGTGCGTCGTGTGTCGTGCGTGATGCGTCAGACGATGAAAAACAAAATACGCACGATGCAATACGCAAGACGCATGACGAGATATTCGCGGCAGGGTCGGATCTCAAAAATACTTTTTGCCTTGTCAAACAAAATCAGCTTATCTGCAGCGAACACATCGGCGACCTCGAAGACGCCGAAGTGTATCACCACTATATTGATTCGATTGAGCACTTGCGACAACTATTTGAAGTTGAGCCAAAAGTCGCCGTCTCCGACCTTCACCCAGCGTATCTCTCCACGCAGTATGCCCGGTCCCTATCCGGGGTTAAGCTTGTTCAGGTTCAGCATCACTGGGCGCACATTGCATCGGTTTTGGTTGAACATGGTCTTAGCGGCCCGGTCATCGGCATTGTGTGTGACGGCACCGGCTACGGGACTGACGGCGCGATTTGGGGCTGTGAATGTATGATAGCGTCGCTGGAGAAATTTGAGCGGTTCGGACACTTAGCTTACTACGACCTGCCCGGCGCGGATAGGGCGAGCAAAGAGGCGATAAGGCCTTTGCTATCTCTGCTGAAAAAGAGCTGGGGGAAAGATTTTCGACTACCGAATTTTGATTGGCTTTTCGAGAGAATTAAGCCGGAGACAACTGAAAATTCCAAACCTGTCCTGAGCAAGGCCGAAGGATTCAAAATTCCAAATTCTAAATTCATCTTAGAGCAGATTGAAAAACGCATTAACTGCGTGCAAACTTCCAGCCTGGGCAGGGTTTTTGATGCGGTTGCAGCTATGATCGGCCTGGGCAGCTACAACCATTTTGATGCCCAACTGCCGATGGCCCTGGAGGCAGTCATTGAGAGCGGCATTGAAGACCACTATGACTTTGAGCTTATAAGTAGGGCCAACGAGGCAGTGCAGCTTGATTTGGGTAAGGCGATAAAGCAGCTTATCGCAGATGTTCAAAAAGGCCTGGGGGCTGGCACGATCTCGGCAAAGTTTCATAACACGCTTGCCGTCGCCCTACTGGCGATGGCTAAACAAGCCAGAGAAAGTACGAAACTCAACATTGTCGCGTTAAGTGGTGGTGTGTTCTGCAATCGTTATTTGACCGACCGCTTGATTAGGCTATTGAGGCAAAACGATTTTTGCGTATTATTTAATCGAGAGGTTCCCGCCAACGATGGCGGACTCCCGCTCGGCCAAGCAGCAATCGCTGCCCGAATCGTCGCTCGTGACTCGTGACGCGTCGCTCGTATTCTGTCACATTTTAATTCCAGGTTGTCACTCCTGCCTCCGCAGGAATCCATATACTTTCACTTCTTTGATAAATCTGATTTTTTGTAATCGGCAAGTAAAGTCACCCCTTCAAATCAACGATAGATAAGTGGAGTTTCCCGATTTGTAAAACTAAGCCGTTAATTCTTCTCATTTTTCGAAGGGGGTAACAAAATGAATCCTGTGGGTCAGTTAGATGTCAGGTCAAAAGAAGAAGCAGGACAGAAGAATATTCGGGAAATACTATCTCGCCGGTCTGACCTCAGCAGTTTTCTGGTACACCTGACGCGTAATGCAAACGGTAAGTCCGCAAAGGAAAATTTGTTTTCGATACTCAAAGACTGGAAGATCGAAGCACGAACCATGTTCGGGGCGGCAATGAGTAAGCTCAACGGGCAGATAGTAGAATCACAAAAGTGTGTTTGCTTTACAGAAACACCTCTTGAGTACCTTCACCTGTTGTTGGAGAGAATCGAGGGTAGGGACTTTCGGTTTGGGCCCTACGGGGTCGGGATCACAAAAAAGTTGGCCAGGAAACAAGGTGCGAATCCAGTTTGGTACCTTGACATTACACCAGGCCATGACTGGCTGATGAACCCAATTAACGAGATGATAGACGAAGGTGTTAAGTCTGCCGGCTTTGAACAAACCCGCATCGCAAAGATTACGCCTTTTATCGAACAGATGGGTACAGGGCGGGACTACCGAAAGGAGTTCTGGTGGGAGCGAGAGTGGCGCTGTGTTGGTGACTTTTACCTTCCGAGCCACGTGATTATCATCTGCCTTGAGGGTGATATTGCACAAATCAATGGACTGCTTGACCCCAGAAGTAGTAGGTCTGCAAGTTTCATCGATCCATATTGGGGCCTTGAGAAAATCATCTCGCGGCTAGCTGGATTCGATGATGATGAAATAGATATCCTTTGATCGACTTTAGTGCTCTGTGAAGCTTAATCAATAGATGTCATTGCGAGCAAAGCGAAGCAATCTCTACCTTCTGACAATATCAGATTGCCACGGCCTTTCAGGCCTCGCAATGACACCACTCCTAAATTAACTGCTTTCCACAGAACTTGATTCATTGCAGATAGCCAAAATCAACACCATCAGATATGGATTTGACCTCATTTCAAACCGAAGATTGACCCAAAACGTATCAAACAATAGAATTAGCGTTTCGTAATACCCCGAACCAAGTTCGAGGCTGCCACTTTGGCGAAATACGAGCGACGAGCGACGAAATACGGGCGACGGATTATGTGTTTGGCAATACCAGCAAGAATAGTAGAGTTGAACAAAGACAGGGCAGTTGTTGATGCGATGGGCAACCGCTTCAAGGCAAAGACCACGCTGCTACCGGAAGCTAAGCTCGGCGATTTAGTGCTGGTACACGCTGGTTTTGCTATATCGCTTGTAGACGAGGAAGAGGCGAAGAAAACCTGGGAGCTTTTTGCAGAAATAGACAGGTTCACGGAGACGCCGAATAAGGTCTCAGGATAAAAACCATGAAACGAAACACAGGTGGATATCAGGAAATCAGAAAACCGGGGTGAGGGACACCAGCAGATCAGGACATCAGGAGATGCTATCTTGGCCTGAGTCAGAATGACCTGATACCCTGATAACCTGATCCTCACCACCTGATAACCTGATACTCTGATAGCCTGAATCGCAAGATGCGAAGAGTATGCTTGAGAGAGTCTATAAAGCGCAGAGCCTTATCAATACTGCTTGCCGGCGGTTATCTCGGCAAATCAATATAATGGAGGTTTGCGGCACTCACACCGTTGCCATTTTTCGCA
>CAZMLE010000016.1:0-66792 GCA_964567045.1 uncultured Pirellulales bacterium | reverse complement strand
CCACATTCTTAGCGCCTACGGCTTCTGTGAGCACTCGCAGCAATCTGCCGTCTTCGGGCGTGACGTTCCACATCGCAGACCGCTCTTTTTTGGACATCTCTTGCAGCACGCTCAGGATTTTTGCCTGGGCTTCAGTAAGACCCGGCGATTCGTCTTTAGTTAGTTTACGCGACATTGCACAGCTCATAGCTGCCGCTATGAATCCCGCCGATATACAGCCCGTTACCAATAGGCGTCTTTTGTTTGTCCACATTCTGCACACCTCCATTCACATATCTTTTTTGCCGCTCCAATCCAATACTAACTCCAGAGTCTCTGTAGTATTATACCCGTTACAATGAAGACCAATCCTATCATTGTCGAGGGCAGAATTTTTTCGCCCACCACCAAAGAAATCAGCACCAGCGAGAAAAAAGGAGCCAGATAAAGCAGGTTTGCAACGTGCGCGGTCGTTTTGGCTAATTTCAGTGCTTTTAGCCAAACCAGGAAAGTAATACCCATTTCGAATAATCCAACGTAAACTGCGCCCAAAATACCTTTGGCGTTTGGCACTTGGACTTTCACATAAGGCAGCATTAAGAAAAATGCAAGCAAAGCATAAAAAGAGCCGAATGCAAAACACAGCAGTAGTCTGACAGCCTCGTCACGTTTATCTCTGACATTATATATCCAGAATGTAGTCCAGATTAGCGTGCTGATTAGCGCCAGTATTACGCCAACCGGATTGCTGAACCTGAATCCGAAAATGTCACCGCCGGTGGCGATAGTGTATACCCCGAAAAAGCTGACCGCTATCGCCCCAATATTGCTTAACTTGATCTTCTGGTGCAGCAGGGGAATTGACAGCAAAACAAGCGTCATTGGCCAGCTCCAGTTTATGGTCATCGCCTCCTGGGCGCTCAGCATATCATAGGCTTTAATGAGAATCATGTAATACAGGAAGGGATTCAGAAATCCTAATAGGGCAGAGCGTAAATAATCTTGCCGGGATAAGGTTTTCAGTAGTCTCAGCTTTCCCGCAAACAGCAAATAGGCAAAAAGCACTGCTGCTGATGTCACTGAGGCGTAAAGCAAAAGCGGCAAAACCGGCAAATAACACAACGAGATCTTGAGAGCTGAAGCGATAGTCCCCCAGAAGAAAACCGCAATCAGGGCATAAAGATAGGCTTTGTTTTGTTTTTCGCCGTTGGTCACCACAGAAGGCATTATATTTGGCCTGGCCTTGCGTGTCGTTGGCAAAATCGTAGTTTCGGCTCACCTTTGCAGGTGCGGAATCCGCCTCGGCAATTATATAATAGGCACACTTTCGGTAACGGATGTCAAGGACCTTAAAGTGATGCATCGTTTTTTTGTTTCGGGCGAAAACCTAGGCAGCGGGCAGGTAGTCCTCACCGGCAAACAGGCCCATCAAATTCGCAGTGTCCTGCGGATGACGCCCAGCGACCAAATTATTGTGCTTGATAACACCGGCTACGAATATGCGGTGGCGATAACCGATGTAGGTCGGCAACGGGTGGCGGGCCGAATAACGGATAAGCAACTGGCCCAGGGCGAACCGCGCACGCAGATAACGCTCTACCAGGCTCTTCTTGCCCGCGAGAAGTTCGAGTGGGTCCTGCAGAAGTGCACCGAGGTGGGCGTTACACGCTTTGTGCCGATGGTGACAGAGCGGAGTATCGTCCGCCGACCGCAAGCCATTACGCTGGCAAGACTCGCCCGCTGGAAAAGCATCGTCACCGAAGCTGCTGAACAATCCGGCCGAGGCAGAATCCCGCAACTGGAACGTCCCATCAACTTTGCCGATGCCTTGGCCGGACTCGGTGCCTTTGACCGCCGCCTCATCGCCTGTCCGCAGGCGGGCAGGCGCACTTTGCGAGAGCTTCTACAAGCCGGTCGTACTGAAGCGCTTGCCATTGCTTTGCTTATCGGCCCGGAAGGCGGGTTTAGCGATGAGGAAATCGCTGCCGCCTGTGAAAAAGGCGCCGTGGCGATGAGTCTTGGAAAACGAATTCTGCGAACCGAGACCGCTGCCGTTGTTGCCTCGGCAGTTATTCTGTACGAGTTGGAAGAATTTCAGCCGTAGATGTGCTTGCAACGGCTGCAAAAAACGTTATGATTCGACGCCAGGTTTGTTGATATGATTGATTCATCCAAAAAGAGGCACAGGCTGAGAGTTGTCATTCCGGCTTATCCGGCATTTAATATTTATTCTCGCATCGCCAGGACGACCACTGCTCTGGGGCCGGTATGTGTGGCTACCGCCGTGAATGAAATGGAAGGGTGGGATGCTGAGGTTATAGATGAAAACAACCTTCGCAGATACGGCCCCAGGCACAAATTGATTGGCGCCGACCACGAGTTTCTGCAGCGACACAGACCCGCGGATGTCGTTGGATTCTATGGAGGCTTGACCAGCACCATACCCAGACTCTACAAGTTAGCCCGCTTTTACAAAGATAAGGGCATTGTCACTATCGCCGGGGGCCAGCATTTTGCCGAAGAAAATATAGCCGAGGCGCTGCACAGCGGCATCGACTATGTGGTTATTGGCGAGGCAGAACAGACGATCAAAGAGCTTCTACGGGCGGTGGAAGGCAAACAAGATGTAAGCCAGATCAAAGGCATTGCCCACCTGAGCGATGGCCGGATCGTTTGCACGCCGCCAAGAGAGCCGCTGACCGATTTTGACAAACTGCCCTTACCCGATTTTTCGTTAGTTCGCTACGCCAAGATCAAACTTTATCCTGTCGAAAGGACGCGCGGCTGCGCAATGGCCTGCGAGTTCTGCACCGTCAAGGGTAAGCCAAGATACGCCTTGCCTGAGCGACTGCTTGAGCATATCAGCTTTCTTGTCGAGACGCGTAGCGCCAGGCACTTCTTTATCGTTGACGACCTCTTCGGGCAGCAGCGGGATGAGACGATAAGATTCTGTAATATGCTCAGGGATTATCAAAAGAGCATAAACAGAAGGCTGGTCATAACGGTTCAGATAAGATTGGATAAAGCCAGAGACCCCGAGCTGCTGGCTGCTATGCAGCAAGCGAGTATCAGGATGGTAGCCATCGGTTTTGAATCGCCGATTGAAGAAGAATTAGCGGCTATGAACAAGCGCGTCCGAGCCGAAGATATGCTGTCGCTGACCAGGATATATCACAAATTTGGATTTCTGGTGCACGGGATGTTCATCTTTGGCTATCCGAAAACAGAAGGCGTGGATTTCAATATGCCGGTCAAAGAGCGGGCCAAATATTTCAGGACTTTCATCAAGAGAGCCAAGATTGACACTGTGCAGGTTTTGCTGCCGGTCCCTCTGGCCGGGACGGAATTGAGACGCAGGCTTGCCAGGCAAAACAGGATTTACTCGACCGATGATGTCGGCTGGGAATACTATGACGGCAACTTTCCTTTGTTTGAGCCTGATGAGCCGATGACCGCCGACCAGATGCAGAACTCCGTCAAAAAGATTATGGGCAGGTTCTATCAGTTCAAATATATGTTCTTGATAGCTGCAAGCATATTTTCTTTCCCCGGCTTGGTTTTCTTCCTGCATAATCTTGAGTTTGGCTGGAGACGGTGGTATCGGGACTGGCGTAACCGCCTGATCCGGTTTGGCGGCTGGATCACTATCAGGAGATGGACATCGCAGTTTAGAAACGGCGACTTTTCACAGAAATTGCACAAGGCAAAAGAACATCTACGAACGCAAGCGGAGCGAGCATAATATGGAGAATCCTCGAAAAAGCACGAGAAAAAAGATACGAACCTGCGGCTTTCGGACTCGGAGGCGAACCAAAGGCGGGCGAAAAATACTCGCTAAAAGACGTAAAGGACTGTACGTAAAGTCCCGCTGATTGTCATTCTGAGCGAAGCGAAGAATCTGCCCCACAAGGTAGAACTGACCTTATCAAGGACAAAACAATGCTCTATCTGGTGGCCACCCCCATCGGCAATCTGTCCGACATCTCTTTGCGGGCGCTCGACACACTCCGCCGGGCCGATTACATCGCCAGCGAAGATACCCGCAAGACCGGCCTATTGCTGAAACACTTCGACATTAAAAAGCCGCAAATCTCTTTCCACGAGCATAACGAAACCCGAGTCGCTAACAAAATCGTCGCCTCACTGAAAGAGGGTAAATCTATCGCTTTGGTGACAAACTCCGGCACGCCCGGCATCTCCGATCCGGGCTTTGTTTTGGTTCGTTCCGCTATCGAGGCGGGCCTTGAGGTGACGATGATTCCTGGTGCTACCGCTTTTGTGATGGCACTAATTTTATCCGGCCTTGCTACGCACAGTTTTACCTTTCGCGGCTTTCCGCCCCGCACAAGCAGTAAGCGCAGGAAGTTTTTAGCGGTGGATAAAGATTCGCCGCACACACTTATTTATTATGAGAGTCCGTATCGGCTGCGTGGTTTTTTGCAGGATGCCCTGGATGTTTTTGGCGACCGCCCGGCTGCACTGGCCAAGGAATTGACCAAGGTTTTTGAATCTGTCAAACGTGGCCGATTGTCGCAGTTATTAGCCCATCTTGAGGACCCGCCCAGAGGCGAATATGTCGTCCTTATCGCTGGCGTCCCCGTTTAGCCCCCTGCTTTACGCAGGGGGTCGTCCCCTGTTTTGGCGGGTTCATGCCTCCTGCTTTTATGCAGGGGGTTCTCTACGATATTTTTTCTGCCAAGCCTGCCCTGAGCCCATTCGGCTCACGCTCA
Organism: uncultured Pirellulales bacterium; assembly: GCA_964567045.1. Classification (GTDB taxonomy): domain Bacteria; phylum Planctomycetota; class Phycisphaerae; order Sedimentisphaerales; family Anaerobacaceae; genus JAFNGF01. The sequence continues at coordinate 62,083 of CAZMLE010000016.1, read as the reverse complement.
GAGCCTGCCCTGAACCCAGTGAAGGGGTAAACTTTGTCGAAGGGCCTGCCCCCGAACGTCGTAGTCAAAGGTCATTGCCGGTTTATTTATTCTCCTACTGCATATCCGGTAGTCCAAACTCCTCAAAAACCTGCCGCGTCAGACCCTCCGACAAAGAATGGTCGCCGCACTTATCGATAAACGCAGAGTAAAGTTTGTCCCGCAACTCCTTCACGTACAATTCGTAGTCCTGTACCGCTTTTTTAAATGCTATACTCTTTTCCGGAATGTTTATAACAAGTTCATCTTTCTTTTTCGCATAAACTATAAACTTGCCTTCTTCTGCGCTGCCAACCTCCATCAGGTGTTTTCCTTCTTCATCACAGATTTCCTGCTTGTCAAAAAATGATTCTCCAAGTTTCAACGGCCCCGCTGGAACACCTATCTCTTTACATCTTACCCGACCCCAGCCCTTTACAAACCCATCCGGAAACTTGATAGGCCCATTTGGCAGAACCTCATTCGCTATCTCCTCACGTAATTTCTCAATATCCTGCTCAACGCGGTCCTTTTTCCTCGAACTCCGTAACCTCGGCAACAAATGCCGCTCCTCGACAAGCGCCACAACCCCCTCCAAAATAGCGCCACCAGATTCCTCTGGTAATCCCAACGCCAAACTCACCATTTTTTCAAATTGTATTCGGTCTTTCCTTTTCGCCTCTGCCGCAATGTCCTTTATGGACCGGCGGTTCATCTCTTCAAACGCTTTACCCTCCCGTTCCTTCACGTTGACCAGAAGCTCTTTCCGGGGAACAAGTATCCTTTCCCAATCTATCCCTTCAACTTTAAGCGCACCATCACCGAGATTCACCCGCCCTGTCAATTCTCTTTGAACGAATACGACAGCGCTGTTAAGATACATTCTCAGAGCATCGACAACATCTTCATCCTCACAAATAACCTCAAATAGATTATGGTCCACCTGTGCTTTACACACGTTCACTATGCACCGTAGACTGGCCCCCGTAACCATCGGCACAAGCAGCAAACCCGGCTCCCGTTTTGGCAATTCATACCAATTCCTCCTGCCTTTTACACTCTCCACCTCCGGCCAGGGTTTTCCGTCGCTGGTCTTCTGTTTCTCTGCCCACTTTATGTATTTGAGCGCATTGCTTCCCTTCAACTCTGATTTATCCTTATGGCAAAGGAAGGCAAACCATTTAAGGTCTTTCTTTCTTAACGTTATTCCATCACATTCTTTTGGCGATTTGATAACGGGCTTCAAAAATTCCTTCTCAATCCCCCAGTGCCTTATCTCATCCTCCGTCAGATAGAAAAATTCATTTATGCCGGTCGTAATTCCTCTACGGATATCCGCTACTTTGCCAAGCGGCACAAATTTATCCGCGCATTTCTCTAATATCTCAAAATATATATCCGGCCCACGCAGATATTGCCCCCACTTAACTGTCTGTTCTGCTCTTTCTACCTCGTCCCTCAAATCTTCCTGCCGAATCATTCTCACGCGAGCATCCTCATCCTCGTATGAAATAATCTCCGGCTGGCGAACATATTCGGCCCCAATAGGCCCAAATTTCTTAAAGCCGTCCTTTAGTCCTGCTCTCCACCTGTCAGGCAATTCCTCTATCTTTGCAACAAACGCATCTAGTGCATTCCACCTCGCCTGCGCATCCGTCAACGGATTCTGGGGGAATAATTCCCTCAATGGTTTCTTTATCTTCACAAACCGGACAAAATGATTCTTCTTTTCCTCTTCTTCATCGCACCGCTCTAATATGGTAAATACCGTATTCACCGCCGATTGCTCAAACCACGGCTCACACCTGCTTTCACAAATCGCTATAATCTTAAACTTCGAGAGGAAAAATCTTTGCAATTCATATCCGTATGCAACATCAAGCCAGGAATTGCTTGTTATAAATCCCATCCGCCCCCCAAGGTTCAAGTGTGCTGCTGCATGAAAGAATAAATACGCGTAAATATCCGCCTGCCCCGATAATCGCAGCTTATGTTCCGTTTTTACCCTGCTGTTACCCGCATTATTGTTGAAAAGCACTGAATAATCTTTGCCCCAGCTCTCAAACAGTACTTTCTCCAACTTTTTCTTGTACCCCTTCTCGACCTTCTCAATCAGTTCCTGCCTGATAAATGGGAAATTTCCTACCAGCGCATCAAACCTTGGAACTGCAACCTTCACTTGGTCTCCAGTCCTTACTGTTTTCTTGGGCGGAGGAAATTCAAACTCCTGGCACGGCATAACATCAAAAAAGTCTTTTGACAACACCCTTGGAAAATTCAGGTAGTCGTTTAAGTCCTGCCTGTAGAGATTTATCGTCGCAAGTTCCGCTGGAAACCCTGCAATATCGAACCCCCAGACCTGATCAAGCAATTGATGGTGCGGTTTCCTTCTGCTGCCCAGATGCCGCAGTCGGTCGTAGCTGCGAATCAGAAATGTCCCCGTCCCGCAAGTGGGGTCCATCACAAAATCATCGCCGCTGCGAACACAGAATGTCGTTATCAAATCAACAAGATTATCCGGCGTGAAATACTGCCCAAGACTATGCCGGGCATCCTCCGGCACTAGCTTTTCAAAAACCGCCCCTATCACATCGAGCGGCATCAATGTAAAACTCCAGTGGGCAAGATTTTCCGTCAGCTCTATTATGACTTTTGCTGTGTCCTGCGATAATTCAATCTCGTCAGTGATGTCCGGCTCGAATACCGCCTGGTAATCCACCTCAAGCCCTAACTGAAACAGTTGCCGCATTTTCGTCATCGATGTTCTATAGTTATCTCCGCGCAACTCCATTTTGGGTAAGTGCAGATTCTGCCTCCGCAATGTCAGGTAAAAAAGTATCTTGGCAATTATCTTGTATGCAATCTGTTGTGCGAGTGTTTCCCGATAATCCTGGTCATACTTATTGACGCCCTGTTTCTTTGCCCACCCCTCCAGCCGCTTGTCAAAACTCTTGTCCCTCCTCGCTTTACCGATGTCGCCAAGCAATGTCCCTGCCATTTTCTCGGAAGCGCTCGCAACCAGCCCTACAAAAATCGTCCTGTCCGCCACCGGCAGGTTTATCCTCTCATCTTCATGCAACCTACCCAGGTCAACCAATAACCGGTTGCACATATCTCGCAGGAATTCGGTCTTTACTTTGTCCCTTACGTCATTAACATCAGTTATCCGTGGGTCCGGCCCAAACTCCTGAACCTTGTCCGCTTCGCTTACTATCGCCCTTGTTTTCTCCGGCGTCCTCCATATGATTGCCGTCTGCATATTCCAGGTAACAAAATACTTGGCCTCAAGAGTCTGGGCCTTCAGCACCGCGTCCTTCAAAAGCTCCTTCTCACGCACATCGGTCTTTGGAGTTTTTAATTCCCATCCACAAAACGGTCTGTGACATTCAAAATCCAGCGTCACCAGAACATCAGGGAATTTGACTTTTTCTAAGCCGTAGCAACTCGAGTCATTCGTGGCATTCTCAAACGGTAGCCCTCCTTGGTTTATTCGTTCCTTTATCCACGAGATCACCTGCCCCTGAAATTCCCGCTCTGTTGCCTTTGTTTTTGCCATTCTATACTATTTTCATCCAGCTTTGTGGTTATACAACACTAAAAATTATCTTCGGACTTCGTAATTTATTTTACTTTGAAAATGCGACAAAGGAAAATGGAAAGTTTGTTTACCACCCTGCGACCAACGAGGTGCGCTTTGCACCTCAACAGTTGCGGACCAAGCCTTCGGTACGGCTCAGTCCGTGTTGAAGTCTGTGCGAACCTGAGTTTCGAGCAATTGGCGTGCCAGAAATCGAGGTGCTTGGCAAAAGTCAAATACAATTTTGTAGACGTGCTAAAAAGTGCGCATTTCTTGTTAATTTCTGTTCAAAACGCGCGCATTTCTGTCAATTTCTGCGCATTTTTGCTCATTTTTGAACTTTTCCTGTTTTGCACGTATTCTCTTGTACCTTAAGCACTTATAAAAATTTTTGCCAAAAGTCTTATAAACTAAGTGTCCAATTTGATGTCACTCAATCTGTCTCTTGTGAAAATGGGCAAGGGCTGTCTGGGCTAAGATTTTTGCCTCTCTTCTCGCGGGCGGTGTTTCCATCGGCGGTGCAGCCACCAGTATTGAGTGGGGTCCTCCCGCACGAATTCCTCGATTGCGCGGGTATATTCTGCTGTAACCCAGGTCAAAGGATCGTCTTTTTCAGCCCATTCCTGCGGGAAAATGATGCGGTTTGCCCCGATTTCAAAGAAAAACCGGCTGTCGATTCTTCGGCTGTAGCCAACTACGATGGGGATGTTATTAGTGATAGCGAGCAATCCTATGCTCTTATAGGTACTGGCTTTACGGCCAAAGAAGTCAACGAAAATGCCCTTTCTGCCGGCATCTTGGTCTGCTATAAAGCCAATTGTAGCGCCGCTTGAACTTATCTTGGGCATCAGTCCTGCGGCGCCTTTTTTATCTATGATTATCTGCCCGACTCGCTGCCGGACGCCGTATAAGTACTTGCTGATAAAGCGGTTATCTAAAGGGCGGGCGATACTGTAAATATTAAAGCCGAACAGCCCCATCAGGTAGCCCATGATCTCAAAGTTGCTGTAGTGGCCGGTGACCATAATCAGGCCTTTGCCCTCTTTCATCAGCCATTTTACCCGTTCGGTGTTTTTGAAGCGGGAGTAGCTCCGCCAGTTGGATTTTCTCACCAGGCGCGGCGTGAACAATACGTCAATCGCGAGCATCGCGATGTGTTGGAAGCTTCGGCACCCGATGTTGTGTATCCATTGCTCGTCTTTTTCGGGAAAACTTGCGCGGAGGTTGTCTAAGGCCCGTTTACGGCCACGGTGATAGTATTTCCAGAGCAGTCTGCCGAGAAAGCAAGCCGTGTCCAAGTTAGTCTGGACGTCGAATAGATAAAGAAAAACCACGATCACTCGCAGGGCAAGGTACGTAAGCCAATCTTTGAAGAGGTTGTGCTTTTTCTTCTTTTTGGGCGGGGCTGAATCAGCCATAGGGGGCGATTTTAGACTCAAAATAGTCGTTGTCAAGTTTGGGCAGCGGATGTTTTGCTTGAGCTGTCGCACCGCTGCGGCGTCAAAGGAATTTGGTTGCAAATGGGCTTCTGGCAAAGATAATGGTATCATCGAGCCAGCAGCGGCGTCGGAAAAATGCCCCTGTGAAAGCCAAATACTCAAAGGAAGGGCTTGAGAATGGCGAAACTGCTTGGCACAACCTCTGTCGCAGTAGTAGTTTGCGTCGCTTTTTGGCAGGCCGGTTGTGCTAAAAATCAAGATTTGACGCTGGAGATGCAAAATCCCCGCCCTGTAGCTTGGGTCAAGGAATCCGCCCGCAATATCCCTGTTGCTTACGATGTTGATGTGGTGGTTGTTGGCGGGACATCGGGGGGCGTAGCGGCGGCTGTGGCAGCAGCACAACAGGGTGCGAAAGTCTTTCTGGCGGCGGAGCGGCCGTATCTCGGCGAGGATTTGTGCGGCACGTATCGGCTGTGGCTTGAGCCGGGCGAAGAGCCTGCTTCGCCGCTGGCTAAGAGACTTTTTGCGGAACCCGCTGCCGCGCGACGGCTGAAAAGTGCAAGTGAAACTTATCGTGTTCCCCCAACACCAATGCAGGTTAAGCGCACGCTGGATGAGGCGATGCTACAGGCGGGCGTTGAATTTTTGTTTGGCTGCTATGCAGCAGACGTACTTTATGACGGGCAAGGAAAACTTGCGGGTATCGTTATGGCTAACCGGTCGGGCCGGCAGGCGGTCAAGGCTAAGGTCATCATTGATGCAACGGCGCGAGCAAGCGTGGCGAGGATGGCAGGCGCGGCGTTTCGCCCGTATCCAAGGGGGCCGCAAACTTTTAGGCGAGTGGTTGTCGGAGGCGAGGGTGTAAAAACTGAAGAAGTGTCGGCACACAAAATGCCGACGCCGCTATTGACCAGCCAGGGTGCCGGCTACGAGGCCATAGAATATACTTTGAAGATTCCAATGGCGGACGGTTCCTTCGCGTCCTTTGCTGAGGCTGAACAGATAGCCCGTGATGAGACCTGGCATCCGAAGCAGGGCGATGACTCAGAGACGCTCTTTCAGGCGCCGCCCGATCCGATGAGGGGCAAAGAGAGCCTATCCGGCGTTTGGTCAGGTGGGGAAAAAGTTAGCCTGGATGTGTTCCGACCCGCGGGCGTTAGTCGCTTGTTTGTGCTGGGCGGCTGTGTGGACCTGTCACGTGATGGTGCGGAGAAGTTGCTTCGGCCTTTGGAGCTTATGAAAGCAGGCAGCCGCATTGGTGCTGCTGCCGTTTCCGAGGCCGGCTCTATCGGCAAGCTAAGTGACGTGAAACTGCCCGGCAATTCCGTAAGGCCAGCCGTATCCGGCCAGATCTCGGAGAATCTTGTCTGGACACGTCCGGCGCAAAGTGAGCTGGGCAGCGTTATCGCCGAGGCGCGGGCGGTACCGGTCGTGGGCCAGTACGATGTTGTTGTGGTTGGCGGCGGCACGGGTGGAGCGCCCGCCGGCATCGCTGCAGCACGGCAGGGGGCCAGAACGCTTGTTATTGAATATTTGCACGGCCTTGGTGGGGTGGGGACACTCGGTCTTATTGGAAAATATTACTACGGTTACCGTGAAGGTTTTACTAAGGAAATCGACCAGGCATTGGTAGAGTTCGGAGGCAGCGGCGAAGGTGACAGTGGCAAGGGTGAGGCCTGGAACAGCGAATTGAAGATGGAGTTGTATCGCCGGGCGCTGCGCAAAGCGGGTGCGGATATATGGTTCGGTGTGCTGGGCTGCGGTGCGTTGGTAGAGGATGGGCGGGTTAAGGGCGTAGTTGTCGCCATGCCGGATGGACGCGGAGTAGTACTTGCTAAGGTCGTCATTGATTCAACCGGCAATGCCGACATTGCTGCCGCTGCCGGCGCCGATTGCGTTTATACCAACGGCCACGGCCTCGCGGTTCAGGGTGCGGGACTTCCGCCCCAAGAGATCGGTGCCAGGTATACCAACACCGACTGGACTTTTATCGACGACACCGATGTTGTCGATGTCTGGCACGCGTTTGTCGTTGCCAAGAAAAAGTACCAGGGTGCTTACGACCTTGGCCAATTGATAGATACGCGTGAGAGGCGGCGGATAGTCGGTGACTTTGTGCTCTCGCCGCTGGACGTGTATCTGGGGCGTACCTTTGCCGACACTATAGTTTTAGCCAGGAGTAATTTCGATACGCACGGCTTCACGGTACACCCGATGTTTATGCTCAGACCGCCTGATAGAGAAGTTATTACCGCCTATGTGCCGTATCGCTGTCTGCTGCCCAAAGGACTGGACGGTATATTGGTCACGGGATTAGGCGTCAGCGCCGACCGCGATGTGATGCCGGTTATCCGTATGCAGGCTGATATTCAGAACCAGGGCTACGCAGCCGGCGTCGCAGCGGCGATGGCTGTCAAGAGCGGAAAAAGCTTGCGTGATATCGACATCAACACGCTGCAAAAACACCTTGTTGAAAAGGGCAATTTGCCCAAAGAGGTGCTCGATCATCAGGACTCATTTCCGCTGCCTAAGGAGCAGGTTGAAAAAGCAGTAGAAACAGTGACCAAAAATTGCGACGGCCTTGAGGTAATTTTTGCCCAGCCGCAGCGAGCTTTGCCGCTGCTTAGAAAAGCCTACCAAAGTGCCGAAAACGAGGATGCTAAGCTAATTTACGCCCATATCCTGGCGATATTTGGTGACGCCGCTGGTGCGGATACCTTGCTGGCGGCGGTCAGGGCCAAAGCTTGGGACAAAGGCTGGAATTTTACCGGCATGGGCCAGTTTGGAGCGAGCATGAGTCCGCTGGATAGTTTAATAATTGCTCTGTGTGGCACAGGCGACAGGCGAGTGGTCGATGTCATTGTGGAGAAACTGGCACAACTGGATGCCAAAAGCGAGTTTTCGCACTTCCGGGCGGTGGCGATGGCACTGGAGACGCTCGCCGTTCCGGCGGCGGCTAACCCACTGGCTGAACTTCTGAAAAAGCCGGGTATGACCGGTCATGCTTTTACGGATATTGAGCAGGCTCGGCGCAGGACGCCGGATAGTCCTGCCGACACCAGCACGAGAAACTGCTCGCTTCGCGAGCTATTTTTGGCGAGGGCCTTGTATCGCTGCGGCGATTATGAAGGCCTGGGCGAAAAGATTCTTAAAGAATACGAGCGTGACCTTCGCGGCCACTACGCCCGTCATGCCTACGCCGTACTCAGAGGAGAAAAGTAGACACGGATTAACACAGATTGACACTGATTAAGTAAACGTGGAATTCGGGATAAGAAAAAGGCACAGATATCTATCAGCGTAGGTTTAAACTCAATAGGTTGACTCAGATAATTTAGTTGCGAAAGAATAGATTGCAGAATGGATATGTGGAAATGACAAAGAAGAGAATCCTATATATCAGTTGGCAAGGGGGAATGGGCCACATTACCAGAGACGTTGCAATAGCGAAGGAAATACACAGACAGCTTCCAGAAGTCGACCTATCGTGGTTAGCCTCCCCGTTGTCAACACGGGTGCTCGAGGAAGCCGGAGAGGAAATTCTGCCTGAATCTGTGCTGAGTGCGGATTACAACAGCTTTGGCGAGAAAGTTGTTGATGGGTTTGGGTTGAATCTTATGAAATACGCGTTTCACGCAAGGAAGTTGTGGGCCCACAATGTCAAAGTCTTGGAACAGGTAACCGGCAAATACCACTTTGCTCTCATTATCGGTGATGAGATATATGAAGTGATGTTTGCGTTGGTGCAAAAACGTATAAGACTGGAATTCCCCATCGTGATGATACACGACTTCATTGGGGCGATTACTATGACCAAGAACCCTTTGGAAAAATTGTTCGTTTATTTCCTGAATCTAAAAACCTCACGGGGATTCGAGCGCCTTGGGGTCACGCATTTTTTCGTAGGTGAGGTGGAGGATGTTCCTGATGTGAAGTTGGGCTTCCTGTTGCCCAACTGCCGGGAATGGGCCAAACAAAATTGTAAGTTCTTGGGGTATGTTATTCGGTTTGATCCTGATGAATACAAAGACAAGGCGAAAGTCCGGGCCAAGTTAGGATATGGTGAACAACCCCTGGTAGTATGTTCTCTCGGGGGCGCTTCCGTTGGCAAGGAGCTGTTAGAGCTGTGCGGGCGTACCTACCCCATATTAAAAAAAGAGATACCAGATCTTCGTATGGTAATGGTCTGCGGCGCTCTGCTCTCGCCCGAATCCCTCGACCTTCTGCAGGGCATAGATGCCAGAGGATATGTTCCCGACCTGCATGAGCACTTTGCGGCGAGTGACCTAGCTATAGTTGTTGGAGGTGGCACTTCCACCACAGAACTGACTGCTCTGAGGCGGCCATTTCTCTACTTCCCTCTAGAGCAACAGTTTGATCAGCAGATTTATATATCTGAGCGGCTGGCCAGACATAAAGCAGGAATCAGGATGTCTTATTACGAAACGACGCAGGAAGCCCTAGCTGAGAAGGTAATCGCCAATCTTGGCAGGGAGGTGAACTATGCACGCGTCCCAACGGACGGTGCTCAAAAGGCAGCTCGACTTATAAACCAGCTTCTTTGAAAAGAGTAGGGGACAATTGCCAGTAACTAATCTGACCACTTTGTGGCTAAAGCCTAAACTGAAAATAAGAAGACATTTAAGGAGGAAAACAAAATGGCTGGAAAATATCGGTTTTCATTTGGGCCCTGGAATATTCATGAAGGCGCGGATCCGTTTGGGCCGCCGGTCAGGCGACCGGTTACATTTGCCAAGAAGCTCAAGATGTACAAGAAACTTGGCTTTGACGGCGTACAATTCCACGATGACGACGCCGTGCCGAATATGGATGAGCTCAGTGCCAACCAGATTGTCAGAAAGGCAAAACAGGTCCGCAAGCTGCTTGAGAGTGAGGGGCTAGCGGCGGAATTCGTTGCGCCCCGGCTGTGGGAAGACCCGCGTACTATTGATGGCGCCTATACGTCCAATGACGCCGCCAGCCGCACGTATGCAAAGGAGCGAAGCCGGCGGATGATTGATATCGCCGATGCACTGGGCACCAAACTTATCGTTCTCTGGCTGGCACGGGAAGGGACGTATGTCCGCGAGGCTAAGGACAGCAAAGTCGCAGTGGAGCAAATTGTAGGGGCTATAAACGATATGCTGGCCTACAATTCGCAAATGAAGATTGCGATTGAGCCAAAGCCCAATGAGCCGATGGACCAGGCGTATATTCCGACTACAGGGCACGCTGTCGCCATCAGCTACCTTACCGATGACCCCCGGCGAGTCGGCGTCAATATAGAAACCGCCCACGTTATTTTGGCTGGTCTCGACCCTTCGGACGAAATGGGTTTTGCACTTGCTTATGATAAGCTGTTTACGGTGCACCTGAACGATCAAAACGGCCTGAAGTTCGATGAAGACAGAACCTTCGGCGCAGTCAACTTGCGCAGGGCGTTCAATCAGGTGCGCGTGCTCGATGCGTACGACTACGGCAAAAAGGGCGAATTCGTCGGCCTGGATGTTAAGGCTATGCGGACGCAGAAGCAGCAGGTCGCTACCAAGCACTTAGCTAACAGCCGGACAATTTTCCTGCGCCTGGTCGAGATCGCTCGAAGTATTGACCACAAGCAAGTCAAGAAATTGATAGCCCAGCGAGATTACGAAGAGCTGGATATGCTGATAATCAACCACCTGATGGGTAAGTAGAATTGGCTATGGATTTCAGAGGCGTGGCTGCAAACAGAGACAAGACGGTTTTGAGTTTGGGTGCCCACCCGGATGATGCGGAGTTTTTCTGTGCGGGGACACTCGCACTACTTCGTAAAAAGGGCTGGAAGATTCATATTGCGACGATGACACCGGGAGATTGCGGTACGGTTGAATACAGCCGGGAGGAAATTAGCAGAATCCGCAGGGCTGAGGCCGCTAAAGCCGCGAGCCTGTTGGACGGCAGCTATCACTGCCTCGAATGCGACGATATTTTTATTATGTACGACAGGCCAACGTTGCTAAAAGCTATTGAGCTCGTGCGCAAAGTCCGTCCGCGTATTGTGTTCACCTGCAGTCCCGCGGATTATATGGTCGACCACGAAATGGCCAGCAAAATCGCTCAGACCGCCTGCTTTGCCTGCGGCGTCGTCAATATCGAGACTCCGGGCGTTGAGCCATTCGAGCCGATACCGTGTCTTTATTATTTTGATCCCGCAGACGGCAAAGACAAACTCGGAACCCAGATAAAGCCGAGCACAATCGTTGATATAACCAGTGCGATGCAGACCAAAGAAAAGATGCTTTGCTGCCACGAGAGCCAACGAAATTGGCTGCTTAAACATCATGGGATGGACGACTATGTTATCTCGATGAAAAAGTTAGGTGAGAAAAGAGGCGAGCAGATAGGCTCACGTTTTGCTGAGGGCTTCAGGCAGCATTTAGGTCACGCCTATCCGCAGGATAATATCCTCAAGGCCGAACTTGGCGACCTGGTGCATACAATGTAAGGAGAGCAAGGATGGCAAGAAAAATCAGCATCTTGGCGCCGGACTGGTGGGACTACACCACGCTTGACGACCAGATTCTTAACGATGCAGCAAAACTCTCAGAAAAAGATATGGCGTGCCTTAGCAGGGAAGGTTTCAAGGTTGTTTTTTATGACACTCTGGAAGAGTTTTATCTGGCAGAAGCTCTGGAGTATGTCACGGCATGGAAGCAAGCGACGGCGGATAATCCGGTTGGTATTTGCGGTCCGATTGGGCCAACCGAGCAGCTTCCGCTTGTCGCACGCATCGTGAATGAGCTTGGGCTGAATCTTAAGAACGCTCATTTCTGGGGAATGGACGAATGGTACATGGCCGGCAAAGAAGTGCCGCGGACACATCCACTATCTTTTGCAAAGGCGGATATGGAGCTTTGCTTCGACCGGATTGATCCGAATTTGAAAATGCCCGCCTGTAATATTCATTTTCCCAAAGCTGATGTCACCGAGTACGTCAAGAGCTGGCAAGGTGTCCGCTGCGCGATTATGCAAGGCGGCCAGGGCGACATAAAGCATTGGGCGTTCAACGACCCGGTCAGGCGCGAAGGAAAATACAAGAACGAATCACCTAAGCCGGAGGAATATCGCCGGCTTGGAACGAGGGTTGTGGACTTGCATCCGGTTACTGTTATGCAGAATGCGCGGACCAGCGGCGGCGGGGTAGTGACCGGCGTGCCGACCAAGGCGATTACCGTGGGGCCGGTCGAAACCTGGAAGGCAGAGAAAGTCTCAATCTGGCAGGCAGGGATGCACGATAATCCCTTCGGGATGCGATTGACTACCCTTATGATAAGTAAGAAAATCGCCGATAGCTCCGTGCCGATGTCACTTCTGGCGGAACATCCCAACGTCCAGTTCAATTTCTACAGGGCCGCCATCGGGACATGCGAGGCGGAGATGCACTAAGATGATATTTTAACAGTGTCACCCTGAGCGAAGCGAAGGGTCTGGCTGACTGAAAAGAGAGATTCTTCGCTGCGCTCAGAATGACAGATTAGGCTTTGAGAAAATGAAGTATGGCAACGGATGTACTGATTCTAAACACTGCGGTAACGGATTTAAGAAGGCCGGATTTTGAATTCGCGGATGAATTGGTCGGTAAGGGTGGACTGGCTAAGTGTGAAACTAAAGACATGCCCGATTATTCTCAGGAGCAATTGCACCAGTGGATACAGCAGGGTTTTGCCACCGCCGGCGGGCCGGGCAATTCAGCGCCTTTGATTGCGAGGACCGGCTTGAAAGTCGCGGTGGGCGTCAATCTCGGAAAGGGCGATTACGATGGCCTGGATGCCCAGGGCAGATTTTTCTACGACGTAATGACCGCCAACGGAATTGATATGTCGGCAACTTTCATACACCCGGATTTGCCCACGGGAACAACATTTATCCACAGCACCATCGGCGGCGACAGAGGCGGCATAGCATATTTTCCCAACGCCAACAACGATTTTGATTTCGACATATTCAAAAGGGCTGTTGATCGCCTAAAGCCCAGGATCGTCTACTATATGTACTCCGGCCTGTCCGACAGAGGGGATGCAAATGGCGGACAAAATTTGGCTGGATTTATCAAGTGGTGCCGGGGCAAAGGCACTGTCACAATTGTGGATAGCCACACTCTGACAGGCAACCCGCAGGAGCTAATTCGTTCTGGTCGAGCGGTGCAGCAATACCACCTTTTAGAGCCGCTTTTGCCCGAGCTTGATTTGTTCTTTACTTCCTGCGACGAAGCTAAGCTGATCGAGAATACTTTGGCGGGCAAGCGTCCCTGGAGCAAATTCACTGAGCACGAAAATAACGTGCACTTTTTGGATTTTCTAACCGAGCGATTCTGGCGAAAAGACAGGCGGACAAAGCTGTTTGGCGTCACTGTCAGTGACGGCGCCTACGAAAAGCACATCAGCCTGGATGGGCATACCGGCGGACCTAACAAAATCGAATCCCGGTTTATGGCAGGAGAGGTAGTGGACCTGGTTGGGGCAGGGGACTCCTTCCGCGCGGGACTTATCACGTATCTGGCTCACAATTTCGCGCGGTTCAAAGATGGTACTATAGACTTTGCCGAAGCGGTGCAGATGGGTAATTTATTTGCGTCACTATATATAAAGGCGCCGCTGAACGACCGATACGGCAACATCAAAAGATACGACAAGATGCTAAAAGCAGTCCGCAGCGGGGTAGACTACTCAAGTTTTGATGCGCTGCAAGATGCCTTGAGTTAAAGGGCAAGGGGAACCAAATGGCTACCAAGAAGGCAAGATTTGACTGGCAAAACAAGGTCGGTAACTTTGCGCAGATCGGGGGCATTGAGACTTCTATTTTAGATAATGGTCCCGGCAAGGGCACGCGCACTGCCTGGGTGAATACCGGCTCCGGCCTGCGGTATAAAGTGGTTATTGATAGAGGCCTGGATATTGTTGATGCTTTTTATAATAAATACAGCCTTGCCTGGCTGAGTCGTGTTGGCGTTGTCGCGCCTCAGCCCAATGCCGATCGTGGCGTGGAGTGGCTCTGGTCTTTTGCCGGCGGCCTGCTGACGACCTGCGGCTTGAGTCACGTCGGCCCGCCCGAAGTCGATGAGTTTGGTGAGCGAGGCCTGCACGGGCGAATAAGCAACATCCCGGGCGAGGTGGAGGCAATTGTACAGCCCGACCCCGCGGCAGGAAAATTGGAGATGAGCATAACGGCGGTCGTTAACGAATCGCGTGTCTTTGGGCCGAATCTGCAACTGCGACGCACCATATCAAGCATACTCGGCGAGCCGACCATCAGAGTTCACGATGTGGTGACAAACCTGAGCAATACGCCAGCACCGCACATGATTTTGTACCATTGTAACTTTGGCTGGCCGCTGGTCGATGAAGGGACGCAGATTATCTACAAGGGCAAATGCGCATCTCGCGGCCTGGATATGGATAATGCCATATTCAATCCTCGGCACAATTTCCGAAAAGTCACCACGCCCATCGAGGCGCACAGAGGCACCGGCGAGGCGTGCGGCTTTATTGATGTTGTTGCCGATAGAAACGGAATCTGCACCGTGGGGCTTTGCAATCGGCGAATTGGCCTTGCGCTGGTTATGAAATATAGAAAGCAGCAACTGCCCTGCCTAGCCAATTGGCAGCACTTTGGCCCCGGCGAGTATGTCACGGCACTGGAGCCGGGAACGAATCCGCCTATCGGCCAGGGTAAAGCAAGGCAGCAGAAAACGCTAATTCACATCGCGTCTGGCAAAAGCAGAATTTACGACCTTGAAATGACAGTTTTAACCGATGCAAGGCAAATCGACCGGTTCGTCAAGACCGCAGGATAGTGTAATGGCATCGCACGTTTTTACCGGTTTCGGTTTTGGGCCTATCCAGGCAGGGCTATTCGTCAAAGAGGCATTTCAAAGCGGCAATTTTGCGCGGATAGTCGCCGCTGAGATCGACCAGGACTTGGTCGATGCAGTTAGAGCCAATGGCGGCAGTTACTATGTCAATGTAGCAAGAGCCGACGGCATCGAGGTGCTGCCGATTGATAATGTTGAGCTGCTTAATCCCAATGTCCCCAGGGACAAGAAAATTCTCGTTAAGGTTCTGGCTGAGTCCACAGAGATAACTACCTGCCTGCCTTCGGTAGACTTCTACGATTCAGGCAGAGCCAATAGTGTTGCGTCACTGATAGCTGAAGGTTTGAAAAATAGCCGAGCGGCAGCCACGGTAGTTTATACTGCGGAAAATAATAATCGCGCGGCAGAGATACTTCAAGAAGCGGTGCTCAAAGCCGCCGGTCGTCGCTCGTCGCTCGTCGCTCGGGTCACGGGTCACGGGCCACGGGCGACGGACTGGCCGAAAAGCGTGCAGTTCTTAAATACTGTAATCGGCAAAATGAGTAGAGTCGTCACCGAGCCGGGCGAAATCCAGCAGCGCAAACTTGCAGCCATAGCGCCCGGTATCCAGCGGGCATTTCTTGTAGAACAGTTTAACCGAATTTTGGTGAGCCGAACGAGAATTCCCGGTTTTAAGCCGGGCATCGAAGTGTTCATTGAAAAGGGCGACCTTTTGCCTTTCGAGGAAGCCAAGCTGTACGGCCATAATGCAATCCATGCACTGCTCGGCTTTTTGGGCGCCCTTAAAGGCTCTACCACGATGACCGAGCTTAAGCAGGATTCGGCAATTATGAAAATCGGCAGAGATGCCTTCTTGCAGGAATCCGGCGCGTCCCTCATAAAAAAATATGCCCACCTACAAGATGAGCTTTTTACCGAGGCTGGTTACAAGGAGTATGCCGAAGACCTGCTTGAGCGTATGACCAACCCGTATTTAGCAGATACAGTCGCGCGAGTCAGTCGCGACCTGGTGCGCAAGCTCGGCTTAAATGAGCGGATATTTGGCACTATGCAACTGGCATTGGAATACGGCATTGGGCCAACGAATATGGCTTCAGGAGCTATGGCTGGTATTGCCTTACTGCTGCGAGAAGCGCCTGACTACAAAGTTCCCAGGCAACTGCGATTTGATGACTGGCGCCGGCTCCAGAAAAAGCAGATCGGGCAGGTCCTGAATTGGGTTTGGGCGGCCCAGGAATGTGCAGATGCGGATCGGCTGATTCGATACACGCACCAGGCAATGGAGCACTTATCCGGCCTTGTAGGTTGATGGTATGTTCACCACAGCCAATATGCCGGCTTTATGATGGTTCTGATATATTGTCTTTGTTGATAGGGTAAGGAGTATTTGTATGAAGGCAATGTTGCAGTATCGCATTTTTGCATGGTGTATTCTTCTTACAGCGATGATCCCGGGTGCCTGCGGTGCGGATTTCCTGGCGGGTTTGGCCCGGCCACAAAGTGGTCGTAGTATGCGGGTGACATCGACGGGCAAGCTGCCCAATAGCGATGAGCCGGACCCCAACAGCAACCGCGATAACAGCAATGTCGCACCGGGCCAAACAAAGGTGCTCATGGATGTGAAAGGGCCCGGCGTAATCACGCATATCTGGATGACGTTCCTGGGCCCTGAGCCGCATCCATGGGCGAAAAACGGCTCAGCGGACCATCAGCAGATGCTTTTGCGGATGTATTGGGACGGCGCGGAGCGCCCGGCTGTGGAAGCACCCGTGGGAGATTTCTTTGCCAACTGTTTCGGCAAACGCAGCCAGGTGATTAGTCTGCCGGTGATTGTCGAGGACGCGGATTCATACAATTGCTTCTGGCACATGCCGTTTCGCAAATCCGCGAAGATCGAGGTCGTCAACCAGGCCCAAAAGCCGATCAGCCTGCTCTACTACAATATCGACTGGATAAAGAAAGAAAGCCTGCCGAAGGATACGCCCTATTTCTATGCGCAGTACCGGCAGGAATATCCCGTACAAAAAGGCAAAGACTATGTAGTCCTGGACACGAGAGGCAAAGGCCATTACATCGGCACGGTCCTGGCGGTGCGGACGCGAAGCCCTGCCTGGTTCGGTGAAGGTGACGAGAAGATATATGTTGACGGCGAAGAAAAGCCTTCCATCTGGGGCACGGGCACTGAAGACTATTTCTTAAGCGCGTGGGGTCTGAAGACGACCAGCACTCCCTATTTCGGCGTGCCCTATTTCGATCAGTGGGGAATCGTTGGCGGCTATACCAGCGCATATCGCTGGCATATACACGATCCGATCGTGTTCAACACCGCCCTCAAGGTGACATTCGAGCACTATGGCTGGATCTCACCTGACGAGAATCCGGACTATAAGAGTCATAGCTGGAATGAGCGCGAAGATGATTACGCAAGCGTCGCGTTCTGGTATCAGACCGGTGAGCCGACCTTCGAGGCTCGTGCCCCCGACGCAGCAGAACGCAGATTGCCGAATCTGGATTTGGTTTTCCCAGCCAAGCAGTTCACTGACGAGCCGTTCCACGGCCAGGGACAAGCCGTCGCACAAAAGCTGGACATCTACCCTGATGGCCAACTGCTTTACACGCCTCCGACTCAGCAGGGTGCGTGGGTTGAGATTCCGTTTCAGGTCAAGCTCAAGGAGCCCAGGCGGTTGCTGCTCAACATGACCACTTCGTATGATTACGGCAAATACCAGGCGTATCTTGACGGCGTGAAAATTGGAGCCGTGATGGACTTTTATAGCGAGCAGGTCGCAAACAAAGAATATCATTTGTTGGATTTCT
Source organism: uncultured Pirellulales bacterium (assembly GCA_964567045.1). Taxonomy (GTDB): domain Bacteria; phylum Planctomycetota; class Phycisphaerae; order Sedimentisphaerales; family Anaerobacaceae; genus JAFNGF01. The sequence goes on along the minus strand of CAZMLE010000016.1, from coordinate 44,382 downwards.
GGCCCGAGCCGGCTAAATACACGCTGCGGCTGGAGTGTGTTGGCAAGAATCCACTATCCGGCGGATATTATCTGGGCATTGAGTCGGTTCGCCTGCGTGAGCGTCGGCCTCGTGTCAAAGACTATGCCCACGACCGCGACAAAAACTGGCGCGAAACGCCTGTGTTGTACGAGTAAGGATACGACCCCCGCTCCTGTCTTCCGCCAGGAAGACGCGGGGGTTGACGGCTGCCCCCGTCGGTTTTAGAATGAGCCTAAAGTCGAAGATTGACAAGGGTGGCTCACTCGGCTTACAATGCTGTCGCGTACACTCGTAAAGGTACTTGCGAAAGGGCTAATTATGGATTTTGAGCAGAAGGATAACCGTATAGAATCGGTGCAGCCGCCTGCGCAGGCGGTTTTGGGCGTGGAAACAGGCCGAGCGGCATTAGAACCGGCACGCAGGGGAACCGGCTGGAAGGTTTTATTCGGCATTATCCTTGCACTGTCGGTTATCGCAAATCTCGTGCTGTTTCTGGCGCTGATCGGCGGCATCGCTCTTTTTGCCGCGACACAAAAGGGCCTCTATGCTGAAGAAGTCATACTGGCAGGGCCGCGCTCGACCAAAATCGCGGTAATCTCGCTGCAAGGCATCATAGATGGTGAGCAGGCGAAAGACCTTTCCCAGCAGTTGAAGATGGCCGAAAGTGATAAGCGTGTAAAAGGCGTAATCATTCGAGTAGATTCGCCGGGCGGAACAATTTCGGGCAGCGACCAGATTCACAATGCGATACGCAAGTTCAGGGACGAATCGGGCAAGCCTGCCGTCGCGTTTATGGAAGGTGTCGCCGCTTCGGGCGGCTACTATACCTCGGTTGCCTGCGAGCAAATCGTAGCTGAGCCGACCACAATCACCGGCTCAATCGGCGTTATGTTCGGACACTTCGTCCTGGAACAACTGCTGGAAGAAAAGCTGGGGATTCAGCCGGTCATTATCACCTCGGGCAAGAGAAAGGGTTGGCCCAGCATGTTTCAGGCGTTTACAGACGAGCAGCGGGAGTATATCCAGGAAAAACTGATTGCTCCTGCCTACAAGAGGTTTGTGCAGATCGTTGATGATGGCCGAGCCTCGCTTACCTTGTCCGAGGTCGAGGGCTTGGCAGACGGCAGTATATATGGTGCTCAGGAAGCCCTCGAAGCAAAGCTGATAGATAAGGTCGGGTATTTTGAGGAGGCAGTAGAGTTGACAAAATCGCTGGCGGGCATTGAAAAGGCTCAGGTAGTACAGTATCGCAAGCCGTTCTCTTTTGCCAGATTCTTGACCTATCAAAGCTCCGCCTTCGGCGGACTAAAGCTCGACCGAACCACCTTGTACGAGCTGAGTATGCCACAGGTGTTGTATCTTTGGAGTATACAGCAATAGCGTTCATTAAAGGTACATTTATTGTCGCCGCGGTGCTCGCGGCTGCTTTGTTGCCAGACAGTAGCCGGGCGGCAGAGCGCTCGCAGATGCAATTGATAGCGGTGGCGCCCGACGGTCAGGGTTTCATAGAGCAGGACTCGGGGCGTCCCTTTATTGCTTTCGGCACGAACTATTACGACCCCGACACCGGCTGGGCGCCGAAGATATGGCGGCAATTTAATGCCCAGAGGGTCAGGCAGCACTTTGGCATCATGAGCGAGCTCGGCGTAAACTGTGCCCGGGTTTTTCTTACTGCCGGCAGTTTTCAACCCAACGCGCAGCGCGTAGAGGAACAGGCCCTTGAGAAATTAGATGAGCTTGTCAAGATTGCCGGCGAGACCGGCATCCGGTTAATACTTACAGGTCCCGACCACTGGGAGGGCGTCCCTTCCTACTGGCAGCCGGATCGTTTTGCCGGCAAGTCCGCTTTGGATGCTCTGCAGCGATTCTGGGACGTTGTGGGCCGCCGCTATAAAGGCGAGCCGGCAATATTGGCCTGGGACCTTCTTAACGAGCCTGAGCTACCCTGGTTTGTACAAGGCTGGCTGGGCCAATGGAACGCCTGGCTGCAGCAAACGTATCGGAGCTGGGATGAGCTAAAAGCTGCCTGGGGCAAGGAGCTTACCGAAGCGGACCGATGGGGCGAGGTTGCTGTGCCCAAGAATCAGCCGGACTTAGGCAATCCGAGGCTGCGGGATTGGCAGCGCTTCCGTGAGCACCTGGCGGATGAGTGGGTACGCTGCCAGGTTGAGGCTTTGCGCCGCGCCGACCCGACGCACCTGATAACTATAGGCTATATTCAATGGTCGTATCCGCTGATTCGCTCTGGTCCGCCGGGCAGATACGCGGCTTTCAATCCTCGCTGGCAGGCACGCTGGCTGGATTTTGTCTCGGCTCATTTCTATCCGACAATGAGCAGTCCGTTTAGTTCGGAGCAGAACTGGCAAAATAATCTGGCGTACCTTCAGGCGGTGCTGGCTTATTGTCACACTTCTAAGCCGGTGGTTCTTGGTGAATATGGCTGGTACGGCGGCGGTGCGCCCCAGCAGCATCCCTACCTTGGCGAAACACAGCAAGCTAATTGGATACAGGCGGAGATCGAGGCGTCGCGTGCGCTGGCTGACGGCTGGCTGTCCTGGCCATTTGCCGACACGCCCGAATCGAGGGATATCAGCCTTTATGCCGGCCTCGTCAAATCCGACCTGAGTGTCAAGGCATGGGGCCGCAAGTTCAAAGAACTGGCAGCAAACCTCTCGGAACTAAAGCAACCGAAGCCCCAACTGCCTGCATTTGATTTTCCCCAGGCTGTTACGGCTGGCTCCGAAGACCTCGATAAAATGCATCAGAACTACGTCGGTGCCATCCAGCGCTCGCTTGGGCGGACGTCTAACCGGGGCACAGAGACGGATTAACCACAGAGCACGCGGAGACCGCAGAGGAAAAATCAAAATTGAAAATCTCAGCGTCCTCTGCGCACTCGGCGGTAAAAACTTTGGCGGTCTCGGCGGTGAAAAACTTGAGTTATCTGGCGGCAGCTACAAGCGATGTGCTGCTGTGGGGTGTGTTTGAGCTTTCTATCTCAAAAGGCTCGCCAGGCCCACAGCCCGCGACAAAACACAGGATAACCGCAATTACGATCAGTGTTATCATTGCTTTCATAATCACTCCTTAGCCACATCTTAGTCCTTTTCGAAACGGCTGACAGTATACCTTAGTGTTGGTTTTGGTGCAATACCGGGGCTGAGAATGTGTGTGGTCGTGCGGGCGGGAATTTCGCGGCGCGGCTTGCTGGTAGTAACCAGGCAGCCCAAATTGGCTCATACCGTGCACTTGCCTATTGCGGTAAATCAGATTCGCGTATATAATATGTGTGGACGAGGCTGAATAATGGCAGAAATGTGAAATTTGGCGGAACAGAAGGCACACTTTCGGCATCATGGAAGGTAGTAAAATATGCACGAATTTGGGAGTGAAAACTATGCGTAAACGAAGTGGATTTATCCGCCAGACGGACGGTGGATTTACCCTTATCGAGCTTTTGGTGGTAATTGCGATTATCGCGCTATTGATGTCGATGTTGATGCCGGCCCTTACAAGAGTGAAGAGGCAAGCCAGGTCGGCAGCCTGCCTGACTAAGCTAAGGCAGTGGGGGATTTACTTCAACCTGTACGCAGAAGACTACGACGGCAAATTCATGCAAGGTTACACCGGAGTGAAAGGCGGCGGTAATAATCGGTGGGTACTAGCCCTGGGTGCGTACCATAAGTGGGATAGTGACTTTACCTGCTGCCCGAATGCCACAAAGCCCTGGTTGGATGAGAATGGCGCTTCTAACAACTTGTCTGGAACCTTCCTTGGCTCAACCACTGCCTGGGGCTATTATACATCGACTGAAGTCTATGGTGCATGGCTGAAGCCTACGAAGGGTAGTTATGGGATTAACGGTTGGTGCAATAATCCGGACCCGGGCATAACTCCTCACGGCCTGCCTGCACAGAATTTCTGGCGTGGGCCCAATGTGCGAGGGGCAGGTTACGTGCCGCTGTTCTTGGGCGCCCAGCGATACAATGGCTGGCCACAGCATACGGACAGACCTCCGGCGTTTGATGGTCAGATATGGAATGACGATGCTCAGATAGGCCGTTATTGTTTGAACCGCCATGACGGATTTGTGGGCTGCCTGTTCCTGGATTGGTCCGCACGCAAGGTTGGACTCAAGGAGCTGTGGACGCTGAAGTGGCATAGGGCCTGGAACACTGCCGGACCCTGGACCAAAGCCGGCGGTGTCCTGCCGAGCGACTGGCCGGAATGGTTGAGACCATCTAAGGACTATTGAAACGCTCGCTTGCGCAAGGAGGTTGTCTTTGCTGGTTTGCGGCAATACGGAGGAACAAATTATGCCTGAACTATTCCAGAGAAAGATGGCGAGCCAGATAGTAGTTGCGATTTCAATGTTGCTTTTGGCGGGAACTGCCTTTGCTGGTAGCAATCCGCCGGGCGTCAGCCGGATGCTCGGCGTCGATGAGCTGCCGGAGATTAAGGAGCTTCCCAATCCGTTTATTATGAATGATGGGACGCCCGTCAAGACCGAGGCGGACTGGGCCAAGCGGCGTGAGCAGATCAAAGCGATGATCCTTTACTACCAGTATGGTCACATGCCGCCGCCGCCGAAAAATATTTCCGCTGAAGAATTGTCATCCGAGACCGTTTACGACGGCGCGGCGACCAAAAAACATATCCTTCTGTCGATGGGGCCGGATAAGAGAATTAAAGTAAATGTGGGCATGATAATTCCGAAAGGTAAGGGTCCTTTTCCGGTAATCCTGAAAAACGACAGCGCTATATTTAATGTGCCTATCGCCGAGGAGATCGTCAAACGCGGCTACATCGTTGCCGACTATGCCAGAACCGATCTGGACCCGGATGAAAATAAAGTCGTTGGTCCAGCTCAGGCGGCTTATCCGGATTATGACTGGGCGACCCTGGCGGTGTGGGCGTGGGGAGGCATGCGCGTAATTGACTATCTGGTGACATTAGAGATTGTCGATAGAGACAAGATTGCCTTTACCGGTCACTCTCGCGGCGGCAAAACCGCCTTACTGGCAGGTGCTCTTGATGAAAGAATTGCTCTGGCTGCGCCCAACGGTTCCGGCTGCGGCGGAGCGGGCTGCTACCGCTTTGAGGGCGAAAAATCGGAGACCTTGGAGCGCATAACGGCGCCGGACAGATTTGCCTACTGGTTCGTCCCACGATTTCGGGATTTCGCCGGCAAGGAGACCAGACTTCCGTTCGACCAGCATTTTCTAAAGGTGCTGGTGGCTCCTCGGGCGCTCATTTCGGTCGATGCCCTGGGCGATCTGTGGGCCAATCCTTACGGCACGCAGCAGTCTCATCGCGGCGCACAGCCTGTATTTGAATTTTTGGGCGCCGCCGACAAGCTCGGCATCTATTTCCGCACCGGCGGACACGCCCAAAACGAAGATGATTGGCGTACGCTCGTTGACTTTGCGGACAAAATCTTTTTCGGGAAAACGCCGGCCAGTGGAAAACGCTTTGACCAACTGCCGTTCCCAGATGGGCCGAAACCTTTTTCCTGGCCCGCCCCCGCGTCTCCCGACGCGAGTCGGGGCGGCGGGACGGCGCCGAAAGGCAAATAGGTCTCTTCACCGCCGTACGTCTGGCGGATAAAAGGCTTGAATTCCTGCCTGGGAAAGAATATGATTATGGCATGATTTGAGGTTTTGGTCATTCAGAAATAGGAGCGGAGTTATGAAAAAGCAAAGGGGATTTACGTTAATAGAGTTGCTGGTGGTAATCGCTATCATCGCGATCCTGATGGCGATGTTGATGCCGGTGCTGCATAGAGCCAGAGAGCAGGGCAGGCGTGCGGCCTGTCTTAGTAATCTGCACCAGTTGCAGCTTGCGTGGATGGTGTACGCGGATGAAAATGACGACAAGATTGTCAATGGTGCGATGGCCTATGGTCCCCCTTATAATACAAGCTTCGGCCACGCAAATGAAGTGGCCTGGGTGCTCGACTGCTGCGCCTCAAATTACGCAAGTGGAGGGCAATTGCCGGAAAACACACAGAAGGACATGATAAAAGGAGGATCCCTTTGGCCGTATGTCAAGGACGTGAAGCTCTACCGCTGCCCGACCGGTACGCGAGGAGAAATGCTGACGTACACTACAATGTTTTCGATGAATGCTATTTGCTACGCGGAAGTTCTGAAAGAACCCGGCCTATATATTAAGAGAAGGAGCGACATTCACAATCCTGCGCCGGCCTATCGGCTTGTTTTTATTGACGAAGGCTGGGTAACTCCGGATGCCTTTGCGGTTCACTATGGCGGCGAGGAACGATGGTGGGATGACCCACCTATCCGACACGGTGACGGCACAGATGTGACTTTTGCGGATGGGCACGCTGACTACAAAAAATGGACAGGCACCGACACTATCAAGCGCGGCAGAATCGTCCAGCGCGGGCACGCCGGTGACTGGACGCCCGAAACCGACGAGGGGTTTCACGATTTATACTGGATGCAGAAGGGCTGTTGGGGAAAATTAGGTTATAACCCCAGCCATTGATAGGGCCGCACTGCAGAATGTGACTGGCAAGCATCCCTGCTGCTAACGTTCGATTGCGCCCCCTTCCATTAACTCGTGTAGGGCTGTTAGCGTCAGGTCGATATCTTCGGCGCTGATGCCATAGTGAGTTACGGCCCTGAGCCGACGCGGCCCAACATGCAAAAGTTTAATCCCTTTCTTGCCAAGTTCCATCACCAGCTTCTCGGCGGTCAATCGTTCGGCGTGCACTTCAAAATAAACAATATTTGTTTGCGTCTTTGCCAGGTCGATGGATAAGCCCTTGATCCGGGCGATGCCTTCGGCTAAACGCCGGGCGTTTTTATGGTCTTCGGCGATTCTCTCCGCCATCTGTTCTAACGCCACAATTCCCGCAGCCGCAATTATCCCGGACTGGCGCATACCGCCGCCTAAAACCTTGCGGATTCGTCGAGCCTGGGCAATGAACTTCTTTGAGCCACACACAACTGAACCAATCGGCGCAGAGAGGCCTTTTGAAAGACAAAAGCTCAGCGAATCGACACTGCGGGTCAGCTCTTTCACGTCCACGCCCAAAGCAATAGCAGCGTTGAATATCCGGGCGCCATCTAAGTGCACCGCAAGACCTCGCTTTTTAGCCAGCGCCGCCACGGCGTCGGTATACTGGGGCGTAAGAGCAGAGCCGCCGCAGCGATTGTGAGTATTCTCCAGGCAGATAAGTCGAGTGCGAGGGAAATGCACATCGTCTCCGCGGATAGCTGCCTCTATATCTTCCAGCCGCATTGTGCCGTCAGGTTGATTGGCGACGGTGTGGGGGTGTATTCCGCCCAGGGCCGACATACCGCCGGCCTCGTAGACAAATGTGTGCGATTGGTCGCCCAGGATAACCTCTTCTCCACGCCCACAGTGGGTAAGCAGGCACACCAAGTTGCCCATTGTTCCACTGGCAACCAACAGCGCCGCTTCTTTTCCCATCCGCTGGGCAGCTAATTTCTCAAGCCGATTCGTCGTAGGGTCCTCGCCGAACACGTCATCGCCCAGTTCAGCACGATAAATAGCCTCGCGCATCGCGGGCGTCGGCAAAGTGACCGTGTCACTGCGTAAGTCAATAGTCTTCATATTGCTTTTGTCCAAATCACGCCCCGTTAGAAGCATTTCGCCCGCTGCCGGATTTGTCCCGTTACCATCGAGCATCCTAACGCGGCACGCTCCCATTAATTTTGCCCGCCACCAAAAATCGTGGCGGCTTAATAAATATAGCCACCGCCTGCCGCATTTCATAAAGAATTCTCTTTCAAAGTGCTCGCTCTGCACGTAACATGCGGGCAAAAGCGATTCAATTTTTCGACGGCGGGTGTTATGTTAAGTAGTCGGGCGATAACGTTCTTATTGACCGTTCCCATTTTTCTTGTGTCCTTGACCATCCACGAGTACGCCCACGGCTGGATGGCCTACAGGTACGGCGATGACACTGCAAAGAGAATGGGCCGGCTGACGCTAAATCCTCTGGTGCATATCAGTCTGCTCGGCACCATTATCTTGCCGCTTCTAGTGCATTTTGGTTGGGCAAAACCCGTGCCCGTTGACTTCTCAGTCTTGACCAAAAGCCAGATCTTTAAGGTGGCGGCCGCCGGTCCCGCTGCTAATCTACTGCTGGCACTTTTGTTGGCCATCATCTTCCATCTTTTTCGCGTGGCAATGATACCGCTGCTGGCCAATTTTGTGCTATTGGCGATACTATTCAACATTGTTTTAGCTGTGTTCAATCTTATCCCCATACCGCCGTTAGATGGCTCGAGAATGGTCTATGCGAGGCTGAAATCCCCACAGGCTATTGATACGTACAGAAGGTTTTCGCAATTCGGAATGCTGATACTTATAGGATTTCTGCTGTTTGGAGGATTCCGGCTCATTGTATGGCCCCTCGTCGCAGTGGTTTATGCTGTGCTTGGACTGCCTGCGCCATTTTGAAGGGAAGAAAAATGCTTACCGGAACTCGGAGGTCAAATGCTGAAAAGAACCTGTACAGTCGTCGTGACTTCTTGAAAAAAATCGGTTCTGGGTCGACTTTATTTGCCCTGTCGCAGTTAACAGCAAATCCTGTGATGGCCGGCGCAAGCCGGAATGACTCAGCTACTGGTAGCTTGTACAATGAAAAGTACCGTCCCCAGTTTCATTTCACTCCGCAAAAGAACTGGACGAACGACCCGAACGGCCTGGTTTTCTACAAAGGGCAATACCACATGTTCTTTCAGCATAACCCCACCGGCATCAATTGGGGCAATATGACCTGTGGCCACGCCATCAGCACAGACCTGATTCACTGGAAGCAGTTGCCCAACGCGATTGAGCCGGATGATCTCGGCACGATATTTTCCGGCTCGGCGGTCGTGGACTGGAACAATACGTCGGGCTTTCAAAAAGGCAGCGAAAATGTCCTGGTCGCCTTCTACACCTCAGCCGGTTCGCATGCCCCGGTGAAAGTGCCATTCACGCAGAGCATCGCCTACAGCAACGACCGCGGCAGAACCTGGACCAAATACAAGAATAATCCGGTCATCGAGCATATCCGGGGCAACAATCGTGACCCCAAAGTAGTCTGGCACGAACCCACGAAAACCTGGATTATGGCTTTATATCTTGATAAGGATGACTTTGCCTTGTTTTCTTCGACAAATCTGAAGCAATGGACGCAACTTTCGGAGCTAAAACTTCCCGGCAGCAGCGAGTGTCCGGATTTCTTTGAGTTGTCTGTCGATGATGATCCTGAAAACGCCCGATGGGTCTTCTGGGGCGCAAATGGCAGATACCTGCTGGGCAGCTTCGATGGCCGAAGATTCACCCCGCAGAGCCAGGTACTTGAATCCTGTGTCGGAAACTTCTACGCAGCGCAGACCTACAGTGACATTTCCAAATCCGATGGCCGAAGGATTCAGATCGCCTGGATGCGCGGCGGCAAATTTCCCGAAATGCCTTTCAATCAGCAGATGTCAATTCCGTGTGAACTGACGCTTCGCACATTTGCCGAGGGAATTCGATTGTGCCGGGTCCCCGTCCGAGAGATCGAAAAGCTCCGCGATGCCAAGCTTACTTGGCAAGACACGGCCATTTTGCCTGGCGAGAATCCGCTGTCTGAGATATCGGGTGAACTGTTTGAAATCCAGACCGAGATCGAGCCCGGAGCCGCTGCCGAGGTCGGATTTACACTTCGAGGCATTCCGGTCGTCTATCAGGCTAAAGACAAAACGCTTTCCTGCAGAGATCAGAAAGCAAGATTGTCTCCTGTCGAGGGCAAAATCAAGCTACATATTCTGGTGGATCGCACCAGCGTCGAAGTCTTTCCCGCCGATGGCTGGGTCACGATGCACCTGTGTTTGCCGCTTGATCCGGACAACATCTCGCTGGAGACCTTTGCTCGTGGCGGCCAGGCAAACATCAAGAGCCTGAACCTCTGGAAACTGAAATCCATCTGGCCCAAAGCCTGAACACTTAATTGCTCAGACGGCCTTCATGGGTCAGGAGCTTCTTGATAACAGCCTCAGCCTCTTTGGGCTTGAAGCCCTTGGGACCGCGCTCGCTGTAATAGGCGATTTTCCCGTCGATATCAACCACACATATACGATCAGGCCAGCCTCTATAGGCCTTCTCTGCAACGCCGTCCATAGTATCGATAAGAACGGGCAGCGAAAGTTTCAGTTCGCTGATGCACTTGGTGGCGAGAATAGCCCGGTCGCCGATGTTCTTAGGCAAGCTCATATCAGTGCCCTTTAACCGATTGGGATGCGCTTCGGAAATGTACACCAGGAAAAACTGAATTTTGTCCTTGTACGACACGTACAAGTTTTCCACGGTCCCGGCCTGGGACCGAAACGGCGGTCAGGTATAACTGCTGAAGATAAGACAGACCGGTTTTTTGCCGCGAAAAGAAGTTTTAACAATGGTAGGGTATGCTGTGCATACCGGCAAACGTGCACGGGTTGGTATGCAGAAACCTGCATACCCTACGGATTCGATTATTTCAACGCTCTGACCATCTGCGCCGGTCTGGATCACCAGCGGCGCCAGTCTGAAATCGGGTGCAATTTCTCCGATCTTAAGAGCCGGCTCGGTGGCTTGTTCTTTCGGTTTTTCGCCCTGCTTTGCCTCGGCTGTGATTCTCTTAAGCGAGATGTCCTTTTCGCCCAGTTTCAACGCAGGCTCGCCCGCCAGGTATCCGTGTCTGGCAAGAAATTTGTCCACGAGGAAGGTTGTCTGCTGATGCCAGGGTGAACGATGAAAAAAATCCGTGCGGCTGGTCTTCAGCCGCGTACAGCTCAACGGTATTTCCCAATTCTTTGGATAATTGCAGGAACTCCTTGCCCTGTGAGTAAAACCTGTCCTGCGTGCCGTAGAAGACGATGGTTGGGGGCATATTCTTGCTCAAATGCAGATTGGGAGAAAGGCGATTAGCCACATCCGCCGAACCCATACGAAGAGCGATTTGCTCCTGCGCGCAATTCAGCACGGGATTGTACAGTACCAGGAGGTTCGGCTGCGCGGAGACATTTATATCTTCGCCTTCGGCGTCCAGACTAGCGACAGTGAAGGTGCAGGCGGCGATATGGCCGCCGGCGGAACCGCCGGAAGCGACGATTCTATCTGGGTCGATGCCGAACTTAGCTGCGTTCTTTCTCAGCCAGCGGACGGCGCTTTTGGCATCCTCCACGCATTTGTCAGGCGTTGTCTGATGTCGAGACTTCACGCGGTAGTCGGCACGGGCGGCCACCACGCCGCGGGAGGCTAAGTAATGGGCCTGTCTGGCAAACTGCTCGACTGTGCCGCTGGTCCAGCCGCCGCCGAAGAAGAAAACGATAGCCGGACGTTTGTCCTGGGCAGTCCAATCCTTGGGGAAATGGACGTAAATGGCCAATTCGCCTTCCGGCGTCTTCTTGTAGATGTGCTGTTCGACGCGTGCATTGTAGCTCTGGTAATAAGCATCCAGCGACTGCTGATCGGCTTGGCGGCTAGTAGCACGGCCATCCTGGCCGTGGCCCCACGGGCTGGAAGCCCGTGCCACTGCATACAATGCAGCAGCCGCCAGTAGAATAACGATTGCCGACCTATCCTGACGCATTTCTGGTCCTCCGAAAACAGACAGACTTTACCCGCCATACGTCTGGCGGGTTAACCCGCGGTCACGACTCAACTTATATCAGATTCTTGCAAAACTGCAAAAAATCTCTTGCAAAGAGCCCACCTGCGCGTTAACATTCAAGTTGGTAAGATCAAGAAGACAGGGTGAAAACGTCTATCATAAGTTTTTTGCCCGTCATCATAATTTGTATTTAGGGGCCCCGCTCTGCGGGAACCCACTTACATTCATATCATCCCTGCCTTCGAAAGTGGAAATCAGCGGTCGGAAGCCAGATGGCTGTACATCTGTGCTTTGTCTTATGTCCTGTGCCTCGGGCATTGTGCCTTACGGCATCATAACATATTTGTCATAAGTCTTTGAAAGGGTACGAAAATGAAAGGAAGGATGCAAATCACGGCGGTTCTCGTCACAGTCTGGACAGTTCTTCTATCAGCAAATCTGGCCAATGGAGATCTATCCGGGCATTGGAATCTCGACGAGAGTTCAGGCAGCAAAGCAACTGACTCAAGCGGCAACAGCAGGCACGGCGTCCTCCGCGGCGATCCGCTCTGGCAACCTTTAGGCGGGAGGATCGGCGGCGCTCTATCGTTCGATGGGGCCGACGATTATGTTAGCACGCCGTTTGTGTGGGATCCGGCTAAAGGGCCGTTCAGCGCATTTGCCTGGATTAAGGCAGGTGCCGCAGGACAATCGCTAATATCGCAGGCCGACGGAACCGGCATCGGAAGAACATGGCTGGGCACAACCGGGCCGCAAGGGGTACTTGCCACTACCCTGTCGGACGGCGGCCGGTTCACACCTCTACTGGCGTCAGAATTTGTAATCACCGATGGTCTCTGGCACCACGTTGGCCTGGTATGGGATGGGTCACGCAGGCATCTTTACGTGGATGGAGTAGAAGTCGCTAAGGATGCCAATATCCTGCGCCAGCTTTATGGCTGTAATGGCGGGCTGTACTTTGGCACGGCCAAAACCCTTGAGCAAACCGGCTTTTGGTCCGGCCTGATTGATGACATTCTTATTTACGACTCGGCTTTGAGTGCTTCACAAGTTGAGGAGTTGTTCCGCAACAGCAAAAAAAGTTCAATAAAAGACACGGTCAGCGTGGTAGCGCTTGCACCGAAGACTTTATACGCCAGCAGCACCGGCACGGTGTCCCTTACGGCGGTGAACATCGCTGACCGAAGTCCCGCTGCCGTGCCCGTGACCGTATCGCTGCGGACAAATCCCTCCAGCGCCGCAAAACTATTCGAGGGGATTACCGATGGCCGAGGTCGGCTTACCGGATGGTTCGATGTCCCCGGCGTAGAACCGGGAACGTATACGCTGCAGATTCAGGCGCAGGGCGTTGAAGATCTGATGACTGCCCAAGTCCAGGTACAGTGTATGCCGGTCATTCTTATTGAAACTGATAAACCTATCTACAAGCCCGGTCAGACAATGCACGGCCGCGTTCTGATATTGACCAACAACTTACGGCCTACCGCATCTTTAGAAGTAAGCGTGGAAATCACCGACGGCAAAGGCGTTAAGATATTCCGAAAGTCCCTTACCAGCAATGCCTTTGGCGTGGCGCCTTTTGAGCTGGATTTGGCTAATGAGCTTAATTTCGGCACCTGGAAAATCACTGCCAAGTCCGGTTCTGCCTCCGGCTCAGTGGACGTCCGCGTGGAAAAGTATGTGCTGCCGAGATTCGACGTAGACCTGCTGATGGAGCGGGATTACTTTCTTGTAAATGAAAAGATCGCCGGAACCGTAAAAGCCGGCTACTTCTTCGGCAAGCCTGTAGAAGGGACTGTCAAAATAAAGGCCAGCAGATACGTCGGCCTATGGGAGGAATATGCCAACTATACGGCTACGCTATCAGGCGGCAGCGCAGAATTCATCCTTCCGGCAGTGGGCTACGTAAGTGGTACGCCCGGCGCCGGCGGCGCCGGCAGCGTCCAGCTTGAGGTCACGGTGACCGATACGTCGGACCACGAAGAAAAAACTATTAAGGTGCTTAAAATAGTGGATTCCACCATCCAGTGCCAGCTTATCGCCTCCTCGCAGTCTATTACGCCGGGTGAGCCTTTTGAGGTTCTGCTGGTGGCTGAAACGCCGGATGGTCAGCCTGTTACCGCTACGGCGGAGGTTACCTGTCAGTATTTCGACAAAAACTATCAGAATCTATCCGAGCAGAAGCAGTCGGCAATTGCGGTCAACGGCTCGGCGGTTGTGTCGTTTACCGCACCTGAGCATACAGCCTGGGCTCAACTGCACGGTTCGGTCCGCTCGCAGGATGCTCAGGCCGAGGCAGATCTCGTTATTTATGCGGCCTATTCACCAACCGATAGTTTTCTGCATTTGCGACTCGCCCGCCATACGTCTGGTGGGCAAGCTTCGGATGGGCCTGTCAAGGTCGGCGACACCGTTATAATCGACGTATTCCGGACACACGAGGCGACGATATATTACGACGTGTTCGCAAACGGCCATACCGTTTGGTCGGACGCTACGACCGGCTCTGCGATCGTTTTCCAGGCCACGCAGCAAATGGTGCCCGCCGCCAAGGTGGTGGCATACATAATCAATCCGAACAATGAAATCTCGGCGGACACCTTGCCGCTTGAGGTTGTGATAGACGTTGCAGCCGAGCTTACTGTGCAGTTTGACGCTGACAAGGTTCTGCCGGGCGAGCCAGTGCAGGTATCCGTGCAGGCACAGACCGAGGCGATGGTGGGCTTAGCGATTGTCGATGAGTCGGTCTATGCCTTGAATGAGGGCCGGCTGAATATGCAGGAGGTCTTCAACGAGCTGGAACGTCGGTTTATGGAGCCACAGGTTGAAACGCACGAATCTCCGTCCACGTACGGGGCATACGAAGTGTTCAAGCAGGCTGGTGTTCAGGTGCTGGTTTCAGGCGCGGTCGATCTGCCGCAAGGCCAGCAGGTTTGGGGCGGCTGGGGCCCGCCCTGGTTCGTCCGAGGAGGAGACGGAGGCTGGGTGCCGGCGCCAGCGGTGGGACCAGTCGATGGGAAAGCCAATGAAGGGGCTTCACTTGCGGAGGTGACATATATTCGGCAGTACTTCCCGGAGACGTGGCTCTGGCTGCCCGATCTGCTTACTTTGCCGGATGGAACAGCCACGGTCGATCTAACCGCTCCCGACAGCATCACTACCTGGCGGCTGCACGCAGTCTCTACATCGCAGCAAGGTCTTGGTATTACCGAATCGGCGCTTTTGGTGTTTCAAGAGTTCTTCGGCGAACCCGACCTGCCCTACGCCGTCACCCGCGGCGAGCAGTTCCCTGTGCGCATCCAGATATTTAACTACCTCGATGAGCCGCAGACAGTGCAGGTCGAATTGGCTGAGGCTGACTGGTTCAAACTGCTCGATGATGTGGAGAAACAAGTCTCGGTCAACGCGAACTCGGTAGGTTCCGTTTCATTCTTAATCGAACCCACCAAGCTGGGGCGTAATATCCTGGAGGTGACGCTCCGCTCGCCGCTGCGGGCCGACGCCGTGCGTAAAGAGCTGCTGGTAGAAGCCGAAGGCACGCGGCGTGAGCTGATCACAAACGGCCTGATCAAGGCAGGCCAAACCGTTCAACTGGACGCCAATATGCCGCCCTACAGTGTGGAAGGCTCAGAAAAGCTGCTTCTAAGCATCACGCCCAGTCTGGTTGCCCAGAGCATCAACGGCGTCGATGACCTGCTGCAGATGCCTTATGGCTGCGGCGAGCAAAACATGATTTTCTTTGCCCCGGATGTCGAAGTGCTGCGCTACCTCAACGCAACCGGGCAGTTGACGCCCGAAGTCCGCGCTAAGGCGGAGCACTTTATCACCGTCGGCTATCAGCGAGAGCTGACTTTCCGCCACAACGACGGCTCGTTCTCAGCCTTCGGCGAGAGCGACCAAACAGGCAGCCTGTGGCTGACCGCCTTCGTTCTGGATTGTTTCAGTGCGGCAAGGGACATTCAAACCATCGATGAAACCGTTTTGGCCGAAGCGGCTCACTGGATCGAGGTCCATCAGTCAGCCGACGGCTCCTGGGAGCCGATTGGCTTTGTCTGCCACAGCGAGATGGTCGGCGGCGTGAAAGGTACATACGCGCTGACAGCCTTTGTTACTATTGCGCTGACAGATTACGGCGCAGCCACACCGCAGGTGCTCGCCAAGGCCGCCCAGTATCTGGCGAATAATGTGTCGGCTGTTCGAGACGACGCCTACGCGCTGGCGATTGCCGCGATGGCTTTTGCGCGAGTCAAAAATACGACAGCAGCCGAGGCGGCTATTGACCGGCTGCTGGAAATCGCCATCAGGGATGATAACGGCATCCACTGGGAGCCTCACGCCGTCGAGACGACAGCCTACGCAGCACTGGCTATGATCGAAATGGAAAAAGCCCAGGCGAACGATGCTATCAAGTGGCTGGCCCTGCAGCGAAACGGCCTGGGCGGGTTCGGCAGTACCCAGGATACGGTGATGGCGTTGAAGGCCCTGATGACTGCGGCCAGAGCACAGAGCCGAAATGTCAACCTTACCATCACCGCCAAAGCAAGTGGTAAAGGTGTGGTGGCGGAATTTAATGTGGATAGCAGCAACTTTGACGTGCTGCAAATTGCGGAGCTTCCGGTGGGAAGTGACATCGAGCTAAGCGCCACAGGTTCGGGCGAAGCGCGGTTCCAGCTTGTTCGCATCTTCAACGTGTTTCTCCGCGATGACTGCATCAGTAATGATATGACCCTTGAGGTTACCTACGATGCAGACCACGTGGAGATTGATGATATTGTCAACGTCACGGCTACTGTCCGCTATTTTGGCCTGGAAGGAACTACGGGAATGATGATTGTTGATGTAGGAGTGCCGACAGGTTTTTCGCC
The DNA here is from genome assembly GCA_964567045.1 of uncultured Pirellulales bacterium. Taxonomy (GTDB): domain Bacteria; phylum Planctomycetota; class Phycisphaerae; order Sedimentisphaerales; family Anaerobacaceae; genus JAFNGF01. Next base: position 27,876 of record CAZMLE010000016.1, on the reverse strand, counting down.
CGTGGAGGAGTCGCTGGCGGCTCTGGTCGATGCAAAGAAGGTCAGCCGATTTGAAATTGCTGGCCGCAAAGTCATCCTGTATGTGGATGGTTTAGCCCCCGGCGAGAAGCGCACCTTCACATTCCAGGTCAAGGCCAGGTTCCCGGTGCGGGCCATCGTCCCGGACAGCAAGGCCTACCTCTATTATCAGCCCCAGATACGGGCGGAATGTGCCGGTCCGAAGATTACCGCCGGCATGGCTATGTGCACGGTCGATTTTGGGTACCTCGTAAGGTTCGCTGGTGCCTGGCTTGAGACCGGAGCTGCATCGCAGATGGACCTGGATAATAGTGGCGGCGTAGACTTCAAAGACTTCAGCCTGTTCGCCGAGCAATGGCTTGGCCCCTGTACACAGCCGTAAGCGGCAACATCGAATCGATAAAAAGCGGGGCCTATACTCAAGCGGGATAGGCCCCAAGCACACCTTCTGTTCTGCAGGAAAGGAAGTTGCACCGTGCGCAGGCGAGGTTTCACGCTCATCGAGCTTTTGGTAGTGATCGCTGTCATTGCGGTCTTGCTGGCGATCCTCATGCCGGTGGCAAGCGCTGCCCGTGAACGGGGTCAGCGTGCGGTCTGTCTGAGCAATCTCAGGCAGCTCACTATAGCGTGGATCGCCTATGCCAACGAACACGATGGCAAGATCGTCGCCGGCCAGGCCTTCTATAGGGCGATAGCAGGTCCTAGGTCGAGGCTGGAAGGCTGGCTGGGGACCGCCTTTAACTTTCCTGAGAGCCGGTCTGCTGTGATGGAGAATACTGACAAAGGTGCCCTGTGGCCGTACCTACTGGACATCGACGTCTACCGCTGTCCCCGTGGCTGGGCCGGTCACGCAGCGACATACGCCACGGTCCCCGCTGCGAACGGCCCTCAGGTGGAAGGCACATACTTGCCCGAGACGATTACGAATAGCCAGGAGCTGACAGCGTTCGGCAAACGCGTTGGCAATACAGTACTGCGACTGACCAGGCTCACAGATATCATAAGTCCGGGTGCAGGTCAGCGTGCGGTCTTTATCGATCTGGGGCGAACACCGCTTGGCAGCAGTGATTTCTATGTCCATTATCTCTATCCCAAGTGGCATCGGCCCAGTGCCCCTCCGATACACCATGCCGAGGGCGTCACGCTCTCGATGGCAGACGGACATACAGAGTACTGGAAATGGAGGGGCCGTGAGACCGTGGAAATGCCTCGCAGGCTGGCAACTGTTCATAGTCTGTCCTTTGACGTGCTGGAAGCGGACTACGAACCGCAGACCGAGGATGGCTTGTACGATCTGCAGAGGGTGCAAAGGGCAACGTGGGGCAGGCTGGGGTATTAGGTCGAGGAACGTCCATAGATACCAGCATCCAATCACAAAAAAGCGGGGCCTATGCCGGACAAAATCGGGATAGGCCCCGAAATAGTGTCAGCGTTTAGTCCCGCAGTTTACTGCGGGGGGGTCCGACGCCGTGCCGGCGTCGGCTAAACGTTTGCATCACACTGCCTTTATGGCCACAGGAGTTCCTCAAGCCACATATCCGCCAGAACCGCAAAGTCTTTGAAATTAACGATGCCGTCCACGTGCAGCTCAGCGGCTGAGAATGTACATGCCCGGTCAAACGTTGCCGTAGTCAATGTGCCGGCGACGTGCGAAGTCACCGCCAGGCCAATATAAACCGGATCGGTTATCGGAACTGTCGTGGACTGACCTTCTTGCTCCCACTTGCCATTCAGGAAGACAGAGCCGGTAAGCGTGTCGCCCTTACGCACTAAACGGACACAAGCCGGCGGCGGCGTAGCCCAATCCCGCACATTTATGTTGCTGCTTAAAAAAGCCCACATCGGCGAAGTCAGTGCCACCGTCTGGCCAAAAATCCTAAAAGATATGTGCAAAAAGAAAAACATCGACATAATCGAATAACGTTGCGATTCTGAGCCCACACAAGCGGGTATCCAGCGAACTGGATACCCTACAACCTCTTTGGACTAGCCAATTGCGATGATGTGCGATTCAATCAGATCACGATTCCCTGAATGCAATAAAACAGTTGACTTTTCGGGTCCATTCAAGGTACAGTTACTAGGCTGTGTGGAATTCCGTGTGTTAAGACCTATCGGTTTATATAGTCTCGCGTGGTGGCCTGGACCCTAGTCCATAAAGCCGAGGGCATCAGGATGAATATGCCTGAATGGACGACAGCTCTGAATGTTGTTTTTCTTGTATTGGCAGTTGGCAGTATTCTGGTCTCAGTCATACTTTACAGAAAGACTAAGAAGGAACGAAAACCTGTATACAATATCAAAACCTTTAGTCTGTTAAACGAGAAGGCCGCCAGGCTGAAAGGGTTAGCGATCTTGTATAAGGGGGGACCAGTAAAAAACTTCACACTGACCAAAGTGGGTCTATGGAACAAAGGGCGGGAAACTATAAACTGGTCCGATGTTGCACCTCAAGATAAGATACGGATCGAGATCGCCGAAGAATACAAGATACTGGATTCTGAAATTACCTTCTCGAAAAAACAGGCCAATAACTTTAGAATAACATTAAGCGAAGATAAACAGACACTTTTCATAGAATTCGATTATTTTCACTTTAACGAAGGGATAGTGGTGGACCTATACCATACCGGAACATCGAGCAATGATGTAAGACTCTTAGGTACGGTTAAGGGTGTGGAACACATCGAATTTGCGTTAGTAGGAAAAGACAAGTACACAGACTTTTTTTTTAGAAGGTTTCTTTGGCCACTTCCAAGATGGGCCAGATTTGTATTACTACCGATCGCACTCCCAGGTATTGCTCCCGCGTTTATACTTTTACAGCTTTTAGACTTCGTTAACGAGAGAGCCCATGCCCTTCCAGAGGAGTTTGAACTGTAGCGTGAAACGTGCCATCTTCGCTACCCCCAAGATTAATCTTCAAAAGTATGATTGTATCCTCGGTGTGCTTACGGTACCGTTCTTTCAGGCGTTCTGGATTCCCGCCTTACCTGGAATGACATTCGTCATTTGGGCGCTACCTATGTGGATATGCGCCTTTCACGTGGCAAATCTGGAGAAGACTTCTCTGGCGTATTGGCTGTTTTTGCGAAAGGCCTCGACCGGTCCCATCGTTTTTGGTGAGCCGGCTTCGACAGCCTGTTCCAGAACAATATGCGGTTTTACGCCGATATCCAGCAGGTATTTTGCCAGAGCCGGATAGTCAATGTCACCATCATCAAATGTCTCAGTCCAGATATTGTCTTTAGACTGGCGAAGGTGCAGCTCAGTGACTCTGGAGCCGTACAGGTTCAATACGTCAAATAGCGCAACCTGCGAATTGCCCGCGCCGCGGTAAATCCAGTGAGCATCGAGGCACAGCGTGACACAGGTTGGATCTGTACCCACCATCATGTGATGAAATTCGCGGGCGGCGTTTCGTAGCTCAATATCGTGATTGTGAAAGGCCAGCGTCAAGCCCATTGCTTTTAATTGGCGGGCGAGCTTTTGTAGAGCTTCTGCCTGGACCTTAAGCTGGGCATCATTCTTGTTCTCTGGCCCGCCCCAGCGGATAGGGCTGGGATTTGTCACGATAATTTGTGTGCCCAGGCGTTTTTTTGCCTCCTCGGCAATAGCCAGCACACCTTCGATGCTGTTATCGGCTTGGTCCCGCTCGTGTAGTGTGCTATTGACGTACAGCGAGCGCATTTGCAGGCTGTGTTTTTCCAGCAGTGGCGCGAGCTTGTCGATATCTTGCGGGGCGTTGATAATTGGCTCAAAGCCGTCTACCCCGCTGGCCGCCACCTCCGCGAGGCCCTTATCCAGGTCCTTATTGAAGTCGCGTCCCTCACGCTGATAAAACACGGTCCAGGGATACACGTTGCAGGCCAAGTGCAGCTTATTCTGTTTTTTTCTGTCGGCTGGTTTGGCGCTGCCAGCGCCTATTAGCATGGCGCCAGCCGCCAACCCAGCATCTTTCATAAACCTTCGGCGAGAGGTATTCTTTTCGGGCATGATTAGAACTCCTTACAAAAACCTACTTACCAGGACTGTTTCTCCGGAAGAATTCAAGCCAGCCTAACGTCAGAGCGTCCGCGATTTCGCTGGATGCTCTATACTCGTTGGGCGTTTTGCCCCAATAGAATCCTATCCAGCCGGCGGCGTATTTTCTCGACTCTTCAATGAACCGCCCCAGCTCAGCCATCGAACATCTAAGCGGGAACGTCTCCTCGATAACGACAGGCTTTCCGACGCAAAAGCCTGCCAGAGTTGCCATCGCTTCGGGCAGTTTCGATTGCTCAGGATAGATGTGCACACTGATAAAGTCCAGGTCCCGGACGATTTTCGCCGGTACAAAGCCTGACGTGAGTCCTTTCCCTTCCAAGCTCCAGGGAACCAGGCCTACGGTAATTAGATGCCGGCGGTCGTGCTTACGAATTGCCGCCGATAGCTGCTTAATCCATTGCACCGCGATTGCCGGACGGTCTCGTGAGCCTTGCTCAATCGCAATAAACTGAACAAAATGTTTGAGGGCCTTGGCAGGACCGAGCCAATCAGTTCGCTTACCGCCGCCTACGACCGGCTCGTTCATAAGGTCGTAGCAGAAGATAGCGGGACTCTTGGCGCATCTTTCTGCAACGGCTTCCCAGAAATGTGCCTGAACGTTCCATCGCTCTTGCTCAGAAAGTTGATCGTACCATGGTGGGACATCTTTTTTGTGGTAGCAGCCCAGGCCCGTGACATCAAGATAGAGCTCCAGCCGTTCAGCGAAGCCGACCAGACGTACGAGTCTATCCAGTAACGCTTCGTTGGGCTCGTTCGGCTCATCCATGAACTTGCCGAGCTGAAGATGGACTCGAACAATGTTGGCTCCGAGCTGTTTCATCTCACGGAAATCTTGCGCGATGGTGTCCCACTCACGCTCCCAGTAATCTTCAAGCAGCCGACCGTCTCGGTTGTGGTCATAATTGAAGCCCCACGGCACAAATCTCCGGCCTGACTCCTTAAATGCGAACGCCCGATTATCTTGCGAGACGCTAACCCATTCCAGGCCTTTGCTCTGCGACAGAAATGGAGCCAGTAGGAAGAACGGAAGTAAAGTCATATTTTTTATCAATACCGAGAAATTAAAGTGTGTTTCTTATCATATCCAATCGTGCTTTGGCATCTGGCTCTGTCACAAAGACCTTATTGAGCTTTTCGCATATGTATTTGCTACAATATGCGCAATTCTCAACACATTTGCTTCTGTTAACTTTCGCACTTTTGCCAAGATGTTAACCTGGGTAGATTTGAGCCGTAGGCCCTGTAGCCTGCACTCGGCGAAATTATGTGATGTTCGGAGCTTTTCTCGAACATGTGTTTAATTCCAGATCGCACATAAAGCCCTGCTTGGCAGCGATTTTGGCTCTCAAAAAGTGCGAAAGTTAACCTTCTTGCACATTTCCTTATTTCACACTTGTGACAGCCTAAAAAGAATTTTCCAGCTTCCACCAGACCAAAGCCACAAAGGGACAGAGGCGACAAACTAACTTAGTGCCTTTGTGTCTCTGTGCCTTTGTCTCGTTCAAGATGGTACTGTATCAGGCTATAACATTGGAGGAAAGTTGTTCGGGAATTTATGGTGCCGGCAGAAAGTTCCGATTGCAAAGGAAAAATGTGCCGGCGCAACTCGATTAGAGACCGAAGATTGGTATCTGTAAATGCGAGCCGTGCCGTAAAAACAAAGACTTGGCGAGAATAGATGATAACCAATCGACTTGGCACAAGATTTGCTCATCTCTTACCATTATCCTGTGGTTGTCAAACTCACAGAGTGTGTGTTGCCACAGGTTAAAGAAGACACCAAAGGCAAGTTACCTCAAACGCTGGTAAGAAAGGAGATGATCATTATGAATGTCAGCGAAATTGGGCAGAATATGCCTATGCCACGCATGTATGGAATGGGGCCACCGAGTCCAAGTGACATGGCTAGTCGTGTGATAGACGACCTCGATACCAATGGAGATGGCGTCTTGAGCGCAGATGAAATTAGCAAAGGCAGCCAACGCGCACAAAGAATCCTCGATGCCGATGCTAACGACGACGGCAGTGTCACTAAGGATGAGCTAATTTCCAAGATTACAGAAGATATGGAAAATATGGAAGGGTTTCCCGGATTGCCGGACGGTGAGCAGCCTGATATAAATCAGCTCAAGAGTATTTTGGCACAGGTGGGTACTGAGCAGTCTGACGAAAGTAATCAAAGCGCAACTGATTTGTTAACCCAAATCTTGAGTCAACTTAACCTTTCCGATGACGAGATTAAAACCGTTTTGGAAATGATGCAAAGCTCCGGCGTTAGTGTAACCGCTTGATGCGCGGTAAGATAGTGTGACCTGACAGAGACTCTTTCTGGAAAATTTCATGTCAGGTCACACCTTTATTTGTAGAATCTTTTCCTTATTGCGTCCAGCCGCGATTTGGCATCCGGCTCGCAATCAAAAAATCTCTTTAGCTGTTCGCAGGGGTATTCGTCACAATACGCACAATTCTCAACCGCCTTGCCTCTTGCACATTTCCTTATTTGGCACTTGTAACAGCCTGAAAAGAGTCTTGTGGCTTCCATCAGACATCCATCGCAGTCGGTGACATCCTCAGCCTCTAATTCCTGTTTGTATATATCGTTGATTTTCCGTGCAATCTCAGCCCTCATTCGGCGTTTCTTGTTTCGGTTCTGCTCTCTCGTTGCCAAATAAATAGGGCATGTATTACAAACGAGGCCACAATAAGCGAGCATCTCATCCATCTTTTTCTTACTTTTCAGCAGAATTAGAGCCTGGTTCTTATCTTGTCCAATCGCTTCTTTGTCTCCGGGGCCATCTTGAATATCTTTTCGAGTTCTTCACATGCATATTGGTCACAATATGCGCAATTCCCGATGGCCTTTCCTTTTCCGCACTTTCTTACCTGGCATACTCGGCAGTGCATGAAAAGCGGCTCGGCATCCGACAGACAACCACTGCAATTGATGTCTTCCGGCTTAAGGTGCACCTTATATGTCTTGTGCCAGAGTTCGGCCACCTCCGCACGCTTGGCGTCGTCATTGTTCTTTGTTGCGATGAATGCACCACATTCGTTACACAGCAAACCGCAAAAACTTATCATTTCATCCATTTTGTACCTCTTTTCTATGATAAATCTATCTCAAAAGGCAGAGTCAAGTGCAATCTTATGGTCTTATCCAGCGATGCGGCAAGCCAACGCCTGACCGGCGTCGCCTCACCCAAAGATGCGAGGATGGCGCGGTCTACATTCTTGATTGTCTTTTTGCCCTTCCAGAAGGCCCTGAGCGTATTCGAAATAATCTTCAGCCTGTCGCAAAGGGGGCTTAGCTTGATATTTCGTATACAGCATGCAAATGGCCTGGCTGGGTGGAGGTCTCCACCGATTGCCTTGAGAATAATAACGAGACCTCCGACGAAGTCCCAGTGACATGGCATCAGCAGGTCTATAGCCATAGCCAGAGATACCTTTGATTTTCGGCCATCTGCTGTATCATGTATGATAGTGTGTTTGGTTTGCTCCAGAAAAGTTGAGTTGTCCTCGTAATATTTTCCCGCAGGAGATGCGCCCGGCTCACCATAGTCGCCGAGATCCAGGGCCATCCTATGATAGGGCCGGCTGGGATCCAGAGCCTGGCTAACCTTATCTACTATTCGCTCCACCTGCCATATCTTAAGAGGGCTTGGTTCTCCGATAAAGGTCAATAGCTGATCCGCCGGTATGCCACCGACATCCGAATCTATGCTCCTGATGGCTGGATTTTTGCACCAGCGAGAAAGTATGCGGCGAGAATTCTGCAATTCCTTTTTGCGTTTTGGCGGCCGCGCCTTAGACTCCCTTGGGCAGCGCCCGGTACCTATGGCTTTTACAATACGCTCGGCCTCTTTATCCGCCTCGTGATAGCACGCCTCGAAGCGCGTGATAAGCTGCCTTATGGCGACCGTTTGGTTGTCCAACGGGCTAATAGAATCCTCCAAGGCGTCGATGGCCTGAAGTTCCCTGTCGTTAAGAAGCCTCTTATCATCAGGCCCGTAACAATTGCTCTAGCAGGGCCTTAGACTCTTACTCATCTGCGGGAATGCCCTTTTTTACCCAATGGCTTGTGCTATTCACTACTCCAGCAGTTTTCGATACACCGCCTCGATTGTATCAATCATTTTCTCCGGCGCGAATTTCTCTTTTACAAATTTTCTGCCTGCCTCGCCAAGTTTTTTTCGCAAATTCTCATCTTCGATCAATTCTGCGCAGGCCTGCGTTAATTGTTCGACATTTTTCGGCTCAATCAGCCGGCCCGTGTTTTCATTTACCACTTCGCTTGCCCCATCGAGATCGAACGAAATAGCTGGCTTACCGCATAACATCGCCTGCGGCAAAGTCCGTGCAAGGCCTTCCCTCAGCGAACAGTGCACCAGAATATCCGATGATTGTATGGCAAGCGGAATTTCGCTTGGTGACAGGAGCCCTGTAAATTTGATTCTTTCAGCCAGTCCCAACCGCCGGACCTGTTCTTTGTAATAGTCGGCAAGATTTCCATCGCCGACGAACAACCAGAAAGCGTTTTGAAAACGTGGCACCAGCAGGCGAGCAGATTCAATGATGTAATCATGTCCCTTGAGCATAAAGAGGCGGGCGATGGTGATAAGCACAATGGCATCCCGGTCGATTCCATATTTTCGCCTGAAGTCGTTTCTGCGCTCTTGTGGCATAGGCTGCAAGAATTGCTCTTGTTCGATGGCTGAGTAGGCTGTGACATAAGGCTTATCTATGCCGATGCCGGCAGCTTTTTGCTGGCTGGTCATAGCATCAGCAACACTGATGAAGAAATCCGTTCGCCTGGCAGCGGATTCTTCCAGAGCGATATAAAATTTGTTCAGGCATTTATTTTGATGTGGATGAAAAGCCAGACCATGTATTGTATGGACTATTGCTGGCCGGTTTTCTGCCCATTCTCCTCTCAGACGGTGGCCGGCAAATCGTCCGAGTATGCCTGCCTTAGCGGAGTGTGTGTGGACGATGTCGGGCTGAATCCGCCGCAGGTGCTTTTTGATTTGGTGGTAGCTTATCAAGTCCTTAAATGGATCAATTGCCCGTCTGAGTTTATTGATGACTATGACTTCATATTTCTGATTCTTGGTCTGATTAAAAAGACCGCCTTCAGGTCCGATAGCCGGCCCGGTGATCAGCGTGACATCGTGCCCGCGCTCCGCCAGCAGCTTACACGTGATCAGGGTATTTTCCTGGGCACCGCCAAGTATCAATCTGGTTATTATGTGGACGATTTTCAATATTCAATGCGCATCAAGCAAAGTCCTGCAGCCGGTGCGAGCGGCCCGGCTGCGGTTCGATCTCGTGCCTGGAGAATTTCAAGCACTTTTTCCGGCTTCCATCGGCCCCTTCCGACTTCAGCCAGCGTCCCGACGATGTTTCGCACCATATTATACAAGAAGCTGTCACCTTCCACATCAACATAGATCCAATCGTTTTCGCCGGTGACATCACAACGAAAAATCGTTCGGACCGTGTTCTCTCGCCTGTCGGCCCCTGATGCGAAGGATTTGAAATCTCTGGTACCGACCAGCGTTTTTGCCGCAACATTCATAGCCGCAATGTCGAGCTTCGCAGGGATGTGCCAGCAGTGGTTTATCCGCAATACCGGCTGAACCGAGCCGGTGAAGATTGTGTACCTGTACAATTTGCGATTGACCGCCCCAATTACATTGAATCCTATTGGAACCTCAACCGCTTCGCAGACCGTTATATCCGGAGGAAGTCTGCCGTTAATTGCCTTGGCGAGCCTCTCGGTAGGTATGGGCGCATCGATCTGAATAACGGCAATCTGCCCCAGAGCGCTGACGCCCGCATCGGTTCTGCTGGCGCCGCATACCCTAACTCTCCATCCGAGCAGTTCGCTGATCGCCTCGATGAGTTCGCCCTGGATGGTTCTTCGGCCCGGCTGGATTTGCCAGCCGTGATATTTGCTGCCGTCGTACGCGATGGTCAGTTTTATGTTGCGAACGGCCATTGTCAGCGATTAGAGGAGCTTCTCGGCGATCTGGATGGCGTTCAAGGCCGCGCCTTTTCGCAACTGGTCGCCGGCGACCCAGATGTTGATGCCGCGATTATCGGGTATGGATTCATCCTGCCGGATTCGCCCGACAAGAATGTCGTCTTTGCCGGTGGCATCGATCGGCATCGGGAATCGGTTGTGCTCACGGTCGTCCATAACCTTTACGCCCGGCGCGGTGCTCAAGAGGTCCCTGACCTGGTCGTCCGTAATCGGGTCGGTAAACTCCAGATTGATGCTTTCACAGTGAGTCCTGAATACGGCAACACGGATGCACGTAGCGGTAATTGCGATCTCCGGGCAGTCGAAGATTTTTCTGGTTTCGCGGACCAGCTTTGTTTCTTCCTCGTTGTAGCCGTTCGGCCCCAGCGCCGAGTTGTGGCTGAAACAATTGAAGGCAATCTGATACGGAAAGACGCTCATGGTCGGCTTTTTACCCGCAAGAATTTCCCGGCTTTGGTTTTCCAGCTCCAGCATCGCCTGCATTCCGGCGCCGCTGGCCGCCTGGTAGGTGCTGACCACCATCCGTTTGACGCGGTTGGCCTTGTGCAGGGGCCAAACCGGCACGATGCCGATAATGGTCGAGCAGTTCGGATTGGCGATTATGCCTTTGTGCTCATAGATTTTCTGCGGATTTATCTCCGGAATAACCAGCGGCGCGTTCGGGTCCATTCTGAACGCGGACGTATTATCCACCACCACGGCGCCGGCCTGCGCCGCAGCAGGGGCAAATTCCTTGCTTCGCGCTCCGCCTGCACTAAATAGCGCTATATCGACGCCCTTGAAGCTGTTCTTGGTCATTTCTTCGATGGTGTATTCCCTGCCTTTGAATTCGATTTTTTTGCCGGCAGATCGGCTGCTCGCCAGCACTTTCAGCGAATCAAAGGGAAAGTCGCGTTCATCGAGGATTTTGAGAAATTCCTGCCCGACCGCGCCGGTTACTCCTGCTATTGCCAGATTGCAGCCCATAACGCCATCTCCTGAAAAAGTTGCCTGTCATATTCAAACTTAAGGGCAGCCAAAGAAAGACTGCCCGGCTAGACTTTCAAAAACCGAATGTGCGTTAAGATTATAGTGTTTATATCGGCAAAACGCAATAAGACTTGCTAATATTATTTATTACCCCAATTTTTCGGTTGGCTGTCTTTGCCAGATTGCGGCCATTATAGATGCGGTAATAATGCAGATAAACACAAATGCCGCAGCGGGCATCGCCGCCTGCTGTCCAAAATGTCGTAGTGCCAGGACCGTGCCCAGCCCTGCGTTCTGCATTCCACCCTCTATTGCCAGTGTTCGTCTTTGCCGTACATCCATTTTGAAGACCCACGCCACCGCATACCCGCCGACCATTCCCAAGGCATTCATTGCCACGCCTGTAGCTAGGATTATCCCTGTCATATTCGCCAGGTAATCTTTATTAAGCGCGATCACCAGCGAGCAGATAAATACGATAAATGTTGCCGAAATGGCTGGGAAAACCGGCATAATTCTCGCTATTTTGTCCTTAAAGTAATGCCTTACGCCAAAGCCGGCCAACAAGGGCAGAATTACGATACATATAACATCCACGAGCATTGGCCAAAACGGAACATCGAGCTTAGACCCTGCCAAGACGTATGTCAGCCCGGGCGTTGCCAGCGGAGCAAGTAATGTCGAGACCATAGTCAGTGACACCGAATATGCAATGTCAGCCCGGGCGATGTAGCTGATCACATTGCTGGACATTGCCCCCGGCGCCGATGCTGTCAGTATTAAGCCGACCGTTATCGCGGGCTCTAAATTGAATATCTTGGCAATTGCGTATGCTGTCAAGGGCATAATACTGTATTGGGTCGCCGTGCCAACCACTACGATGCTCGGGCGTTCTGCAATCCGCTTAAAATCCTTCGCTTCTAAGGCCGCTCCGATGCCGAACATCGTCAGCGCAAAGAACCAATCCATCCCCGGACTCAGAGCCTTGAACGGCCCCGGAGACATGTACGCCGCCACGCCAAACGCAACTACCCAGATTGCAAAGTACTTGGTATAGAAAGACAGGATTCTCTCAAACATAGTGTTCGAGAGTATAAGCCGTCGCCCGCGAAGTGACAATTTCAAAATGTACAGCGTGTTCGGCTAAAAATGTTCCACGCGCTGGGCACCAGCCTTAGATGGGTATCAATCCGGTACGGGATAATAGGGTAGTCAACCGTCCAATTGCAGTACGGTCTTAATAAAATTCAGCACCAAACGATTATAATGCATCCCGCCGATGCCATGCCGGGATTGTGGATAAATCATAAGCTCAAACTCCTTGTCAGCCTGCTGGAGGGCGTGCACGAGCTTAAATGTGTTTTCCAGGTGTACGTTATCGTCAATTGCTCCGTGCATGATCAAAAGTCTGCCGTGAAGGTTTTTGGCGGCTTCTATCACGGAAGTCTTTTCGTAGCCCTGCGGGTTATTCTGCGGCACATCCATATATCGCTCGGTATAGATAGTATCGTACAGCCGCCAGTCGGTAACAGGCGCTCCGGCAATGCCGCCTACAAATGATTTACTATGCGTCAGGGCGTACGCCGTTAAGAATCCGCCATAGCTATGTCCGCTCATTCCGATTCGGCTGCCATCGACATAGGGCTGTTCTTTAAGCCAACTCAGGGCTTCTTCAATATCTTTGAGCTCCTGCATACCTAACTGTTTATATGCCGACCACGCCGAGCAGGCGCCCTTGCCGCTGGCACTGCGTGGATCACACTGGAACACGAGCATACCCATCCGGGCCAGCATGTGGTCTCGTGCGCGTCCGTCACGCCACGCATCGGAAATCGTGGGCGAGTGTGGGCCGCCATAGGTCGTGAACCAAACCGGATAGTTTTTTTCACCGTCAAAATCGGGTGGCTTGATTAGACTTGCCTCCAAGAGGAAACCATCGGACATCTCGATCTGAAATTGCTGGTATGTACCGAATCGGTATTCGTCCCGCTCATAAACCGGATTGGTGTCCAGCATCCGTATATGTGTCCCATCGGTTGCGTATAGTGCCACCTGGGTGGGCGTGGAGGTGTTACTGTACGTATCGATGAAATATTTGCCGTTGGGGCTTACGTTCACATAATGATCGCCGGGTAACTTTGTCAAGCGGTCTATTCCACTGCCATCTATCTTTACACGATAAAGATTCTCCGCAATGTGAGAATTTCGTGTCGCACTGACGTAAATCCAGCCATTCTTCTCATCGACCTGATGCAGCCGCCTGGCTTCCCACTCGCCGGCGGTGACGGCGTGCTTCAATTGCCCGCTCCCGTCATACAAACATAGATGCTTCCAGCCCGTCCGTTCGCTAAATAGCAAAAATGCCCCATCCGCAAGAAACGTCGGATTCTCCGGCGGATCGACCCACGCTTGGGTGGTTTCACGGAAGAGCCGGCTGGTTTCACCTGGCGATTTTGGGGCAACATTAAAATCAAGCCAGGTCTGGGCACGGTCTTGCACGCAGAAATATATTCTTTCGCTGTCCGGCATCCAGCCCAGCCTGGTGACTAAGTACATGCCTTCGGTATAACTATCAAGATCAATCCATCTTACCTCGCCTCCCGCCGCAGATACTACGCCGATTCTCACCTTTGGATTTGGCTCGCCCGCCTTTGGGTAGGGCGAGACTTCTGCGTCCTGCTTTTTGCCCACCCCTGCGTCCGCAGGGGCAAGCTTGTCCCCGCGCAAGCGGGGATTTACCACCGTGAATTCATTGACGGCTCTATCGTCAAACTGCAGAAATGCAATCGCTGATGAGTCCGGACTCCACCAGAATGTCCGGGGGTGGGAAAACACCTCTTCGCAATAGACCCAGTCGGCTTGGCCATTTGCGATCATTTTACCGCCATCGGTGGTTAGTGCCCGCTCGGTCTGCGTGGCAATATCAACCACATACAGGTTCTTTTCGCGGACAAAGGCGACAAATTTTCCAGCCGGCGAAAAAGTGCTGTATTTTTCTTTGCCCGCGCTGCTGGTCAAGCGTATCGCAGCTCCGCCATTTAGGCTGCAATAGTACAAATCATTTTCATAATCAATCAGAATGGCGCTACGGTCAGGATTCATTTGGGACCCCGCTTCGCGGGAACCCTCAAACTGTGTCTGTCTTGATAGGGATTGGGCGGTTTTCTCGCTTATAGTCGGCAGAGCCCTCAATCCATTACACAGTTGATTTGGGTCGAAAAATGGCGTTGAACGCCCGCCTACGGCGTGCACTTTGTACAACCTGCCATCTCTTACCTGCAAATAATGCTCTCCGTCTTGCAGCCAGGTTAAGCCCGAAACCGGCGAGCCGCCGAAGCTGACCTTATTCTCCGGGCCGTAAACCGTTTCAAATGTGATAGGCTTATTGAATTGGCGTTTCTCCGGCAAGGGTTTTACGCCCCCATGCGTTATTGGCGCGTAGGAATTCAATTTGACTATCGGATAATAGTCGCCCTTTTTAAGCTGTCCAAAAAGCTGCCAGATCTCTGGAGGCTTTTTTGAATTCGGATCAAGTATTTCTCCCGCCTTGTCTTCTGATTTTTGTTGGGTTTTCACCAAGATCGTGCCGGCATAAAAGCGCCTCGTCTCAGGTACTCGCCTGGTTTTCAGTCTGATGGATCGGCGCTGCCCGCCCCCGCGTCTCCCGACTCGCCCGCCATACGTCTGGCGGGCAAGAGTCGGGGCGGGGCGCGGCGGTTGTTTTTTGGAACCCACAATTTTCTCAATGAGATAAACTTCAACGTCCAGGTCGATATCTTCTCGCAGTTCGCAGACTTCGATACCTTGCCGCTGAAGATGTTCGGTTAGCTCATTGAGTGTGGCGGGAAAAAGGTACGCGTATGGCGGTCGCGAAGATGCCCAACCATTTAGCACTTGTTCGCTGTGTAGCTCGTGTGGCGTGGCAAAAACAAAAATCGCACTTACAATCAAGCTTGCCAACGTGACATCCATTGCCGCCTCGATTCTCGATGAGTGTTCACTTTTCCTTCTTCCGTTTGCCGGTCGCTGATGCTCCCGGCTCTGTCGTCCGTCTTCTGTGCTCCGTCCTCCGGTCTAACCTTCTGCGGCTATTATAAATGCACCAGGCGTGCTAATCCAGAGGGTACAATTCATCCGCATAAAACGGACTTTCAATATGCAAAAGGACCACAAGCCTCAAAGTCTGCACCGTGGAAAGTCCTATAACGTTTTCGATAGATAATCTGAAAATTTTGTTGACTGATATGACCGCCCCTGATAGAAACGACACCCCCGAGAAATCGGGGTTACGGAGAATACGGAGATGACTGCGAAAATTCGAAATTCGAAACCTGTCCCGAGCAAAGCCGAGGGATTCCAAATTCGAAATTCCCGCTGGAACGGGGGGTTTATCTTTTCGCTTCTATTTTTGCTCAACATTTTCGCTGCGGGCTCCGTCGCAGAAAGCATCGCCATTCGGGCGGGAAATATTCTGACCATAAGCGGCGACGTGATTGAAAAGGGCACCATTCTTGTTGAGGACGGAAAGATTAAGGCACTCGGTCAGGAAGTGGTCGTACCTGACGGCGCTCGGGTCATCGACGCAAAGGGTAAATATGTTGCTCCGGGTCTGGTTGACGCTCAATCCCGGCTGTATGTAATTGACGGCGAGCTAAACGAAGGCCGGGCCATTGCTCCCGAACTGGACATCATGGATGCAGTCGATCCATTTATTAAAGAGCGTCAGGAGGTGTTGGCAGAAGGCGTCACCGCCATATATGTCGCCCCGGGAAACCGCGGCTTACTTGGCGGTCTTGGCGCGATCCTGAGACTGAGCGGGGCTAAGACAGCCAGGGACCCCGCTCCGCGGGAACTTAAAGAAATGGTCCTCAAAAGCAATGTCGCCGTCAAAGGCGCCATTGGAATTTCTCGCAGCAACGAATCTTCGTCACTTGCCCGTTTGGAGAATTATTCATCTATCCGCGAGGCATTGCTTGAGACACAAACGTATATGCAGCAGAAGCGAAAGTACGGGCAAGAGCTGGCGGAATACGAAAAGAAAAAGGCCGAGAAAAAAGAGCAAGCAAAGAGTGATGACCAGCAGGCCGACAAGGGTGACCCCGCCTCGCGGGGAGCCAAAGACAAGCCTACTCGGCCGGCTAAGCCCAGAACAAATCCGACATACGAAGTCCTTGCCAGAGTTCTTGGCAAAGAGATTCCGCTGCAAATCGAGGCGCATCGGGCCGAGGATATTCTTAATGCGCTGCGGCTTGCGGACGAATTTGATCTGTGTTTGATTTTAGATAAATGTACCGAAGGCTACAAGGTAGCTGACCAGATTGCCCGTCGCAAAGTTCCCGTCATTGCCGGACCCATCTCCACCTCTTTCCTCGATATGCCGGCGCTGGAATATCGCAATCATGATACCAGAAATGCCGCCATCTTGTCTAAGAAAGGCGTAAAAGTAGCGATTGGTGTGGCAGGGCGGGATGGCGCGAGCTCCAAATTCATTGCGCTAGCGGCGGCGATGGCTGTCGCAAGCGGCATGGATAGGCACGCGGCACTACGAGCTATTACGCTGACGCCTGCTGAAATATTCGGTGTGGCCGATCGCATCGGCAGTCTGGAAGTGGGCAAAGATGCCGATATGGTGATATTTCGCAGTCATCCGCTGGATGCATTCGCCCAGGTCGAGATGGTCCTGATAGAAGGCAAGATTGTCTATGAGCGGAAGTGATGCAGGCACCAGCAGAAGGCTCTTGCTTGCCATATTGTCCCTGAGTTTGTGCACGGGTCCCGTTATGGCTGGCGCTGAGCGGCAAAGTCTTGTCGTTAAGGCAGGCAAGATCTGGACAGTAACCGGCGGCACTATCGCAGATGGTCTTGTCATCATAGAAAATGGCAAAATTAGCGCGGTGGGAGCAAATCTGCCGATGCCTGAAGGGGCAAAGATTTTAGAGATGCCGGATAAACACGTTATGCCGGGCCTTATCGACGCACACTGTCACCTTGGCTTGTCGCTGGATGTTTTTGGAGAAATTGAAGAGACGGTTTCTGCCGTCACGCCGGATATGCAGATACTGGATGCCTTTAATCCGCTTGCCGCCGACGTGGAAAAAGCTCTTCGCTCGGGCGTAACAACAGTCTTGCTGGCGCCGGGCTATAAAAACCCGATCGCCGGACAGATGGCTATTGTAAAACTGCCGGGCGGAGGAAAAGACGCCGGCGTAGTACAGCGCAGTGCAGGCGTCAAATTTTCTCTGGGAAATGAAGCCCTTATGTCTGACCGTCGCCCGACATCCCGCCCCGGCTTGATAGCGCAAGTTCGAGAAGAATTAAATAAGGCCAGCCAATATCAGGAAAGCAAGTTTGATCCGCGGGCAGAAATTCTAAGGCGCGTTGTCCAGGGACAATTGCCGGTGCATATCTACTGTAATGCTGTCGATGAAATCCTCGCTGCCGTCAAACTTATCGACGAGTACAAACTAAAAGCGGTGATAGTGGGCGCCAGAGAGGCGGACGAACTTGCGGAAATGCTCGCTGAGCGAAACATTCCTTTTATTTATATGCCGACTCTGCTTCTGAGCAAGGATAAGGACTTAAAGCGGGTGGGCAGAATCGCTGCTGCGGGAGTTAAAGTTGCTTTTGCCTCGTATGCCCCCAGGACCAGTTTGAGCGATTTAAGGACTTCAGCCATCATCGCTGCCAAATATGGGCTGGCCCCTGAGTTGGCGCTGAAAGGGCTGACTATTAATGCCGCAGAGGTCCTCGGCGTTGGTCAACGTCTCGGCAGCATCGAGCCGGGTAAAGATGCGGACCTGGTGATTCTTAGCGGCGACCCACTCGAGCTAACCTCCGGCGTCGAAATGGTTATTATTAACGGCGATATCGTGTATCAAAAGGAGCAGAAGTGAGAGGTTGCGTCATTAGGCTGATTTTTTTGTCTGCCCAACTGCTGGCAGCATGTACATTGTGCGGCCAAGAAAAGACAGTCGCGATCAAAGCGGGCGAGATCCTGACGATATCCGGTGCGCCGATAAAAGCCGGCATCATTCTCATACAGAACGGCAAAATCACGGATATCGGGACAGAGATAGCCGTGCCGCAGGACGCCTACGTTATCGACGCGAGCGACTCGGTTGTCATGCCCGGCCTTGTCGATGCCGGCGCTCTGCCGCCCGTTCGCGGCGATCTGAACGAGCAGTCCAGCGAGATAACTGCCGCGCTTCGGATTTCCACCGCGCTGGACCCAAAGAGCAGGGTACTTAAACGGATTGTCCAAACCGGATGCACAACGCTGTATATCGCTCCCGGCGGCGCAAATCTTATTGCCGGCCTGGGAGTGATAATAAAGCCGGTGGGCAAGACTGCCGCTGAAATGGTAATCAAAGACGATGCAGCGTTAAAAATCGTTATGGGTTCGGACTCGACCCAAGGCAACCGCATTCCCTGGTACGAGCCGCCGACAAACTTTTATTACCGGCGTCCGACCACGACTATGGCGGTCGCCTGGATGCTTCGCAAAAGCTTCTTCGACGCGAAGCAGTACATCGCATCCCACGAAAAAGAAGATCCGGATATGGAGATTGTTGCCGCCGCATTGCAGGGAAAAATCCCCATTCGTGTCGCTGTTCGGCGAGCAATCGACATACGCACGGCGCTGCGAATTGCAAATGAATATGGATTGAGCCTGATCCTGGATGAATGCACGGAAGGCTATAAGGAGGCTTCGGAGATAGCCAAGAAGAGTGCTCCGGTCGTGCTGGGGCCTTTCTATTACTATCCCAGAACATCCAGCCAGTACGAAGAAGGTCGGGAAGTCAACTGGAATAATGCTGGCATCCTGGCTAAAGCCGGTGTCAGGGTGGCTATTGCATCCAATTCGCAAGAAGGCCCCCGCTTTGCAGCAACTCAAGATGAATCTATCGACCTATTGACCGCGGCAACATTTGCCGTCCGGCATGGAATGGGGCGTGGCGAGGCGTTAAAATCCATTACTCTGACGCCTGCCGAAATCCTGGGCGTTGCCGACCGAGTGGGCAGCCTGGAAAAAGGCAAGGATGCGGATATCTTAATTCTGAGCGGTAACCCTTTGGCTGCGACTTCGCGGATCAAGCGGGTAATCCTCAAGGGCGAGACAGTCTATCAAATAGATTGAGGAGAAAACTTATTATGAAATTCAAGTTTTGTACAGCCTTGATTTCAATGTTGCTGATTGTGTGCACTGTGAGCACTTTAGGATATGCGGCCCCCGTGCGGAAAAAGCTCGCCATTAAGGCCGGCAAAGTCATTACCATAGCCGGGCCGGAAATACAGGATGGCGTGATCCTGGTCGAAGACGGAGTTATCAAAGCCGTCGACAAGAACGTCGAAATTCCCTGGGACGCCGAAGTCATTGAAGCAAAGGACAGGGTCGTTATGCCCGGCTTTGTGCTGGCGCACACCTCAAACGGCTTGGATGCACCAAATGAGAACGTGCCCGAAGTGCCTTTTCTTTCAACTTTTGACTCAATAGACCCAGTCAGTCCTTTTTTTGAGGATTCGCTGCGGGATGGCGTGGTGGCGATGCTCGTGCTTCCGGGCAATAACACGCTGTTAGGTGGGACAGGCACAGTCGTCAAACCACACGGCCGGACTGTAGAGGCGATGCTTATCAAACGGTATACAGGTTTGAAAATATCGCTTGCCCCGCCCGTTCAGCAGACCTTACGGTATACTGACGGGGGGTACTCCTATCAATCAACCGGAAACATCAGCCGGATGGGGCACATGCAGCGTTTCAGACGTTATATGGCCGAGCTGAAAGATTATCTGGAGCAGTACGAACAGCGCAAGAAAGATGCCAAAGAGCAAGAAAAGCCCTTTGACGAGGAGATTGACGCGCGTAAGCAGCCGATGATCGACCTATTGAATGGAAAACTGACGGCATTTATCTATTGCGGCATAGCGGCTGACGTGCCCAAGGCGATTGAGATCCAGCAGATGCACAATTTCAACACAGCCCTGGTTCTGGGCACTGATGGCTATAAGGCAGCTGACCTTATCAGTAAGAAAAAAATGCCCGTAATTCTCGATCCACAGTTGGTAGTTTGGGAGACGAACGAGCAGACGAACGCCGAAGAGATGAAGGTCGCCCCCGCGATTTTCTATAAAGCGGGCGTAAAGTACGCTTTTCAAACAGATACCTCCGAGTATGGCAGACGATACCTTTGGTACCAGGCGGCGACCGCAGTCAGGTACGGCGTGGACCGATCCGAAGCCCTAAAATCTATCACCCTTTATCCGGCGCAGTTTATCGGCATAGATAACCGATTCGGCAGCATCGAGAGCGGGAAAGAAGCGAGCCTGGTCTTTTTGACGGGCGACCCGCTGGATGCACAAACGTGGGTGGACAAGGTGATGATTGGCGGCGAGATTGTTTACGAAAAGGCCAAAGACCTGCGCCTAAAGAAGCTCCTGGAAAAGCCTAAGCCCGAAGAGGGGCAGCAAACGTCGGAAGATAAGAACACAGATTAATGACAACATGTAGGGTAGGCTCCGGCAACCATCCTTTGATGGTCTGCAAAGCACACCCTACCGCGTGAGCCTCATATATGAATGAATGGGCAAGACATCTTTGTAGCATTTTTATCTGCGTCCTTACTATCGTGCTGATCGTGCCGGCCGGTGCCGCAGAGGAAAGCTCGGCCTGCCCTGAGCAAAGCCAAAGGGTAGTGGCGATCAAAGCCGGCATCATTATTCCCGTGACTTCCCCAGAGATTGAAAATGGGGTCGTGCTGATTCGTGATGGGAAAATCGAAGCGGTGGGCAAGGAAGTCCAAATACCGCAGGGCGCAGAGATTATTGATGCAACGGATAAGGTGGTTATTCCCGGCCTAATAGATGCCTTTACGACCCTGGCGGAAAAGGCACGGGATGATGAGGAATCGCTGACGCCGGCCATTCGGGCCAAAGACGCCTTTGACTTCTTTGCCGATTACCGGCGAATGCTGGCCGGCGGAGTGACGACGGTTTATATTTCGCCCGGCCAGAGACGGCTGATAAGCGGATTAGGTGCGGTTGTCAAGCTTGCAGGTGATTCTGTTTCCGAGCGTGTGATTGCAGACGCAGCGGCACTGCGCATCACTCTTGGCGAATTGCCCAAGAGTCCGCCGGAGATTTTCAAGCCGCCTATCCCGCCCGGTCCGAACGCGCCTATTCTGCCCGTGGAAAAGCAGTTGCCCACGACCCGAATGGCGGAGCTTGCACTATTGCGGCAGCTCTTTACGCAGGCAAAACAGTATCAAAAGCAGCGCCCGCCACGAACCGACCCAAAGATAGAGGCGTTATTGCCCGCGCTGGAGGCTAAACTACCCGTCCGGATTAATTGCCAGACCGCACGGGATATCCATAACGCCATTCGTCTGGCCCAAGAGTTCAACCTGAAACTTGTTCTTGAAGGCGCTACCGAAGCGTACAAAGTTGTGGACGAGGTTAAAGAATGTAGCGCACCAGTAGTTGTCAGCGGGATTATTGAACCCGGCCAAGCGCAAATAAAAGACTACGACTGGGATGTTGCGCTGGGGCGTGTCAATCCTGCTAATGCGGCAATTCTGGCAAAAGCCGGCGTTAAACTTGCTCTGTCTGCTTCGACCGATCAGGCCATTGCTGATCTTGCGTTTATTGCCGGCTATGCCGTCAATCAGGGATTGTCACCGCAGACAGCTATTGCCGCTATCACAATTACGCCCGCTGAGATTCTGGGCATTGCCGACAGGGTTGGGAGCATAGAGAAAGGTAAAGATGCAGACCTTGTCATTCTAACCGGCGAGCCATTCAATCTGGAGTCGGTGGTAGATAGGACATTTATCAACGGCAAGGTTGTCTATACTCGCCCGGCAGAAGAAAGCAAAAAGCCGGCCCCGGAGGAACAAATTACTGCCATTCGGGCTGGAAAAATCTTTACCGCCAGCCGAGGCCAGATTAACGATGGACTTATCCTTATTAAAGGCTCTAAAATCGCCTATGTGGGTCAGCTAAAACCGATTTCGCAGCAGGCGCGTGTTATCGATGCCGGCAAGAGTGTTGTCATTCCCGGCCTAATTGATATACACTCTCATCTGGGGCTTCACTGGGAAAGTGAGCCTATCCGAATGGACCCTTCTGCACCGTCCACCGGGCCGGATTCGCCCGTGCTGCGATTGGTCAGTATTGCCAACGCAGTTGAGCCCAACGACCCGGCATTTCGGGAGGTTCTAAGCTGCGGGGTGACATCGGTGCTGCTTGCTCCGCAGACGCGTGGGCTGGTCAGCGGCAACGCCGCACTAATTAAATTGGCAGGTGACACAATTGGTGATATGATTGTCAAAGAGTATGCAGCCATAGAGTTCTCGATGCTTGGCGCGACGGCAAGACTGGCGCGCATTTGGGAAGCTCGTGACCTGCTAAAACAAGCCAAAGAATACGCCCAAAAGTGGGATGACTACGAAGCCAAGCTCAAAGAATACGAGCACCGCAAACCGACCGATAAAGAAAGTACGGTCAAGGAACCGAACCGGCCATCGCGGGACGTGAACCTTGAGCTGCTGCGAGGATTGTTTAAGCGCGAAATGCCGGTGCTTGTGCACGCCAATCGCGCCGACGAGATCCGGAATGTGCTAAAGGTCTTTAGGGACGAATATAACCTGGATGTGATCATTTTGGGCGGTCAGGACGGCTACCGTGTTGCGTCTGAGCTAAAAAAATACGATGTGGGTGTTGCGGTCGGCCCCAGTATAATTCTCTACGAGAAAGGCAAGCCAATCAATAATGCCGACCTTCTTAGTCGACAAGGACTCCGCGTCGCATTACACACAAGTGCAAGCTCGGCGGCACAGTATTTGCTGATGAACGCTGCTTACGCGGTGCGATACGGAATGGACCAGGATAAGGCATTTCGAGCGGTCACCAGTTATCCAGCCGAACTTTTGCATCTGGAGGATAGAATCGGAAGCATCGAGGTAGGCAAGGATGCGGATTTGGTCATTCTATCCGGCGAACCGTTTGGCTTTGCAAGCCGTGTGGAAAAAGTGCTTGTGAATGGACGTATCGTTTTTGAACGCCCGGAATGAATTCTGCAGGGACCTAAACAAATGAGGCCCTTCGATGACATTGTAGGGTGGGGCTTGCCCCACCATCACCTTCTTGGTGGGCTAAAGCCCACCCTACGGCTACGGCTACGGCTGCTTGGCATTCTTATAGTATGTGTGCTGCCCCCGTGTCTTCTGTCGAAGACAGAAACGGGGGCTGCGGATGCTTCGCTGACAAAGCCTGCCCCTTCGACAGGCTCAGGGCAAGCTCTGAGCAGAGCCGAAGGCTATGCCATCAAAGCGGGCAAAATTGTCACCATGGCGCCAGGCGAAGAATTTACCACCGGCAAAAACGTTATCAATAACGGTGTTATTCTTGTTAGCGGTGGAAAGATCGAGGCTGTTGGAACCGCATCAAGCATTGCGATACCGCAAGGATATACCCTGATTGACGCCTCGGATAGATGGGTTACGCCGGGCATCGTAGAGGCACATACACATATCGCAACCGAAGGCGGATTCAACGATATGGTGACGCCTATTAACCCCGAGCTGCGTATCGACGACTGCGTGAATCCTGAGGACGTAGGTATCAAAAGCGCTGTAACAGGTGGCGTGACAACCATCCACACAATGCCTGGCAGCGGGACTAACTTGGCGGGCTTTACTGTTATTGTAAAACTGGATACATCTTGCCCGGAAAAAATGGTCCTCCGCGAAATAGGGGCGATGAAGATCGCGCAGGCTTACAACCCCGAACGAGAGGGGGGCGATTTGGGCCGGACCCGCATGGGCATGTCCTGGTCCCTGCGGCAAATGCTCAAACAGGCCAAAGCATATACCCAGGCCTGGCAACAATATGAGCAGGGCCAACGTAAAGAAAAGCCCGAATATAAACCTGAACTGGAGAATATGCGCAAGGCCTTCAGCGGCGAAATACCAACCATCGTACATACCTACGAAGGCTGGGGCGTCATGCAGACGATGCGCATGTTCAACGACGAAAACCAGTTGAAGGTCATCGCAACCCACACCGAGGGCGGTGGATATATGGTCGGCGCAGAAGCGGCGAAAAGAGATGGTGTGTCGATTAATGTCGGGCCGTTTTTGTGGGAACCTTTCTTCTGGAACGTAGAACAGGACAACCGTTTCCATGGTGTGGCCGCAGAATTCTATAAAGCAGGTGTAAAAAACCTATCCATCAATACTGACTCTGTCGGATTCGGCGAGCAGGAAGAACTGGCATTCAATGCCTCAATGTCTGCCCGTTTGGGACTTGATGACCAGGTTGCTTTAAAAGCCATCACCATCAATCCTGCGCGTGCTCTCGGTATAGCTGACCGCGTCGGCTCGCTTGAAGTGGGTAAGGACGCCGATATTGTCATCAAAAAGGGCAGCTTGCTCGATCCTACGACGCCGGTCGATCTGGTATTGATCAACGGAAGAATTGTCTACCGATGCAAAGGCACCGACTTGGTCATCAAACAAGCCGCTGAAAGGTCGCGTGAAAAGGAATAATGGCTGTGAAGAAGAACCGCATATATATCCTTTTATGTTTATCGTTGGTATGGCTGCCGGGCTCAGTTAAGGGCGAGGAAATCACCGCCATCAAGGCCGACCGGATCGATACCGTTACGTCCGGCCTGATTGAAAACGGTGTCATTGTTATTCGAGGCAGCAAAATCAGTGCTATCGGCACCGACGTAAAGATTCCAAGTACGGCAAATATCATTGATGCGCGTGATAAGACCGTCTTTCCCGGATTGGTGAATCCCTGCTCGGCCGTTGGATTATCCACACCCCCGGGCGGCGAGCCGGCCTCACATCCGCATTATCGAGTTGCCGATGAATTATATCCATTTCAGGATGCCTATAGGCGTATTCTACAGGCGGGGTTTACAACGCTGGGGCTTACCCCCGGCGGCAATGGGATTGCAGGCCAGGGTGCTATTATACGGCCTATCGGCCAGACACCCCGACTCGCGTCGGGAGACGCGGGGGCTGGCCAGACGCCCGAGGAGCTTGCCCGGAGCGGAGCTGAGGGGATGCTAATTACGGAATCGGGGCTCTTGATGATCCGTTTTGAGGCTAACGAGAAGGCAAAGAAGGTTATCACGGATGCTTTCGAATCTGCAAAGAAACAGACCGACTCGGCTGACCCAAAGATTAAGCCTCTGGTAAGAGCCTTGCAGGGTGAGATTCCTACGTTTGTGCGATGCGGCTGGCCCGGCGCGACGCTGCATCTATTGCCGCTGCTGAAGCCATACGAGAAGGTGAAGTGGGTTTTAGTTGCCGGCCCCGAAAATTATCGCATCGCCGAGAAATTAGCTAAAGCGAAAATTCCGGTCATTTTTCCTGCTCAGATTGATTTCGAGCAGTTTACCCGCAATCGCATTAACGTGCCTAAAATCCTTGCTGAGGCGGGCGTCAAGATTGCCTGCGTGCCCACAATCGATAACGCCGAAGGGCACGAGGATTTTCTCCGCCAAATGGCTGAGCTGGTCAAGTACGGATTGGACAAGGAAACTGCCAAAAAATCTATGACCATTCATCCGGCTCAGATGTTGGCGGTAGACTACCGCCTGGGAAGCTTGGAAGTCGGCAAGGATGCCAATCTTCTGATTCTAAGTGCGGACCCATTGGAGGTCGGCACCAAAATTCACCAGGTCATGCTGGAGGGCAAAATCGTTTATCGGGGCCCGTAGCGAAGGAATGATAATGCACAAACACCAGACTAATTTTCAATTTCCAATTTTCAATTTTCTTGCGGTACTACTCTTGTGCTGCCCTGCTGTGGCACGGGCTTCCAGCCCGGGAAACCACGGCCAAGATGGCCGTGCCACGGTCGCAGATGAGAAGATGACCGCGATTAAAGGCGGCAACCTGTATACTATTACCAGCGGAATTGTCAAAAATGGAACAATTCTTATAAAAGACGGCAAGATATCGGGCATCGGGCAGAATATCGAGATACCAAAAGAGGCGGAGGTTATCGACGCCAGAGGAAAGGTTGTCATGCCCGGCCTGGTGGCGGCCACAACCTTGCTGAGGGGACTCAGAAGCTCTGGTGACATCAACAAAATTGCCGATTCGTTGGACCCGTTTGACTTCGAGGTCTCTTTGGCGTTGGCGTCAGGCGTAACGACAGCATTTGTAACCGCCGTGCCGCCACAGCGGCGTGGGGCGGCATCGGGCGAAAATCCAATCGGAGGCACCAATGCGGTCATAAAGATGACTTATGGCGATTTGGATAATATGCTGATAAAAGAGCGGGTCGCTGAGAATGTCAGCATCTCCAACCAGCAGTGGCTGCGCAAGACCAACTTTTTGCTGAACCTGAGAAAGGCAAAAGATTACCTGCAAAAAGTCGCAGACTATCAAAAAGCCAAAGATAAGAAACTCGAAGAACCGAAAAAGCCTGGGGAACTCGATCCGTACGTCCGCCTCCTGGGGAGGCAACTGCCCGCCCGCGTGCAGGCTGCCATGGCCGACGACATCCTGGCGGCCCTGGAGCTGGTGGATGAATTCGGCATCCGCATTATACTGGAGGGGGGCATCGAAGCCTGGATTGTGGCACAAGAAATCGCTAAGCGGGATGTTTCTCTCATTATTACACCTCGCGATAAGCAGGAGCCGCGCAAGGATATTTCTGGACCTTCGGGTTCGACAATGGAAAATGCTGCGATCTTAAAAAGAGCCGGCGTGAGGTTTGCAATCGTGCCGCAGGGGCCGTATTTTGGCCTTGGGGGTATCGCCGGACGCGATTTGATGGCCCTGCCTATGGAGGCGGCTTTCGCGGTTAGCGGCGGGCTGGATGAGCAAACGGCCCTCGAGGCAATCACTTTGACCGCCGCCCAGATTTTAGGCGTTGCCGATCGCGTGGGCAGCCTGCAGGTTGGCAAGGACGCGGATATAATTATCCTGGATGGTCATCCTTTTCATTACAGGAGCTTTGTGGAATTCACCCTCATAAACGGCAAGATGCTGTACGATAAAAAGCAGTCCACGTATTTCTCCCATATCACGCACGATAACTAATAGGGGCGTATTTGCAGCACGCGTATCTCCCAGGGCCCTAAAGTCTCGGTCCGTTTGATCGTACCATGTGGGGCGGCTTCGGGCGAATGATTTGCCTCAGGGCCAATGTGTATGATTGAAAAGCCGGCCGCCTCAGCGCCGACGCCATACTTAGCCGGGTCGATGGCAAATTCGATCTTATTGTCTTTCTCCAGATAGTTGACAAGAAAGATGCCGAGCGTCCCGTCCTCCGCCTTCCAAATGGTCCCTTGAACGCTCGCAAGGGTTGCATCACGGGGATTATTGCCGTGGTCAGGCCAGCGTTCTGTGATGGTCTGGACGGGCTTTATAGGCTCTACGAGGTCGACCAATTCTCCGAAGGTGAGAAATTTTCTCCCTATGACACGGTATTGTCCGACCTTCCGTAAGAAGGCAGCTTTCTTGGCGTGTTCCGGGCTAAATAGCTCCAGTCCCATCCAGCCGTTTTGATAGCCCCAGAGAAACGCCCGTCCTTGCGCCATAATCCATGCCCGATCGCCATGTTCAAACCACGCAGGGCTGCCGAAATAAATGCTGTAGCCTGAATAAACCGCCGTCATCATCGGAATTTCTCGGTCGTCAGGTTTTATCCATGTAAGAAAGGCATCGACCCCATCCATAAAGGGCTCTGCGGCGCATTCGGTGGTGATAACCATATCTCTAAGAGGGTGTGTGAAAAGCCTTAGACACATGCATTTTTGGCTAATCTCCGAC
>CAZMLE010000015.1:0-67182 GCA_964567045.1 uncultured Pirellulales bacterium | reverse complement strand
GGTACTCTCCTAGCTGTAGATGTGTTTGTCCAATTCACACTGAACCACTACACTCTTTACATCTATGGTAGACGGCTTTCAGGATTCTCTGCTGCGTCTTACGATTTCCGACGTCTGATTAGCGCCAGAGAACCAAGACCCAAAAGAACCATCGTCGCAGGCTCCGGCACAGGACCTGCCGCGTATCTGGCCTGAATCTCGGCACAAGAGAGGACAGTGTTGTAGATATCGAACTCATTGATCGAACCGAGCCAAGTGACATCTCCGGTATAAACTCCCTTGCCCAGATAGGCAAAGTCGTTGCTCAAACCGCTGATTGTCCTTGTGCCCAGTGGCGCCACGCCTTGAAATTCTGCGTCTATATAATAGGTGATCACCAGTTTGTCCGAACAAAGGCATTCGGGAGCGGGGCCGACAGTTAAAACATATTGATGCTGCTTACCGTCATTCAGCTCTGGGCCGTTCACGCCCACTTCCTCCGACCAGGGGGCTCCTGAGTTGTCACCAGTGGTGAGTGCGCCTCTGGAAACCTGATCGCCGCGGCTCGTGCAGATATCGACATATTTCTTACCAAGTCCGTTTGGCCACGTGCCTCCCAACGCAGCCGTCATAGTGTAACCTTGGTCAAGATTTGACTGCGTTGACCAGAGTTCCAGTGTGAACTGAGAATATGTGTTAATCGCAATCGCTGGGCCAGGTAGGTCCACATAATCATTCATGCCGTCGAACGAAACCTGACCACTCAAAATGCTCGCTCCGTTCTTCAATGTGCCGTGGGCGGTGCCGACACTATCGTTGGGCGTCCCGTCCTCGAAGTGGTACTGGTGAACCAAAGCCGCCTGAGTCAGTCCGCACATAAGCGAAACTGCTACTAAAACAACATAAATAATACTTCTTTTCATCTTTCACTCCTTCCTTCACTATTGTTAGATGGCCCCGAAGAGCACTTCCACAATCAATATAGCAAGAAGTTAAGCTAAGTTGCGCTGAACGCGTCTTGCCTTTTAGCTATTTATACTATTCCCCCCATACTATTGTCAACATCTTTTTTCTCACGAAACTAAAAATCAGTGCCTCAAAATGGAGGTTGCATCCGCCGTTTAGGTTATATAAGAGCTTATTTTCAAAGCAGATACGAAAATAAGAGGCCGAGAATTTGTGCTTCGGCCCGATAGCGCAGTGGCTGATTTTGCGAAAATTCATCGCAGCCGGCGACGCGGAAGTTTGTGGCGGTCCGAAAATGGTTGATTCTGCGCAGCAGCCAAGGTAGCATATGCTGTAAGTCTGTATTTATGGCAGACTCGTGCACCCAAGTTGCGGTTTCAGTAAATGGAAAGCCTGCAAATGTACTGTCCAAAATGCGGCAAAGAAAATCCAGATAATGGCCGGATATGTAGCGCGTGCAATTCACCACTGCCGCCGGCTACCACTGGCGAAAAAGTAAACGTCAGAATCAGCGGACTAGCTGTAGCGTCACTTGTACTTATAATTCTGAGCGTTCTTGCTTTTCCTATTGCGGTAGCAATGCGGGCTGGGATTATCGCTGGGGTTGGCCTGATCCTGGCGATCTCTGCCCTAATTGTCGGTATTGTCGGTCTTGTCCAAATCGAGCTAAGTGCTGGCAGGTTGGCTGGCAGGGGCTTTGCCGTGGTAGGAATCACGATTCCGGCGGTCTTTTTTCTCTTGATCTACGCCAGGGCTGTTTTTTACAGGCCCAGGATGACGGCTTTTCGGATGACCTGCGGCACAAATCTTTCTGGCATAGGCAAAGCGATGCTTATCTATGCTGGCGATTATTCAGACAAACTGCCGCGGGCAGGCGGACGTGGCAGCATCTGGCAGCCGAAGATAAACAACTGGCAGGCCAACGACCGAATTACTGCCTATAACTTACAGCCGGACGGCACCGGCGGCCAGGCAAGTATTTCTGCCAGCTTTTATTTGCTGATCAAGTATGGGGAGATTTCGGCAAAACCGTTTGTTTGCACCCATGACAAAGGGACAACGGAGTTTAAGGCCGCCGAATATGGCGTGCGGGACAAAGAGCTTATTGATCTCTGGGATTTTGGCCCTGAGCCCTGGAAGCATTGTAGCTATGCCTATCATATACCCTACACGTTATACGCCTTGACGACATCCAGCGAACCCGGCATGGCAGTAGCAGCCGACCGCAATCCATGGATTGCCACCGGCAAACTAAAGGCGAGAAATTTCTCACTTTTCAAACCTGATGGTGATATAAAACAGCAGAAAGCTGGAAACTCTTTAGTCCATCAAGAAGACGGGCAAAACGTGTTGTTTATGGACAGCCACGTGTACTTTGAGAAGCGGTCGTATTGTGGCATCAATGACGATAACATCTATACCTTCTGGGACGGTGGTGACATCCGGCGAGGCGGCCAACCTGTAGTTGGCAGCAGCCAACCTATGGATAGAAAAGACTCATTCCTGGTACACGACCCGCCGATGCCAGCTCGCAAATAATCTTTAAGTCAACGTTTATCATAGGAGGCAAAAAATGTACTGTCCAAAATGCGGCAAAGAAAATCCAGACGGTGCTCAGGCGTGTAGCTTCTGCAATTCCGAATTGCTGGCGGTTTTGACCGAGGGCAAAAAAGTGACTGTCAGGATAAGCGCATTCGCTATAGCCTCATTCGCACTTGTGATTCTGACTCCTTTTGCCTTCCCTATGGCGACAGCAATGGGGTCTCAGATTATCGCTTATGCCGGCTTTATCCTGGCGATGTTAGCCCTTGTACTCGGTATTGTGGGTCTTGTCCAAATCGAGCGAAGTGCCGGCAGATTAGCCGGCAGAGGCTTTGCTGTGGTAGGAATCACGATTCCGGCGCTCTTTTTTCTGTTGATGTGTGGGCGGGCTGTTTTTTACAGGCCCAGGATGACGGCTTTTCGGATGACCTGCGGCACAAATCTTTCTGGCATAGGCAAAGCGATGCTTATCTATGCTGGCGATTATTCAGACAAACTGCCGCGGGCAGGCGGACGTGCCAGCACTTGGCGGCCGAGGATAAACAACTGGCAGGCCAGCGACCGAATTACTGCCTATAACTTACAGCCGGATGGCACCGGCGGCCAGGCAAGTATTTCTGCCAGCTTCTATCTGCTTATCAAATATAGCGAGATAACGCCAAAATCTTTTCTTTGCAACGGCGATAAAAAAACAACCGAGTTTAACCCAGGCGAATACAAGGTAGGCAAAGAACTCATCGATCTCTGGGATTTCGGCCCAAATCCACCAAAGCACTGCGCCTTCTCTTATCATATGCCTTATGGTCTGTACGCCCTGACTACATCCAGCGAACCCGGCATGGCAGTGGCAGGCGACCGCGGTCCCTGGATTGATTCACCTTTTGCCAAAGGCAGAAATTTCCGCCTTTTCAAACCCGACGGCGATATAAAACAGCAGATAGCTGGAAACTCCTTGGTGCATAGCGAAGACGGACAAAACGTACTGTTCCTGGACACGCACGTATACTTTGAGAAACGGTCGTATTGTGCCATCAATGACGATAACATCTATACCTTCTGGGATGGTGGAGATATACGGCGAGGCGGCCCGCCTCTAATAGGGGCGACCGAGCCCCAGGACAGGAGAGACTCTTTCCTGGTGCACGACGCGCCGTAGCCAACAGTAGGTAGAAGGAATGGTCGCCCTATGCTGAAAAGGCCAAGTTTCTGCAAAAAAGGCTTGTTGTCTAAACAAAAAATAGATATATTACCGCGTTTACTGCGGCGAGCGGCTGCTGGCAAATCCAATGCTGCGTTCTGCAGAGCGGTTTGCAGCCGAGCAGCCTCGAATCGCCAGGTAGACAGGAGATAGACCGATGAAGACCGAAATGTTGGATGCCGTTGAAAGCAAAAGCCTGAAGAAAAAAGTGCCCTACTTCGAGATAGGCGATGTGGTAGACGTCCGTTGCAAGATCAAGGAAGGTGACAAAGAGCGGATTCAAGTGTTCAGCGGCACGGTAATCGCCCGCAAAGGCCGGGGAATCAATGAGATGTTCACCGTCCGGCGAATGGTGGGCAGCGAGGGGGTGGAGAGAATCTTCCCTCTTCATTCGCCCAATATTATGGACATTAAGCCTACTCGGAGTGGCAGGACAAGGCGGGCAAAACTTTATTATCTTCGCAAGCGAACCGGCAAGGCCGTCAAGCTGACTCAACGCCACAGCGAGCACACCGTCTCTAAATAACGAGATACGAAATACGATATACGATATACGAAATCTGCTGCTTAACCGGCGTAAACTATTGTCCGATCGTAAGCTGCTCGGCCGATGGGGCGAAAAACGAGGAGAGAAGATTCTCAAAAGCAAAGGCCTCAAAACGCTCACCCGAAACTTTTCCTGCAAGGCCGGCGAGATCGACCTGGTCATGGTCGATGGCGATGGCTCAATCGTTTTCGTCGAGGTTAGAACGAAAGCGGATGAAAGTTTTGGCCCGCCTGAGGAGACCGTAACACAGCCCAAGAGACAAAGACTGTTTCGGACGGCACGCTATTTTCTCGCTGCTCATCACATAGAGGACCGCCCCTTTCGCTTTGACGTGGTGACAATCGTGCTGGGCCGAACTGGCCGCGAGCAAGTAAGGCACTATGAAAATGCTTTTGTACTATAACCGGTTGGCCGTCGCCGTGCCGGCGACTGGCATACCTTATAGCAAGAAAATCCTGTAAACTTTTTGCCGGTTTTTCGCGTCTATAATAACGGTAAGGCAGGAATCCCTCGGGCCCGTCTTCGAAGGGTTTATACAATGAAAACGATACTTGTTCTTGTACTTGTGGTTATTACGTTGGCCAGAGTTACCTATGCAGATACGTGGGCAAGGCCGGTTGAGCAACTTTACTTATCGCAGAACAAGCAGTTTGTCGCACAGGTGACTCCTGCTAAAGACAAGAGCCCGGCAACACTCAAGGTTTTCCTCGTTCGCGGTCTGGAAGGGTGGATCAGTTGGCAGTGCACCTTAGGCAATGAGGGCGCTCCGCAGGATGTTTTTGTTACTGATGACGGTCGGTACGTGGTCACGGTCAACGAGAACAACAGCCGCGTTCACGGTGGTTTTGGCGACTATGTCATAGCTTTCTATAATAAAGCAGGAGTGATCAAAAACTATTCATTAGAGCAGATATTGCATTATCCTGACGATATTGATGAACGAGAATTTACGAAGTTGTTCTCGCGCACCGTTTCGGGCAGACAGTGGGCTTATAGGCCGATGTTTCTTGACGATTATGGCGGACACCTGTGCTTCTGTGCTCGGCTTCTTTATGGCAACCGCTGGCTGGCGTGGGAGGTAAGCACCGGCGAAGAAGTCAAAATGAATGAGAAGATGGTCGAGCGTTGGAACGAAAAGGCCCGGCTCTGGGCCCTGAGAGAAATTGAGGCTGCAACACCATACTATTGGTATCCATATAATTTCTTGGGAGAACTAAAAAATCCTGATGACCGCCCCCTGATTGAAAAACTGCTTTCAGATGAAAACTTCGGTGAATCCAACAGCTTTTCAAGTAAGAAGATGCCAACACAAGACCAGCGTGCATGGCGTTTGCTTCGATGCACTTCTTCCTCCCGCAAGCGCTTGGTGGCAGAACAGATCTTGGCGAAGTGGGATGGAAAACCTACCGCCCAACCCGGTTTGCCACATCCGCCGCTTTACCATCTGGGCAAGCTTGAGGGCATAGTTACATTGCCCAAAACGGATGACCCAAATAGAGCAACGTTGTGGATTTATCTTGTCCCAGGTACGGTGCCAAAAGACCAATGGCACAAACAGCCCCCGGTTCAGCGTTTGGCAGTCTCTTTCAGCGATTATAGTCTTAGAAACTACGACCTGGAACATACTCAGAAATTCCCATTCGGCATTACAGGGGTCACCCCAGGCGAATACTGGATGAAAGCCGTGTTGGACAAGACCAAACCTTTTTCCAAGTCCACCGATAAGTTTTATGTCCCGCAGGTAGGCGACTACGAAAGTATACTGTCAACAGTGATACATATAAAAGCAGGAGAAATGGTTGACAACATAATCATCGATTGCACACGTGAGGTCGGCGGTGAAGTTGATTGATACGCATTGTCATTTGACGTTTGAGGATTTGGCGCAGGATATTGACGGCGTTTTAGCCCGCAGCATTGCTGCGGGTGTCACCGAGTGGATAACCATAGGCACCGACCCGCAGGAAAACCGAAAGGCCATAGAATTTGCGGAGCGGTTTGAGAATATGTACGCCGCTGTCGGCATCCATCCGCACGATGCCAAAACCGTAACCGCTCAGATGCTCGCCGAACTGAAAAAGATAGCCCAGCACAAAAAGGTTGTGGCCATCGGCGAAACAGGGCTGGACTATCATTACGATTTCTCACCGCGGCAGCAGCAAAAAGAGGGTTTTGCCGAGCACCTGAAAATTGCCGGCGAATTAGGGCTGCCGGTTATTATCCATTGCAGAGAGGCCTTCGATGAGACTATGCAAATCCTGAACGAGCATCGAAGCACTGTTGAGAAAGTCGTTTTTCATTGTTTTAGCGGCTCGGCTGAGCAGGCAAAGGTCGTTCTGGACAAAGGCTTTTATATATCTTTTACCGGCGTGGTGACATTCAAGAACGCCCATATAAAGCAGGAGGCCGCCAGGATTGTGCCGGTGGATAGATTGATGCTGGAGACGGACTCGCCCTATATGTCGCCGGAGCCGATGCGAAGGCAGAAGGTGAACGAGCCTGCCCTTATGATTCACACCGCCCGTTTCTTAGCCGAGCTAAAGCAGATGGACTTAGAAGATTTAGCCCAGGCGCTAACCGCCACCAGCAGAGCGTTTTTCGGCTTAAAGTAGAGTGTGCCTTGCACACCATTTCTTCTGGGCAAAAATATTTTGTCATGCCATGCGCACATGCTATATACTACCTGCCTTGTGTCCCTTAGGTGTTGCGTTTAAGGTTTCTCAACAGGCCAATCAATGGGAAAGTGAGGTAAGTGCATTGAACCGGATATTTGAAATCAATTTGTGGTTGAATGACAACTTTATCTGGGGCCCGCCGATGATCATTGCTATCGTGGGTATAGGGGTCTATCTGACGCTGGGCACGGGCCTTGTTCAATTTCGCAAGTTCTCAGCGGTGCTCAAAGAGACCCTTGCCAGGAAAAAAAGAAAGGGTGCGGAAGGAGATATTAGTCCATTTGCCGCATTGAGTACGGCGCTGGCCGGCACGGTCGGCGTCGGAAATATAGCGGGGGTGGCTACCGCTATCGCCTTGGGAGGGCCAGGGGCAATATTCTGGATGTGGGTGTCGGGATTGGTCGGGATGGCGACAAAGTTCGCCGAGGTGGTCTTAGGAATAGCATATCGGACACGCCAGGCAACAGGTCCGATGCTCGGCGGACCGATGATGTACATCGAACGCGGGCTGGGCAAAAACTTTAAGTTTCTTGCGGTGATGTTCGCGGTTTCAGGCGGATTAGCAGCATTTGGCGCAGGGAATATGGCCCAGGCCAACTCCGTGGCCATAGGATTAGCGGAATTTAACATCCCCAAGCTTATTACCGGAATACTCCTTATCCTGGCGGTTGGTTTAGTTACCGTTGGCGGAATAAAACGCATCGCCAATGTGGCTATGGTTTGTGTTCCGTTCATGTGTATCATCTATTTTTTTGCGGCGGTTATCATCATATTTCTGAATATTTATAGATTGCCTGAGACTCTAATTTTAATTTTTAAGTCGGCGCTTACACCTATTGCTGCGACCGGCGGATTTGCAGGCGCCGGCGTCAGAGCGGCGATTCGCTGGGGTATTGCCAGAGGCGTATTTAGTAATGAAGCCGGATTGGGTTCCGCCTCTATTGCTCATGCTACCGCCCAGACCGACCATCCGGTGCGGCAAGGGCTATGGGGCATCTTTGAGGTATTTATCGATACAATTATCATCTGTTCCGCCACCGCTTTGGCTATCTTAATTACGGGCGTGTGGAAGTCTGGCTCTACCGGTTCATTGCTTACTATGTCGGCTTTCGAAACGGTATTTGGCACGAAGGTTGGCTTTTCTATTGTTGTTCTATGTATGGTGCTGACTGCTTATGATACTATACTTGCGTGGGGGTTTTATGGCGAGACCTGCTCGGCTTATCTTTTCGGCGCAAGGGCGAGGGGAGTTTATAGGATTCTGTGGCTTGTGCCAATTATGCTCGGCTCGTTAGGAAAGTTAGAGGCCGTTTGGACCCTTGCCGACACATTAAATGGACTAATGGCCATACCCAATTTGATCGCCTTACTATTTTTAGGCCCGGTTGTCTTCGGCTTGACTAAGGAATTTTTTAAGAAAGACCAAACGATTCGGTATGCGGATCATACCCTACGTGATTGAATGATTTCCTTCGGCGTTTATGATTCCAGCGTTTACCGGATGTAGGGTATGCTTTGCATACCATTTCTGTGAGATGACGTGTTGATAGGGATAAATTATCGGTTATGCCGAATTATCGTCGCGTATATCAGCCGGGCGGGACGTTCTTTTTTACGGTTGTCACACACGAACGTATGAGGATATTTCAGAATCATCACGCCCGGCATTTGCTGCGCCAGTCGATCCGCACAGTACAGGCACAAAAGCCTTTTGATGTGCTGGCTATGGTGCTATTGCCGGACCATCTGCATTGTATTTGGAAGCTGCCTGACGATGATGCTGAGTTCTCTGTCCGCTGGTCCTGCATAAAGAAAGCGTTTACTCAATCCTGGCTAAAAGCAGGCGCTCGAGAAGGACCCATTCCAGCATATCGGGACAAGCTGCGCGAGAAAGGTGTATGGCAGAGACGGTTCTGGGAGCATCTGATAAGAGATGACAATGACCTGATCAGGCACGTCAATTACATTCATTACAATCCGGTCAAACACAATCTTGCGACCTGCCCGCACGTATGGCCGTATTCCAGTTTCCACCGATGGGTACGAGAAGGATATTACAAAATCGATTGGCTGTGTGATTGCGACAAGCAGCGGGTGAAACCACCGGATTTCAGCGACATACCAGATAATGTCGGAGAATGAAGATTTTCAAGTGGTATGCACAGCATACCCTACATGATTTTTTCTTGTTTTTTCCGACAATCCCGACCATAATATCGTTTGTTTTCTATGTTTAGCCGTTGCTGCTCTGGCAACGGCCAGAATTGGTTGCGGAATCCGAACGAAATATGAGATATGCTTCACGCGATACGCGATACGAATTATGAATAAGGACCAACAGCTGTACTCGCACCTACACGCTCGGCGTGTAGAGCAGCACGGTAAGGTACAGAAAGAGAAATGCACTCATGAACTTCTTAAACAAGCTTTTCAGGTGGTCTAATGTTTACGACCACCGCAAGATACGCGAGGTAGTCCTCGAGAAGTACGATTTTGATATTCGCCCTTCACCTATGGGCCCTGTCTTTGCAATGGATGACAATCTGACAGTAGGTGAGGTCAGAGAAATACAACAACAGCTTCTCAACGAACCTTGCCTTATTGGGGTGGATGTCTATGCTGCATTGCCCGTTTTGCTCGCCAGTGGAAAGATAACAGAAGTAGAAGTTCGGCGTAGCGCGTCCGACCAAGTAGGACTTTCTCGAAAAATCAGAAAGCTGGTCTGTGCTGACCCAGAAGTTCTATATATGCTCGCATGCGTCAGAGGTATTGACATTAAAAGAGATGAATAGTTTCTATTGTTTGCACAAGGCATTGTACAAAGACGCGCCTAATAAAATATAGAAAGCTTGTAGGGTATGCTGTGCATACCATTTTTATGAACGGCAGGAGACTGGACTGACGTTATGCCGGATTATCGTCGCGTATATCAGCCGGGTGGAACGTTCTTCTTTACGCTTGTCACCCATAACCGTCTGAAGATATTTCAGGATTCCCAAGCCCGCTCGTTCCTGCGTCAATCGATCCGCCAGGTGCAAGCGGACAGGCCTTTCGATGTCCTGGCTATGGTACTTATGCCTGACCATCTGCGTTGTGTATGGAGACTACCCGAGGACGATGCAGATTTCTCCGTCCGCTGGTCGTGCATAAAGAAAGGGTTTACTCAGTCCTGGCTTATGGCAGGCGGCCGCGAAGGTGCCATTCCTGCTTATCGCGAAAAATTTCGCGAGAAAGGCGTATGGCAGAGACGGTTCTGGGAGCATACCATAAGAAGCGAAGATGACTTGATCAAGCACGTCAACTACATCCATTATAATCCGGTCAAACACAAGCTGGTGGCGTGTCCACATCTTTGGCCACATTCGAGTTTCCACCAATGGGTAAGGCAAGGATATTACAAAATCGATTGGCTGTGCGATTGCGCCACAAAAAATATAGAGCCGCCGGATTTCCGCGATATTCAAAGCAGTGTCGGAGAATAACAATTTGGTGTGCGAAATTGAAATGTTTTTTGGTATGCACAGCATATCCTACAGGACTACATGACTGGTATGCAGAGCATACCCTACAGGATCTATTTCGTGGCTCGCATCTCGTGAAGTCCTTCGACCTCGCTCGTTGCCCGTGACCCGTGACTCGTATCTCGTATCTGGCATCGAGTATCGAGCATCGAGCAGCGAGATGTGTCTTATTTGACCAAGTGTCCAAACGGGGGAGAATCGCCTTAGCGGTGCTAAAAGCGGGGTTTTTTGCGGCGGCTTGACTTTTCCGGTTCTTGGGCCATATTTATTTAGTAACCTCGTTAGCAGCCCGCGGACCGAGGTGGGTAAAAACGAACTCAAAGCCGTACTAAACGGTAAAAATATTAGGGGTGGGAGAGAAATCCAAACGCAGGATGCGAAAAGGGGGCCAAAGGACAAGTGGCAATATCCGGAGCATTCGACCAGGCAATAATTAATCAGGTTCAGCAGGCCAACGACATCGTGGACGTCATCGGCGAGCACGTCAGCCTGAAAAGAAAAGGCAGGGAGATGATCGGACTGTGCCCGTTCCACGATGACCATCGCCCGAGTCTGAATGTCAATCCAGCCAAGCAGATATACAAGTGTTTTGCCTGCGGCGCAGGCGGGGGAATCTTTACTTTTATCCAGATGCGGGAAAATCTGACTTTCCCGCAGGCTGTGCAAAGATTAGCCGACCGCGCGGGCATAAAATTAAAGCCTGCCAAATCTGTCAAGGGCACCAGCCAGCAGTCAACGGACATCGACCCGAACGAGGTGGCTAGAGTCAATGCCTGGGCGGCTAAATACTTCCAGAAGAATCTGGCCGACCAAAACAAGGGTAAAAACGCCCGCGATTACATCGCTCAAAGGCAGATAAGCGCCGAAAGTGCCAGAAAATGGCAGATAGGTTTGGCTGTTGATTCGCAAGACGCCTTATTGAGAGCCGCGAAGGCCAGGAATATCCCGGTTAAACTGCTGGAACAGGCAGGTTTAATCACGGCTGGAAATCAGGATAAGTTTGTTAATCGCTTGATGTTTACGATTACCGATGTTACGGGCAGGGTGATCGGCTTCGGCGGTCGAATACTGGATGGCGAAGGTGCTAAGTACATAAATTCGCCGGCCACGCCTCTATTTGACAAGAGCAACTGCCTTTACGGCCTGGAGCAGGCCCGGCACGAGATCGTATCGACGGGCGTGGCGGTTGTGGTTGAAGGTTACACCGACTGCATAATGGCACACCAGTTCGGATGCGGCAATGTCGTTGCCGCTCTGGGAACGAGTTTCACCGATGGGCACGGGCGAATCTTACGCCGATACGCGAAGAAAGTAGTCCTGGTCTTCGACAATGATGCTGCGGGCATCGAAGCGGCCAACAGGGCGCTGGAGGTTTGTTTGTCGCAGCATATAGATATCAAGCTGGCCTCGGTGCCGCAGGGAAAGGACCCCTGCGACTTTCTGTTGGCTGCCGGAAAAGAGGCATTCCAGCAGTTGGTGGTTGGAGCGGTCGACGTTTTGGAATTTAAGTGGAATCGGCTGGTGGCCAGTTTCGGCAGCGATGATACTCTTGTCGGCAGAAAATTGGCGGTCGAGGAGTTTTTGCAGGCGATAGCTACCGGCTTATGGGCGGGCAATTTGTCTACCATAGACACGGGGCTGCTGGTAAATCGGCTTGCCGGGATTATCGGCCTGGGTAGTAAAGAGATAAACGCTGAGCTGCGAAGAAGGATCGGCAGGCTGGCCAAAACCCGAATAAACAACCAAGATAAACCCAAAGAGCCGCCCATAGATTACGGACAGGGGCTTTTTGCCGTAGCTCAACGCGAGGTCCTTGAGGTTTTGCTGAATGAGCCGAAACTGTTTGAGGCTGTAAAGCAGAAAACTACAGCAGAGACCTTCGATGTACCGATATTGAGGCAAACGGCGGAGATACTGTTTGAGACGCTAAGTGCCGATATTGACGCCCCGCTAAAGGCAGTTTTGGCAAAAGCTGAATCGGTCGAGCTGGGTAAATGTATCGCCGAGTTAGCGGATGCTGGGCAGCAGAAGGGCAATTTTGAGAGTCGCCTGGCAGGGGCTCTGAATGTGCTGCAGCGATACGATGCTCAAAAAGAAAAGGGCCGGCTAAAAGCAGACCAGGATGGAACCGGCTTTCTGCGATGCGTTCATAAAAATAAGGGCAACCAACACGGTGACAACGTGGGAATGGTGTAGCGAACAATTGCCGATAATACCCGTAAAATAGCGTAAAGCTGATAGTTCCAAGGAGCTACAAGTAGGTCTGCTCAAGAGACTGACTGAAGAGGTGCCGGCAGTGGCAAAAGATATGAACACAGACAAGGTCAATGCCCCTGAACAAGTCCAGCCTGATGATAGCTCGACCGGCGCGGGAGTCGGCAGCGCTGAAGAGCGGATAAAAAGCCTTATCGAAAAGGGCGAGAAGAAAGGATTCCTTACCTATGAGGAAATGAACAAAGAATTGCCTGATGAGGCTATTAGTCCGAGTCGTTTAGACGGGCTGCTGGCAACGTTGGATGAAATGGGAATCAGTTTGCTCGACAAAGAGGATGTGGAATCTTCAGAACTGGGCAAGGCCGAGGAGGAGTTTGAAGAACCGCGAGAGCCTTTGCAAGAGGAAGGAGGAGCTGTAGAAGACCAGATTCAGGAGGACGAACTGCTCGAGAAAGAGCTGATCGAGGGCGAAATTTCACGCCGCATCGACGACCCTATTCGGATGTATTTGACCCAGATGGGCCAGATTCCCCTGCTGACCAGAGAAGATGAAATCTCGCTGGCTAGAAAAATTGAGATAACTCGGATGGCTTTTCGCAGGAAGATGCTGCAATGTGACTATTGCGCCAGAAATGCGATCGATCTGCTGCAGCAAGTACACGATGGCACCATGTCGTTTGACCGAACGGTCAAGACGGGGACCGCACAGCACCTTACAAAAAATGTAATCAGGAAGCGATTGCCCGAGAACATCACGACCGTAAACAAGCTGCTCAAAATCAACCAGAGCCTTTTTAAGAAGTCAATCGAGACCCAGGACACCTCCGCGCAAAAGCCGCACCTGAAGCGAATACATCGAAACCGGCGCAAAATCGCCACGCTGCTCGAAGAGCTTAGCCTGCGCACCAGCAGAATCCAGGCGATGCGAAATAAGCTCCACGGCATCTGCCAGAAGATGCGGCAACTGGAGGAGACCATCGATGCCGGCGTCAACGACCAGATGACCCCCGAAGATATCGAGGCCGTTAAACAAGAATTATCCGGCCTGCAGGAATTGGTGGTGGAAATCCCAAAACTACTTGAGAAAAGACTTCGGGTGACAGACAGAGTCTTTGCTCAGTACGAGAACGCAAAGCGAACTCTCTCCAGTGCCAACCTCCGGCTGGTTGTCTCTATTGCCAAGAAATATCGCAACCGGGGTCTGAGCTTTTTGGACCTGATTCAGGAAGGCAACACCGGCCTGATGCGGGCCGTGGATAAATATGAGTACCTCAGGGGCTACAAATTCAGCACCTACGCAACCTGGTGGATTCGCCAGGCAATTACTCGTGCCATCGCCGACCATGCGAGGACTATTCGCATTCCGGTCCACATGATAGAGACGATGAGCCGGCTGCGAGCCGCCGGCAAAATCTTACATCAGGAGCTGGGCAGAGAGGCTACCGTTGAAGAAATCGCCACTGAAGCCGATATGAGCGTGGAGGAAACCCGCAGGGTGCTCAATATATCCAAGCATCCGATCAGTCTGGATAGGCCTATCGGCGAAAGCGAGGACAGTTACTTCGGCGATTTTATTGAAGACGACCAGGTCGATTCGCCGGTGGCCTCAGCTACGCAGGAAATGCTCAAGGAAAGAATCGATATAGTTCTCAAGACGCTTTCTTATCGTGAGCGGGAAATAATCAAATTGCGTTACGGCATCGGCGATGGCTACACCTATACGCTGGAGGAAGTTGGCCGAATCTTCAAGGTTACTCGCGAGCGTGTTCGGCAGGTCGAGGCCAAAGCGATAAGGAAGTTGCAGCACCCAGTCCGCGCCCGCAAGCTCGAAGGCTTCTTAGACCACAAGTCTGCGTAAATCCTCTCCCTCCCCCAAAGGCAAGTCTATCTCCGCGAACGTAGGGATTGCTTCTGACTCGTGATTAGTCTCTTTAATATCGCGTAAAATAATTAACGCCGCAGGATAAAGTTTGCCGAGTAGTACCGTTAGTTCGGTTCTGCAAATTAACCAAAGAGCAAAAGCGTAAAATTAGAAAAGTTATTGATTTTGAATTTTGAACTTGTATATGATTGTTCAAAAAATCTCGGTCGTTATTAATGAAGTGGTATGTCATGAATGATATAGAGATTAGACAAAACTTCCATAAGAAAAGACTGCGACGGCAACATGCTCAAAAAGATACGCTTGTGATTGATGAGCTTGGCCTAAATCATGGGAAATGTCGAGCAGATATTGCCGTAGTCAATGGACAGTTCGTTGGCTATGAGATTAAGAGCAACAATGATTCGCTCCGCAGGCTTGAGGAACAAGTTAAGTCATATAATGCAGTTTTTGATAAAGTTTCCATAATTGTAGGTGACCGTTATATCAAATCTATTCAGAACTATATTCCTGAATGGTGGGGAGTAATAGTATCTATAAGAGGCCCAAGAGGCGCTGTCAATTTTAATATAGTCCGCGAGGCTCAGACGAATAAGAACATCGACCCAATATCTATAGCACAATTATTATGGCGTGATGAAGCAGCAGAAATTTTATCCTCGAAAAAACTACCGCCCAAAATTCTTCACCAGCCTCGCGATGTTTTGTATGAACAACTGGCAGACCTTCTCACCACCAATGAATTACGAAAAATTGTTAGGGACTGCTTGAAGAAGCGTAGAAACTGGCGATGTCCCGTGTCACCTTCACAATATGATGACTTGTACCAACCTGTATCCACTTTGTAGGGTTGCCAGTTTTAGCGTTCTTATTTGCACATGCCTCGATATAATCATCTCCCCATGAAAAGGTCGGTCCGTAATAATAACGAGAAGTCAAAACATTTTGGCTAAGTTCATGATATTGTTGATAACCATAATCTCTAATGTTGTCCCCTTTTACAATATACCAACGGTCATCAATAGTATACCTTATTGTTGCAGAAGGTTTTACGATTCTCCAATCAAGTTCGAGTTCTTTAGGATGATTTATAGCATAGTCACCAAAAGCAGGTAGCCGTAAATTTGCTTTTCTTAGAGCATTAACTAATGCCTTATATAATTGCCATTCATAGCGAGGAACAATTTCTCCTCTTTTTTTGACACTACCCATTGATTCCGGAAAAGAGGTTCCCAAAAGAGTAAATGTTCTCCAATTCTTTAAATAAGGCAATTTAGTCACAATATCTTTAATTATCTTTACGAATCCGTCAAGAGGAGCAAAATTTGGCGCACCTAAATCTAAAATAAAATCACATTCTGCAGGTTGAATTTCTAATGTTAACAATAACGAGTCTACTTCTGCTTTAAATGTGCTCTTCGCAGCCTGCTCTATTGTTATTCTCAGACAAATACCATTTTTATCTTTGACCATAACCGCTTTAATTTCTTGCTGATATTCTGCATCTCTGAGGAGGCTTGTTACTGGTATAGCTTGGCAATCCAACGCTCGAAGTTCATCAAATACAAAGTGAACTGGAGCATCTCCGTTTGCCATTCGTTCGGTATCTTTGATCAGGCGCAAGTCCACCAAACAGGGTAATTTTCCCCAGTTATTACGAACTCGTTTTGCAAAAGGAGCCAATAGTTCATCTATTGTTTTCTTTTCTTTCCTCGTTGCAAAATCATATCCCTTCCCCGGGGCTTCTATTATCGGCGTAAATACGCGTTTTATCGTGTCGGGTAATTGTGACACGGCCTGATATTCCCCAAGTTTCCATCGAAGGCATGGTATATATTGGGTGTGATTAAAGCTCATCATATTCTCCTATGTTAATAAAAGCAGACATCTGGGAAAAGTCTCCTTACTTCGCCCTGTCCGACCATATCTGTAAGAATCGTATAATTTTTTGCTTCTCTTTGTATTTTTCCTGCTACTATCGCAGGATGAATATTCAATTTCTGTGCAAAATCTTCGATGGATTCTTTACTTCTTAGATAACGTGCCAAGGCCGT
The DNA here is from genome assembly GCA_964567045.1 of uncultured Pirellulales bacterium. GTDB lineage: Bacteria > Planctomycetota > Phycisphaerae > Sedimentisphaerales > Anaerobacaceae > JAFNGF01. The sequence goes on along the minus strand of CAZMLE010000015.1, from coordinate 50,604 downwards.
ATTCCATTTGTCTTCAGGAACAAGGATTTCGCCCGCCAGCCCATCTGCCTCCTTTTCAATATCTCCAGCTTCTACATCGAGATCGTCAAATATGCTTTCTATATCTTCCTTGTGTAAGTGTTTAATTATATGAACAAGCTCGTGTAAAAGAACAAACCAATAGTTATCAATTCTGTCAAAACGTAAGGTCATTCCAATTATTGGTGAACCATCAGGTAATAAAAAAGCCGCCCCGTCTAAATGTGTTTGCGGCAGATGTTGTTCAATAACCAAACGAATCCCTAAATCCTGCAAATAGTCAATAGCTTTTTTGGGGCCATCTTTTTCGATACTTATATGGGCAAGTTCATTCAGCCATTCATTAGTAATTGCTTTCTGTTTGTATTTGCATGCCACTTCCTTCTTTTTTGCAAGGCTTATAATTCGACATTGCCACGCAAGAAGGGCATACCAATCGACTTTGCCTCCCGAACGCACACGCTGACGCGCAAATGCTTGGATCGGCTTATCAAGAGAACTTTTCACGAATTCCCTGACAAGTTCTTCGGCATTGGCTACAGCCGCATCCAAAGAGCCGGGGGATTCCTTAAACCAATTGCGACGAAACATCTCCTTAATCGGGAACTGATCCCATGCTAAATCACCTTTGTCTGTATCAACAAGAGGTGCTGGCGATATCGTTCTGAATTCCGCAACTTCACTTATGTTTAGGCCAAGTGCATGTGCCACTTCAACAAGCCGATGTAAATTCGCAGAAGCATATTCCTCGGCTTCATATCTTTGAATCTGTTGTTCCTTCAAACCAATAGCCTCTGCAAGCTGACGTTGTGAAAGCCCTCTTGCAATACGTGCTCTGATAAGAATACGTGGCAACTCTTTCAAGCTCGGTTCTTTTAGTATCTCAATAGTTCCAGATTTTAATGTTTCATATTCATGAAGTTGCACAGAAAGGTTTTCGTATTCACTACGCAGTGCCTCCAGTTCTGCTTTCGCCAAAATTTTCGACTTTGCTCGCCCAGTAACTGCTTTGATGTCAAAAGTGTCAATTGTTGTCTTGAGTTTTTCTATTTGATTGCTTGTGATTCGATACTGCCTTTCATTTGTTATCATAATAATATCCTCTTCCTTCAAATTTTGGAAAAACTTACACAAATAATACCTTTAGCGTCTCCCGTGTATCTATCGATCTGGAAAAAATCAAAAAAGAAGTTCTTGCCCTTTTCAAGAAAACCGACCGGAAAGAATTCTCCATGGAAGAACTCTTTCTGTTTTTTGCGTCCGTCAGAAAAGTCAAGAAAAACAGGATCTAATTTTGTAATGTCTACTCCCATAGGATCCCAACAAACATCAAAATCACCTGGTATGGGCTTTTCCGTAACAAAACTGCCGTCAAGAAAGATTTTTCGGCATCCAGCTTTACGCAGGGCTAATACACCTTTTATAAATCCATAGAAGAGATATTTTCTATGGTCAGATATAGCAAAACGTTTTTCGATCTCTTCAAGTGTTGCAACATGTACCCCGGGAGGTAAAACATTCCAAGGTCCTCCAATATCTACGAAATCAGGTATCATACACACAACTATATTGTTGTGTTCACATATAGTCAAGAGGAGATTGTTTTTTATTTCTAGCGATGATCCATTTTTGAATTTCCTTTTGCTTTAAGCGGCGCATTTGAAACGGTTTAAACTGCGATAAAGATAGAAACGCTGCTCAGCGGAAGAAACAACTCCATCTGAAACGTGGGGCTATTATTTTTGGGGAAGTTCAAACTAGCGAATTGGCCGTAATTTGTTCGTATGTCGTATATTGTATGTCGTATTTCGTATCTGGCGAAGGAAAATGGGTGAGCGGCTGCCTGCTTTTTGAAGGCTTTATCCATAAAGAACATCCCCCTTTTCAAGTATTTCTTCGATAAAGAAATCCTTTATGGCAATTCTCTCTTCAATCTCTTTCTCAGTATAAACGAGAGGTGAGACGGGAAGGGTTCGGCTGTTGTCCCGCAAAAGCCTTTTTACCTCAACCCATCTGTCAATAGGTCTCTTATCGGTGTTCTTGATAATTAGAAGGTCAATATCGCTGTCCTCTGTCGGTTCTCCATAGGCATAAGAGCCAAAGAGGATAACCTTCTTTGGTTTATATCCCTTTAATATTCTGTCCACGATCTCACTGATTATCTTTCTAATCCTTGTATCGGTTGTCATAGCTCTATCTCCATAAGCTTGTTAGTATCATTGCCGAAAATATCTACAACCTTGACCAAGACCTGATACTTTCCAGCTTGTTCATAGTCATAAGAACACCTTGTCTCGAGATTGGGGCGATTTTTCGTTATGAACGACTGTCACATATTATGGAAGGTATCATCCCTGAAGTTAAAATCCACAGCCCAGTAGTTGATATAGTCGGTGAACTGCTTGATTTTCTGGTCTAACTCAATAGGACCCATTTTCTACCGATATACCTCCCGTCTGTGCCTGACTCCCATCACCCGTACTACTTTGGCTCTATCGTCAATCTCATATATCACTCGATACTCTCCAATCCGAATCCGCCAATCGTTCTTTGAGCCGCTGATTTTCCGGCATCCGACAGGCCTTGGCGTTTCAGATAGAGCTTTGATTTGCCGTATGATGCGCCGGAAATAATCTGCCGAAAGCCGTCTCAGGTCCCGCTCAGTGGCTCGTTCAAGATATACCTCATACACTCGCATTATATTCCTTTAAGAATTCGTTTAGCTTTCTGAAATGAAGTGGCCTTTTTTTCATCGCCTGCAACATCCTCAAGTCCTCCGCATCTTCGAGGCGCTCAAGAATCTCCTGATACTCGTCAATATCGAGGATAACCGCCACTGGTTTGCTATTCCGTATAACAATTTCAGGGGGCTTTCTCTTTGTCTTTACTTTCATATCTTAACCTCCAATTTTCTATTATTCGCCATACTTTTGCCTTATTTTTATAGATTTGTTTGGCGCATACGCGTTCGACAGGCTCACCAGAGGATTATACGATTTTGCAGACAATTGGCAACGATTTTCAACATTATGCACCAGTGTCATGTAGGGGACAAGAAATACTCAGAATGACGGCGGGTTTAATCAGGGAAGTTCAAACTGGCAAATTCGCCGTGATATTTTTTGGCGGCTTGGTCGTAAGCCTTAGCGGCTTCGATTTCATCTTTGAATAAGCCGAGAGAAAGCCTTTTGCCGTTGACGCGGATTCGCGCCCGCCAGCGCTTCACATCCGCTGCCCAGTCCACGCCCTTATATCTGGAGCGGCTGGGCTTTTTGAATCCGCCATACGTACGGTGGGTAAATTTACGTCTGTGCCAGACGCTTTGCGCCCCGCTGGCTGGACGGAGATTGGCCTTTCGATTATCCAGGCCGTTGTGGTTTATGTGGTCGCAATACATGCCGGGCGGCACGTCAATCACCAGGTTGTGCATCTGCAAATTTCTCCGCGGCGCATTCCTACCGTTTGTCAGCGAGTGAACGGCGTAAAAGGTGTGGACGCTTTTATTGACGTGCCATTTGTACTTGCGCAATCGGTCGTAATCTTCGGGATCAACGATGGCGAATTTGCCCAGCGTCAGCGGTATCCGCCGGAACGGATAGCCGTAGCGAATCCGCCGATACAATAGCACCAGAAAGAGCAAGGGCTTTTCCAGCCGTTTCGGAATCTGAAAATGAACTTCGATGATGCAAGCCCCCGTCCGAAAGGAACAGGCAAAAATCCGTTATGCGAAGGCTTACAAGGGGGCCTTCTATAATTGGCTGGATCTGCGCATTTGATGCGAAAATTACCGTATTTTTCCTGGCTCTGATTTGCCTAAGTTGTTGCAGCTAAAGCGGTAAAAAATTTTTTCAATTTTGGGATTTTTGTCCGGCGCTATCAGCACTTTTGGGCGAAAACCATGGCTACCCGCTTAAGCCCGCGCAGGGTTCGTAGATTCCGCGGCTGTTAAAATTCAATGCCCCGTCGCGCTGGCACGCCTTTATCAAATGGATGCTTTATGTTTTTCATCTCCGTCACTAAGTCCGCTATCGCAATCAGTTCGTCCGTTGCACCTGTGCCGGTTAGAACGATTTCGACAGCAGGGTCTCTTTTGTCAATGATGTTCTTAACTTCTTGCAGCTTAGCAAGACCTTGTGAAAGGCAATACACAATCTCATCGAGTATTAGCACGTCATAGAACCTTTTCTCCGCGGTTTCAGCAAGTCGTGTAAGTGCATCGCTAATCGCGGTTTTCACGTTGGCGACAGCGTGCTCGTCTGCGAGAGCTTTAGACATATCCCAGGGCGCATCGAGTGCTTCGACGCGGATTCGCAGCGCACCCAACTTAAGGGCAAAACGCTCGCCAATATCCAGAGAAGGAGGTTTTAAGAACTGATAAATCAGAACCTTGTGGCCCTGACCAGCCGCACGCAATGCCAGGCCGAACGCAGCGGTAGTCTTGCCCTTGCCGTCGCCGGTATAAATCTGAACCAGACCTCTTTCCAGCATAGAAGTACGTCGAAATCGCAAATCCAAAAGTCCGGTATGCAGGATGAAGCCTGCATACCCTACGGCCTACTTTCCAGCATAAAAGTACGTTGAGGCTATCAAGCCGGCAAAATCGACATTTTCACTTTTTTATGTCCGGCACGACTTTCAACGTTCCCAGGCGATATCGGCCTTTGCCGTCTCCATCCGGCAGCGGCAGCGCAATTCGTGGCGTCCCCGTCCGCGTCCCCACAGATACGTAAAGATCGTAGATGCCCGGCTGGCGGACGCCCGGCCTGTAGTTCGAATGTAAAAGTCGTGACACCGGAAAATTCATTTCTTGATTAGCAATTTCAGCCTTGCCGGGTGGTCCAACAGGCAAAGATCGGACACCGAATTTTTCATCAACGAAGACGCCGACAATGCCGCCCTTGCTATCTTTCAAAGTCACCGCAGGATAGCCGCCGGGTAGACACGGTGCAACGCCGGCGTTGCGCCACCTCGCGGAAAAACGCACAGCAGAATCCATAATAACCTCACTTGGCCAAGACGATTCCACCAACTGCAGGCGATAACCCAGCCGAAGGTTTATTCGCCCGATCAATTCGCGATTTTCGTCAAGAAACTCCTGCGGCCACCAGTGAACCGAAGCATAACTGGCGTGGTAGTCTTCTACCGCCTGCAGATAAAGTCTGCCGTCTTCCCAGGCGCCTCTTCGCTTCGATGGTCCGTAGTGCTCGCACTCCAAGACAACCGGCACTTTCGGCCAAAACATCTGCGCCAGATCGGCATGAAAATATGCACTGGGCTTTGGCTGGACAAGGATGCTATCGTCGCGCAGGGTCAGCCCTTGCCGGCAGGCGTATTCTATGCTGGATGAGCCCCTATCCTGACTGACGAAGTCATCATTTGCCGCCAGCAGCGTTTTTTTGAAGTGCTTGGTGTGCAGGTCGATGTGTCTGCGGATGGTGTCGGCTGAATACGGCAGCTTGGTGCTATGGTAAGTGTGTCCCTCACCCCAGACGCCAAACGAGCCTATGTCGATAAACGCCACCTCCGGATTACCATCGTAGCGGGCGGCTAACTCCGCCAGAAAGTTGTCCAATTTTTCGAGAAAGACCGGGTCATCGTAATCAGGCTCCCAGTAAGGCCCATCGTCGGTAATGCCCGCGCCGGGCTTAAAGTTGTATCCTTTGGCGCCGGCTTTCTGAACCCACTGCGGCGTAGCGTATCGCATCCACGACTCACAGCAGGAGATACGAATCGCAATCCGTTTGCCTTTTTCAATCCATCGCTGAGCGGGAATATCCAGCGCCGACCAATCGAAATTGCCCTGCTGCGGCTCAACATACGACCACGGTATGCGCAGATAGATATGCGTCAGGCCCGGAAAGTCATCAAGCGTGTCCGATGGCTCCAGCTTCGAGCCATAGTTGGTCGGCACATTAGAGTAGTAGTGAAAGCCCCAGCCCATTGCGGGATTCTCAAGAGCGGCTCCGGTATCCTTCGGATGCACAAATGTCAGACCTTGCTCTGCGAATAGCCCTTGCCCGCTCATCAATGCTATCGCAAGCACAGTCCAAAAGCAGCAGGTTTTGCTGACGCGACTCATTCTGACCTCTCAGTAATGTCCTTATGCCTTTTTCTTCTTAGGTCTGGTCGTTTTGCGCGCGCCGGCCTGCGTTGTCCACAGCGGCTCGGCCATCTGGGCATTCCATTTATCAAAACCCCTTGCACAGTCTCAATTTTTGCCAGACGCCCTCAAAGATGCTAAACGTCGAGCAATCCCGGAATATCTGCCCTTGAAGGTTCATTTGCAGCGTTCACGACGGTATGAATTTTACTACTCGGCGTGGTTTTTAGCTACTCAGAACCGCTATCGCAGAGGATAATTATAAAGCGTCGCTTGGAGATTGGCAATGTACAAAGGTAAGACAGTTTGCGTGGTTGTGCCGGCATACAACGAAGAAAAACTGATCGGCAGAGTTCTTGAAACCATGCCCGATTACGTGGACAAAGTGGTGGTGGTCGATGACAAGAGCACAGACAAAACCGCAGAGATTGTAATCAAAGCCGCTGAGCAATCCAACGGGCGGATAATTCTCATTCAGCACAGCGAAAACCAGGGCGTGGGCGGCGCAATCGCGAGCGGCTATAAATGGGCACGCGATAACAAGATTGACGTCACCGCGGTTATGGCCGGAGACGCTCAGATGGACCCTGCCGACCTGCCAAATCTCTTAGACCCCGTAGTTGCAGACCAAGTTGACTACGCCAAGGGAAATCGCCTTTTTACCGGCAACGCCTGGCAGGTCATACCGAAGGTACGATACCTGGGTAACTCCTACTTATCTTTGCTGACCAAGATCGCGTCCGGCTACTGGCACGTGGCAGATTCTCAAACGGGATATACAGTGATAAATCTAAGAGCCCTGGAAATTTTGGACCTGGACAAAATCTATAAAAGGTTTGGCATGCCGAATGACATGCTCGTGAAGCTGAATATCTATAACTTTAGAGTTCGTGATATTCCTGTCAAGCCGGTTTACAATATCGGCGAAGTATCCAAGATAAAATTGCGAAAAGTTATGATAACGCTATCGTGGCTGCTTCTGAAGGATTTTCTATATCGCCTCAAGGAAAAATACGTAATCAGAGATTTTCATCCGCTGGTTTTCTTTTATATGTTTGGCCTTTTGTTCGGCCTATCTACCGCTATCCTGTTTTTTAGGGTATTTTATATCTGGTTTGCGGCCGGCCAAATTCCCCGCATTAACGCACTAGCGGCTATGTTCTCATTCATAAGCTCCGTTCAGTTCACACTTTTTGCTATGTGGTTCGATATGGAAAGCAATAAGGAATTGAAATAAACTCCGGCTTTTGGCGCTTTTGCTATTTAACAATGAGAATTTTGGTTGAAATGACACATCCTGCCCACGTTCATTTCTTTCGCAACGCGATAGCAGAGTTCCAAAAACGTGGGCACAAAGTTGCTGTAACCGCCAGAGATAAGGATGTCACAATCGAGCTGCTGCACCATTACGGGATTGCCTTTACACAGCTAAGCAAAATGGGCCAGACAAAGATGTCCTTATTTGGTGAAATGCTGGTGCGGGATGCGAGACTGTTTCGATTCTGCCGGCAATTCAAGCCGGACATACTTACCGCAATCAGCGGAGTTTTCGCGGCACATGTTGGCTGGGTGCTGGGCAAACCGGTTGTCGTCTGGGATGATACGGAAATTGCAACTGCGGCCCACAAAATCACACACCCTTTTGTTACGGCTATTTATAGCCCCGATTGTTACAAAAAATCCTTCGGCGAAAAGCATCACCTGTACGCCGGTTTACATGAACTTGCTTATTTGCACCCCAAAAGATTTACCGCCGATAGCGAAGCTGTAAAAGGTCTGGGGATTGATCCGGCACAAAAGTATTGCATAATTCGGTTTGTAAGCTGGCAGGCACATCATGACGCCTTCCAACACGGCCTTGTTGAGCGCGACAGGCTGAGGTTCGTTGAGGAAATAGCCCGCTATGCAAGACCCTACATAACTTCCGAAAGCCCATTGCCCGCCGAGCTTGAGCCTTACCGCCTGTATATTCCTGTGCACCGGATACACCATGTGATGGCATTTGCCGCCCTATATGTCGGCGAAGGGGCTACGATGGCGAGTGAGTCCGCGATACTGGGTGTGCCTTCAGTGTATGTCAACACACTAAGAGCAGGCACAATTGATATGCTCGAGCGGTATGGGCTTATCAAACAAACAGCCGATACCGAACAGGCCCTGCAATATTGTATCGACTGGCTCTCCGACTCAGCGGCTAAGGAGAAGTGCCTGGCTGCCCGCGAGAGGTTGCTCGCGGCCAAAATAGATGTTACCGAATATATCGTGGCAACGATTGAAAGGTATCTCTAATGGAGATCTATTCCGGAATTTTCAAAAGCGTAGTATTTCCGCTGGTGGAACTCTCTCAAGGGACGCATATTCTTGAAACCTTAAAGTTTCTTGAAGGCAGCCAGTGGTGGACCCCCGATGAAATTCGAGCCTTTCAGGAAAGCAGACTTCGGGAGCTGATTCAACATTCATACACGAATGTCCCATACTATCGCTCGACCTTTGATCGGTTGGGATTAAAGCCGGCGGATATCAATTCGGTCGAGGACCTGCATAAGCTGCCTGTCTTGAGCAAAGACATAATACGCAGGAACTTCCCGGATAACATGATTGCCAGCAACATCCCCAGGAAGAAGCTGGCCTTGAACCACAGCGGCGGTTCCACGGGTGAGCCTTTGCCATACTATCAGGACCGCCAGGCGATAAGCTGGAGGTTCGCCTGTCTTTTTCGCTTTTGGCGCTGGGCCGGATACCAGTTCGGCAAACGCTGGGTCAGACTGGACCTGATAGCCCACGATACGCTGGCACAAAAGATGATGGATGCACTTGGACGGTGTAAATTCTTCCGCCTCTCCGCTATGAATCAAGAAACATTGCGAGACAGCGTTGAAAAGATAAGAAAGTATAAGCCGGAGTTAATAAGAGGGTACGCCTCACAGGTATTTTTGCTGGCAGAGTATCTGAAGGATAACAACATTAGTGATATAAAGCCGGTGTCGATCATAACGACCGGTGACATGCTATTTCCGCATTATAGGCAGCTTATTGAAGAGCAATTTCACTGCCCGGTTTTTGACAATTATGGAGGAAACAGCATTGTAATGTCGAGTCAGTGTGAGTCAGGAACGCACCACATCGCAGCGGAAAATATTGTGCTTGAATTTGTGAAGGACGACCGGCCGGTAAAACCCGCTGAATTAGGGACAGCTCTGGTTACAGATTTGAGCAACTATGGGATGCCCTTCATCCGATTCCGGATCGGAGACCTGGCCAGGCCGTCACAAGAGAAATGCAAGTGCGGCCGAGGACTACCAGTGATGAGCTCCGTGGTGGGCAGAGACACCGATATTGTGGTGACTCCGGATGGCAACTACCTGGTCGCTTACTTCTTTGGTCACATATTCGAGTCTATGATGTCGGTGGATCAATTCCAGGTAGTGCAAGAAGCAGAGGATGAAATAGAGGTCAAGATAGTCAAGAACAATAAGTTTTCCAATCAGGACGCCCGGTATATAGAGGACGCCATACGTCAGGGCGCCGGAGAAAAGCTAAAGATACGATTGAATTTTGTGAAAGATATTCCGGTTCCCAGGTCGGGCAAGATTCGGCTTGTCATCTCTGAAATTGGCAAGCGTCACTTCGCGCCAACTATAGGCGAATGAAAAAGGAAGAATAGGCTGGTGAGAATTTGCCTTTTAGCAAATGCAGCGTCCGTTCACACGCAGAGATGGGCCGAGCACTTTGCGGAAAACGGGCACGATGTTCACGTGGTCTCAGTCCGCGACGCAAGGATCCGTGGCGTAAAGGTCCATCCAGTAAGAATAAGGCGCGGGGTTGAGCCTATTTCGCCGCCGGCAATATTGCTGTCCTATACAAAAATGCTGCTCCATATTGAAAGAATAGTAAACAATATCGATCCCGATATACTTCATGCACATTACGTTACGACCAACGGTCTTATAGGAGCTTTTGCTGGATTCCATCCATATATTGTCTCAACCTGGGGTTCTGATATTTTTGATCCGCCCTCAACAAGTTTTATTTTCAAGAAAATCATCAAATTTGCCTTAAGCAAAGCAGACGCAATCACGGCTACAAGTAAAACTTTAAGCAAAGGTACCCAGGAATTAGCTCCGCAAGGTAGGCGTGTACAGACTATCCCTTTTGGAGTCGATTTAGCAAAATTTAAGCCTGCGATGAAACCGCATTCGAACAAAATAACGATAGGATGTGCCAAGACCTTGATGAAACTATACGGAGTTGAATATCTTATAAAAGCCTTTGCATCTGTGTATAAGAGATTTCCCCAGACCAACCTATTGATTGTTGGTGGGGGACCGTTGCTTAATTCTTTGAAGAAATTGGCAGACTCGCTTTCAATTGGGGCCAGCGTTAATTTTGTAGGACCGGTCCCTCACGACCAGATGCCGCTTTACCTGGGGAAAATGCACATCTTTGTAGTACCATCGCTTTCTGAAGCGTGGGGACGGGCGGCGGCTGAGGCATCTGCCATGGAACTTCCAGTAGTTGCGTCGGCTGTGGGAGGACTGCCCGAGGTCATAATAGATGGGGTCACAGGATTTCTGGTTACCCCACGCGACCATGAGGCAATTGCGCAAAAGCTGATTTGTCTTATCGAAAATCCAGCTCTGCGTTCCAGCATGGGCACAATGGGCAGAAAGTTTGTTATGGACAATTATGATTGGAATGCGAATGCTTCTCTTATGGAGAAGCTGTATTATAGTCTCTTGGCTCACAGAAAAGACCTATGAGCAACAAAAATATCGATTTCCAGAAATTTTACGACGATATCTACAAATCGCAAGCCCTATCTGATGAGCTTTATATTCGAGCTACCAGATGGAAGGCGGAAAATCTATTTAGCTTAGTCCCCAACGATCTATCTTTCAATAAGATCCTCGAAGTTGGTTGTGGAGCAGGCGTTTTGCTCAAAGAAGTCCACAGAATAACCGGCTGTAAAAACTTATATGGAGTGGATATTTCAGAAGTAGCTATTAAAAAGGCTGCGGCTATTTTACCTTTTGGAAGATTCCAGGTGAAACCTATCAGCGAGTTAGACTATCCGGCCAATTTTTTTGATCTGCTGATCCTATGCGACATTTTGGAGCACATACCCAATGTCGAAAAAATAATTCCAGCGATTACTCGATGCTCAAAGTATATACTTCTTAAGATTCCCATTGAAAACGCCATAGCTTTAAGAATCATGTACAAGATCAGAAAACTCACCAGAAATTTAGAAACTCATCCATCAGGGCATTTATATAGATGGAATAGCCAGGAGGCGTTGCGACTAATTCGATCCGTAGATAACATCAAAATCCTCCGCTTCAAATTTGAGCCATTTCCGTATGAGCTTTCCACTCATAAGATGCTCATCAAAAAAATATTCGTAACAGGTATTCAATGCTTAGAGAAATTGCTGGCAAGTCAGTATCTAAGCGAAAAAACCATAGGGGGAAGCTTATTTATTCTTTGCCAGAATAGCAGTTGAATATGCCAGGCGGAGCATTATATGCATAAAAAGGAATTTTATGAGAATAGAGCAACTGGCTATATTGATTTCGACAAGCAAGGTTATCTGCGGTACTCCAGAGCACTCGAACTCGTAGAGATCAAAAACGGCAGCCGGATATTAGATGTCGGCTGCAAGCACGCTTATCTATGCGATATTTTAGCTCAACGCGGATTAAATTGTGATTATTATGCGGTGGATATATCTGAGAAAGTCATCAACAGTGTCAAGAACAAAAAGGGCAGTTTTCAGGTATGCGATGTTATGAAGGGCTTACCTTTTCAAAAGGAGCAATTTGACTATGTTTTCTGTCTGGAATTACTCGAACACGTTGAAAATGCCACATTTTTGTTAAGAGAAATTCATAGAATACTTACCAGCGAAGGCGCCCTGCTTTTATCTGTTCCTAACCCGTATAACTGGATAGCAATCTTCGCCAACATTATGAAGCTGTCTGCGCATGAGGGGCACATTCACTCATTTACCTTTACGGACCTTCAAACCCTGCTCGAATTTACCGGGTTCGGTATTAAAGCCAGGACCGGCACATACACCTTATTGCCCTACGCCAGACACGGCATAAAACAGAGCCGCTATCTTATGTTCAGATCTAATTTTGTATTCCTCACTACATCATACATTTATCGGATTGGCAAATCTGCAAATGGTGACTAAGTGGATTAAAAATATACTTGGCGTGGCAATTATCCTCTTCCTGCTGTGGTACCTTTCAAGGCACTGGGAAGAGTTAAAGACTGTATCGGAGTTGGGCCTCGAACAGTTGGTCATAATATATTTTTTGTGTTTTTTGTCCCTCTCGGTCAGCGCACTGGTAGATAAATACTTGCTGAAAGCTCTGAATGCCAAGGCTGGTTTTTGGGACATATTTTGTGTGAATAACACAGCCACCCTACTCAACTATGTCCCTATGAAATTCGGCACTCTCTTTCGGGCGAACTATTTGAAGCGTCACTACGGTCTTGCCTATACTCATTTTGCCACTTTCTTTTTGTATGTTATGTTTTTAATTACCGCTTTGGCGGCAGTGGTGGGTTTAATCGTACTACTGACGGTATATAAGCTGGCCGGATACGAAAGCAAAATCCTGGCCGGCGTGTTCGCGATAACAATTGCAGGTTCGCTGCTTTTCTTATTCGTTCCCCTGCCTGTCCCCAAGGCAGCAGGACAGTTTAGTTCCATGCTGCGCGATTTCCTTTCAGGACGCAGGCAAATCGCAAAGAAAACAAAGCTAACTATCATGGCGGCAATGTTATTGTCGCTAAATTTTTTGCTTACGGCCTTACGCTTCGGGATCATCTACCACAGCATGGGCCAGGATATCCACCCTGCGGGCTATTTGCTGCTTGGGACGCTCGGCTATCTCGCTCTATTTATAAGCCTAACGCCGGGTGCACTGGGAATCAGGGAGTTGGTGCTGGGCTTTGGGGCTGTGGTTCTTGCGGTGCCGCTGCAGGTGGGGGTGCTGGCGGCAATGGTTGACAGAGCGATAGCACTGGGCTGGTCTTTCGTAATCGGTGGTGCGTGCACGGCGTGGCTCTGGCATAAATCTCCCGCCAGCTTCAATAAAAACCAGGTCAATTCCTCGCCGCGCAGCAGCGAGCGTGCTGGCTGAGTCCGGCTCCTCTGGCGCCGCCCCGCCGTTGGCGGGCTGGGTTAAGAGCCGGGACCTTTACTTTGCAGGTCAAAAATCAGGTGAGGCAGCATTGGAGCCAGCTCTGGCCCGCCAGGGTCGCCGGGAACCGATTCAAACTTGTATCGCTGTTGTAGTTGCTGGATCAGCGGCGCTACCTGCTGGACAGCAGGGATCAAGTAGCAAGGAAACATGCCGGTTTGGACCTTCTGTTGAATGTCCGCCCATGTCGCAGCCTCTACAACCTCCCGGTCCAAATACCAGGCGATTTCAGGACGATAATGCTCGCCTTTAGCCTCGTGCTGCTCAACTTTTTGACTCTGATAGCTCAAGAGCATCTTGTCCGGCGGAATCCTTTCGTTGAGCGTTTTGAAAAGTTTGACCCTTTCCGGAGAAAAGTGTCTGATGCTGTAATAGTGGTCCACCCCTTCTACGCACGCTATCGTGATAACGCCCACCAGAGCTGCCGTACATATCTTGGGCAGTATCGGACGAACCCTGCCCAGAATATCGGCGAGCGTCATTATCCCAAGTGCGGCAGCGATTGCAATCAACGGAGAGAAACAACGTTCCCAGTAGTGATGCATCCACAAGGCACCTTTCAAGAGAGACAACTGGAAAAGGCCCGGCAAGAAAAGAAGCCAGAATTGGGGGAACCGCCTGGTGACGACCTGAGAGTCCTTGCGCGAAGTGGGGCTGGTCAGTGCAAATAGCTGGCCAAAGGTTAGATAGGCAATAGCAATAATCAGAACCGGCAGGCTGAAATTCATCACGGCGAATTCCCAGAACCTGGCGAACCATTTGCCCCAGTCGAATTCAGCCATCTCGCCCTTTCCGGCTCGCCATGCGTACAGGGCGGTAATTTTGCTGAAGTCCCATCCATAGCCAGCCGCCATCACCAGAAAATTCAAGGCTAAACTGGATAGGGGTGCGACAATTAAGATGGCGAGCAGCGTCTTCTGCGGAAACGTCTTGCGACGGATGCAGCGCGTGACGTAGTGCACCCCGATACCCATGGCGTAGAAAAAGCCCTCCCAATTGAACTGCAGCGCAAGAAACAGGCTGGCTGCCAAAGCCCATTTGTGTATCCGCCCAGGCTCAGGTCCATCTTTCAGGCTCTTGATTAATACCAGATAGCACCAGATAGCTGTGAAGACCATCAAGGCGGTCCAGCATCCGGAGCCGAAATAGCCGGTAACAGGAAATAAAACGTAGATAAGGACTGCAAGCAGCGCGGTTTTATCGCTCAATAACCCCCTAAAGATTTTGAGCAGGAGCACTGAAGTTAGCACAGACGTGATACAATTGAGCAGTCGATAGCTCCATTCGCTCACGCCGAAGACCGACATAAACAGCGACAGCGTCAGGACAGAGAGCTGCGGATGGTCGTAGTATCTTGTGGGAGTTTTTGTCGGCGGGTCGCCCACCGCCCATGTGGAAGCGCCTTTGGTATAGCCTAAGCCGTACTTTAGGTGGGCTCTGGCTGCCCAGGCCCCGCTGGCTTCGCCCCAACTATGTAGGCCCGTGAAGGGCCGACCCATATCCCGGCCCAGGATTGACACAAGCAGAATGCAGAGCAGGCCGCCGAAAAGCCAGAAGTCCCTGCCCAGCCCGTGCTCTTGCCCGCCAGACGTATGGCGGGCTTGTTCCTGAACAATCTTCTTCATACCGGTTTCCCTTGAACCCCGCAATAAACCTGTCCTGAGCCAGGACGAAGGATTGCGGGGCTAAATATCTTGTTTAGCCGTCGCCGGCACGGCGACGGCCACGGTTCTATGGCGGTTTTACCGCAGGTTTGGCCAATCGCGCTGCCAATTTACCATCGCGGCGAATAAATATACGCAAAAAAGGTTGATTACCTATGGCGCCTCGGTCCGGATTGCCAGGTAGAGGCTTGTATTGTTTGTCCGCCCACAGCACGACCGGATGATTAGGTGGTACTTGTGCAAAGACCATACTTACGACCACTTCTGGTTTTTCCCGCTCCAGATCCGCCAGAGCCCGTTTGGTGTGTTCCTCGGCCAAGGGATTGTTTGCCAGGTCGGTTGACCATATCACGCCGGTCGGCGGTCGCCTGCCAGACCAGAAATAAAAACCAGGGTCTATACCCAGCACATAAATTTTCTCTTCTGGTGCAAGTAGTGCATCAAGTTCCTTGGTGACTGTTTTGGCAATGATATACTGCGGACCTTGTTTTTTTGACGACCATTCATCCGCAGAAAACCTGTATTCAGGCAGGACAAAACATAGCAAAATAATCAGCCCCAGCGCACCCGCTGCTATTTTGAGTTTTGAGTTTTGAGTTTTAAGTTTTAAGTTTTTTGTTGAGACTGCCCAGCCGGCGCCCACAACCAACGGGACAAGCCAGAGTTGATAGTAGTGGTTATAGTATCTGCCTGGAAGGGCTACCGCAAAGTACGCCGCGATGAGAAACCCAATTAGCAGCAGCCAGGGTTCTGTGGCACAGCCATCCTGGCCGTGGCGCCACGGGCTGGAAGCCCGTGCCACGCGGGGCCTAACCAATCCATATATTGCTCCCGCAGCCGCAAGAACAATGAGCACGGGCGTACTTTTCATTGCTCGGGCAAAAAATTGGTATTTCAGTCCCGCGAGAATGTTGGTGAGAAAATTGCCGCCCCTGCTCTGCGCATAGTAGCCGGCATATTTGAAAATCGTATCGTAGAAAATGCCCAAACGTCCGGTGGCAGCGAAATACGCGAAAACCGCAGCCCAAGCCGCTACACCCACCGCCGCAATGATGCAAACCTGCACGAATGCCAGCCTCAGCCTTTGGCGATTGCGAAGGCAAGTTAATAAATAAAAAAATGCCAGAAAAGCGGGAAAAGTGACGGCGACGGTTTTATATAGAGTAGCCAGAGAGAAAAGCCCGCCGATAGCCAGCCAGCGCCCCAACTGCAGTTTCTTCTTATCTGCGCGGATCATAAGGGCAAAAGCCCAAACAAGGCAGGCGTTCATCGGCACTTCGATATTAGGCTGATTGGCCCAGAGCCACAGGTCGTTGCAGACAACAGCCCAGAAGGCTGCGGCCCACAGGCCGCCGCTCGTGCCGCCAAGTGTCGAGCCCGCCCGGTAGCAGCCCAACAACGTTATTATTGCCGCTACGACGCCGATGAAATAGACCTCGCCCGGGCCGTAGCCGACCAGGGCATCCGCCAATGCGTAGGTCACAAAGATAGCGGGCGGCTTGCTGTCCCAGAGGTCGCAGTACAACTGACGCCCGGCGAGCATTTCGTGAGCGATCACCGCGTGGCTGGTAATATCCCTCTCAAAAGGCTCATTATAAGTGTGCAGCCGCAAGACAGCAATGAAAATGGCCAGAGCTACAAGAACGATAACCGGCAGATACCGCCATTTGGCCGAAGAAGCGGCGGCAGTAGTCGGGCTGAGCCTCGGCGGATGTACACCCTTTCGCCTTTTCATAAAGCATGCTTATACATCATTTGTGAAGTCAAAGAAAGCCTGAAAATATCGCTATTGGTTGAAAAACGCCCTTGTACATTGTATAATAGGACAGCTTTGAAGGAGGTAGGAATTATGAACCTGCGGACTAATCTATTCTCCGTAGCAGGGCTACTGCGAAGGATGAATCTGCTTTTTGTGACGATTCCGGCGATTCTGGCTTCGTATGGCTCTACCTGGGCCGTACAGGTGCTTGACCAGCAGCAGTGGACGACTCCGGCGCCGGTAACTGAGGTCAATACCGAATACGAAGAGTGGGCGCCATTTATCTCATTTGACGGATTAAGTCTTTACTTTTCAAGAGTGCGTACCGACAGTTTCTACTATGGCCGAATATATCAAGCCAGACGAGATAAACCATCCGGGCCATTTACCTCCATAGCAGAAATAAGCGAGCTGAATGAACCCGACACGCACATTCTTTGTCCCTGGGTTTCGCCCGACAATCTGCGGATGTACTATCACAAAGAGCATGGCGGCAGATTTGCACTTGCGGTCAGCAAGCGGGCTTCGGTTAATGACCTCTGGCCAAAAGGTGCAGATATCGCCGAATTAAATATGCTCAGCGATCGTGTTGTAATGCCGAAACTGACAGCCGATGAGCTGACTGTTTTCTTCGGGGCATACGGCGTCACCGCCGGCCACCAAGAATGGGACATCTGGATAGCTGCCAGAGCTGATAGAAATTCGCCTTTTGATAGTGGTGTGACAACCTGTGCGGCAATT
The DNA here is from genome assembly GCA_964567045.1 of uncultured Pirellulales bacterium. Taxonomy (GTDB): domain Bacteria; phylum Planctomycetota; class Phycisphaerae; order Sedimentisphaerales; family Anaerobacaceae; genus JAFNGF01. The sequence goes on along the minus strand of CAZMLE010000015.1, from coordinate 33,105 downwards.
AGCTCGCCCTTTATGGATCAAGCTCCTTCGGCTTCGCCCGACGGCCTTATCTTGTATTTTGCGTCCAGTCGCAATGATGGAAATACTTCGCAGTTATTCAGGGCGAGCCGCCTCTCTTTGATCGAACCGTTCGTAAATGTCGAGCATCTGGCGTTTTTTGATACGCCTGGCGGACACACATACCATCCCTGCATTTCCAGCGACGGCACGGCCCTGTACTTTATGAGGCAATTGGGAGAAGACAGGTCGTCGCGGGACATTTACGTTTCGTACTATATCGCTGCTCGCCGTGACTACTATGTCGATGCAGTCAAAGGGCACGATAATAATGATGGTCTGAGTCCATCGGCTGCTTTTGCGACCATCCAGAAGGGCATCGATTCAGCGCAAAATGGCGACAAGGTCACAGTATATCCCGGCACGTACCTCGAAAATATCAATTTCACGGGCAAGAATATCACCCTAACGAGCACAGACTCCAACAATCCCAACGTAGTAGCTGCAACAATTATTGATGGCGGCCAGAAAGGCTCGGTTGTGACCTTCAAGAGCGGTGAAGGTCCTGATTGTACATTGAATGGATTTACAGTCACCAACGGTCAGGCAGGTCAGGGTGGCGGCGTCTGCTGTACCGACAGCAGCCCCCATTTGATCAAGTGCACCTTCAGCCGAAACTCCGCCGCTGCGCCCGGCGGCGGCATGTTCGCTGCCTCTGGCAAACCAACGCTAACCGACTGCACCTTCGACGAAAACTCAGCAACCTGGGGCGGCGCATTCTTTTGTGAGCCGGGGTCCGGCCCAACCTTAGTCAGATGCACATTCACACGAAACTCCGCCACATCGGGCGGAGCCATCTTCTGCGAATATGCCTCTATTGTGATTACGAACAGCCTCTTCAGTGAAAACGCGGCTACGCAGGGTGCAGCAATACTGGCTTACTCTGATGCTAACGTATTTATTGCAAACTGCACCTTTATCGGGAACAAAGCGGCAGAGGGCGCAACATTAGCCTGCAAGTCCGGTTCCGGTAAGGGCAAGGTTACCTTGCTCAACTCGATTCTTTGGAACGGCGGCAATGAAATTTGGTTCGGCGATAATTTCACAATTACGGTAACCTACAGTGATGTGCAGGGCGGCTGGCCCGGAGAAGGTAACATTAACGCCGACCCGCGTTTTGCTGGGCTACCGGAAGGCTTGCTTGCCCACTGGAAGTTTGACGAACAGCAAGGCGACATAGCATACGATTCGGTCGGTGGCAATCACGGAACTATCCGTGGGGCGCAACGGACAACCGGCTGGCTCGGCGGCGCTCTGAGCTTTGATGGCGTCGATGACTATGTATCTCTCTCAGGCAACGCAGTAACTTCAACAGAGTTTACAGTTTCAGCCTGGGCTAATCATCGTGCTCTGGGAGGAGGCAGAAATAATACAAACATGATATTCTCTCAGAGAGATGATGATGCCACACCTGCTTCCCGCAGTATTATCGTTTTAGCGACGGAACGGCTGCGCGATTCGCCCTACGCATTTGCCGGAATTCAAAGTAGCGCCGGCGTTTTGCAGGAACTTACCCACCCGAAGAAAGATTATAACGAATGGCATCATTATGCCATGACTGTTAATACGAGTGATTTTATCTTATATATAGATGGACTCGAAGTAAGTAGAGCCGCAAATAACCAGAAGGGTGATTATGTCACTTCGGTGGATTATGTTGATATTGGCAGACACAGGTATTTCCGAAGAGACAACGGGTTTTTCAACGGCGTAATAGATGAAGTTGCGGTCTGGGACCGGGCTTTATCGCCTGAGGAAATCCGGCGACTCTATCCGGCTCGGTCCTATTGCGAACTGTTGCCCGATTCACCATGCATTGATGCCGGCGACCCGCAGTACTCACCACAGCCTAACGAAACAGACTTCAGCGGCAAACCACGACTGGTAGGCAAGGCCATTGATATGGGAGCCTATGAAGCCCAGCCTGCAATCGAACTTTCATTCTGGTGGTTTCAATTCGAGACCACGATAGGTTCCCCAGACCCGGATAGCCAAATTCTCATTATACGAAATTCAGGAGCAGCAACTCTAAATTGGCAAATCAGCTACGACTGTGATTGGCTGCAAGTGCACCCAAAGTCCGGCAGCTCAAAAGGCGAGGGAAACACCGCCTGGCTTCGAGTGAATACGGCGGGCCTCTCTGCAGACCAATATAATTGCACGCTGACAGTTTCGGGTTCGCCAGCGATGAATAGTCCCCAAACTGTACAAGTCAGATTACTTGTCCGTAAGAACTGCTTTCCAGACACGCCGCAGTACGCCCAGCAGTATGCCGATTTTCTGGAGTATGCTGCTGTCGGCGCAGACCCAAGCTGCTGGTGCGCTTCGCCATCCGATGGCAGCCACTATCAGTGCGACGGTGATGCTTCAGGCAGGACCCAGACTTTCACCAACTATCGAGTGTTCACGGATGATTTGGCTCTGATTATCAAAAACTGGAAGAAGGAAATCGACACTGCCGATCCTTGTGCTGATATCGACCACAAGGCCCAAGTTTTCCAGAGGTATCGCGTGTTCACTAATGATTTGGCTATGCTGATAACTAACTGGAAAAAGCGTGACGACCAGTTAGCGAACAACTGTCCGCGGCCGGATGGGCAGTGACACTTTGTTTAGGGTTTAGGATTTTTCCTGCTCAGCACATTGGGAATTTGCTGCACAATTCCTCTACTCTGGCGAGTGTCTTGTTCCTGAAGGATTCATCTATTCTGAATTCGGCGTCACTTATTATTTCCACTTTCCGCAGCGCGGAATCTATTAGCAGCGCTATGCTGTGCATTTGGTCAGGCCCCATACCGTCTTTGGTGACGATTGGCGTGCCCAGCCTGATGCCGCTGGTAATCGTAGGGCCTTTTTTGTCATAGGGCAGCCGGTTCATGTTGACGACTATGCCGCAATCTTCGAGGCATTTTTGTGCCATGACGCCGGTCAGGCCCGCGCGGAAATTAGCAACGTTTACCAGGATCATGTGGTTGTCCGTGCCGCCGGTTACTACATCATGACCCAGCTCCAGCAGGCTCGCGGCGAGCGCCTTGGCATTTTCTATGATTTTGAATTGTCTTTGCCTGTATTCTTCACAAAGCGTTTCTTTGAAGAAAACCGCTTTGGCGGCGATGTTATTCAGATACGGCGTTCCCTGCACGCCGGGAAATGTTGTTTTTTCTATGTGCTGCCATAAAGCAATAGACTTTGTGCCCACCATTATTTTCTGGTCGTAGTCTTTGCCCATTATTATCAGGCCGCCCCGCGGCCCGCCCGGCTTGTACGTACTGGTGGTTGAAAAATGTGCACAATCCACAGGCGAAGGATGGGCGCCGGCAATTACCAGGCCCGCGATGTGTGAAATATCCGCCAAAAGATACGCCCCAACTTCATCTGCAATCTCTCTGAATTTTTTGAAATCTATCGTTCGGCAGTACGCGCTTGCGCCACATATAATCAGCTTTGGCTTGACGTTGCGTGCTCTGTCCCTGATCGCCTCGTAGTCCAGAAGGTAAGTGTCCTTATCAACGTAATAGTTTTCCACGTTGAAGAATTTGCCGGTGAAGGAGACCCTTGCGCCATGTGAAAGGTGCCCGCCCTGATCGAGTCCGAGACTTAGTATCTTATCGCCTGTTCGCAGAAGGGCGGTCAGAACGATTTGGTTGGCGCCGGTGCCGGAATGAGGCTGGACATTGGCGTACTTGGCGCCAAAAGCGTCTTTAGCCCTTTTGATGGCCAATTCTTCCACCTGGTCAACAACCTGGCAGCCCCCGTGGAACCTGGCGCCGACAAAGCCTTCGGTGGTCTTATTCTGGATCACCGAGCCCAGAGCCGCCAGGACCGCCGGCGAGCATTGATTTTCGGCGGCGATAAGCTGCAGCGTGTTTTGCAGTCTTTCGTACTCTTTGGTTATCAGCCGATAAACCTCCGGGTCCGCCTGTTCGAGGGCGTCAAAAATGGTTTTGTGATACTCGTCCGCCTCCGGCGGGAATTTCGAATTTATCATGAAATATCCTGTCAGCTAAAAAAACTTCTGACGATATCGTTAAACGTTACGTATAGAAGAAACGTTCCTATAAGGACCCAGCCGGCATAAACAATCACGCCCTGGGTCCGCTCACTCAGGGCTGAGCCTTTAACCTTCTCAACCAGCATTAGCACAATCAGCCCCCCATCCAATGGCGGCAAAGGCACTAAATTAAATACGGCAATTACGGCGCTTATCAGGCCGAGAAGATAGACGTAATCAATCAGCGGCTGCTCGGCAACAATGTGGTAGCTTACTGCTATGATTCCCACCGGGCCCATAAGATGTTTCGGACTGACCGCCCCTCCAACCAGGCGCTTAAGTGTCACGTAAGCCTGGGCAATAAACATAACGGTCCTTCTGTATCCCATCGCGATGGCGTCGATCGGCCCACTCGCCTGGTAGAGTCTCTCCATACGATTGAAAGGAATGAATTCAGTAGCGGTAGATTCAACAGTAATAAGCTCTCTGCCGGCATCCACATTCAAGACAGCCACACCTGCTGTTTCTTGGTCAAGGCGATCAATCGTAATTTGTCCGCCGGAACATTGCCGGATTTCTTTTATGATGTCGTAGAAACTTGATACTGTTACTCCATTAACCGCAGTTATCACGGCTCCGCGAGGAATTTCAGACCCCGACGCAAACGGGGAGGAACCATCTTTTGCTGCTATGGTCTTGGCGACAACCGGATGCTCCGCATCGAGCACCACTACCACGCCGATCATAACCCTGTCACTACCTGCCGGCCGCTTCGGCACGACCTCAAATCCAAGGACCTCTTGCGCACCATCGCCGGCCGCCCGCAGCACCTGGACGGGCAGCTTTTTGCCCTCGTACTCGACAGTGACATCGCGCATCTCCCTATAGGTAGGGTTTTGCACGCCGCCGATCGCCACAATAATATCGCCGCTTTTCAGATCAGTTTGCGCAGGCGTATCTTCTGGGCCGGCGCCTGCTTTACCAAACAAGGCAAGCAGTTTGCTTTTGACCCTTTCCAACAAAGACCCTGCTGGCGCCTGGTCCGCGGCCCCGGCAACAGCCGCTATCCGCAAACGCGGAACCATAAAGCAAACGTGGCTAAGATCAGACTCGGACTTAACTTCTCCTTCGGCGGGACTCAAATCCAGCGCAAGCTCGGTCTCGATTAACTTGCCGGCACGCTCGGCGCCGATCCCGGCGGTCGGGGCAAGGGCGCCTTGAATAAGCTCAACCAACTGCCAGTGAGATTGTATTTGCCTGCCGTTGACAGAGATGATCCGGTCGCCCGGAAGCAAGCCTGTTTTTTTGAGCAAATCGTTAACGTCGGCAACCTCTGCTAAAGTCAGACTCATGGGCGGGTCGATGCCAAAATCTCTCAACTGTGCTCCCGGCAGCCGCTCAGCAACAAGATTGAAATCATCTTCAGAGCCGTTTTCGTGCCTGACTCTTAACGCAATTTCTTGGCCCTGGTTTGACAAAGCTGCAGCTATTAAAATATTGCCAAAGTCGAGGTTCTTGCTCTTGCCGGCAATCTTGATAATCTCGTCGCCCGGCTTCAGGCCCGCCTTGGCGGCCGGCGAATTCGGCACTACCGCCCCTACAACCGGGGGCGGCAACTTTATGCCGATCAGAAAAACTATCATAAAAATAATTACGGCGCTAACGACGTTGAAGATAACACCCGCCGCGATAACGGGCACGCGGGTGCTCACCGGCTTGTTGGAGAACGAACGCGGGTCATCACCGGCCTCAACCGGGCTGGTGTCGTCCTGGCCCAGAAGCTTGACAAAACCTCCGAAGGGAATAAGACCGATGCGATACTCGGTCTCTCCTGCCTTGCCCTTTTTCCCGACCGTAAAGCAAAGTTGCCCTTCGCCTGCCTCGTCATTGTCTTTGGGAAAGAATTTTGGCAGTATCCGAAACCGAAGGCCGGATTCCGTCCTGCGCAGCCCGAGTAGAATTGGAGGCATAAAAATAGAAAAGGCCTCAACGTGGATATCCGATAGCTTAGCGACCATGAAATGACCGAACTCATGAACCAGAACCACCATTCCGAATCCGAGCAGCACCACAAGGACGTTGCCGAAAACATGGATGTTGCGGATAGTTATATAAACAACCGCGGCAAAAATACAAATCCACAAAAACCCTCGAAGATTCTTACCAAATGAAGTTTTTGATTCAGACATTAGTGATTCCTGTCTCGCGAAAGAGTCAAATCGTGATTTGGATTTGACCGTCGCCGTGGCGACGACGGCTAAACGCTTTTTGCTTTAGACTATTTTTGACCTCTCTTCTTGCCCAGGCATCCGCCTCAAGTAATTCTTCAAGGCCGACCTGTCTTTTAACATTATGTTTGTTCAGGCAGTGCTCGGTTAGCTCAACTATATTAACAAATTTAATGGTACCCGCCAGGAACTCTTGCACGGCGGCCTCATTAGCAGCATTGAAAACCACCGGCGCCGTGCCGCCTGTCCGCGCAACTTCGTACCCTAACGGCAGCGCACGAAACGTCTGGAAATCCGGCCTCTCAAACGTAAGCGTGCCAATTTCTTCCAGCCGGAGAGGCTTGCCGATCCCGGCAACACGCGCAGGATACGTCAGAGCATACTGAATCGGCAGACACATATCGGGCTGACCCATTTGTGCGATTACCGAGCCATCCACAAATTCAACCAGCGAATGAACTATTGACTCCGGGTGGACCAGAACCTCTATCCTTTCCACCGGCATATCAAAAAGCCAGTGGGCCTCGATAACCTCGAAGGCCTTGTTCATCATTGTCGCCGAATCAATAGTTATTTTCGGCCCCATGTCCCATATTGGGTGAGCCAGCGCCTGCTCCAGCGTTACATACTGCAAATCCTCGATGCCGGCTTTTCTAAATGGCCCGCCCGAAGCAGTCAGTATGATTCTACTAACTTCCTGGCGTGAGCCTGACCGCATAGCCTGACAAATCGCTGAGTGCTCGCTGTCCACCGGCAAAATTGTGCTGCCGCTCTGGCTGGCGGTTTTTGTAAGCAGCTCACCTGCAATAACGAGCGGCTCTTTATTGGCGATAGCAAGTTTTTTGCCCTTCTTGGCGGCCGATAAAGCCGAGGACAGACCGGCAGCGCCGACAACGGCAGTAAGAACAATATCAGCCTCTTCAAGGTCTGCGATCTCAACCAGACTCTCCGGCCCGGCCAGAACCTCTGCGTCCAAATCGCGGACCAAATCCTTAACCTTCGCCGCATGCTTGGCATCTGTGACGGCGACGTATTTCGGCCTGTAACGCCTGGCCTGCTCAGCCAAAAGCTCAACGCTTGTGTGAGCGCTCAATGCGATAATCACGTACTCAGGGCCAAGTGCATCTATTACCCGCAGTGCCTTTCTGCCCACCGAACCAGTCGAACCTAAAATGGCGATACGTTTTGTCATAAATGCTAACGCCCAATAGCGGGGTTTTCTCCAAGATGAATGAGCAGGCTAACTTCGCCAGTTGTAATTATCGTTTTGAATACAAGTGTGCCTATCAAAAGGGCTGCAAAAAAACCAAATATAGTGTTAAACGGCCACGGCAGAAAATCAGGAATGCCAAAGCTGGTTCCCTCCTGAGCACTTAAAATATGTCCTCCTCCGACAAGCCCTGCCACGGGGATGAGGATACAAAAAGAAGCTGTCGGCAGGCTGGTATAAATAGATACCAAAAACGATGCCGTCAAAGCTCTGCGTGCCGATGTCCGGCTGCGCAGCCATAAGCCGAAGATGATGCCCCAGAGGAAAGCCAACCCTACGCTAAAGACCTGCGTGCACATCCCGGCAGAAAAGGCAACGCACTCCACAAAATATATCCCGATAAGGACTGCCAGGCAGCGAAGAATTCTGCCCGGCCGACCGCTTATACCGCCCAGCAGCCTGGCGATAGGAACTGCAAAACCGAACCCGGCTGCCAGGTTCACTGCCACCAGCAGAATGATTAGCATCTTTTCGCCCACAATTGCGATAGTACGGTATGTGCGGCAAACTGTCAAGATGCCGACTCAGAAGCCCCCGATCAAGTCGGGGCACATAAAATTCTCAAATTTCAATCTTCAATTGGTAATTTTGAGTGAAATCGCCTTGCTAATATGACGATAACTTGACCGACAAACGTGTTAGGAAACACTCGTTTGTGGGGGTTATAAACTGGGGGTGAGCAGGGGGAAATTGAAAATCGACAATTGAAAATCTTCAATTTCACTGCGAGTCCATTCTGCAAAAACCAAGTTAAACCAGACGGGGAGTTTACGATGAATGAGCGGATCTCTGTTTTGGTAGTTGAGGATGAAGAGCATATCCGCAGGGTCTTGCAATACAACCTACAGCTGGACGGCTTTGAGGTACATCAGGCTGATAACGGGGCCCGTGCTCTGGAAATCGCCGCCGAGTTGATGCCCGACTTGATTCTGTTGGATTGGATGATGCCTGGAATGGACGGATTGGAGGTGCTCTCCCGGCTCAAACAGGACAAAAAAACAGAGAACATACCGGTCTTTATGTTGACGGCTAAGGGAATGATGGCCGACGTGGGCAGGGCGCTGTATGAAGGCGCGGACGATTACATAACAAAGCCTTTTGATCCAACACAGTTGGGCAGAACGCTGCGGAAAAAATTGAAAAAGTACGTCAATACCGAAGGCAGGTAAACCCGCTCCTGTTGATTTTCATCTTGAAAGGAGCTGGCCAGCTATATGGGGGTGTGCGCGTGTACAAATGCGTGGTGTTCGTTTCCCGTTTGCGATTCTTTCGCAGCCATAGATATATGATCGAGCGTTCTTGATTGCTGATAGATAGTACCGCTGCCCGAGTCGACCCTTGCTGGAGCCATCACCCTTTAGCAGCTACGGCCAGCAGGTACTATCTACCTCGCCACAGTCAAAGTGAGAAAGGAGGGGCGAAGATGCGAAGTTCCAAACCAATATTGCTGGTCGAAGCTTACCGAGCGGATGCAGTGACTGTTGAGCGTGCACTCAAGGATTTGAAGGTCACAAACCAATTGGTAGATATACCTGACGCCAAAAAGGCGTCGGCATATCTAAGAGCCAAAGGTGGCAAAAAACCATGCCTTATCCTTCTGGATTTGACGACACCGGAAGCCAACGGCATCGAATTTCTGAAAACCTTAAAGGCTCATAAATCGCTGGCAAAAATTCCCGTTGTTGTGCTGGCAACCTCTGAAAAAGAACGCGATGTGGTTGAAAGTCTTAGGCTTGGTGTTGCCGGATACATAGTTAAGCCTGTGGATTACAAAAAGTTTGTCGAGGCAGTCAGGACGGTTGACCTGCGCTGGACTTTATCCGCCCAACGTATGGCGGATTAAAGTGAGCCGCCGCATGGAGACTGAGATTACGGAAAATTCCAGATGCAGAATCCTGCTGGTCGAAGACGATAAGATCGATCAGGCAGCCTTCGAGCGATTGGTCAAACAGCAAGGGCTTTCATACGATTACACTATAGCCGGCTCTTTTGCCCAGGCAAAAAGCATCTTAACTTCTGACAAATTTGACGTAGCAGTTGTCGATTATCTTCTTGGTGATGGGACGGCCTTTGACGTCTTGCAACTGACCGACGATAGCCCGGTGATTTTTGCCACCGGCGCTGGAGACGAGGAAATCGCTATCAAGGCAATGAAGGCAGGGGCCTATGACTATATCATAAAAGATGCGCAGCGCAACTATTTGAAAATCCTGCCACAGGTGGTAGAAAAAGCCCTGGCACACAAAAAGGCCACAGATGCCCTTAAACAGTACCATAATGACCTCGAGGCCCTGGTCAAAGAACGAACAGAACAGCTCGCAGCAGAGAAAGAACTTCTGGCGGTGACTCTTTGCAGTATGAGTGAGGGTGTCATTGCGGTAGATGTCCAAAAGCGAATCATCCTATTCAACAAAGTAGCTGAGAATCTGACCAAATGGAAATACCACGAAGTCCAAGGCAAAATAGTCGATGAAGTTTTCCATCCCATTGACGAGAAGACGAAGAAGCCGGTCGAGAGTCCTATCGACAAGGTACTAAGTTCTGGACAAATGGAAAACGGCGGTGACCGTGACGCTCTTATCACCAGAGACGGCAGGGAATGTCCAATCTCGGCTACGGCAGCTCCCATCCGCAAGAATGACGGCACGATGTTGGGCATTGTTACGGTACTGCGCGATGTATCCCGTGAGCGTGAAATTGACCGGATGAAAAACGACTTCATCTCTTCGGTCACACACGAGCTGCGCACGCCGCTGACAGCAATTAAGGCCTATATCACAACCATACTACGCGACCACGATATGACCGAGCAGACCAAGCACAAGTTTTTGACCGTCATCGATGAGGAATCAGACCTTCTGAAGAATCTGATCGAAGCGCTTCTGGAAGTGTCACGGATTGAGTCCGGCACGGTCAAATTCTCGCGAGAGCCTGTGGATATCACCGCTGTCGTACAACAGGTCCTGTCAGCGGTACAGCACTTAGCCGACACAAAGGGTATCCAATTAAAAGTAGATATTGCCGACAACCTGGGCGTGCTGCAGGGTGACGAGGGCAAGATTCAGTCAATGGTCATGAACCTGGTCGGTAACGCAATCAAGTTTACGCCGCATGGTGGTCAGGTCAGCATCTGTGCCCGACGACTTGGGCAAGAATTACTCATACGGGTTAGTGACACTGGTATGGGGATACCCAAAGAGGCTCTTCCAAGAATCTTCGACCGATTTTACCGCGTGCCACGCCCAGGCAAGCAGATCAAGGGCACAGGATTGGGCCTGGCTATCGTTAAAGAAATCGTAAATATGCACCGCGGCAGAATTGAGGTCGAAAGCGAATTAGACAAAGGCTCCACCTTCACCGTCTTTTTGCCGCTGCCCACTCAAACCGCATTATACGTCTAAATCACAAACAGACACGTCTCCATCCTGGATCCCCGATTCTCGATGCTCGGTTCCCTGCCCAGGCAGAGATGTGACGGATTGGATTTTCCGCCAAATCTTTTCTATTTGTCCGCGCATTTTCAGGCCGGAATGTATAATATACTCCGACTGGATCCATTTCTGGTTCTGAGTTTTTTGTTCATAGTTCGTAGTTAAAAACAATGAACAAAATACAATGAACAATGAACAAGAAAATCTGCTTGGGAGGACCGAAAAATGAAACGTGTATCGGGCAATTTCAAATTTCAAATTTCAAATTTCAAATTTATTTGCGCGGTGGCAGTAATCTTACCGGGTCTTGTGGCGATTTGTTTGGCTGGCCTCCCGGGAAGCGGGGTCCCCCCGCGTACGCGGGGGCCTCGTGGTTCAACCCTAAAAATAATTCAGCTTCCCGAGGCAAAATTGACCGGCTCGCTTAGCCTTGAGGAAACCTTTGCCAACCAGCCCCGATACATCGGGGCGCAACGGTTTAACGGGCAAGGCCTTAAACCTGCTCAGATCGGGCAGTTGGCCTGGGCTGGTCTTGCCACGATGGAAAGGCAGGCCCAACCAGTTGCGCCAGCGCCAACCCGTTCTCGAACGGCCCTGTCAGAGAGCGAAGCCCACCCAATACAGTTATATCTGGCGACGCAAGATGGAGTCTATCTATACAATCCTGATACACACAGCCTGCAACAAACCCTGAATATGGATGCGCGAGGCGGATTGGCGGCGGCAACCATAAACCCCGAGGCGGTGGCTTCAGCCGGCTGCTGTCTTGTTCTTACCTCCTCTCTGAGAGATATTGGCATCCGTTCCAGCGGTAAGGCCAGACAGCTTATCCTATTGCAGGCAGGGCATATCGCTCAAAATATCCAGCTTCAGGCTGTCAACTTGGCCTTAGGTTCTGCCGCAATCGGCGATTTTGACCCAAGAAATGCCAGAAGCGCATGCAACCTGCCGAGAAACACCGAGCCGCTTTACATAGTTGCCGTTGGTTATCCGGCTGAACAGGTCTCAACAGGGCCAGGACAAGACCTAACGACCATAACACCGCCCCAGCAAATTCCCGCAAGACCGAGAAAGGCCGTCTTCATTATCCCCGCTGAGAATTTTCAAGACGGGGAGCTTTTTGATACCAAGCGTTTTCTTGGTATGACAGGTGCCCTGACGGTTGTTGCCAGTACAAGGATAGGAACCACAAGAGGCATGCTTGGAAACACGGCTGAGGCCACAGTTGCGATAACCGACCTGAGTGTCGATGACTACGATGCAATCATTTTCGTCGGAGGGCCGGGAGCAAAGCTATATTTCAATAGTCCAGTGGCGCTAAATATCGCCCGCGAGGCAGCAGCAAAGCGAAAAGTGCTCGCCGCGATTTCCGTGGCGCCTACGATTCTGGCCAACGCAGGTGTGCTTCGCGGCGTCAGAGCCACGAGCTTCATTTCCGAACGAGTGACACTTGAGCGAGCCGGCGCCAGATATACCGGCGTTCCGGTTGAACGGGACGGCCTTATAATAACGGCAACCGGTCCAATAGCAGCCAACGGCTTCGCAAGGGCAATTGCAGACGCTCTGGCAGGTAGATAGAAGACAGACTGACCAAAGTTAAAAGTGCCTAAAGTGCCTAAAATTGTTAGTTTTACCTTTAGCTCACTTTAGGCATTTTAGTCATTTTAGCTCACTTTTCACTATACTGTAGCGGTTGGTTATCGGCAGTCGGCGGTCTTTCCCAAAGGCCTTGGGCGTAATTTTTATGCCCGGCGGCGACAGCCTTCTTTTATATTCATTTTTATCGACCATGCGAATGACGCTAAGGACCACATCTTGCGGCAGGTCGGATTCAACCATCTGGCGCGGTGACATATCCTGCTCGACGTAAAACTCGATGATTTTATCAAGCAGGTCATACTCCGGCAGTGAATCGGTGTCCTTTTGGTTGGGCCTCAACTCTGCTGTTGGTGCTCTGGTGATCACGTCCGCCGGCATAACCTCGTGGCCAGCGTGTTTGTTTATGTGCTCGGCCAATTTATAAATCATCGTCTTGGGCACGTCTTTTATCACAGCAAAGCCGCCGGCTGTGTCACCATAAAGAGTCGCATAGCCAACCGAGGTCTCGCTTTTGTTGCCGGTGGTTAGTACAAGACAGCCCAACCGATTGCTCAGTGACATAAGCATAGTGCCCCGGATTCTGGCCTGGAGATTTTCATAGGCGATACCTTTACCGTCCCAGCCCGGTATGCTCTGCAATACCTTGTTGAACTGCTCTAAGACCGGCCCAATCGGGATGGTATGAAATTCGATGCCCAGATTCTTTGCCAGTTTTTCGGCATCTGAAATGGTCTGTGGGCTGTTGAACTTTGACGGCATTGTGATTCCGACAACATTTTCCGGTCCCAAAGCGGCAGCGGCGATAGCCGCAGTGACGGAAGAATCGATGCCTCCGCTTAGCCCCAGCAAGACCTTCTTGAAGCCGTTCTTTCGGGCATAATCTCGGGTTCCAAGCACAAGCGCCTGGTAAACTTCCTCAATAGGGTCGGCTGGGTGACCGCATGCCCGATGCCCGATCCCCGATGCCCGATCCCCGATATCTGTGATTAACAAATCCTCCTCAAATGCTTTGGCCTGGGCGATGATATTTCCTGCCGAGTCGGTAAACATACTTCGACCGTCAAAAACCAATTCGTCCTGTCCGCCGACAAGATTGCAGTAGGCAACTGCGCAGTTGAACTTTTGGGCGCATCGGCTGAGCAATTCCTGCCTTGCGGTAATCTTGCCCGTGTGGAAGGGCGAGGCGGAAATATTAACAATTAGCTGAATTGGGCCGACATTCTTGAGAAAGCGCCCAAGCCAATTGATATCCCAGAGGTCTTCGCAGATGGTGATGGCAATATTCAGGCTTTTTAACCTTATTATCAGCGGCTCGGTTCCAGGCTCGAAGTACCTTCGCTCATCGAACACGCCATAATTCGGCAGCAGACCTTTTCGATAGATTTTCTCTATCCGGCCTTTGCGCAGCACGCCGGCTGAATTGTACCTTTTGCCCTGATAGCTTTCAGCAAAACCGACTATCAGGGTAGCGTCCGGGCAGTCAGCGGCAAGTTTCTCCACCGCCGCACGGGCATCTTCGACGAAGTGTTTTTTCAGCAGCAGGTCTTCCGGCGGATATCCACAAACCGCCATTTCTGGAAAGGCCAGCAAGTCCACGCCGCCTTTAAGTGCCTGGGCGTAGATGTTGCGCATCTTCTCGGCATTGCCGGCCAAATCGCCGACCGTCGCATTGAATTGTCCCAATGCTACTCGCACCGAATGGACCTCCTACTGACAAGGGGCACGCAAAAGATAACGTACTTATTCTCCTGTGCCCTTATAAAATCGGAGAGGGTGGGATTCCCCTTTCGGGCCAGGGGTTTGTCGGTCCAAAGGACATCGCCAAACCCTTCTCATCCCGACGCAGCACAAGCAGTTGTGCTGCTCCCTTCCGTTATTCACCTCGTTCATAACGGAGAGGGCGGGATTCGAACCCGCGGTCCCGATTAATCGGGACACACGCTTTCCAAGCGTGCTCCTTCGGCCACTCGGACACCTCTCCATTATTGGTCAATAGTCGCTGGTTATTAGAATTTAGTTTTTAGTCTTTTATCTTTGGCCTTTTTTAAGTATATACCAATAAATAAGCATTTTTACAATTGGTTTTTGAGCCGCAGTAACTACACTTTTTTATGAACCAAAATGAACCATCCAGGCCGAATTTAAGACTAATAAAGTAAGTGAAAAACGAACTTTCAAATATTGAAGACCAGTTGCTGGTTATGGATGCCCAGGATGGCGATGTCAAGGCCATGGAAGAACTTGTCGGCCGATGGCAAAAACGTCTTTGGCAGCATGCTTTTAGGTTGACCTCAGACAACCAGGCAGCGTGGGACATTACTCAGCAAAGCTGGCTCGGCATCATAAAAGGTTTGAGAAAATTGAACGACCCTGCAAATTTCAAGGCATGGGCTTATAGAATAACAACAAACAAGTCAATCGACTGGATAAAAAAAGACAAAGCTGTAAAACATATCAGTATCGAAGAAGTTCAAGGTCATCAACACAGGGAAAAAAGGATATCGAAGTTAAAGAGCTGTTGGGAAAATTAGACATCAGAAAAAGAGCTGTTCTTTATCTTTATTATTTTGAACGGCTTAGTGTTTCCGAGATAAGCATAGCTTTAAAGATTCCAGGTGGCACTGTTAAGTCGCGGCTGGCCAATGCAAGAAAAGAACTTAAAGAACTTTGGCAACAACATTTCGAATAAGAATGAAGGAGAAATAAAATGAACGAGGAAGATATAAAAAAAATACTCGAAGATACCTATGACGACTCAAAAGAAGACAGCATACTGTCTATGGCAAGGGATTTCTACAGCAGGAAAATGTGGTCCACCGCCGTTGTGGTCTGGATATGGGGGATCATCTTCTTCGCTGGGGCTGTGTATAGCGCCATCCAGTTCTTCGAGACCGACGAGACGCAACTGCAAATTATGTATGCTGCCATCTTCGTCCCATGCGTCCTGGCTATTGGCTTCATGAAAGTTTTTGCCTGGGAGATGGTCCACAAACACAGCATCAAGCGAGAAATAAAGAGACTGGAGCTTCGCATCGCCGAATTGGCCGAGACGGTAAAAAGTAAATAACTCAAGTTGGCCGAGCCATCGTGTCATTCCCGCGCAAGCGGGAATCCACTGTGCTGCCAGAATAGGTCTCCGCCCTCCCGCACGACGCAATACGACGAACGACCGACGAAGATTCCTTGCTTTTCTCGGCACTCCCGGCCATAATATCACCGGCACGAGCGGGATTGACAACGTTGATCCGGGCGGAACAATTGTAGGGTGGGCTTCAGCCCACCAACCGTGATAGTTGATTTGAAACAGCGACAATAAATCGAGGTGAAAAATGGGCGTTCTTTGGGAAATCGTACAGACCGGCCTGATGTATGGTCACTATCGCAAATCCGATTCTATTGAGGACCGGGTGCAAGCTCTCGAAGATCAACTGAAATTGACGCAGAACACATTGCGCGAACTGGTCAAAAAGCTCGAGGAGCTTCACGGAACCGACATCAACGAAAACGGCCGGATCGGTTAGACATTATCCTATTCGTTATACGGAAACCCTATAAGCAATGGTTAGGAGGCGCCATCATGTCTAAGCGTGCATCTATTCTGGTAGTGGCAATCATCTGTACTTGTATTGGAAGCTGTATTGGCTTCCTTTTCGGCGCCGCATATTGCGGTTCCCAGATGAAGAACTACATATTGGATGCCAACGGTAGTTGGTTGATTCAGCACATCAACCGCCTGGCACTAATCCGTACCGGACGTATAGAAGATGCTGCTGCTGCCATCGAAAATGCGCTTAACGACTCGATCATACAATTAAGTTGTGCGGGTCTCGATAGACGCGGCGAATTTCACGCCGAACGATTGCCGGATACACATCTACGAGCTCTACGAGTTGCGCGGACCTATACAGATGCGGGCTTTCGTTATGCATTCTCCGAGGAATCGCTTCATATTTTGGATAAAGTTGAACCCAGCGATGGAAAATTTTCTTCACCGGCACTACGCAAGCTTCAACAGCGTGGAGATCGTCGAAGATGACAAATCAAGAGCGTTTCTTCAAGTTGTTCTTGCGAGTTATTGGCAGCGTTGCACTTCTCGCCCTGGTTGCTGTTTTTATGCCCTATTCCTGGATGAACGCTATCCACAAGTGGCTGGGCTTAGGTCAACTACCAGCCGAGCCGATAGTCGGATACCTTGCCCGGTCAACGTCGGCGTTTTATGCCCTGCTCGGTGCGCTTTTGTGGGTAGTCTCATTTGACCTGCCACGACATCGACTGATACTACGCTTTCTTGGCGTGGCGATTATCGTCTTTGGCGTGATGCTTTTAGTTGTTGACTTTGTCGAAGGTATGCCGCTGTGGTGGAGCCTTTGGGAAGGGCCAATCAATATGGCCTTCGGCACAATCATCCTCATATTGAGTAATCGCATCGCCAGGGGAATTCGGCGAAGACGATAGAGTTTTGCCTGGGCAGGCCAAGTTATGAAGCAGCAGATAGTCCTGAGACATATCGTTGGGTATCTTACCGGCTTTAGTATATTTGTGGTCGGCATCCCACTCGGGTTATATCTTATCTCAACGAGCCTTGACCGATACTTGCCCATTAATCTCATTGCCGGAGCCGGGCTTCGCACAGTGATTTCATTACTCATCGCTGGTGTCGGAATCATATTCGTGGTATGGTCCAACCTTTGGCTGTTTTTTGTCGGCAAAGGAGGCCCTGCTGATTGGTTTGGGACACAAATCAGCCCCCGGTCGCAGCATCTGGTAACCAGTGGGCCATATCGCTACACGCGAAACCCGATGATGTTTGGTGCGCTTTCGTCTTATCTTGCTGTGGCTGTCTTTTTCAACTCTGCGATTTGTCTGGGTCTGGTGGCCGCCCTGTCTGTCGGCGCGTCCATTTATCTCAAGACGGTCGAAGAAAAACGCCTGCTGAGAGATTTCGGCGATGTTTACCAGCGGTATCGCAGGATGGTCTCAATGCTTGTGCCACTCCCTCCACGAAAAAGTACGTGAGCTGTCTCACGGGCACCGAGTAACGAGGGACGCTCGATGATGGACGATGGACGAAAGGTTCTATCCGCTACACGCTGTACGCTCTACGCTATCCCTTACTGACTATCTTCGCTTCGGCGGTGCTGAAAGAAACCTTGCAGCAGGTTGCTGCACTCCTGGGCCAAGACTCCTGATGTCACTTCAAGGCGGTGGTTGAGTCTTTCATCTTGTACGATGTTATACAGGCTTTTGCACGCGCCTGTCTTTGGGTCATCGCAGCCGTAGACCAGCCGGTCGATTCGTGCCAGCACCAGCGCACCGGCACACATCGGGCAGGGCTCTAAAGTGACATACATTGTACAGCCGGTCAATCGCCAGCTTTGAAGCGCCGCTGCCGCCTGGGTCAGAGCAATTATTTCCGCGTGGGCGGTAGGGTCTTTGAGCTGCTCTCTTTGGTTGTATGCCTTGCCGATTATCTGGTTTTGGTAAACGATAACCGCTCCTATAGGCACATCGCCATTTTCCTCCGCGATCTTAGCCTGATCGAGCGCCAGCCGCATGAACCGCTCATCAGTGTCACCCAACACGGATTTGCCCGCTTCATCGCTCACCAAAAGCCGCATCCGAAAAAGTCAATAATCAATCATCAATATTCAATAAAAAATACCCCCAAGGGGAGTCGAACCCCTGTCGCCGGGATGAGAACCCGGTATCCTAAGCCACTAGACGATGGGGGCGGCTTCGTATATCGTCGCTCGTATTTCGTATCTCGTTTCGCCAGGAGCAAACACTTGGCGATGCATTAGAGCACTCACGAGGCTGTAGTATAACGATATTGAACTGCAAGTCAACCGATCCCCCTGCTTTCTTGCCCCTGCGTGCGCAGGGGTAAACTTGTCCCCGCGTACGCGGGGAGCAAGAAGGGGGGCCGCGGGCGAAAGTGCTGAAGTCGCACCCTAATCTGACCGATAACAATCAATAAGTCTAATCCTTGGGGATTGTCCTTTAGCTTTTATGGAGATCTGAAAATGACTGTCCGAAGTTGGTCCGGCGATATTATTATCGTACAGTTGCCGGGCGAACCC
This sequence comes from uncultured Pirellulales bacterium, assembly GCA_964567045.1. Lineage (GTDB taxonomy): Bacteria > Planctomycetota > Phycisphaerae > Sedimentisphaerales > Anaerobacaceae > JAFNGF01. The sequence continues at coordinate 14,449 of CAZMLE010000015.1, read as the reverse complement.
CACACCAGCAACGAATTAGAGACCGTGATAGACACCGTCTATGAGAAACCCGATTCTGACGTAATACTGGATTTCTCCAGAGTAGAACGAGTCACATGCCTGACTCTGTGTCAGTTGACGAAATTACATAAAACTCTGACGTGCCTGGGGCACCGTCTGGCTTTCTGCAAGGTCGCTCCCATTACAAGAGACATATTTGAGGCCATCGGTTTTGACAGAATATTCCAGGACGCTCAGAAAGCAGCGGTCGTCCTGGAGGCATCAGAAGCTGCCGAACAAGGCGGGACTATAAAACTCCAGGACGCCGAAAACGGCGAACAAGTCGAAAGAAGAAGCTACTTTCGCCTGGACGTCAGCAAACTGGAGGCGAAGGCTTTGATTTGGCATAAGGGCCCTGAGAATAACGATGACAAAGGCCTGCCCGAACGGTACTGGCAGGCAAAGCTTGTCGACATTTCGCAAGCAGGGGCAAAAATTGCGGTCAACGCTGCAGAAAGGCCGGATTTCGAGCAGAACCAGTTCGTCAGGTTGGTGTTGATAGAGACTCCGATCGACCAGACTATAACGCTCGATGCTAAGGTCAGAGAGGTCTTGCCTAGCACAGATGAAAAAACGATTCATCTGGGCCTGCAATTTGTCGGATTAGAAGCAAATCCTGACGGGCGAAAAGTCCTGCAGCAACTATGCGACTCGATGGCGCGGTATTACCAGGCGCCGAGACCCGCCCAGCTCGCCCGATGACCATTGCCAATTTCCAATCTTCAATTTACAATTTTCAATTGCCAATAGTGCTTGTTGCTTTTGATAAGAAAGTCTCCGGCAATGGCCATAAGAATGAAGACATTTGTGCCTGCTGTCATCCTGATGCTGCTGCTATCGAGCCATGGGGGCTTGTGCAGTCAACCGCGCAGAACTCAAGATAGTAACATCGCAGAGCCCCCTGCGAAAATAGCACCGTTTTTCAGACCTCCGCCAGAGTTTACTGACGACTTTAGTGATTACAGACCGGTCTTAAGATTCGATGACGGCACGCCTGTTAAGACGCCGGCGGACTGGCAAAAACGTAGGGCAGAGATACTGCAAACCTGGCATACGCTCATCGGGTCTTGGCCTCCGTTAATCGACAAACCGAAAATAGAATATCTGGCGAAGGAGCAGCGAGACAGCTTCACGCAGCATCGCCTTTCAATCGAGATAGCGCCGAACCAGCAAACAGTAAGGGGCTATCTGCTTGTTCCGAACGGCGAAGGGCCGTTTCCAGCGGTACTGGTGGTCTACTATGACGCCGAGACCGGCGCCGGCCTGGGCAAAGAATTCACGGACTTCGGCCTGCAATTGACCAGGCGTGGGTTCGTCACTCTGTCGATCGGAACGCCGGACTTTTGCAGCCTGCGACCTCCATACAAGCCCTTGTATGAGGCCGGGCAAGGGCAAACTCCGCTGCAGCCGCTTTCCGCGCTTGCCTACGTGGCCGCCAACTGCTGCAACTGCCTGGCGAACAGGCCTGAAGTTGACCCTGTCCGCATCGGGATCGTGGGCCATTCCTACGGCGGCAAATGGGCAATGTTCACATCTTGTCTATATGAAAAGTTCGCCTGCGCCGTCTGGTCAGACCCCGGCATCGTCTTTGATGAGACCCGGCCTAATGTGAACTACTGGGAGCCGTGGTATCTGGGATATGAGCCCTTCGGCTTGGCTCAGGGCAGGCCCGACAAGCAGCGTCAGCGAGGCGTTCCCAGCGAGAGTAATCCTCGAACAGGCCCATACAAGAGCCTGCTTGAGCAGGGACATGATCTGCACGAGTTGCATGCCTTGATGGCCCCCAGACCGTTCCTGGTCTCTGGCGGCTCAGAAGACCCGCCGGAGCGATGGAAAGCCCTCAATCACACGATTGCAGTCAATAAGGTCTTGGGCTATTCCAACAGGGTTGCCATGACCAGCCGGAAAGGTCACACGCCAACTCCAGAATCAAACGAGCAAATTTACCTGTTTTTCGAGCACTTCTTAGCCCCGACGAGGCGGAACCAAACAAGTGCATCAGGTGTTTAGCCCCCCGCCGGTTTGCTTCACAAACGCGAACCTGCGGGGGTGGGGGCACAGACAGTTTTTCACGTCTTATAATTGACGGCAGAGAATGGACCTGGTATAATATGAACCGACAACCACGGAATGAGCATCTTGTGGGTTCGATTTGAATTGTACACGGGGGGCGGAGGAACAAAAATGGAGGCGCTGAACGATTCCAGAATCCTGCGGATAATCCCCTTACTTATCGCGGTTTGCCTTATCGGCATACCTACCCAGGCCAAATACGCCGGGGGCAGCGGAACGGCAGAAGACCCGTACCAGATTGCTACGGCAGCCGATCTATTATTGCTGGGCGATAGTCCTCTGGATTACGACAAGCACTTCATTCTGACCGGCGACATCGACCTATTTGTCAGGCCAGCCCGCGAAAACGCCGAGCGGATTCTCGCCGCTCTAAACGAGTTTGGCTTCGGGTCGCTGGATCTGTCTGAGGACGATTTCGCCACGCCCGGCAAGGTCATTCAGCTTGGCGTTCCTCCCGTACGCATCGACATCATTACGAAAGCCAGTGGAGTCTCGTGGGAAAAGGCGGACGCCGGCAAAGTCCCCGGCTGTTACGGCCAGACGCCGGTATTTTTCATCAGTCGCGCAGATTTCATCGCCAATAAAAGGGCGACCGGCAGAAAAAAGGACGCCGCCGATATCGAAGCTGTAGGCGAGCAATAGCCCTTGCAGACGAATTACCTATATCCGGTAGGGTGCAACGAATCGCGCCAATCATGTGGGCAATACGAAAACCTGCGAAATGCCATGGCCTACGTGGCTGAAGCGATTTTATTAGGATTTGTCGTTATATTCTTCGGAGTGCGCCTCCTCGAATAGTGTAGGGATGGCCTGCTTCAACTGTTTTTCAAGAAACACCCATAGTCTATTCACGTTATCAAAGTCCGGTTCTCCGTGAAATGACGAACCTATCATTGTACCCATCTGACACTTGGTTCTTGACACCGGATATCTCCCGAAGGTGACAATAAAACTTTCAAGCCGATCTAATAACCGGTCATTCTGCCGATATTTGTTAAGCCCCGCTTTGCTCCACAGCACTTTTAGACCATGCTTAGCAAAGTTCTTTGAGAGACCCTTTTCTTGAATGCACTGATCATCTTGAGCTACGATGATAGCCTTTAACGCATTTTCAATAGCCATGCCCATAAGCAGCATATAGACAGGACCAAGCCTGAAGTTAGCCGTCGCAGTTTTCAGGTCGTGGTGTTTTTTTTCTTTGGGCCAACATGTATCTCGCAGAGTGTCCGCAGCTTCCTTCAGTCTACTTGACGATAACCACCAGGTTCCAGGATTCTTTCCAAGGTAACTGAATAAGGAACGACAGTTCTCTTCAATTGATTTTTGATCTGTGAACACGCGCTAATCCTTTCTACATTTGGCCGGAATTATGCAAGGATGGTAGGACGAGCAACTTGAACCATAGCCACCTGTTTGCTCTGCCGTAAGGCGTCTTCAAAGCAATACTGAATGGACCCTCGTAAACCGAGCCTACAGTTAAACGCTAGCCACCAATTGCTGCCTACCCTGACTTTTTTCTTTCATCCTGAAAAGTTTTATTATAGCCCAAACAAACACAATGAAACTGACTACCTTAACAATGTTAGATAGGATAATAATTGGTGATCCGTATGAAGGTAATGCAAATTCTTGGATCACCCCCAGTATAAAAAGAACAACTCTTGAAGATGCAAATATGATTGATACATTTCTCGCTGATTTCCACAGGCGCACTGTTGCCATTATCGTAAACAGTAAATCTGCAAGTCCCGATATCACAATTAAAGCAACCGGCACAACGGGGTTGCCTTCAAGGTCCGAAGCAGATGCTATGACTGATAGTAGGTAGGTTCCTATGCCAAAGATTGCTAGTGTCTTATTTTTCATATTATTTTATTAACTCCTCAATTGAAACGAACAATCCTATGCATTTCTGCCCCATGTTTGTGCTTGTCTGGTTTGTCTGGGACACCCGCCGTTTTCATGTAACTCACTATCCAGAATTGTTATCATCTATGCAAGTACCGCTACGGTCGAGGAAGGACATTCCTGCGAATCGAGCGACTAATGTAATTGCAAGCAACACACACAAGGTCAATGAGAGTCCAATAGTATTAAGCTTGAAAAAGGCGCCGATGATGCCCAGTGGCACGACGCCTAATCCGAGAAACAGAAGACCAATTATTAGGCCAAGCCAACCAAAGGACCCAAATGTCACGGCTGCACCCAAAAACCATGTTGTTACCCCAAGGACATAAGAAGAAATGAGGAGGCCAAATCCTGCTATAACTCTGGTCTTACGCCATGCCGTCATCGGCAAGAGCACCAACAGACTAATCACCAAAGCTATCCCCGCGATGGGCAATAAGAACGCGTATATTCTGATTGTTCCTTCAACGATCCATTCACGCATAATATTTTCCCTTTTGTAAAAGTGCCAGTGGTAGGGTGCGATGAATCGCACCAATCATGTGGGCAATAAGAAAGCTACCGTTAGGACGATGTTGCTGCCTTGACACAATTGATCTCAATTCTTTCACACCTTACAAGAATAGGTTTATCGCCATTTTTCATCCAGATTTCGATGCGAGCCTGTTTCGCAGATTGTCCATCAAGCCACTCAGCAAATAGGCGAATGAAATCAATGTTCTTTTCAGACAGAGACTTGAGCCTGTTGAGGTCTTTACCTGGCCTACCGAGAGGCCGGAATGGTCCGGTCAGGACAACCGAATCCTTGTCAATCTCCAGAGTGAGTTTGGAGATGTTGTCAAACTTAGGGTGAGTCTTCTCAGCATCTCTGACTGAGAAGTTCTTAATTGAGTTGAAAGTTCGCAGTAGTGTCTCCATTATCAACTCCCCAGTAAATAGCGTGGTGTAATCCCCAGCAATTTTCTTCCAGCATACAAACGTATACGTCGTATATCACGGTTTCAGCAGTTCCCCCATCAAAGGTGCCGCTATCTGGTTATTCCGCCGTTATCTTCTATCGACTGGAATAAGGGGCAAGATAACGAAAAGGTCAAAGAGCTGAAGCGAAAGGCAGAAGGAGGGAATTCTTGGAGCGCAGACGCGTTATTTATCGCGCCGGAGCGAAAGCGGTGCGAAATGCTACTCTGCGAAGTTAGCTTTGCTACGAAGCACGAGTATCACACCCTACGTGCTAGGTGCTGCCGAGCGGCCGCCTATCCGGCATCCATCTTCACCCCGTCAGATAGGCGCAGCCGGTATCTCACAGGGTAAATCCAAGATTTTCCTTTACGCCGAAGGCCTTTCTGGGTATAATATGTGCTTAAATAATGGATTAGAATCACAATATAAGGTAGTTCATCGTTCATTGTTAATAGCAAATCGCGAATGCACGCTAATACAAATTCCAGAAAGTACTTTCAGACACGGATTTACACCGATTTACACTGCTTTTTGGGCTTTATTCTTTCGATCCGTGTTCATCCGCGTAATCCGCGGTTAATGACAAAAGCGGGCTAATCAGAGCAGAAGGCGACGACCATTTTGAGTGTATTTTGCAAAACAAAGCCAATTTCCGAAAAGCCCAAATGAACGCAAATCCATTCTTGACAAAGGATTATGAAAATGAATCCACCCTCAGTGGCCAGGAAAACAAAGCCAATCAAACCCAATTTCCACGGGGGGCTGAAAACGAACGCGAACTTCTTTGCAGAAAAGGCTTATGCAAATGCTTCTCAAAACAGCGAAATTTAGAGTCATTATGATGCTGGCTAAGCAAAGAACACACGTTATTTTGGCCTTAGCTGTGGGCGGGAAAACGCCTGCCCATGGAGCAGGAGTGGCAGTACGCTGCCCAGCGGCTTGACGATCGCGTCTACTCTTGGGGCAGGGTCTGGGAATGGACCGAAAGCGAGCGAAGCGATGGCCGCACACGGTTCTGCATCATTCGTGGAGGTTCCTTCTATAAGGCCGAAGGCTCCCAGTGGTATGCAGACGCCGGTTCGGCAGCGTGCAACTTTGCCGCAAAATTCATTCTGATGTGGCACGGACTTGACCGCTGCGCAACGATAGGCTTCCGTTGCGTGGTTGACAACCTATAATTGATCCCGATTAGCGCTTGGCGTATTCAAGATTAGGGAGGCCGATATGCAGAAACTAAGTACGTGTATCATAGTCCTATTGGTAGTGGCTTGTGGAGCATCAGGTAAGGTGGGTGATGTACTGAAGGTCATAGAGACGCCGGGGCCTTGCCCCAAAGGGCTGGCATTCGACGGAAAGAATCTGTGGCTGGCGGATGCGTTTACCGAGAGAATCTACGCGATAGACTCCGAGACGGGCCAGGTGATAAAGAGTTTTGAAACGCCAGGCCACGCCCCTGAAGGGCTGGCATGGGATGGCCAGTGCCTGTGGCACATCGATTCAGGGGAAAACCTGCTGTACCGCTTGGATACAGACAGCGGCAATGTGGTGAAGGTCGTAGAATCAAGCACAACCGATCCCCGAGACATCGGCTGGGACGGCAGGTTTTTGTGGATAGTAGATCACAAGAAGGACATTCTGATGATGGTCTCTCCGGTCGATGGTGGGGCGGCACGGTTTTTCCCGTCTCCGGCGGAGGAGCCTACGGGGCTAACGTTCGACGGTAAATATCTGTGGGTAGCGGATCGAGGTGAAGACCGGATTTACCTTGTTGACCCCGCCGACGGATTGTGTCTTTCCTCTCTGAGAAGTTACGGGCCGGTGCCGTATGGCCTAGCGTGGGCAAATGGAGTTCTGTGGAACGTCGATTACGAAAACCGTCAGATATATAAGGTAAAGGTCTTCGACGACAATATCCTCAGCAGATGGGACGAACGCCCAATGTCACTGCACTTTATCAAGGAGTTTCGCAACTACGGGCCAGGCACTATCAAAACACTGGACATTTATCTTCCGCTGCCGAGGGATCGCGACAACCAGATGCTGTTGGGCACGATTGAATTTGACTCGGAGCCGGCGGAAATAGTCGAGGACGAATGGGGCCAGAAAATGGCTCATTTCCGCTATACTGATAGGCAGGCTTATAGTCTGATTCGAACTGGATGGAGGGTGAAAGCAAATATATACGCAGCGGAGTACTTTATTTATCCCGACAAGGTTGGCATGGTGGACGAAATCCCTAAAGAAATCAAAGATAAATACCTGCAGGATGGAGAGAAGTATCTCATTGAGGATCCTTATATCCAGGAGCTGGCGCACAAGATTGCCGGCAGACAGAAGAATCCTTACTGGGTGGCCAGGCGGGTGACGGATTATCTTGGAGAACATCTTAGCTACAATCTTAAGCCCGTGGGAGGATGGAATCCGGCGCCCGTGGTCCTGAAGCGGGGAACGGCGTCATGTTCAGAATATTCATATTGTATGATTGCTCTATGCCGGGCGGCGGGCGTGCCGGTACGGTATGTCGGGGCGGTGAGTCTACGCGGCGATGACGGATGGCCCGACAATGTGTTTCATCGATGGGTCGAGGTTTATCTGCCGCCGTACGGTTGGATTCCCTTTGACGCCAACAAGGCTGATGCGAATCTGCCGGGCCAGAAGGTTCTCGGGGTCGGCAATGTATCGGCTCGCTATGTGATCACAACGGAGAATGGCGGCGGGGATGAGTATCTGTGGTTCGGCTATAATTACGGTCAGAAGTGGACCTGCCAGGGCAAATGCCACGTACACGAAGATAGTTTCGGGCTGTGGTCGCCGCTGGGCGAGAAGAAATATCATAAGCCCGTGGACGAGAACAGATAAGTACGACTATCCGCCTGGAAGAAATGAGCCTCGGGTGGTAAGACGGCAGCGCACATATTGCCCTGCTCTTAGAGTCGCCCGTCCTGAATGGACGATACGACATGCTGCTTAAGGAACCACCATTCGGACAAGTACTCATACATACTATGGTTACAAAACAGCGGGCGATGGGACTCGAACCCACGACGTCCAGCTTGGGAAGCTGACATTCTGCCGCTGAATTACGCCCGCAAGTATCTTATTATTAACGCCTTACAGCAAGTAGCACTTCGACAATACCGGTTTTGTGGCAGTTCACAACCATTCTGTCACCTTTTTTCGACACAATCAGAATATATCAAAGCGACCTAAATTGCAAGCTCCTTTTTGCTGACAAGAAGGACGGAAGGTTTTACCTATCTGCTTCAATAGCTGGCGTAGCAACTGCGTGATACGGCTGCTCCGGAACCTGCAAGTAGTACCTGGCGGAGACTTCCATACCGTGCCCGCTCCAGGCGCTTACAACGTACTGCGGAAACTTCTGGGCCCAGTCTGTCTCACAGTTCTTCCGCAGGACATGACACCACTTTGGCCACCGCTCCAGCCTTGCCCGTCTGCAAATCACGCCGAAATCTCGCCACAGATTGGACTGGCCAATAGAACCACTTGATATTACAAGGCTTTCGCGTTCTGAAGCTGCAGCAAAACCTCCATTGCCATCTGGTATGACCGTGGGCGTCATAAGACCAGAAAAGGGGAAATATCTGTCCACAGCCCGCCAGTTTGCATAGAGCAGATGTTCAATGATGTCATCGTGAAGGCTGCTGTCGCCGAGCATGACGCTTGTCTTATACGCTATGACACCGCTGTCCATGTTCAAGTCGAAATTGCCAAGTAGAAAGCGTTGGTTGACCCTCATCAGAAGCTCGGCTACCTCTTGCCTCTTGCTTGTGGGGACTTTCACTGGTGCCAGTGTCCTAATGTACAGTGTCCTTTGTTCTTCATCGATGTCGACGTAACCGAGAAAGCAGCCACTGTCGCCAACAGCCAATGAGCCTGTTGCGCTACAGGTAAAGCAGCTCGGGTCCATTTTGAATGTGTAGGGGGTGACCCTTGCATTCACAAAGTCGTAGAAAATGAACCGGCGTAGGGGCTTAAAGCCCGTTGCCCATGCCATGAACTCAGTGACGGCAAGGCTGGCAATAACACCATTCAAAGGTGCCACTGCCGGTGCAGGCACATCGGCGCCGGCAATGTAGCCGAGTTGGAGAGCTACCTGCCTATCCGGTTCTGGCAGCATTTCTTGTTGGGCGGTGGCTACATCAATACCGCTGATGCAGTTAAGGCATCCCATTCCTGGTATAACCATGCGAACTTGACCGCCGGCGGCTCGGCAACGAGTGTTTTCACACCCATTTCCTTGGCAAAGTCAAATATGCTGCGGAAGGCTTCTGTCTTAGAGTCGATAGGTGCGTAGTAATTGACCATCTTTATGCCATAATCGTCCAACCTCTTTCTGAGCTCACTACGCATACCCGCCGAAAGCGATTCGCTGGTTTTCAGATCAGGGTGTTCTTTGCTGAGCAGCACGAAGAAAGATGGCTCAAGGTTTATAAGCCTTGCCCCTCTGGCATCCCAACGGTCTAAGTGCCGGGTCGAGAGATCGGTGTCACCCCGGATAAGTATCTTCCTGAAACCGTCGGCATCAATGATAGCTTCTTGGAAGAATTCCTCCGGCTGCTTCGTTTCTCAAGCGTTCCAGGTCCTCCAGACAGTCACCATTACAGAGATTGTTTTTGGCGATGTTGCGGACATGATCGGATTCGTGGTATGGATGACCATAATGTAGACGTAATTTTCAAAGAAGTTAAAATTGGTGGGGCACGCGTATTTCGAGTTTTTTGTGCTATAGCAGTTGTCCAAGATTTCTACACCGGTCGAAACCAGAACACCCAGTGGTCTGGTATGGGTGGTCAACTCTGGAGAGCCATCGCCAATGCATTCCAATGGAAGCTTGAACACATCTCTCTATCCAAATATTGGTCTAACATCAGAAATGCCGGGAAGACCTACGTGCAGGTACTTGTCGACGGCCAAGAGTTAGACGACCAATATCGGGTAACACAGGTACTTTTCGGTGTGGAACGAGGAGCCCAGTTCTTTGGTCAACGAGAGCAATTGGAAGAAAACAAGTATAAACTGTCGACCGTGAGGTTTGCTGAAACAGACAAAGATTTCGAGGAACGCCACGAGGCCGTGACAAAGATTGCGGCTACCGTCCCGATTCCAGCTCCGCCCGAAACAGGGAAACAATATGTAGAGGTTGTGCATGGAGTGAGCGGCACGCCGTATGACTTGGACGGATTGCGCGGTCGCGCGAATGAATCTATCTTTCTAGCCGGTCAAAACCTATATCGCTTGGTAGAGGACGAGGTTGAAGCGCTGAAAAAGGGGGCTGAAATAGAGGGGCATCACAGAGACGAGTTGCGGAATTGGCTAAAAGAAGGCCGGAAGCGCAGTGGGGAAATGCTCATGTGCGATCCGACCTCAGAGGCGGCCGTCTTGCATTATGCGATCGTATTTGGCATGAACTTCATTAAACATCTTTGTCAGGCGATACCAAGATACCAACTGTGGCAGAATGAGATGAGTGGTATGGGACTCGATACCAGGGTCACCAATGTGGTTCCTCTTTCGCTTGTAGCTATGGATGCTAAGTCGGCTGACTTAGATAGGGGTCTCATGACCTTAACACCTATGGCGTTTGAACCCAGGTCTGGGGTGAGGTCAACGTTCATAATAAGGAGAAACGTCAATCAAGCTATCTTCGAGGACTTGTATGGCGCCTTTCACCAGCGCTTCCTCTCGGAGTGCACCAGGAGTGTGTTGAAGGTGTCAAAGGATGAGTTGGCTAAGTGCATGAGCTTGATCGAAAGGCTTCACTGATGCAATTGTGCTTCGGACCGACATCGAATGCGCTCACGAGGATTATAGCAGGCAGCGTTGGAGGCACGACTTTGTTGTGTCGGGTACATCGACCCCCTTATGTTACGGCAGCCGCGGTGGTAGTCGATCTCGGCATACGTCTTGGGCTCGCCATGAGGTACTTCGGCGCCAACGGTATGTCTGCGTTTTTGTGACTCTACAGTTTAGGGCTTTCGCCCAAAGGGTGCGGGCTCGGTATAATAGTTGGGTTCATCAGCCGTTGCTATGTATAGCGTCAAGTGCTTTTTTCTGTAATCCAGTTTTAGCGTGTCGTATGCGCATGCCCAGCCCCTTGACTCGCCAGCGGTCGTTCCATATCGGGGTGATGGTGGCGGAAACAGATTGTCTTCTGTCTGAGAGACTTGTTCCGCCCACAAGACGCAAGAGTGCAAACGGCTGCGCATTTGACGTGGAGAACATTGTTAACTACAATTAACAACGTTGTGTGTGCAGTTCTCCATTTTCTTACCGAAGGGAAAAGGTGAAACGAATGTGTAGTAATCTTTTTGAAGCACGGACCTTAAGACAATCTTGTATTATCTTTCTTGGCGTATTGTTGCTGTATGCGGCAGGAGGTCATGCCGAGAGGTCGCCCCAGGCTGATTTGGGCTCGCATTTTTGGGATGTGCGTGATTTCGGCGCTGTGGGGGATGAGAAAACGGATGACACGTCAGCGTTTCAAAAGGCCTTGAATACGGCGGGAGAAGCCGGAGGCGGGGTTGTTTATGCTTCTCGCGGAAACTATTTTTTTGCGGGCCATCTGAACATTCCCAAGGCTGTCACGCTGGCGGGACTGTGGCAGTCGGTGCCCGCCCATAACGGCATCAGGGATCGCGGACTTCCCAAGCCTACGGACGACGGCACCACGCTTCTAGTGACAGAAAGCGCAGGCAACGAGGAGGGACCCGCGTTCATTACCCTCAACACAAACAGTACTCTGAAGGGCGTGGTGATATACTATCCTCAACAAAATGTGGATAGCGTGCCCAAACCGTATCCCTGGGCAATCGCCATGCGGGGCAAAAACCCAGCTGTTCTTGCGGTGGAGATGCTCAATCCATACAACGGCATCGACGCCACACAAAACGAGCGTCATTTGATCCGTGACGTACAGGGTCAGCCGATCCGGCGAGGCATCATGGTCGATGCCATCTACGACATTGGACGAATTGAGAATGTTCACTTCAATCCCTGGTGGAGCACGAAACCTAAGTTGTTCCAGTGGCAAATGGAAAACGGTGAAGCATTTATCTTTGGTCGTTCCGATTGGCAGTATGTTTATAATACGTTCTGTTTCGGTTACAAAATTGGCTATAAGTTTATAAGAAGTAAAGCAGGCGTATGCAATGGCAACTTTCTTGGCATCGGAGCCGATGACTGTTATACAGCTCTTGTCGCGGAACAATGTGCCCCGTACGGGCTGTTGATTACCAATGGTGAGTTCGTATCTTTTCATGGGCCGGATCCTACGATGATTGAAATCGCGGAAACCAATACGGGAAGTATCCGCTTTGTGAACTGTGCATTCTGGGGCCCGTGTAATCAGATAGCGAAGATTGCAGGGGCGGGAACCGTTGGTTTCGGGGATTGTACGTTTGTCCAATGGGGTGGCAAAGACGGAAATCGCGCGGCAATCCAGGCCCAAAGCGGCACCGTTCTAATTCGGGGATGTGAATTCCGACAGGATCGGCCGCAGATTCAACTCGGCAAAGACATTGGCCGTGCTATAATCGCTGAGAATATATTCACGGGCTCCGAACGGATCATCAATCAGTCGAAAGGGAACGTACAAATCGGACTGAATGTAAGTAATTAGTGCAATGGTTGATGGAAAGGTGTCGTCAGCTGAGATACGATCGAGATTTGGCTGAACGTGGACTTCCCACCACGGCATGATGTCACAGAGCCAGCCTCAACACATACGATGTAGTTGACATGGGCAGCGTAATAGTGGTCATGAACCGCCCGTAGTTACAATCTCATCATAGCTCCCTCCGCCGCGTCGCTCGTCACCGGCAGGCGGCCGCCGCTAATACATCAGTGAGAGGCCACCGCCAAATCCTCTCCCTCTCCGCAAGCGCGGCGCTACGGGATCCGCTTCTCTTGCTATAGATGTACACCTATGACAACCGATGCCTTACATAGGCTTGCGGTTTGGTTCGTGCTCTGGTTTGCGGTTCGCTTGATGCGTCGGTGGATGGCTGGTAGTATGGTATCATGTTTGGATATGCACGAGTCGTGATTGTGGTTGTACCCATCACGTCACGCGACAGGATAACAACCTCCAGAATGTTTTTTAGGAAGAATATGAAACGGCAAAATCACTCCTTCGCTTTCATGCTGGCGGTTGCGGCCTTCGTCGGCCTGGTGACCGCCAAGCCGGCTGCCGAATTGCGTATCCCGCTTTCACCGCCTACCTCGACCCGGACGTGCATGGGGCACGCATTTCCCCACGCTCCGGCATCACCGGCTGGAATGATCCTGCACGATGCAGGACGCGCATTTCAATCTCAAACCTCGTCGCAACGCCGCGTCGGTGCATCTTGTCTATCCCGTGGGCAAGGACACGAAGATCGAAGCGTTCTACTGCGAGATGGCCGGCCTCGAAGATCCACCCTGGACTTACTACATGGCCAGTGGGTCGAACTGACCACGGCCAGCTTCAGCCACGACCCGACGGGCAAGACAGCTCGCTGCGCTGGCCGCGGGGCAGATCGACTCGACCGCTTCATGGGCGTGGAGAACGGACAGTTCTTCCTCTCCCACGGCGGTTTCGTGCCCGGCTTCACAAAGTATGGCGAGAAGTTCACACGGCCAGCCCTCGGCGAAGCGCCGTCGGGCTTCGTATTGCCCGAAACATCACCCCGGATGGGTTCACGATCGCAGGCAGATATGGTAACGGTGTATTCTATGAGAACAAGGGTGGCGCAATAATCACTTTCGACCGTTACTGGTTCACCGTAGGGCGTAAGGTGCACCTATTCGCGCACCGTACAAAGACTCGTTCATGCCCTGAATTCCACATGTCCCACCATCAGGCAATTCAAGCAGCCCTGCGATAATGCGATTTCAATAGGCCACCTGAGGATCCTCTCCCTCCTCCGCAAGCATGGGGCAAAGAAATAACCGTTTCGTTTAGCAACAGGCGAATCGGCGATGACTGAATGACATCGTTTGTGCCCGTGAGGCTCGCATGGGTAATGTCAATATACAGATACAAACCTTTTGATTACAACTCCGTCACCCTTTAGAATAGCAGAAAGCTGGTTGTAACCTTCAGGGTGTAAGGAGTTAGCATTAATACATAGTGCACCTCGATTGGTAATGTATTAGGCATTACCAATCAACAGTAACAAGATTTTAGTAACGGAGGTGCACTATGAAAACTTTTGTCCCAGTAGATTACCACAAGAAGTTCAGCTACGGAACAATAATGACAGCGGCAGGTCAAGTAATCAAGCAAGGTCGATTCGCAAATCATCCCCAGGCAGTGGCCAATTTCCTCGGTGAGCACGCCGGGCCAGACTGTTCAGCAGTTCTGGAGGCCACCCACAACTGGATTGTTATGCACGACTGGCTGGAAGAACTCGTCTAGACCCAAAACAAGCGAGTTTTTTTAGCCTTCAATCCTATGGACTCAATAACT
>CAZMLE010000014.1:0-68206 GCA_964567045.1 uncultured Pirellulales bacterium | reverse complement strand
AGCTACTTCCCTAATACCGCAACCGGGAAAACCAGTGTTTCCGATGAGCGTTATGGGCGTACCGATTATGATTTCCCTAGAAGATTGGCCAACAGCTTTCGTTCGGCTATAGAAGGTAAACGAGGCCGATAGTCGAGTAATTAGTGACGCCCACCCCACTATTTCGCCTCGCGACTTGAAATTCCCACTTGGGGCGTCAGTTATTTATGTCGAAAAAGAGTCAGTTTCTTATAACCCGCGAGATGTTCGGTATTTATCTATGTCCAAAGAATCCTCTGTATTCTCTGTACCCTATGTAGCCAAACAAAAAGCCCTGTGGCGGCCTGTTCAAAACAAAGATGATGGTGTTGACGACCTCCAGCCTGACGATGACTGGACTGGTTTCTTCAAGACCGTCGGCGAGTGTAGCTCCTTCTTTCTTTTCCCCCTATCAAGTCGGGGTACGCCTACTGGGGCAAAGGCCAATGCTCGCAAGGCGTATGCGAGAGCTTCATGTATTCTGCAATCTTTGCCACGATTTCCGGATGCTGGCTGGCAACATTATACTTCTCGCTGATGTCGTCTTTCAAATTGTATAGCTCTATCGGGCCATCGGGATTTTTCGCCACCCTTGCCTTCGCAGGGGCAGGTTTGTCCCCGCGCAGGCGGGGACGCACACCTTTCCAATCGCCCATCCGCACGGCCTGCTTTTTGCCTTGCTCGTGAAATTCCCAGTATAGAAATTCGTGCTCTTTTTGCTTGTCAGGGTGACCAAGAAGCGTTGGAACCAAGGAGATTCCGTCAAGACCTTGGGGGGTTTCTACGCCAGCAATTTCACAACAGGTTGGCAGAAAATCCCAGAACGCCGAGACGTGGTTGCTCTCCGCACTCGCCTTTATCTTGCCTGGCCAACGAGCAATCATCGGCACGCGAATACCGCCCTCGTACAAATCCCGTTTGTAACCTCGCAATGGGCCGGAGCTTCTGAAAAAGTTCGGATCGCCGCCGCCTTCTTTGTGTGGGCCATTGTCACTTGAAAACATCACTAACGTATTCTGGTCAAGGCCAAGTTCCTTGAGCCTGCCAAACAATCTGCCGATGTCACGGTCCATCCGCGTTATCATAGCTGCATGGCCTTTCTGCGGCTGCGGCCAATCCCTGTCGGCGTAGGGCTCAAGGGAGGGAACTTCCATACCGTTTTGCCCGGCTTCGTTATTGGCGTGCGGAATTGTGTAGGCAAGATACAAAAAGAACGTTTTATCCCTGTTTTGCTCCACAAAGGAAAGAGCGTCTTCGGTGAACAAGTCGTGCGAATATTCGACCCGCTTGGTCGCCACTCCGCCGGGCGGATTAACATCCCGGACCTCGTTCTTCAGTGGAACCGTTTCCTCGTTGCGCCACAGGTACGTGGGATAGTAATTATGGGCGTGTCTTTGATTGAGGTATCCGAACCAGTAATCAAATCCTTGCTTATTGGGGATTCCGGTGCTGCCGGCTTCACCGAGGCCCCATTTGCCGATGATGCCGGTGGTGTAGCCGACTTGCTTAAGTAGCTCGGCGACAGTGACATCTTCCGGTCTCAGCGGCAGCAGCGCGTTGCCGCGAATCCAGCAGTGTCCTGTGTGCAAACCGGTCATAAGCGCACACCGTGACGGCGCGCAGACGGTGCTGCCGGCGTAATGATCGGTGAATCGCATCCCTTCAGCCGCCATGCGGTCGAGATTCGGCGTCTTAACGGTTTCCTGCCCATAACAGCCCAGGTCGCCATAGCCCAAGTCGTCGGCCAGAATGAAGATGATGTTCGGGCGTCTTTTTTGCACCGTTGCTGTTTCGCTCGTGCTGGCACAACTCAGCAATAGTGAAGACGCGCCTGCTGAAGCGGCTGCAAACCCAACCGTTTTGAGGAATTCCCTTCGTGATTGTTTGCCCATATCGGCGTCACCTTATTTTTGCGGTGTTGGAATGGTGATGTCGATTTCGCGTACCTGGCCGAACACCGATAGCGGCTCATCGAAATCCTGAGGCCGTCCGACAGCTAAGATTTGCATCTTATCAGGCTGCAAGTGCTTGCGGGCAACCCGCAGGACGTCGGCTTTGGTCACCTTCTCAACATTCTCCTTGGTCTTTTGCAGGAAATCTTCGGGATAGCCAAAGTACTGATAAATCATCAGGCGTCTTACAATCTCAGCCTTTGAGTCGAAGTTGAACACAAACGAATTCAAATAGCCTTCTTTGGCTAAAGCTAGTTCCTCATCTGTGACTTCGGCCTCGGTGATCTTTCTGACTTCTTCGCTCATAGCCCGAGTCGCCTGGGCGGTAGACTTGGATTTCGTCTGGCAGCCGACATAAAAGACGCCGGGATGGTCGTAGTCGGCTGAATAAACGCCGAACACAGCATAGGCCAGTCCCATGCGGGAGCGCACGTTTTTGAACAGCCGGCTGGTGAAGCTGCCGCCGAGAATCTCGTTCATCACCACCAGGGCGAAGTAATCCGGGTCATTCATCATTCCACCGATATGGCCCAGGCATATACAGCTCTGGTTCATGTCCTGTTTCTGGATGACGTTGACCGTTGGCCGAAACTCATATTTGACTTGCGGCACGGCGGCGGGTGTGACGTCGGCTTTCTGCCAGGCTTTGAACGCCTGTTCAATTTTCTTAATCATCTGCTCTGTGTCGAAATCGCCCCAGACGGCAAGGGTCGTGTTGTTGGGATGGAAGAATCTTTTGTGGAAAGCAATAAGGTCGTCGCGGGTAATGTTGTCGATGGTGGCGTACTCTGTGTGCCGGGCATAAACGCTTTCGGGGCCGTATATGAGCTTGGTGTACTCCCGGAAAGCAATGCTAAATGGAAAATCATTCCGCCGGGCGATACTACTGCGATGTGTGATTTTGGCCAGTTCAATTTTATCCTCGCGAAAGGCGGGATTCATCAGCACGTCGGCCAGAATTGAAAGCCCGGTATCGACGTCCTCTTTCAGAACGGACATAGATGCCCCTCCGACATTAGGGCCGATGCCGGTCTCTACCGAGGCGGCAATCTGCTCCAACTGCTCGTCGATCTGGTCGCCGGTCTTACTGGTAGTGCCGCCCGTGCGCATCACGGTGCCCGTGATTGCCGCCAGGCCAATCTTGTCGGCAGGCTCATAAACCGAACCTGTCCGAATCAGGGCGGACAAGTTGACAAGCGGCAGCTCGTGGTCCTCCAGCAGAAATACTTGCATCCCGTTGGCAAGAGTTACCCGCCTGACCTGGGGTATCTCTATCTGGCCCAGTTTGGCATACTTCAACTGTTTGTAGTCCGCTGCATATTTCTGCGAGCAGCTCGACGCCAACAAGCTCAATAAAAGAGCGAAGGAAACAATGGCTCTTATTGCGGACGATCTATAATTCCTCATCTTTGCGCTCCTATTAAAAAATTACTTCTCCGCCTGTACTGTCTCGATTACACCGACTGTGCGATTCTTGCTGATGAAATATTCCTTGGCGACGCGGGCAATATCGTCAGCGGTGACCTTTTCGATCTTATCTAGTTGCCTGAACAAATTGCGCCAGTCGCCGGTGATGACCTCGTAGAAGGTCAGCTCTGCCGCCAGACCATCGTTGGAATCCAACTGCCGGATAAGACTGGCCCTGGCCCGTGTTTTTGCCTTTTGCAGTTCTTCCGGTGCGACCGCCTCAGCTTTCAGTTTCTCGATCTCGGCGTAGATAGCTTCCTCGCACTCCTGATTCGTGCGACCTTTGGCTGGAACCGCCGAGAACATAAATAAGCCCGGATATTTACTCCAGCTCTGCCCGGCGGAAGCAGACACGGCAATCTTTTTTTCCTTCACCAGGCTCTTATACAGCCGAGATGTTCGCCCCACGCCCACGATCTGGGCGATGGCCTCGAACACGGCACTGTCGGGATGGTTGACGTTCGGCTGATGGTAGCCTATTCGAATCTGCGGCTGCGCGGGGTCTTCTACGATGACCCGGCGCTGCCCTCGCTGCGGCGGCTCTTCTGTTTCTACCGGCTCAGGCTTTGGTCCGCTGGGGATCCGGGCGAAGTATTTTTCCGCCAGTTTCTTTATCTGTTGCGGGTTCACATCGCCAACTATCGCGATAGTCAGATTGCTCGGGCCGTAGTATTCCTTGAAAAAGGCCTCCGCTTCGCGGCAAGTAAGGGTCGCCACGTCGCTCATGTGGCCGATTACCGGCTCGCCGTATGGATGCGCCAGATACGCGATGGCCTGGAATTCTTCGCCCAGACGCCCGTATGGCGAATTCTCCATCATCCGTCGCTCTTCCATCACCACGTCCCTCTCCTTATAGAACTCCCGCAGCACCGGATTGGCGAACCGGTCCGATTCCAGTGTCATCCAGAGCTCTACTTTGTTGGACGGCAGACTAACGATGTATTGAGTCGCATCTTCGCTGGTGTAGGCATTGAACCCGTCCGCCCCTTCCCGGGTGAGTGCCTCCTCATATTCGTCGTGAACGATGTACTTTTGAGCCTCTTTCTGAGCCTCTTCAAATTGCTTCTGCAACTCTTCCAGCTTAGCCTTATCCGCCTGTTCACCTTTCCTGCGTTCGGCTTTGATCTTATCAAACAGATCATCCATCTTGGCCATGGCTCTGGCTTCGGCCTGGTGGTTCTTGGTCCCGATAGTCTTTGTCCCTTTGAACGCCATATGCTCAAAGAGATGCGCCAGGCCTGTGATTCCCTTAACCTCATCAACCGCGCCGACATCGGCGTAAGTGTGGAAGGAAACGACCGGCGCTTCATGCCGTTCCAGGACCAGGAATTTCAGCCCGTTATCCAGCGTGAATTCTGTCATTCGCTTTTCGAATTCCGCCAGGTCCTGAGCTTGGGTCGGTGTCAGAGGCAGCCTGACCAGAGCAAGAAGCAGGATAACCAGACAAAAGCGTGCTATCCTCAGTTTTTGCATTGCCTGTTTCATATCGCATACTCCTTTGAAAATTGACAATAACTTCGCCTTCTCTAATTGTACACAAAGTATACCATTGCTCTGCAACGGTGTCTACCTCATCGTGAGTATTATTAGCGACTGCTACCCGGCCCCGTGGGGTATAGGCGCCCTTGAAATGCGCCCCTGCGGAGTCGGGGCCTGAACGCATTTTGTGAAAATAGAGGTAAAAAGTGATGAGATGTGAATTACTCAGCCAGTGGTTAATTTCGTTGCGGAGCACCGACCGGTGCTTTTCGGGCCAGTCCCTGGCAGCTTTCGCAGCCACACGCTCCGACCAGCCGCAGATGTGATGTCCCGGCGAGCGTTTTGGTATCGATCAATCTTGCGCCTTTAGCTTGCATCTTACGAAGTGCCATCTTGGCCTCTCTGTTATTGTGCGAACCTACCGCGTCAACAACTACTATCACTTTCTTACTCCGCTGTAGCAATCCCAACGCGGCCGCCCGGACGGCGCCTTCGGTGCTGGCCCCGATCAAAACAAACTCACTAGCTCGAACGTCGCTGAGCAACCTATCGATCCTAGGCTCATCAAAGGGATCAACGCAGCGCTGATGAAGGATAATCTGCCTATACTGCCGCAACATATCTCTCGGCAAATCGGTGTTGCCGTCGGCAGGAAAACTCACTCTGTTGCTTAGCAGGGTGTACGGCACCTTTTTTTGCCCATCTGTTCCATCCAGGCAGTAATGAGCCGCATCCGCCATTGCTCCGCCTTCCGGCGGATTATTATTGGGATGAATCTCACAGGTCGAGATGACCGGGATGTCCTTACTTCTGGCCCAGGCCATCACCCTGCGAATATGCGATAGTACCCTCCTGTGGTTCCTTATACATGCTTTTCCCCCGGCCAGCAGAAAGTCCCGCTGCGTATTAATATCCAGCAAAACTGCCTTGCGACGGTTTTTCAGTAAATGCAGAACCATTTTACAGGGTTCCTTTCCGGTCCCTTGTAGGTTCCGTCCTATAAAGCCATACGCTGAGTCGACAATTAGGTTCAAGACCTCTTATCGAACAGTCTCAGACCGCACTTTAAGTCCAAAGAGCCGAGAAATTCTGCCGGCCTTTGCCTGACCGGTCGTCTTCTTGTACAATTAAGTCCGTGTGACCTTGCTGCTCTTTATCTAATTTGCGTTTTTTGCCCATATTAAGCCAATGGCGAAAATCCTGAAGGAATATCCTTCGGTTGCACTATACCTGGAAAATCTCCAGGGCAGAATTGATCCGCCACGCGGATGGCGGATAAACTTCGCGCAGGTTTTCGGACGTGCCGGGCCACTGCATATTGAGATCGGCACGGGCAGAGCTACCTTCCTTCTGAACCAGGCTAAAGCCCAGCCGGGCGTCAATTTTCTGGGAATTGAACGGGCCAAAAAATTCTATCGCTACGCTGTGGACCGGATTGGCCGATCAGGCCTGACAAATGTACGGATAGTCCGCACCGATGCTGCCGCTTTCTTAGCCGATTTTGTGCCGGATGGCTGCGTGGACTGCTTTCACATTTATTTCCCCGACCCCTGGCCGAAACGGCGTCACCACAAAAGACGCTTTCTAAACGAGGTAAATCTCCAGCATATGCTGCGTTGCCTGAAGCACGGTGGCGAGTTAAGAATTGCAACCGATGATGGCGATTATTTCGGCCAGATACAGCGGCTAGTAACGGCTCAGGGGCAAAAACTTGAAGCGATCGAATTTCTCCCTGCCGCCGGTGCGCAAGAGGGCGAACTGACCGGCACAAATTACGAACGAAAATACATCAAAGACCAAAGGCAAATCTACACCCTTGCTCTGAAAAAAGCCGGTAAGAGCCACAGCTCTATTTGCCAGGGTGCCTGAGTTTCAAATCGACGTCGGCTTTAGAGGCGGAATCCTGGATAGCAGCGCGGAGGATTCTGGCCCTGGATTTTATGTCGGAATCGGCCCCCCCTCCTGTCTTGCGACAGGAAGACGCGGGCGTCTTTTGCGCTTGCTTGATGGACTTGGCTATCAACGGCATTGGCAGCAGCGCCGCCGCGATGCAGTAAAAACTGCGCGACCTTCCCTCATTATAGTTAGCCAGTAGGTTCTCCAGGACTTGGCGTTTTTTGCTCTGCTGGCGCAGCCATTTCGTCAGTCCAACTTGCTTGATGCGCTCGATGTTTGGCAGGCAGACCCGGTGAGTGACAAAGCTATCCCACTCGAAGAATTCATCGTACTTTTCGCATGGAAAAGCCTCACATTCTGTGCACGTCTCGAAGCGATTTTTCTTAACGCAGCAGTTGTAGCGCTTACAGGAAATCGTCAAAGAAAGTATTTTGCAGCCGGGACACTTGCTCGCTGCTGTTGACTGATACCGGGGACACAGGCCGCAATACAAACCGCAGCAACCGGCAAGATTTTTTTCTTCTGTTAAGCTCATTTTCATTCTCTCTACGAACGGCTTGGTGTGTAACCCAACTTTCCCCACACGGCCTTTTGCACACGGTGCAAATCTGGATTGCCCGGCTGGTCTGGCCGGGACCCCACTTCCAGTCTGCCATAGCTTATCGTCCGCGGGTCCTTCCACTTCCAGTATTCGCTGTGGCCGTCTGCGAAGGAGAAGTTTGTGCCGTTGCCGTGCCGGACCGGGGGCGGGTCCTTATGGCGGTTGTCAGCGGCGAGTATGCCCGCCACCGTCACTGCGCTTCCCCACCAGGCCTCCCTGTCATAAGGGACGCTCCAACTGGCAAATGTCACCCAGCCTTCATCGAGAAAAACAGCTCTCTCGGCGGGCCTGTGAATATCCATTCTATTTTTGATTCTGGGCCCGCTTGGCCAGCCGTTCATAGAATCGACTATGGCATACGTGCGCATCTCGCCGCGCAGGCCGGTCGGGCATTTGTAGAGTTTTTCGCTCTTGCAGTATGGGAATAGTGCACCGTCTTTGATAGCTTTTATCTGGTCTGCTTCGCCTGTCTGATCCGTGTAGCCGGCCCAGTGCACCCAGCCGTCTTCATTGCTCGGTATAGGGTTTTCGCCCCCTTTGCCGGTGCAGCCGTTAACGATCTTATTGTCGTTTTCGTCCGCGTACAAAACCCAGGCAAGCCCTAACTGCGCAACGTTGCTAAGGCAGGCAGCGCGTTTTCCCTGCTCTCTGGCCCTGCTTAGTGCGGGTATCAGGATCGCCATCAATATCGCAATGATGGCAATCACCACCAGAAGTTCTATTAACGTAAAGCCTCTGTGCTTATGCATACTAACCGCTTCCAAGGCGCTTCAGCACCGCGCCTGTGACTCGCTGCACATAGTTGTCGGGGTCTTTTTCGTGTGCCTTGATTTGCTCTAAAGCAGGCATGGCTTTTTCGCCAATCTCTTTTAATGCAATCATCGCGTGCAAACGACCTTTATCAGTCTGGCAGTTCAGGGCATCCACCAGGACGGGCAGTGCCTTTTCTTCTTGGCCCCAGTCGCACAGGGCGTGGGCCGCCGCGATACGAACAACTGGCGCCGGGTCCTTGAGCACTTTTTGTAGCATGGCTTCTGCCTGCTTTCTATCCGGCTTTTCCTTACAGTTGTAGTGCAACCCGATCACCGCCCAGTAACGAACCGAGGCATATTCATCCTTCAGAGCCAATAGATACTGAGGTATCACCTGTGGCACGGGCTTCCAGCCCGTGAGCCACGGCCAGGAAGGCCGTGCCACGAAGTCCAATGCCTTGATTTTGCGCAGCCGCGCCAATAGATCGGTCTTATAAAGGGTATCTCTCCAGTGCAGAATCTCTTCGGTCGGCTCATCCTGACCCCCTGCCTCCGCAGGGACAAGCCTGTCCCCGCGAAGGCGGGGAACATCTTCAAATTTATTGGCCTGGAGCAGTTTGAACGCAGCCTCATTGCCATCTCTGAAGCCAATGCGGCAGGCCCTGGCACATAATGTCTGACCGGCTTGAACCAGTACGGGTTTTCTGTACAGCTTCCAACTGCCCTGGTCGCCTATTCGGTAAGCGATAGATGCGCCTTTTGTAGCACACGTTATGGCGACCGAAGTGCCCCTATCGCCCGCGTGGAAGGCGTTTGCAAATTTCGGGGTAGCAGTTTTCTGCCACCGACCGCCGGGCCGTTTCATTTCGTCAAATTCCGGCTCAGGAATCAGCCCGACGTCACGGGTCTGTTTCATCCATTCGCCGTGCACCTTGCGCAGCCGCTGGAGGACATCCTTGTATTTCGCCTCGCCGGCCAGATTGTTGACCTCGTGTGGGTCGTTGAGCGTGTCGTACAATTCCTCAACGGGCTTGGTCGGCTCAAAGTACTGTTTCTGCAGCCCTTTGAGTTTACCCTCAGCGCTAGCGCGGCGCATCTCCTGCATAATCGGCATCTGGTTCATATACTCGATGTCCTGGGCGCGGGTAAGATGCGGCATATAGTTGCGAATGTATTTATAGCGCTTGTCGCGCACCGCACGGATAATGTCGTACGCCTCGTCCATACGGTCGCGGGCGGCAAAAACATAGTCCCGCGGCCTGGCTTTTTGACTGCCCAAAAAGGCCTGTCCCTGGATATGTTTGGGAATTGCCACCCCCGCCAGGGACAACATGGTCGGAGCAAAATCAATGAATGCGATTAGCTCATCGTTCACTGTGCCGGGCTTAACGGCATCAGGACTGCCGGGCATAGCATGCTTACGCCACTTCTCCGGCACACAAATGATCAGCGGAACCCTGATGCCTGAGTCATAAATCCACCGCTTAGCTCGCGGCAGACCCCGCCCATGGTCGCCCCAAAACCAGACGATGGTATCCTCCGCCAGGCTGTCTTCTTCAAGCTGCTTGAGGATCCGTCCTGCCTGCTCATCCATTTTGGTCACGTTGTCGTAGTACCTTGCCAAATTCTCGCGGACAACAGGTGTATCCGGATAGTACGGTGGCACAATGGCCTTGGCGGGGTCGTGAATCAGCTTTTCCCCTTTCTTTGGCCAGTTTTGACTTTCGTGTGAAACTGTCAGGTTGATAACAGCCAAGAAAGGCTGGCCCGCCATACGTCTGGCGGGCTGGTCTTTAGCCCGGCCTCGCCAGTGTGCCTTGTTGCTGCACTCGTCCCAGGCGGTAACGGGCGGGTCGAACTGGTAATCGGTTTTAGAATTGTTGGTGCAATAATAGCTGGCAGCCCTGAGATACTCAGGGAAGCACTTTACTTCTGCCGGCGGCACACCCTGGCATCGCATGTGATGCGTGCCGATGGTGGTCGGGTACATGCCGGTGATGACACCCGAGCGGGATGGTGCGCAGACCCCGGCGTTCGTATATACGTTGGTGTAACGCACGCCCTGTGCAGCCAGCTCGTCGATGTTGGGTGTCACAGCGCAACTATCGCCGTAGCAGCCAAGGTCGCAACTGGTGTCCTCACAGCTAATCCAGAGAATGTTTGGCCGCTCAGCCTTTGGTATCTCACCAGCACCCAGATGAATTTCAGGCAAAAACATCGCTGCCGCTGAGCCTGAGCTTATCTGCAGAAACCGCCGCCTGTTCATGGACAAAACTCCCTTTATTTACTTCCGCTTTGTACCGAGGATTTTCAGCGAGTCTTCGATGACCGGCAACGTTCTGGTCGTCACCTGGGGATCGTGAACGTTGCCGGTTACTTCTACCCTGACCACGGCCTGGCCGAGGCCTTCGGCCAGAGACTGCACAACCCCGACCTTGTTCGGGGCGGCAGCTAAGCGCTTGCCGCGAGCAGTAAGAACCAAATCCACATTGTCACTGGCCAGGTCCATCCAGCCGGAGCCGCTAAAAGCTATCGCCTGGCCGGATAAATCGAATTCTTCAAAAAGTAGCTTGTCGCCCTTGATGTATGAATCAACAACCATGTGCTCGAAGGCGAAGTCCTTCGGCTCCGTCAGCTTCAATACGTACAGCAGTTTTGCCAGCGGCGAGAGTTTACCCACCTCCATATCGCGTATTGCCAGCCTGCATTGGCCGATTTGCCCCCCGTTTCTGTCTTCGACAGAAGACACGGGGGCACCAACCTCGGCTATAATGCTCAGTGCCCCCCTCATTGTCCCACTGCTATGCCCGGTCTGTGTGGAACCTGTGGGGCCTGTATCGGCAAGAAACTGCCTTAGGTCAACCTTGTCAAAACCTACCTGCAACAGATATTTCAAAGACTCACGCGCTGGGCGTCTAAATTCCAGCTTACCTGCCACTTTACCGCCATAGCAATCAGCAAGCAAATTCTCCGCCAGCCAGCTCTGGGTGTCGGGATCGTAATTGATATCTGCGTTCAGATTGGTTATGGCTTTGCCCTTAACCCTGAGACTATCGGCGGTAAGGCTGATAGCTCCAGCCGAGAAACCACTGCCCTGCCCGCCTCTGGCGGGGGGACTGCCGACTTTGTACAAGCCTTTAGCCTTCAACAAGGCATTTAATTGGGCTTCGGTACCGGATAAGTCGAACCGGCAGTCTTTCAATCTGACCGCGCCGGCGAAATCAACACAATTTGAGCCGTCGTTTGCAGCAAAAATCTTTATATTTACCGAATCCAAATCAAATCGGCCAGAAGGTCGCAGCTTACCATAAAAAGGAGCAATGCCCTTACTGGTTAAGGCAGTTCCTAATTGCTCGTCAAAGGGGATGTCACTGGCCGAAAGCTCGAGACTACCCCGTTCGGCACGCTCAGGGCGGGCCTGGCCCAAAGCACCGTCAGCTAATGTGACTTGACCATTCAGGACGATTTGCGATTTGCGATCTGCGATTTCCGATTGGCCAGCAGCCGGAGCCGCAGTAACATTTTCAAATGTGAGAGTCTTATTTGTTATCGCCAATTTGCCAACAACATTCTTCAGAGGGTATGCAAACTGCTTAAAGGCAACACTGTCACCCAAACACTCGACAGCAATCTGGTAACTGGGTTCCCCTGCTTCTGCAGGGGCAAGGTGTCGGGCGCGAAAGCGGGGATCGTCGGCAGCTTTTCTCAAATCGGCAGTGAGATTGATTCTGCCTTGCGGCGTCGACTCGGAAAAGATTTTTTTCGCCGACCCCGGCAACAAGTCGACCAAATCAGCACTCAGCTCAACTCCCTGTGCACCTACCGTCAAGTGGTAGCGAGACGGCTGGGCCTGATTCGCAAGCGAGATGCTGCCGGCAATCGAGACCTCGCCCTGACTGCATTGGCCGGTGAACTGCTTGATACTCATCGAATCCGGCATGATGACAGCCGTCGCTGAAATATTAGAAATAACCAGCGGCGATTCGCCCATCCGCCGGAGGCGGGCCTCTTTCAAAGTGACATCGGCCAGAAAACTGCTCGTGCCAAGCCTGCCCTGACCTTGCCGAATGGGTGGTCCGCCGAAGGCGCGCTCACGGCCCTGCTGCAGCGTAAAAACCTTTATCTGGGCATCGGCTAATCCAGCTAAGTCAAATCGGTTGTAAAAGCTCCTTGAGCTATCCGGCAGTGCCGCTGCAAGTGTTGAATCCAGCGGGACATTGTCTGCTTTTATTGAAAGATAGCACGTTGGTTGTTCTGTATTATAACCGCTTACGCTGCCGTTAAAGGTGATTTTGCATGTGTCTACCTGCGAGACTACATCCGAGACAAGGACACTATTCCGGTCAAAAAAGAGTTTCCCGGTGAGATTTCTCAGAGGATAAGGAAAATGCTTATAGGCAGCCTGGGCATCGAGCAGCTCAATCGTCAAGGTTGTTTTGGTATCAGCTTGCGACTTTCTGCTAAAGCGTTGATCTATCGCGACCCGCCCGCCTGGAGAAAAAGCATCCCATAGATTCTTTTGCTCTGCGCTTAACGCGCTATAAAGGTCACCATCCAAGACCATGTTAGTACTTGTAATGCGGAACTGATACTGCTGCGTCGGGCCAAAGCCCTTGACCAAGCCATCAATGTTTATGTCAACGTCACCGTGTTTGCCGGATAGCGCATTCAGGACTGCGCCGTCTTGCGTGAAATCTACCTCGCCGGTCAGGTGCTTTATTGCGTACGGGAAGTGACGGTCGCAAACTGAAACATCCTTACAATAGACCTTGCCGCTTGCCGTGCTGTCGCTCAAGCGGTCGAAATTGCCCGACGCAGCAACGTCGATATCGACTGTTCCGACAGGACTGTATCGGCTGAAGAAACTCTGCAGAGCATCAAATGCACCGGACTTTGCCAGCGATGGCGACTTGATTAACCCAAAGGTGTCCGCCGCGGGAGTATGTGTGCTATGAAAATCTTTTACCCGCAGCTTAACAGAGTAGTTGCGGTCCTGCTCATAATCCAACTCTGCGGCTAATACATCTACCGCCCAGGCCCATTCAAGTGTGGGAATATCCGTCGATGAGATACCGCCTGCAACTGTAATTCTGCCGGGCTTGATGAATCCGCTCAAGTTGCTTTTGCCGAAGCCGCTCGACAGTGCAGCCGTCCGTATATTAAAGCGGTAGCCTTCTTGTGTCCACTGGTCGAACCCGAACTCTGCACGAACAGGCACAGACGCTGCAACCTTGGCCTGCCCGCTTGAGACCTTACTATATTGCAATGTCCCCTGGCTAAGGTGAACTGCCGGCATCTTGCCGGAACCATCCCGAGGGACACGGATTTTCAGCGCCGCTACGTTCCACCTGCCTGCATCCAGGTCGTACTGGGCATCAAATACAAAATCATTGACACGTATGTCTTTAAGTCGGGGACCCAACAGCATTAGACTGCCTATACTAAAGCGAGCATATACGGTCTCGGCCTTGAGTATCGCGTCATCGTATTTTTGTTCCCGGTCAGGCCTAATCACGAGGTTTCTAATGAGGACCGAGCCATCGAGGCCGAGGCTCACCGATTCGGCGCCAATTCTCGTATTGGTCAGCTCGCTGATTTGTGCCAGGGCGATGTGCGGCAGAGCACGTACCATCCAGACAAATACAAGCCCTAAAACAGCGATAATAGCCAAGCCAACCAGAAACCAGCGAAGAATCCGCCCGTGGCGGACCTTGCCTGCGGAGTCGAAAAACCGCCAAATAAATTTGGCGGCTAAATATTTAGCCCCGCAATTTATTTCGGGGTCGTATTCTGTTTTATTTGTCACTTGCGAACCCTGATTGCCTTATCTGCAATATCCGTGCGCCAGTAAGCGCCTTCAAATTGTATTTTACCAACCGCTTCGTAGGCTCGCGCCTTGGCATCTGCGATTGTCCGGCCCAGAGCGGTAACGCCCAGAACCCTGCCGCCGTTGGTAACGACATCTCCATTTTGCTTTTTAGTGCCTGCGTGAAAAACAATCACATCCTCAAGCTGCTCAGCTTGCTCCAGCCCGGTAATTTTCTTTCCCTTTTGATAATCGCCCGGGTAACCGCCTGAAGCCATTACTACACACACCGACGGCCGCTCGTCCCACCGCAGCGTAACCTCGTCTAACTTGCCGTCACAAACAGCCAGGCAAACTTCCAACAGATCGCTTTTCAGCCGGGCCAGAATCGGCTGGGTCTCCGGGTCGCCGAAGCGAACATTAAATTCCAGCACTCTCGGCCCTGCACCGGTAATCATTAGCCCCGCATAGAGCACTCCTTTATATGGCGTGCCGTTACGATTCATTCCGTCCACGACCGGCACGAGAATTTCGCGCGTGATTCTATTCATCATCTCCTCGGTGACCACCGGCGCCGGGCTATAAGCACCCATACCGCCGGTGTTAGGCCCCGTGTCGCCATCCCCGATGGGCTTATGATCCTGCGACGATTCCATAACGTAGATATTTCGCCCATCCACAAAGGCCAGTATCGAGGCTTCCTCACCCAAGAGCTTATCTTCCACCACAATTTTGTCGCCTGCCAGGCCGAATATCTTATCGACCATTATTTTTTCAGCCGCCAAAATGCCGTCCGCAGGGTCGTCGCAGACAATAACTCCCTTTCCCTGCGCAAGGCCTGCCGCTTTTACCACTACTGCCTCATCTCTGCTGGCTATATAGGCCTTGGCGTCACTGAATCTCTCGAAGATTCTGCCTTCCGCGGTTGAGATGGCACTAGCCCGCATTAACTGCTTTGCAAAGGCTTTATCTGCTTCCAGTTGAGCGGCGCCTGCACTGGGCCCGAACGCTTTTATGCCGGCGTGTTCCATCGCGTCCACCACTCCGCCAGCCAGCGGGTCTTCCGGACCCACGATGACCAATCCGACCTTATTCTGCCGTGCGAATTCCACCAGTTTGCCGACATCAGTGGCCGCGATGGGCACATTTTCGCCGCACATAGCGGTGCCGGCATTACCCGGCGTGATGTAGAGCTTGCCAAGATTCTTTGATTGAGCTAATTTCCAGGCGATCGCGTGCTCGCGTCCGCCGCCGCCGATTAGAAGCGCGTTCATCTGCCGACTCCAAATCACAAATATCAGACCCCGCAATGAATTGCGGGGTTAAATAGTCTATCAGACCTAGCTGCTATGCTCAAGTTCTGTTTGGCTCAGGCAAAATCTTGCTGCTACTGCAATTTCCTGCTACAATCCGTAAATGGCAGGTTCAAAAGAGCCTTTCAAAATCTCACTGGCTCAGTGGTCGCTGCATCGCAGGCTTCGCGGCCGGTCCGCCGGCGGCGGACCCAAGCTGGATAATCTGGATTTTGCCGGAGAAGCCCACAGTTTGGGCATCGACGCAGTCGAGTACGTCAATCAATTCTTTAAGGATAAGGCCGAAGACGCCAAGTACCTAACTGAAATGAAAAAGCGTGCCGAGGAGCACGGCGTTACCTCGCTGCTGATTATGTGCGACGAGGAGGGACATCTCGGCGACCCTGACGCCAAACGCCGTAAGCAGGCGGTCGAAAACCATTATAGGTGGGTCGAAGCCGCCAGGTTTTTGGGCTGTCATTCCATCCGCGTCAACGCATATTCCAAAGGCACTTACCAGGAACAGATGAAACTAACTGCCGATGGACTGCGGCGACTGGGCGAATACGCCGCCGGTCACAACCTGAGTGTGATTGTCGAAAACCACGGCGGACTATCCTCCGACGGGCAGTGGCTTATCGGCGTGATAGAAAAAGTCGGCCTGGCTAACTGCGGAACGCTGCCTGATTTCGGCAATTTCCCGCCCAAGACCGACCGCTATGAAACTGTTAAGATGCTAATGCCTTATGCCAAGGCGGTCAGCGCCAAAAGCTACGATTTCGACCAGCAAGACAACGAGACCACCATCGATTACTATCGGATGATGGACATCGTACTTGCTGCCGGCTATCAAGGCTACGTGGGCATCGAATACGAAGGCAAAAGGCTCAGCGAGGACGAAGGTATTTTAGCCACCAAGCGCCTGCTGGAGAAAATCCGCCAGCAGCATTCTGTGAGCTGACGAGCATCGAGGAACAGGTATATGATTGTCGGCGTGATGACAGCTCATATATGTATGCAGGGAATAAACTCCCTGAAAGAAAAACGCAGTATCGTCAAGGGCCTATTGGGCAGGCTCAAAAGCAGGTTTAATATCTCCATCGCAGAAGTTGATCACCAGGATAATAAGACCAGCGATGTCATTGCCCTGGCGATAGTTTCAAACGATGCCACGTTTATAAACCAGCAGCTCGACGCCATCATCAAATTCATGCGCAACGATGGGCGATTCTACCTCGGCCAAATCGAGCGAGAAACCTTCAATGCGTGATGGACGCGCGACGCTTGATTCAGAGAACCTTATCGACGATGAATCTTGCGCTAAAAAATATATCTACTGCTATGGCTGAACAAAGAACAATTTGTCGCAGGGCAGTGGCACGCAGCTTTGCGCGAATAATAAAGAATATTATGCCTGCCGCAATTGCACCCAGTATGTACATCCTGCCCGTTTCGGTAAAGAGTCTTGCGTACTTTGCTCCCAGACCCAAGAATATCTGAAAGTATTTTGTCGCCAGAAGCAAGGCTGTGACGGCAAGCGCCGCCATAATTACAGCCACTGTTAGGACCCATTTTCTGTCGGCAAAGCCGGCAGAGGCAAGTCCCTGCACACCCACGCCGACCAAAACCGAGCAGCACACGGCAGGAATACTAAGCCACAATATCGGGCTGACACAGAAAAAAGAGCTGCCAAAAGCCAGCACCGTGCCAAGGCAGAGAATAGTTATTATGCCGATCCGCCGGGCGGCGATCAGCATAGCAAACCCCATCAATAGTGTACCCATCGGGACATGATAAAAGCCCAAAGGCGCCAAGTTGCGATTGGCCGCAACCAGTGGAGCAAAAAGACCCAGTAAATCGGCTAATCGCAGCCTGGCTTGGATTGGGACTGCAAATAGGCGATAGTCGGCCGATACCCTAAAGAAGAGCAGGACGGCCAAAAATGGCAAGGCTGAAAGCGGCAAAGCGGCCCATCGCCAGCGATTCTGGCCGAGAAATGTTGCCGGACAAAAAAACCACGGGACAGTTGCAGCCAAAAAACCGGCTGTCGGGTGGAATTTAGCCAGACCCAGGACGAACGGTCCGAAGCCGTAAATTGCTCCTGCGAAAAAAGAGCCGGCAAATGAGCTAACCCACCTGCGACTCACGACGAAACAACCCAAAGAAGCCAAACAGACGTTCACGACCAGAAGGTACTGCAGCAGGCGGAAGTTTTCCAAATATGGGCTGTAAAGATATATGGCGAAACTGCCGTAGATTATCGCTGCCAGGATGAATCTACGCAGGCGCGTCCTGGTATCGTGGTTTGCGATTTTTAGCTTACTGGTCACGAACAATGAATCATTTGAGAATTACTTTGCCGGTGCCGGTGGTGATCCTGCCTATCCTGTAAACCTTTTCGCCAAGCCTTGCCAGTTTTTTTGTTATCGAATCGGCGAAGTCCTCGGCTACGATGAGCACAAAGCCGATGCCCATATTAAAGACTCTCAACATCTCCGCTTCTTCGACAGGGCCCTTATCTTGCAGGAACGTGAATATTTTGTGCACCGGCCAACTGAACTTTTTGATTGCCGCGTCACAGTTGTTGGGAAGTACCCTCGCGATATTGCCCACCAGTCCGCCGCCCGTAATATGCGCCATGCCGCGTACCACTTTTTTGACCTTGTACTGGGCCAGCAGCTTGACTATCGACCGAGCATATATTCGCGTCGGCTCCAGCAGCACATCGCCAAGCACCTCGCCGTCGAGCTCATCCAGCACATCGGTCATTTTCAGGCCCAGGCGTTTGAAGCAGATATTGCGAGCCAGTGCATAGCCGTTGGAGTGCAGCCCGGTGGAGGCCAGGCCCAGAATGATGTCACCGGCTTTTACGTTTGCTCCCGTGATGATTCTTCTGCGCTCGGCGACCCCCACGGCAAAGCCCGCCATATCGAAATCGCCCTTCTTGTAGATATCGGGCATTTCAGCAGTTTCTCCGCCGATCAATGCACAGCCGGCAATTCGGCAGCCGGCCGCAACGCCTTTTACCATCTGAACTATCACGTCCGGCTCCAGCTTGTGCACTGCCAGATAGTCCAGGAAGAATAATGGCTCAGCGCCGACCACCAGCATGTCGTTGACGTTCATTGCCACCAAATCGATGCCCACAGTGTCGTACTTTCTTATCTTGGCGGCCAGTTGAACCTTGCTGCCCACGCCATCGGTGCAGGCCACGAGGACGGGGTTCTTATAGTTCTTCTTAAAGAGCTTCTCATCGTAGTCGAGCCGAAATAGGCCGGCAAAGCCGCCCGGCAATTCAATAACTCTCGGCCCAAAAGTGCTGGCTAGATGCGAGTAGATCTGCTCCGCACTTTTGTCGCCGGCATCGATACTCACACCGGACTTTTCATAGGTTATGTAGTCAGCCATCAGTGTTCCTCGATCCTTTACTCCGATTCGTCAAACGTGCGCATTGGGTAGCGTTCCAAGGCGAATTTTCTGCCTGCCGTATCTACGGGTATTCTGTATCGACCGGTCCAGCAGGCGGTGCAGTAGTGGTCCGCCGGCAAAATCGCACAGCCAAGCAGTCCTTCCAGTGGCATATAGCCGATGCTATCCACCTCAAGAAACTCTTTGATCTGCGGCAAAGTGCGGTTGTTCGCCAGCAGCTCTTCTTTGGTGGGAAAATCCACTCCGTAGTAGCACGGAAACCGAATTGGCGGACAACTGACGCGCATATGGATTTCTTTTGCACCGGCCAGGCGCAGCGCTCTGATTTTACCCCTTGTGGTTGTACCGCGCACGATTGAATCGTCCACGACCACGACACGCTTGCCGCCGACAGCCTCGTTAACTACCTGCAGCTTGAGGTTGACCTCCAGCTCTCTCAGTTTCTGGTCCGGCGAGATAAATGTCCTGCCGATATAGTGGCTGCGGACTATTCCCATATCGAAGGGTATTTTACTTTGCTCGGCGTATCCTATCGCCGCCGATGTGCCCGAGTCTGGCACGGGAATTACTACGTCTGCGTCCGCCGGATGCTCTATCGCCAATCGTCTACCGAGTTTCTTTCTGAACTCGTGCACATTTTCGCCAAAGATAGTGCTGTTCTGCTTGGCAAAATAGACGTGCTCAAAGATGCAGTGGGCGGGAGTAACTGTGCCGGGCTGGACGAAGAATCTGCTGGAAAGCCCAGTTTTGTCCAGGGTAACGATTTCGCCCGGCTCGACCTCACGGACGAACCTTGCTCCTATTGCGTCAAATGCGCAGCTCTCGCTTGCCACCACATAGTTGCCTTTCTCGGTCTGCCCAATAGCCAAAGGCCGAATGCCGTAAGGGTCTCGCCCCGCCTCAATGCGGTCGGCAAACAGGAATAATAGACAATATGCCCCCTGCAGATGGTTCAAGACGTGAGCCAGCGGGTCGGGCTTGCGAACATGTGTGGGCTTGGCCAGCAGATGAATGATTATTTCGGTATCGCTGGTAGATTTGAAGATGCTACCGTACGCCTCATACTCGTCGCGTACCAGCGCTGCGTTTGTAAGATTTCCGTTATGGGCAACGGCCACCTGCCCGCGGGAGTACTCAGCCAGAAGCGGCTGACTATTGGCAGATTTGGTACCACCTGTTGTTGAATAGCGGACGTGGCCGATCGCTATCGAGTTAGACAATTTTTCCAGGATGCCTGAACCGCTGCGGAAAACCCGTCTGACCGTTCCCATACCTTTGTAGCACTGCAGAATCTGTCCGTCGCTGGAGGCGATTCCTGCCGACTCCTGGCCGCGATGCTGAAGGCTGTGCAAACCGAAATAGGTCTTCTGGACGGCTTCGGGGTCGCCGAAAATGCCGAACAAACCGCAGTTTTCTTTCATTATATACCTCATATACCTCTGGTTAAAAGTCTACCAAACGTAGTTTAATGGATTGGCCAAACTGAGTCAACTAATCAACTGATCCGGCAAAGTGCTTTTCGCATTGACAGGTGGAATGACGACTGCTATAATTAAGTTATTCCAGAAGGATAAAAGGAAAGCTGCGATGAAGAACATAGAGAAACTTAGAAGCGAGAAACTAACAGTAATCCGCCAGAGGCGGATTGCCTTGTGCCTTTTTACTTTCACCGTTATTCTTTGTGGTCTGATTCTTCTGCTTGATGGCTGCCGCTGCTGCGACCAGCCGGGCGAAACCACCGCGGAAGGGCGTAGAAGACACGAGCGTGTTCTCCGCATCAATCAGCAGGAGATGATAACGGACATAGACAGAACCTTGCTCCTTGACAGGCCCAGCAAGCTCACCGACATGAGAATACCCTGATCGGGAAATGTAAAAATCAAAATGCAAAAATCAAAATAGTTGAATCCCGATAAATGGGGATGACTTCTTCAATTTTGCATTTTAACCTTTGATTTTTGATTTTGCTATGGAAACACTCATTTTCTTCAAAGATTACTTCAGCCGGGTAGCAAAATATGATTGGTGGGTTGTCGGCATTGAGCTGGCCCTCATCGGTCTGGTAGTTTACTGGGTAGTGGATTTTCTGGAGGGCACTCGCGGAGAAAGACTGTTTCGCGGGGTCTTATTCATCCTGGTTGCGGGCGTGCTGGTCTTAAACTTAGTAGTTCAGCAGCTCGATTTTGTCCGGCTTCGGTATCTTTATAAGGGGTTTTTGGTTGCCGTTTTGATCATTGCGGTTGCCGCCTTTCAGCCGGAGATTCGCAGAGTTCTTATGCGAATTGGTCAGCCCCGCCTGTGGACCGGCTCGTCGCACCCACTATCCAAAACTGTCGAGGAGATAATCACCGCCGCAGCCGAGCTTTCCGCTGCCCGCACCGGGGCGATTATGGTTATCGAAAGACGGGTGGCGTTAGGTGAATTCATTGAGACGGGCGTCCAAGTCGATGCCAAGGTCACCGCGGAACTGCTCAAGACTATTTTTCACCCTGGCACCAGCCTTCACGATATGGCGGTTGTAATTCGAGACGACCGAGTAGTTGCCGCCAGGGTGCAGCTTCCTTTAGCCGAGGCGGGCACGGTCAAAGATAAGAGGCGTGCAGCAACCTCGGGCAGCGGAAACGGCGCCGAGCTGGGCTCCCGCCATCGGGCCGCTGTGGGCATATCGGCAGGGTCAGACGCCACCTGTTTGGTGGTAAGCGAGGAAAGCGGCGCCATCTCCATTGCCCATGGTGGGAAGTTGATACGAAACGTAACGGAGTCTCAGCTCAGATCGCATTTATCCGGTACGATGACTGAAGCTGGTATGCCTGCTTTCGCAGTCCGCCTTGGGTGGATCGGCAGGCTCTGGAAGCGTTAAGTGGCAAAAAAGATCAAACTTGGCAAAATCGCAATTGTCATATTCTTGACGGCTTTAATTTGGGTCTGGGCGGATTTGGCCCAGGAGAGAGAATTCTCCATTCCCACCGTTACTATAAGGATAGCCGGGTCCATCAACCCGACTCTTCTGGCAACCTTCAAAGACGAGCACGGATCACCGACTTCATCTGCTGCGGTGTACAATGTTGAACTTAGGGGCCCGGCATCCAAAATCGCCGAGGTTGAGCAAATGCGAAACAAAGGTGAACTCGAGGGCGAATTCTTTGTGGACCCCGAAGGCCAAGGTATGACTAAGCCGGGCGAGCATCGTTTGGACGTGCTGAATCTGTTGAAACAGAACAAGCAGATAAAAGACCTCGGCGTCACAGTCGAGGCCGCCGAACCGCCGAGCCTGACTGTTAGTATCCATCAACTGGCCCAAAAGTTGCTGACTGTTCGATGCTTCGACGAAAACGGACTTCTACGACAAGAGGCAAGCATTGACCCGGCAGAGGTGAAGGCTTTTGTGCCGGAGGACCAGACACCCATAGCAAAAGTTCGGTTGACATCCAGCGAAATTGAGCGTGCAAGGGCTTCTGCTATCCCAAAAGTGCCATACGTCGAGCTGCCTGGAGGCCAACAGAGAGACGTATCTACAAAGGTCAAAGTTACCATGCCCGCCGCCGAAGATGTATTAAGCGAACAAACTATAGGCGGCGCCAGGCTCGGAATCGAACTTACTCTTAACGTCCAGGGCAAATTTCAGGTTGAGGTGAGAAACCTGTCTGAGGTATTACGCTCTTTCACCATCCGGGCTACCCGTGAGGCCAAACAGGCTTATGAGCAGCAGCCATTCCAGATGACCTTGCACATCCTGGACAGTGACGCACAAGTCCAGGGCGAGCAAAAAAGGGATGTTGTTTATAACCTACCCTGGCGTTTTGTTCAGAGCGGCGAGATCGTACCGCCGCAGCCGCCGGCTCAGGTCACCTTCAAGCTTACCCCTATTTCTGCCGAGCCTCCATAAAGCCAAAGCATCTCTCGACCGGGATCGAGACAGGTTTAGCCCCGCAATCCTTCGACCGGGCTCAGGACGGGTTTATTGCGGGGTACTTTTGCCCGGCTTTGCCAGCAGGGTTATTGCTCCGATAAGCACTGATAAGCCACCCAGTATCAGCAGAATAACGCCACAAATCCCAGAGATTATAACTTCCGGTTCAACGGCTTTACCCGCGAGAATATCCGCAAATGACAGGGCAAAAGGCCTGATCTGAAGAACCAGCGCCGTTACGGTTGTCACCAGCATAAATATCATCGGCAAGATAGTGTAAACAGCGCTTCTGCCGGACCGTACAAGCCAGATAGATATAACAAGTAATGTCAGGCTGGCGAGCATCTGGTTGCTGGTGCCAAAGATTGGCCAGGCGACCAGATAGGCTTTTTCTTTTGTTAGCAGAAGAAAAACCAGCGGGGCAGCCAGGCTCACCAACGCTGCCAAATACCCACCGAACAGACCTCGCCAGCCGATTATTTCCTGCAAGATATAGCGGGCAAGGCGCGTGGAGACATCGAGCGTATCGTAGACAAATGTGGAAAAGGCCAGCAGCGCAAAGGGAAAAGCTACGTTGAAGCCTATTCCCAGCAAGCCCAAATACCTGGCCAGCCCGTGGGCGTAAATCAGATTGGGGTCTGCTTTGAGCTGGTCGGAGCCGGGCGCAACCATCATAACTGTGGCCAGCGCCAGAATCGCAACCAACCCTTCCAGCAGCATGGCTCCATAGCCAATAACACGGGCGTCGGACTCTTTATTCAGTTGCCTGGAGGTTGTGCCGGAAGAAACGATAGCGTGAAATCCAGAGCAGGCGCCACATGCAACGGTTATGAAAAGGAAAGGAAAAAGTAGTTTGCCGCCGGTTAGACTGTGCAGCCCCGATATGTTCAATGCAGGATACTGGATTTTGAAGCCGCCGAACAAAGACCCTGTCAGACCAACGATGATAGTCAAATAGAGTAACCAGCCTCCCAGATAACCCCGCGGCTGCAATAGCAACCAGACCGGAATAACGGATGCCACAAAACAATACACAAGCAAAAAAACGCCCCATTGTTTGGCGGATACATCTGCAAAAAGAGCAAGGATTGGCCCCGGCAGGCGCGGGCCAACCCACACCGCCAACAGAACCAGCGGAAGGAAGATGACTGTCAACAGCCAAAGATTGAGTTTGAACCGGTGTAGAAGCACGCCCATAACCACCGCCAAGGCCAGATACAGTACCGAGGATGCCGCGACTGCCGGCCCAAATGCTGTACCCTGTGAGACAGTTCGGAAGGTTTGAGCGGTAATATCAGTGAAAGCGATAATCACATACAATAGGGCCAGCCAGATAAAGATAAGAAAAAAAATGTGCATCCCCGCTGGAATATACTGTTTGGCAATTTCGCCAATTGAGGCTGCTTTGTGTCTGAGCGATGCAATCAGAGTGAGCATATCGTGAACGCCGCCGATGAAGATCGCACCGAGGATAATCCACAGTGCCGCCGGCAACCAGCCAAACCAGATGCCGGCAAGGATAGGCCCGACGATTGGTCCGGCTGCCGCGATGGCTGAAAAATGCTGCCCAAGCAGTAGTGACGCTCCAGCAGGGACAAAATCAGTCCCATCTTTAAGCTGGTGGGCAGGTGTTGTGCGGCTGTCATCTAAACCGACCTGTCGGGCTATGAACCGCCCATAGACCAGATAAGCCGCAGCGAATATCACTATGGATGTCACCACAACCAGACAAATCATATCCTCGTCCCTCGTCGCTCGTCTTTCGTCGCTCGTCCCTCGTCCCTCGTGCGTTGGCGGGCCAGCAGTCTTATTGGCACTTCTTGAATCGGCAGAACGTCACGCAATCGGCCTACAATGAATCGGCGGAATTTATCGTCAAATAGCTCAGGATTATTTACAAACATAACTATCGTAACCGGATTGGTCGTGATCTGCGTGGCATAGTAAATCTTTGCCCAGCCGGTCCCACGCTTGCTGGCCCGCTCAGCCTTTATCACTTCAAACGCTTGATTCAGTTTGGCCGTCGGTATCCGGGTCGTCGCCTGCTTAAAAATTTCGGTTGCCAGGTCTAAAACCGACTGCACATTCTTTGCCTCGGTCGCTGTAGTAAACGCTATCGGAGCAAAGCTCAAACCCGGAAGACTCTTGGTCAAATAGCCATCATAATCGCCCGTAACGGCGGAACCCTTAGCCAGGTCCCATTTGTTGACAACAATGATACAGCTTCTGTACTCCTGTGCAATAAAGCTGCCCAATTTTTTGTCAACCTGCGAGACCGGCTCAGTGGCATCTATCAACAAAAGTACGACATCGGCCCGGCAGATAGCGCGAGTTGCACGGACGTAACTATAAAACTCGATGCTGTCGGCGAGCTTGCTTTTTTTTCTGATGCCTGGCGTATCAATAACGGTGAAGGTTTTGCCGTCTTTTTCAAATTGCACATCTATGGCGTCTCTGGTGGTGCCCGGTATTTCGCTGACGATGACCCTTTCCGAGCCTACGATAGCATTCAAAAATGTGCTTTTGCCGGTGTTTCGCTTGCCGACTATCGCAATCTTCATCACGGGCTGCGGCGGGGCAGCACCGGCGGACGCCAAAGCCGCAAGCTTCTCAAAGATTTTATCCAGCAGGACATTTTTATTGAGGTTGTTTTTCGCCGATATGCAAAGAAATTCGCCGAAGCCAAGCTCGGAGAATTCCGCCGCCGCTGGAAACATCGCGGCGGTATCGGCTTTATTCGCGACGCCGATAACATCAAGGCCGTGTTTGTGCAGAAGCTGCGCTGTTTCCTTATCCAGCGGCACCAGCCCTTCGCGGATATCGACCATAAATATCGCGAGGTTCGCCGATTCAATCGCCCGCAGGATTTGCTGCCGGATATGCTCGCTGAGCTGGTCTTTGTCCACGATGCCGTATCCGCCGGTATCGACAAGCTCGAAGTATCGATCGTTCCTTCCGATGAAGGTGCTGACGCGGTCTCTGGTTACGCCTGGCGTTGGCTCGACAATGCTGATCATCTGCCCTGCCAGCGCATTAAGCAGACTGCTTTTGCCGACATTCGGCCGACCAATTATAGCAACCACCGGCAGCGCCATTTTCTATTGAATATTTTCCATTTCCTGTTTACTATCTGAAACTCACACTAATCAATTTTCGTTCATTTAAGCAGGTTTGGCAAGTGAGGTGACTTTATGAAAAACAATCGACGCGATTTTCTAAAAATGGCGGCGGGCAGCGTGGCGGCAGCATCGCTGCCGGCGTATGGCCAGGAACCGAAGGAAAAACAAGAAAAATTGAGCAAATCCGCCGCCCAAACGGCGATCCCACGCTGGCGGGGCTTCAATCTGCTGGATATGTTCACCATGCGAAGTAAGGGCGAATTCGCCGAAGATGATTTCCGCTGGATACGTGACCTGGGCTTTAACTTCGTTCGCCTGCCGACCTGCTATCGCGTGTGGATAAAGGATGGCGATGACTATAAACTCAATGAGCCGATGTTGGAGAAGCTCGACCGGGCGGTAGAGCTTGGCAACAAATACGGACTGCACGTCGATATCAACTTTCACCGCGGCCCTGGCTATTCAGTCAACAGAGAATTCACTGAGCCCTTTAATCTCTGGAAAGACAAAGAGGCCCTGGATGCGTTCTGCTTCCACTGGCAAATGCTGGCCAAACGTTATCGCGGCATCTCAAAGGAAAAACTCAGCTTCAACCTGATAAATGAGCCGCCCTCTATCGGCGAGCGTATGAGCCGAGCCGACCACGAGCGGGTAGTGCGGGCGGCGGTAGCTGCTATCCGTCAGGCGAGCCCCGACCGGATCATCATCGCTGACGGCCTAAGCTGGGCCCGCGAACCTATGCCGGAATTAGCAGACCTGCGAATCGCCCAGAGCTGCCGGGCGTACGAGCC
The DNA here is from genome assembly GCA_964567045.1 of uncultured Pirellulales bacterium. Classification (GTDB taxonomy): domain Bacteria; phylum Planctomycetota; class Phycisphaerae; order Sedimentisphaerales; family Anaerobacaceae; genus JAFNGF01. The sequence continues at coordinate 41,694 of CAZMLE010000014.1, read as the reverse complement.
GATGTTTATCAGTCACTACAAGGCCTCCTGGGTCGATAGCAAGAATTATCCTGAGCCTGCCTGGCCGGGCAACGGCTGGGACCGCAAACGCCTGGAAGAACACTACCAGAAATGGGCTGACCTTGCAAAAAAAGGCATGGGCGTGCACTGCGGCGAAGGCGGCACCTTCAACAAAACGCCGCACAAAGTGGTCCTTGCCTGGCTGCGCGATGTGCTGGAGATTCTGACCGGGCACGGCATCGGCCTTGCGCTATGGAACTTTCGCGGCTCATTCGGCATCATTGATTCAGGCCGAGCAGACGTCCAATACGAAGAATTCAGCGGCCATAAGCTCGACCGAAAACTGCTTGAGCTATTGCAGGAATTCAAATAGGTAGAAAGGTAGGGTGGGCTTAAGCCCACCTTGAGAGCCAACAAAAATGGTGGGGCAAGCCCCACCCTACATTGTCTGGGTATCTTCGTATTGAAAGACCTGTTCTATAGGCAATGCGAAAGTCCGAGCTATTCTAAAGGCCAAAGGCAGCGAAGGCGCGTACTTACTGGCTTCAATAGCGATAATTGTCTGGCGAGTAACGCCCACGCGCTCGGCCAACTGCTGCTGGGTCATCTCACCATTTTCAAAACGCAGCCGACGAATCTGATTCTTCAACTCACTGTTTGCCACGTTCACCTCCCCAGCCGTATTGAATCAAAATCGCCATGGATTGCGCAAAAGCCTGACAGAATCCAGCCCCTATAAGCAGCCCCGGGCACCATGTCACTGGTATCGATGCTTCCTCGCCCAGGATGCCAATCGGAAGGAAAGAGACGAGAATGACGTACAAATACACTGCGCCGAAGCCAGCTAAATGAGCATTTTTCTCAATCAGCTTGTCTCGCTCGTCGTGTGTAATGGCGCCTTTATCCTTTCTGAAAAAAATGAGCGATATAATCCCCCCACTGCCTGCAATAGCAACTGCAAAAGCAAGGGTGATTTTCCAAACACCCACATCAAAACGTCGCATTACGATTGCTGCAATTCCAAGAAACAGACCGAGCGAAAATGTGATGACCAAAGTTAAGGATATTTTCTGTGCTCTATTCATGATTTTTCCCCTCCATTTGTCCAGGCGTATTGAACCAAAACCGCAACGGAGTAAATCAGCATAGCTGTAAGGAATACGCCAAGATTGCTAAGTGTCAGCAAATACACGGGAATTGAGCCGGCCTCTCCCAATATCAAGGCTGGGATTAGGGTAGCTGCAGCCAGTAGCAGGCCGGCTGAAATGAGGCTTATCTGAGCTGCCCTTTTTTTGATCAGTTCGTCGCGCTCATCTGAATCGGGCTCAAGCCGGCTTTGCTTTCTTCTAATCAGAACAATCGAAAGTGCGACAAGCCCGTAAACCGCAATTATTGGGCAACACCTGCCAAGAAAACCTTCTGGCAGCGTTTTCAAAAGAAAGATTCGAACACCTATGTACACACCAATCGCAATAGTCAGCAGATACGACAGCACCCCAAACCAAGCTGATTTCTGTGTCTTGTTCATCTTTCACCCCTCCAGCCGTACTGCTCCAATATTGCTATCGCCTGCACGAGCATAACAACGAACATCCCGCCAAATACCATCCACGGAAGATAATTGACTGTAATCACCCCATGCGGTCCTTTGATAAACCACGGAACCATAGCTGCCGCGACGAATAGCACCCAGAAAACTGAGTACGCGACGACAGCAGCTTTGCGATTAATCACCAAGTCCCGTTCGTCGAACCGTACTTTGCCTTCGTCCTTTCTGAACAGAAAAGGGGTCAGGCCCAGAAGACCCATTATGCCTATGAATCCAAATCCGGCAGCCGCTTGGCGGGCAGGTGCGCCGAAGATGAAGTACCCGATACCAAATGCTGCCATGCTCAACCCTAAGGCGAGCGAAACTACGATCAGGTTGAACCACGCTATTTTCTGTGCTCTATTCACGATTTTTCTCCTTCCAAAATATCGTTATGACCTGTAAATGTAACCTAAACTATACATAATGTAATGTGTACATTACTTTATGTCAAGAACATTTTACAGATTTTCAACATTTTTTTCCAGAATTTGGGTCATGCAAATGACTGATGAAACTGTCAGGGTGTTTCCGATATATAACGATATGACAGTTACAGACTTACGTACAAAGCAGTGCCCATTTTGTGCCGAGACGATTCAGACCCGTGCAATCAAGTGCCGATCCTGCGGGGTTAAATTTGGAACAAATCCAACTGGATTCGCGTTTTTACGCGGAAAACCTTGCGGAACAGCCTGGCTCCTCAACAACCTTGATACTGCATAGTCTCAAGCCGTTAGGCAGCCGCGGCTCAAGTTTTTCATATATGTACTTGGCTACGTTTTCAGCCGACGGGGTGTTCCCTTTGAAATACTCGATTTTGCCCAGCGCCGTGTTATCAAGCTCAGCTACTACATCGTCAACCATCGCCTTGAGCTGGTGGAAGTCCATTACCACTCCCCGGTTGTCGAGCGTTTCTGAGCTGACATGGGCGGTGACGGACCACTGATGGCGATGCGGACGTTCCTTTGAGCCGCCCGCCCGCGCCAGCTGATGCGATGCTCGAAAGTGCGTTTCAACACTGATTGTAAACATTATTTCGTCCCCCTGCCTGCGCAGGGGCAAGCCTATCCCCGCGAAAGCGGGGACGGCTCGTGCCCCGTGTCCCGAGCGACGAGTCACGGGCGACGTTTCTTAAACCGCTGTCGCAAACGTTCGTACACATTTTCCGGGATCAGGTTTGAAAGGTCGCCGCCGAGCGAAGCTATCTCGCGGATCAAGGTCGAGCTGGTAAAGCCGTACTGCTCACTGGTCATAATAAAGACCGTTTCTATGCCGGCAACCGCCCGGTTGGTCATCGCAAGCTGGAACTCATATTGGACATCGGTAAGGCTTCGCAACCCACGCAGAATCACGTCCGCCTTTTTCTTTGCGGCGTATTCGACGGTTAAGCCGTCGAAACTTTGTACCGAGACACCTTTTATTCGTCTTTGGCGGATAATTTCTTCTATCATCTGGACGCGTTCTTCGGGCGTAAAGAGCTGGTTTTTAATTGGACTTCGCCCGACCGCGATGACAAGCTCGTCAAAGAGTTTTATTGCCCGGCTGATGACGTCCAGATGCCCATTTGTAATCGGGTCGAACGAGCCGGGGAAAATCGCCCTTACAGGTTTTCTGCGCATATATCCACCTTGTCTTTCTGAGCAAAGAGCACTATATTATACTGATGATAGAGGTAAGGTCAAAGGTTATGCCCTGGCATATTGGCTGTGTTTTTGCAGGGAGGCGGCGTCAGAACCGATGGAAACGCGTGTAATCAAGCTCACGGAATCGGCTTTTAAGTATGGCAATCTCAACTTGCGTGCCTGTGGCAAGGACTTTTTTCCGCCGGACGTATTCGGCGGCCCAAACAAAAAATCCGGCATAGGCAGCCCAATCACCCTCAAAGTCGGAGGGCTTGATAGAGAAATACAAACAGATATTCCAACTGATAGAATCTCCGGAAGACCACGGTGGATTTTCCGTGAGCGTGGTTGGGCAAGGGCTTTTGTTCGCTCAAATAAGCTACAGCCGGGCGACGTTGTTACGATTTCCAGGCTGGCCAGGCGGACATACTCAGTGCTGGTCGATGGACTATCCCGAAGCTCAAGGATCGCAAAATGCTTGGAGACCCGGCTCGAGGAGTCCGGACTGCCAAAGGTAACAAACGATAGGCCCGTCGAGTGCACCAAGGAGTCGTGGATCCAGCCTACTTTTGCGCCCCTGCGACGCAAAGGCCAGCCCTGTGATTACGGGACTTTTAAAGACAGCTTGAATGCCCCGATTCACAGATGGTTCAAGTATCCCGCTGGGTATTCGTATCGACTGGTCGAAGAGAAGATTCGTCACTACAGGTTGGCTGCTCGACACCTGTTACTGGACCCGTTCATTGGCTGCGGGACGACGTGTGTGGAGGCGAAACGTCACGGCGTGAACTCCATAGGTATTGAAGCCCATCCATTCGTGCGATGGGTAGCTCAGACGAAAGTCAACTGGGAGATTCCTATTGTTGACGTTGTGCAGACTTATCAGGATGTTGTGCGGACGGCCCAAGCGATTGTCTCAGCGAAGAGGGTGAGTTCGGCGACAGTGCCCGAACTGGTGCGGAAATGCTATTCCGAAGCCAACCTTGTATCGTTGCTGGCTATCAGAGATGCTATCACGAGAGAAGTCGAACCAGGTGAGGTAAGGGACTTTCTAAATCTTGCTCTCACAGATACACTGCGGAATGCTTCTAAAGCGGCGACCGGCTGGCCCTATATAGCCCCGGCAAAAATGCATCAGAAAGTGAGCGAAAAAGAGGCCTTTGAGACGTTTCGTGTGCAGGTCAGGCGAATGCTGGATGATGTCAGATTCATCCAGAAGTACTACTCTGACCACGAAGTCTCCACACAGGTGGTGCTGGGCGATGCCAGGAACCCGAACGCCAACGTAAAACCTGCGTCTGTGGACCTGGCGTTGACATCACCTCCCTACCTTAACAACTATGACTATGCAGACCGTACCAGATTGGAGACCTATTTTTTTGGCTGGTACAACACCTGGCGTGAAATCACAGAACAGGTTAGAGACAAGCTTATTGTTTCCGCGACCACCCAGGTGACACGTACCAGGGGTCGTGCAGATACCACGCTTTGTGAGGAAATCCGGGTTGCCGACCCAAAGCTATCTGATGAACTCAGATGCAAGGTCACAGAGCTAACTGCCCGTCGTCTGCGAAAAGGAGGCAAGAAGAGCTATGACCTAATGGTCGCAGGATATTTCAACGATATGCTGCGTGTCCTCAAACAGGTTCACTTATACCTCAAGCAAGGATCAGATTTTATTCTTGTTCTCGGCGATTCAGCTCCCTACGGCGTGTATATTCCGACCCATCTATACTTGGCGCGTGTGGGTCTCGGAATCGGATTCAAGTCTTGCCGACTCGAGCAATTGCGGACACGAGGTGACAAGTGGCGAACGAACCCACAGAGGCACAAGGTGGCCCTAAATGAGGTCATATTGACATTATCGAAATAGGAGATTATATGCCTGTGAGGAATACCGCAAGCGCTCTGGGTGAGGCAGTGGGGAAACTGATCGAGGACGAGATTGAGCGAATTCTACGTCCCATTTGTCAGCAGCGCGGTTACACCTACGATCGAGGTGGACCTCGGCCCGACAGACGGAGGGGGCAAACGCTGTTAATGGCAAATGCTTCAGGCAACAAATATCGACTGGACGGGATTATAGAAAATCCGGATGGTAATCCCGTTGTTCTCGTGGAGTCCAAGTACTTGCGTTATAAAAAGCACAACCGTGACAAAGGAAGCTGGACCTGTGCATCACACTATAGCTTACGCAAGACTTACCCGACAATCAGAAAGAGTATCGCCGTATTGTCGGGACGATGGTCGGACCCTTCAAAAGCGTTTCTACAGAGTTTCGGCATTGAGCTTTATCATGCCGACTTTCCCTTGATGTGCTCTGTAATGAGTGACTTTGGCATTGACTTCAATTGGCCGGAGGATGATCGTGAGATTCCAGACCGTGGTTGGCAAACATATCTTTCTTTATCTGAGGTTGAGCGAAAGACCATTGGGACCAGATTATTAGATTCTATTCGCGAGCCACTGGCATCCAGCATCAGGACTACGTTAGAAAGCGGGGAGGATTGGCCGCAGCACCTTACGGAGATAGAACTGCTGCTCAAAACAGACCGCAACGAGTATTTTACACAGGTGTTCCACAGCGCCAGAGACGCACTTCAGTATCTGTTGTCCTTACACGAAGAAGTTCCGAATTTGCGGGGAAGGCTATCAGGACCAAGTACGCCATCTGAATAGCAAAGTGCGTTCAGCGCCTGCTATTGATGCAGCCATTGGTCGAGCCTTCGCATTGCTGGTAGTTTGTGAGATAGATCAGGTGCATAGGTTTGCCACCGACAAGAAGCTGCACGCCTATGCGGCCCTGATATGATGCTATCTGTTCCCCGATGTATCGGGGTTGGAGCTCTTAAAGGAGAATGGCCCGCCGACGATCGATGCTAAAGTGGCCGCGTTTGGTACCGGCCGGATAGGAGAATGATCGTAAGGTTTTAGATAGTGTCGGCAATTTTCGCCTCCTCGGCCCCTCAGTTTCTTGCCAAGGGGCCTGCGGGTCGAAAATTGCCACACAAATAACTTGCACTATGTATTCATAGGATGTTCATATGAGGATATTAGTGAAGAGCATAGTCGTTTATGGTATTGCGGCTATGAACTTGGGATACTTGATAAGCGTTGTTGGCGGATTGAACCGGCTGTTAGTCGAGCGATGCTTTCTGGGGCTATCCCCAGAAAGGATGAACTGTAACTTAACAAAAGTGTTACCTATGTAGCCGGTTTATTTTGTTACCTATGTACCAGTTTCCACATACCTCATCATTTTGCCCTTGACTGCTCTGGCCAGTTTCGTTACATTATACAGGTGTCAGAGGAGATTGTGATGGCAGGCAAGAATAACAACAACCGACAACGAGACCCCGGAAATCAGCGTGCCTCGACCGACATACCTAAATTTGACTTGGCCGAACAAATTATGGCCCAGCAGCGAAAAGTCGCTGCCACAAGAAGGAAAAGCCCCAGCGTTGCCGCTTCCGGGCAGTCAAAGACGGCTGAAACTGCCAGCCCGCGGCAGCAGGTAGAGCCGATTAGCCATACGATAGAGCAGCCAGGTGATGTCTCATTCGAGCAAGGGCAAATCATCGCTGAGATCGTGGCAAGAGATATTAAAAGGCTGGTTCAGGGCGAGAGTCGTAACAGCTCTTAGGCATGGAATTAGTGAATTAGCGAATTAGTTACCAATTCACTAACTAACTAATCGAGTAATTAACTTGAAAGTTTGGCTCAGGTTGGTTAGATTGGCGTAGGATTGTCTGGAGAGGTGGCCGAGTGGCTGAAGGCAACGGTTTGCTAAACCGTCGTAGGGGTATAAACCTCTACCGCGGGTTCGAATCCCGCCCTCTCCGGTACATCTGAGAGGCACGCTACAAGTTCACGAACCTCTGAAACTTGCAGCGTTTTCTCGATTTTTGGCTGCCCTTGCCCTCAAATTGCCCTTAGGAGCCTATCCGAATAATCCTGAACAACGAAACGTAATTATGGCGCAGACAAAATGAAGCAGAGCCAAATAATTCTCAGGTTTCTTCTGCCACCGCGTCAAGATGCGGCGGAAGCGGTTCATCCAGCCATGCGTCCGTTCCACAACCCAGAGGCGAGCTTTGAAGTCAGCCTCACGCTTAATCGCTTCGGCTTCTTCGCCTCTGGCTCGAATGTGGGCTGTATAACCAAACTCTTTCACCAAATCTCGCACCTCATCAGAATCGTAAGCCTTATCCAGAGGCATACCTTGAGGCTCCTGCTCTGTAGGTTCAGGACGCTCTACCGGAATACTCTCTATCGTTGCCTCAACCAGCTTGCCGTCATGGCGATTTGCCCCGCCCATTGCCAGGCCGATCGGCACACCATTTGCCGCGGTCAGCAAACTTCGTTTAACGCCTTTTTTGGCCCGATCCGCAGGGTTTGGGCCGGTTTTTTCCCCCACCAAGTGGGGCTTTTGTCATGGCACCATCCATCGGTTGCCAAGACCAGTCAATACCTTTCAATTCGTCATAGTCTTTCAGAGCCAGTGCCCACGGTTGGTGAAAAACACCGGCTTTGGTCCACTCCTGAAATCGCGAGTGCGCTGTGCTGCTTGAACAAATACCAGTCTCGTTTAAGGCGTTCCATTGACAACCCGTCCGGAGCACAAAAAGAATTCCGTTCATGGCCTTGCGGTCGGGCACCCTCGGCCTGCCACCACCGAAGCGATGTGTATTGGGATGCTTTGGTATCACCGGCTCGATTTTTTCCCATAATTCGTCTGAAATCCTGTATCTGCTTTTTGTTTTTGGTTTTTTTATCCTTGAGCCCTTTCAAAGGCATCATTGCCTTTGAATATATCGGCCATTCAGGGCTTATTCGGATAGGCTCTAAGTCCTGAAGATATCAGCTAACTCTACTTGCTGGCGTTGCCCTTGTAATATCTTTGCCGCCATCGGAACGGCGGCTGACATAATTAACCTCGGTGGGGTAAATCGGTCACAGGGACATTAACCCGCATATTTCATGGAGATGTTAAATTCTAAGGTGGCCCCTGATTCTGCACCGAGTCAGGCGAGATATGCCTGTTCGGGCAAATCCGGCGCATAACACCCCCTACCCCCATCCATATCAGCAAGTTTTTACCGGCATCAGCCGAACGAAAAGGACGGCCTTGACAGAGCAGAAAAACGCCCAAGTATGTGAACAAAAATGTCCTTGAACGGATAGCCCCCAGCCAAATGAATCACAATTCGTCGTACAGAATACGCAATCCTGGCTCCTATCTTCAGTAGCTTGAGCCGAATCGTCCCAACTTGTGCATTCGCCAGTTCTCTATCAGCCAGACCTTCTCTTCGAAGCGTAAAGAACATAAGCCGCAGCAGACAAAAGCACACGGAACTGATTAGCAACAAAGTCATGGCAACTGGTACGGTCAGCAAAAAGATATAACTGCTGCTTCCTTCGACTCCCCTCAGGACAGGCTCTTTATCCTGTTTTCCGCCTCACCACGCTGGCAATACAACTCGTCGTAGAGCTTCTGTGGCTCGCCTCCAAGATTGGTAACAATAAATCTTGTGTTGGCTCCCTGCTGCAGGTGCTCTGCCTTGACTATTACTCTACGCTGACAGTCCCAGGTCTCGGCTGCATACATAAACTCTCCGAATATCCGCTGCTTTTGACCTGTGTGCCCAAACTGCTCGGCTGATTCATCAACCCACCCCTGTGCGAGTCTTTCAAGCCCAGAATTGCAGGCAATTCCTATGATATAGCCAACGTTGTTCCTATCGCACCAGCGCATCGGCCTCCAGCGACAAAAATTGCTGTCACCACGAAAGATAATCTTCACGTTCGGCCACTGCCGACGGAACCTCATAGCCAATAATTTCAGAATCGCCCGGCTGTGCAACGCAGGGTCAATGTCCGAGGTCGAAGATATGCAACAAGCAATTGACTGCCAGAGAATACATATAAAGGCAAAAAGCAGTAATTATCGTAATAACCGTGAAAGAATCTTTTCTCCTGATTGCCGTGGACGGGATCATCTGTGGGGTCAAAGTCCAGTACCAACACATCTGGCTCTGTCCTATGGGAGCTGATGAAAGTCTCGACAAATACTTTGGCGATCTCTACCAGAGCCCTGCGGTCTATGCGGTTTGCCAGCCGGCATAACGTAGGTGGTGAGGCAAGGGGTAAATCATTTTTTATGCCACGTTCGGAAATTATCTGGAACAGCGGGTCTTGGCGAAGGCTTTGATGGTCATTGAGGTCTTCATAGCCCAGTGCTATACCGAAGATACGTTGAGCCAGCATTGTTTTTTGCTGATGAATCGTATAGAAAGGGTTGCGTGGGTCAGGGATGCAGCGATTGATGGCGTCGATAAGACCAAGATGTTTATCGACCTCTCGCAACAGTAATGCACCGGCATCAGAGGTAAGGCTGTCACCGTTGAAATCGGCTTGAATTTTTTTGCGTCCCAGACTTGAAAACAGCAATGGTTGTGTGTTACAGTTTGTCCCCTCGGCTGCGCTCGGGACAGGCGTAGAAATGGCCTTTCTGTTTGGGTATTGAGATATTTGGCATGGTTCAAAACGTGGTAACACTTTTCTCAACCCAGCGAATTGTCGTATTCTCCATAACTCTTGGTACAACAAGTTCTTATGAGTATTTCTGGCCATCAAACTACCCTGAAAAGTGTTACCCTTGGGGATATGAAATTGAACCACGCCAGATATTTATAACTGTTCATGCTACAAACAGTTAGGCTATTTGTCTATCCAAAAATCCGCAAATTCGGTGAAATATTCGGGCTAGTCCTATAAAAAGCTAAAGTTTTTCACATTCGCTCGCCGAATAACATTAGTACATCTACCTGTTTGGAATGCTAAACAGTCAATTTTGGGGTGGAATGAGTTTTTTAGCCTGAGCCGTCATGTTCTCAATAGCTCGAACAGGCACCCTGAATGATAATCTGAGTAATATATTTTTGTGTCGAGCCAGTGGCCACTACTAGCCGGGTGATTCTTTTGGGTTTTCATAGAGTGGGGCGGGTTATCTTCGTCCATGAATAGCTGTACTGTCTAACTTCATTTTCGCTCTTTAACTCTTAGCGGAGCCAATAAGTTATGTCGCTTGTAATGATGAAAGCGAGCCAACTCTCTTCGCCTGTTTTTGCGCTCTACAAAACGTATCGCCCAACGGGGATGTCCGCGGTCGCACGCCTGACGCAAAAACAAATCCAACAGATTGCGAACCTGCGGAACCGTAATCGCTGGCGTATTTTTTCCCCCAAGACGGGCTTCTAAGATCAGAAACCATGTTGCAATGATGAAGAGTGTTTGGTGATGATACCAGCCTGCCCAAGTGCGTACTTCGTAATCCGAAAGGCCAGCCTCGCTCTTGGCTCGCTTGAGACCATCTTCCACCCTATGCGCTGCCTTGACAAGGCGCGCCAACTCATCCAAAGAGGTATCCGGATTTGCACTGGAAAGATGATGGTCATGCTTGATTTTGCCGCTCTCATCGGCAGAACGTGTAACTGTCCGAAGCTCTTCCACAGGGTCATACCAACTTCGTTCAGTTCTGGCTACCACGCGCCTCTTGACAATCTCCAAAACAAGGGTACCTTTCTCACCATTCCGAACATCAACTTGCGCCCAAGCATCATCCGGCAACGAATCACGCCATCTATCCACATGCTGAAAAGCTCGCTTCGGCGGTTGACCTCGGCAACCGTACAAAGGCCGAAGGCCATCAAGGTCACGAATGCTGGTATTAGACGGAACAGCCAGGAGATACCGTTCGCCCAAAGCCCTCAAATCCCTGCGAAAACGGCTGGAACGGCCCATTTCGTCGTCCCCGGCTATCCACGCTTGAGGCAAATATTTACCGTTGTTTTTCAGCATACTTACCCAGCCGGCCCAGCCACTGACGCTGTACACCTACCGAATCATTGCCACACTTCTCATGCCCCGAAGGGTCAAAGACAATCACTCCGTCATCTTCTCCCAGTTCCGAACCAACTTGTCGTGCCAGTTCTTCCAGCAAGGTTGTTTATGAAAGGTTAGGCAAATTGTTCCAAACGCTTCAGCATACCTTTGAAGACCTGTGGCTTGATCTCGGCTTCCTGAAGGATCTTGTGCTTTCGTACTTCAAATCGTCGCTCCATGACTTTCCCCTTCCATGGGGATCATTCCCCTGGAAAGGTAATCGTATAAACAACTTAGTTCACTTTAGTAGAGTTAGACAGTACAACTATTCCCTGTGGCGAACGGGAGTGGGAAACCGAGCAGGGCCGCGAGGTTGGTCCTGGGAACGGACCATGACGTGGTTGACTATACTGCGCTTGGCGTATGGCGGAGGGGGTGAGGTGTGGCGGGATTTGAACTCTGCGACCAGTCAGAGAAGGACAATTGGCACAAAGTGAAAAAACACATTGACAGTGCAGCTTCGGATAGTTAGATTTCGGCGCAGGAAGTCCATGCCTTGTGCAACAAGGACGGTGCAATTATTAATACATTTGTAGTTGTATAGCTCCTGAGGGTGTATTTGTTAGCTTAAGTACGCCGAGAAAGGCTTTTACCATCAGCGGTTGTTTTTTGAGAGTACCCTGAACTGTGTGTTACCGGATCATAACTGCAGCCGACGGGGACGGAGTGTAAGCGGACATAGGTTTAAGCTGGGTAATCGCATAGAAACATTGCTCGGATTTGCTTTTTTGTGACGACAAGAAGGATGTGCACAAGCTGTAAAAGTGCCAAGCTGGCGTAAAAGAACCGTTGCTGTGCCCATAATACCGCACATGTAATCTAAATAGGAGTTTCTTGCAGTGGATGACATTCGAGACGACCAATCAGGTGCTGACAATACTAATGAGGCAGTTGAGGCAATAAGAACACATGAGATAAATCTCCTCGAGTACCTCTTTGCGATATACAAATACCGCTGGATGATTGCCCTGATCTGCGTGGTTGCTGTGGCCGCCGCCGTTCTGTACAGTCTCTCCTTGCCAAAGATCTATTCAGCCACGGCATCGGTCATACCGCCTCTGGATGTTTTGCAAATGGGGTCAGCTACGCCTGACAGACTGAAAGCAATGAGAAGCTCCATGCTGATAGATGCGACCGGTGTTACCAGCATCACTGATATGTATAAAGGCATTCTCAAAAGCGGGGCGGTTATTGATGCGATTATTGACAGGTTCAATTTAATGGAGGTATATGGAGAGAGTCAATACAGATCGAATGTTCGTGCAAGATTAAGAAACTGTACGACTATTGAAATAAAGGAAGGTATAGTGAACATAACGGTGGAGAATGAAAGCCCTGAAAGAGCAGCAGCGTTGGCTAATGCTTACGTTGATGAACTTGACCGACAAAACAAAAGGCTTTCTTCAGGACAAGCCACAAGCAAAAGAATCTTCATGGAGAATCGATTTAAGGAGATTGAGAAGGAACTAAGCAACATTGAGAACATTCCAGCCAAGCAGGCGCAAATCAAGGAGATGCTCTACGAAATGCTAAGCAGGGAGTGCGAGCTTGCCAGGATTGAAGAGGCAAAGAGCATGCCGACCATTCAGGTGCTGGACGAAGCAACCGTACCAGAGAAAAAATGTAAGCCAAACAGGAGACAAATAGTAACACTTGCTGGCGTGTCGGCCTTTTTCTTTTCCATAATGCTGGCATTTGCTCTCGAGTACTTTAGTCAACTGAAAAACAATCATGTCCAGGGTAGGAACGAATTACCGACAAATGCCAGACAAGATGAAGAAGATAGCCGCATTGGTGATGTGCAGGACAGAAGGCGGATTGTATCGGCGCTTAGGAGAAAGCGCAGTCCAGAGGACAAGATAAAAGACTTAATCTGACAAGACCTAATGAATAAAATCGCTTCTGATCACAAATTATGAGCCTTACATCATCCTCTATTCGTACAGATGAACCGGTTCTTATTTTAGAGCCGGGCCGAACAGAAAAAAACTACTGGACCGATCTCTATCGCTACCGTGAACTTTTCTTAATCCTGGCGTGGCGTGACATCTCAGTTCGTTATAAACAGACTATTATCGGCGTTGCCTGGGCAATTATAAGGCCTTTTTTGACTATGATGGTATTTACCATAATATTTGGCCGATTAGCCAAGCTGCCCAGCGACGGAAATTCGCCATACGCTCTGATGGTCTTTGCGGGTATGCTACCCTGGTCTCTCTTTTCATCCTCGCTGAGCGAAGCCTCCAACAGTTTGATCGGCAATGAAAAACTAATCAGCAAAGTTTACTTCCCTCGATTGATTGTTCCCACCGCTACAGTTGTAACTGCATTTGTCGATTTCCTAATCAGCTTCGTAATGTTGTTAGGAATGATGCTATATTACCGTTATTTCGGAGGATGGGTTATTCTGCTGCTTCCATTTTTTATTCTGCTTGCTCTGCTGGCAAGTCTGGGACCGGGCCTCTGGATTACCGCAGTCAATGTAAAATATCGGGATTTTCGCTACGTTATTCCCTTTATTGTCCAATTTGGTTTGTACGTCTCTCCGGTCGGCTTCAGCAGTAATATCATTCCTTACAAATGGCGTCTGATTTACAGCCTTAATCCGATGGTAGCTGTTATTGACGGCTTTCGCTGGTGCATTCTTGGCGGTGATAGTCCAATCTATTGGCCTGGCTTTTTTCTTAGTCTTTTCATCGTTGCCTTTTTCCTCTGGCTGGGCATCTCCAAGTTCAGAAAAATGGAAAAAACCTTTGCAGACCTGATATAGGAGTTGGGAGTTGGGAGTTGGGAGTTGGAAGTGAGGAGATGGAAGTTGGATTATTAAAGTCATTTGACGATTTGGAAGCATGGCGGTTAGCACGGCGGGTGGGCAAGCTAATCACTGGCCTGATCAAATCAACCAAACAAAGAAAGCAAAACAGGAAGAAGTCGTAACCCATCTGGCAACTTCCAATTCCCATCTGCTGACTGCCATCTGCCATCTGCTATGAATGATATCGTCATCAAGTCTGAAAACTTAGGTAAAAGATACACCATCGGCCACCAGGCTGAAAACGGCCGCTATGTGGCTCTGCGGGATGTGCTGATGCAGAATGCGCGAACCCTCTGGAACAAGACCAAAGACCTGGCAAAGGGCAAGCCTATCATACAGGGCGATACGTTGGAAGAAGTGTGGGCGCTCAAGGACGTGAGTTTGGAGATCCGCCGCGGAGAGGCCGTGGGCATCATAGGCCGCAACGGCGCGGGCAAGTCCACGCTGCTCAAAGTCCTCTCCCGCATCACGGAACCCTCGGCTGGCCGGGTAACCATCAAGGGGCGTGTGGCTAGCCTACTGGAAGTGGGTACAGGTTTCCATCCAGAGCTGACCGGACGAGAGAACGTTTATCTGAATGGTGCGATCCTGGGCATGACACGTGCCGAGATTAAGTGCAAGTTTGACGAGATCGTGGCGTTTGCCGAGGTGGAAAAGTATCTGGACACACCAGTCAAGCGTTATTCCTCTGGTATGTATGTGCGTTTAGCCTTTGCGGTCGCCGCGCATTTAGAGCCGGAGATCCTGCTGGTGGACGAGGTGCTGGCGGTGGGTGATGCAGAGTTTCAGAAGAAGTGTTTAGGAAAGATGGGAGATGTGGCACACGAGGGGCGTACTGTCCTTTTTGTTAGCCACAACATGAGCGCGATTCAGAGGCTCTGCGAGAAATGTATAGTAATAAGTAAAGGATTGATTGCTTTCGATGGCGAGGTTAGCAGTGCAATAGGTTTTTATTTGGAAAACAAGAATGCTAACCACCAGATTAGTTGGCCGGAAGTTGGCCACGCACCTGGTAATGATGTTGTTCGTCTGCGCGCTGTCCGTATTGTTGGTCAGGATGCGATAGCGCGTTCGCAATTTGATGTAAGGGATCCACTGGTTTTAGAGATTGAATTCCAAGTATATAAGAAATCGCAAATAGCTATCTCAGTTCAATTTATTGGAGCGCTTGGTACTTATATCATGACATCAATGGACAACTACATTAAGGGCCCATGGGGAAAGCAACCCCCATACTTAGTTGGTGCTTACAGATCGTCTTGTTATATCCCGGGTGATTTTCTTAATGAGGGGCAAATTAGTGTGAATTTATGGATCTATTCCCCTCCTTTTGCGCCTAACCAATCTCCTCATGTTAGGCTGCTAAATGTCGTGAGCGTCGATATTGGCGACATTCACGATCTTGATGGGGCGCGGGGTGGGTTTCCCTATGAGTGGGGTATTGAACCAGCGGTTCGTCCAAAACTTAGATGGACTACTGAGCACATTACAAAAGATAATGGGTGAAAGAGGTGACGTATGAATCCCAAAATAGGTATTGTTGCTTCTGCTCATAGACCACAGAATTGGATGGACCTATATAAGAGCATAGGAGAAAACGATGTCGAATTTGAGTTAGTGTTTGTTGGTCCAAATAAGCCTAATTACTCGCTGCCCAAAAATTTTCGTTTTATCCAATCGTATGTGAAGCCAACGCAGTGTTTCGAGATAGCGTTTAGAAATACTACAGCCGAATTAGTCATGTCTATAGCCGATGACTGTGAGTTTAAGGGGGCGCAGCCGCTTGACAGGCTTTACGAAGCCTATGAAACGTATAATAATGAGCAGCTATTATTATCGTGTAGATTAAGTACAAACGGAATAGATCAATCACATTTTACACATCGCTTTGACGTTTCCGATCCCAGTTCGCCAGTAATACCGTTGTCTGCACTGATGTCGAAAAAGTTCTTTAGCGCCCTGGGTGGTATAGACAGGAATTTCATAGCAGTAATGTGGGACGTTGATATTGCTATGAGAGCTTATGCGTTGGGAGGTGAAGTCGTTCTCGGTGACGTATTCCTTGATGAGGATAAGAAAAAAAGTGCCGGGAGTGTTTTGTGTAGCGAATTTTGGCGCCATGATAGGACACTGCTTGAGAGTCTATGGACAAAAAATGGGAAGATTCATTTTCGTCGAACGAAACCGGTTGAGCCTTTTGATGACTTGAATATACTCAAGACATCCCAAGGTCCGAGAGGCCGATGGCGAGGTAATGGTCCCATTGTTTTAGAAAAGTTTGTAGACGAATTAATGAAAAAAAAATATGTGCGTTGGATCGGTAGAGGATATCGCGCCATCAGAAGACCGGCTATGTACCCCACATATACTAAAAAACTGTTACATTGCCTTATCAGATGAATATATTAATGGTTACTCATATACCAAATCTTATAGGGAGCTTGATTGATAAGGAAAGACTGAGACCGTTAGAGCTGCAACGTATTCAAACAGGATGTTTCAGGAATGAAAATTAGAAGCGTTTTAATTACTGGCATTACGGGTTTCGTCGGAAGTCATCTTGCTGAGTATATAATTGCTCAATCCCCTGATACCCAAATAGTTGGATTGATTAGATGGCGGGCGCCTAAAGATAATATAAGGGCGATTTTAGATAAGATAACGCTTTGCTACGGAGATTTAGTCGATATGGCATCTCTAAAAAGTGTCTTGTCCGAACATCGCCCAGATGTGATATTTCATTTGGCTGCGCAGTCTTATGTGGATTTCAGTTTCGTTGCTCCTGTAGCAACGTTGCAGGCAAACGTGATAGGCACAGCCAATTTGCTCGAAGCCGTAAGACAATTAAAGGCGGATAGCAGCTATGATCCTGTAATTCATATATGCAGTTCCTCAGAGGTTTATGGACAGGTCAAAGAAGATGAGGTTCCGATAAAAGAGGACAATCCCTTCAGGCCGGCTTCGCCCTATGCCGTAAGCAAGGTTGGAGAGGATATGCTCGCTTTTCAGTATTGGCTATCATGGAAGGTTAAAACCATAAGGACAAGAATGTTCACGCATACCGGCCCCAGACGCGGAGAGGTCTTTGTCACCTCAAACTTTGCCAAACAGGTGGCGGCCATAGAAGCGAAACTCGCGCCGCCTGTCGTCAAAGTCGGGAATCTCGACAGCGTCAGGACCTTCCTCGACGTCCGGGATGCGGTCAAGGCATACTGGCTGCTGGTCAACAAATGTCCACCGGGCGAGGTTTACAACATCGGCGGAAAAGAGACAATGACCGTCGGCGAGATGCTCAAAAAACTGCTCACACTTTCTTCGGTAAAAGATGTCAAAGTTCAGGTTGAAAAATCACGCCTGAGACCGTCGGACGTGACACTGCAAATTCCCTGTGTTGAGAAATTCTCAAAGGCGACTGGCTGGACGCCGCAGATAAAGTTTGAACAGACATTGAAGGACCTCCTTAATTACTGGCGAAATTTCTACAAATTGCAGGCAACAAGCCGTGCATAAACCGACAGAGATGATTGCAGGCCGGTCTCCGAAGAAGGGTGATACTGTGTTGAATCTGAATCTCGAGCTCTACAGAAAATTGTATCTCATCAGGGCTGCGGAGCAGAAAATCCGCGAGCATTACTCTGAAGACGAGATGAAAACACCTATGCATATGTCTATGGGGGGTGAAGCTATTGCGGCAGGTATCTGCCATGCCTTGCGCCAACAGGACCAGGTCTTCACTACCTATCGGTCGCACGCTGTTTACCTGGCTAAGACACTGAACATCGACAACTTCTTTGCAGAAATGTATGGAAAAGCCACCGCGCTGTTAAAAGGCAAGGGCGGTTCGATGCACCTGTGCGACCCCGAACATGGTTTTATGGGCACTTCAGCAATCGTTGCCAGCGCGATACCTGTTGCGGTCGGGGCAGCCTTTGCTAATAAAAGAATGGGTAACGGGAGAATCGTAGTTGTGTTTTTTGGGGATGGCGCTGTCGAAGAAGGCGCTTTCTGGGAAAGCATCAATATCGCTTCTCTTATGCAGCTTCCTGTCCTTTTTGTCTGCGAGGACAATGAGCTTGCCGTGCATACGACCAAGATGCACAGACAGGGATTCGACTCCATCACAGACATTATAAGGTGCTATCGTTGCGACGTCTTCGCGGATGAAACCACAGATGTCGAGGAAATCTTCAAGCTGGCGGACAGGGCCGTTCACTCGATCAGCACAACGAGCCGCCCCTGCTTTGTTCATCTGACATATTACAGATATTTGGAGCACGTCGGCGTCAACGAAGACTTTGATGCCGGTTATCGTTCGAGGGAAGAGTTCGAGCAATGGCGTGAAAAAGATCCGGTGAAAATCCAGCGAAGTAAACTTTTCCGGTTGGGGGCAAAAGAACAGGACATTGCAGGTCTTGAACACAAAATAGATGACCTGGTGTGCAATGGCGTGCGATTGGCCAAAGCCGCACCCTTTGCCGATGCCGATGAGTTGCACAGAAATGTTGTGTGTGAGCAGAATGAGAAAGATAACTTACTGTGAAGCATTAAATGAGGCCTTGTGTCAGGAAATGACCAGGGACCCCAGCGTGTTTGTGTACGGCATTGGTGTCCCCGACCACAAAAGGATCTTTGGGAGTACCGCGGGCTTGGTCGAGAGATTCGGCGCTGACCGGTGTTTCGACACGCCTCTGTCGGAGGATGGAATGACGGGTTTTGGGTTAGGCGCGGCGATTAACGGTTTACGCCCCGTTCATATCCACATACGCGTTGATTTCCTGCTGCTTGCAATGAATCAACTGGCCAATATGGTCTCATGTTATATGTACCACTCCGGCGGCAAGTTGAAAGTCCCTTTGGTGATTAGAGCTGTAATTGGGCGCGGATGGGGACAGGGTTGTCAGCACAGCAAGAGTATGTATTCGGTTTTTGCTCATATTCCCGGATTAAAGGTGGTTCTGCCCACCACTGCGAGGGATGCGAAGGGACTTTTGATTGCTGCAATAAGGGACGATAGCCCTGTGTTAGTGATTGAACACAGGTGGCTATACTGGCAGGAAGGCGAAGTTCCGGAAGAGCCGTTTACTGAACCAATTGGGGTGGCTAACATCTTGCGCAAAGGTCGGGATCTGACAGTTGTTGCTACTTCCTGGATGAATGTCGAGGCCTTGAAGGCGTCAGGAGTACTTGATCGCAAACACGGTGTCAGTGTGGAAATTGTCGACCCACGGGCAATATCACCTCTCGATGATGAGCTGATTGCTCGGTCCGTTCGCAAGACAGGCCACTGTATCGTGGCCGACAATGATTGGCTCAACTGCGGTTTCAGTGCCGAGATAGCTGCAAGGGTTTCGGAAAAGTGCCACGAAAGTCTAAAGCAGCCGGTTCAGAGATTAGGATTTGCCTTTACTCCCTGTCCAACTGCGAGACATCTTGAGAATGAGTTTTACCCCAATGCTGCCAGTATTGTAAGGACTGCTGAAAGAATGCTGCGGTTAGATGCCGCTGATTTGTCGGACGAACAATTCTTTAGCCACGAGCACAGATTTAAAGGGCCATTTTAGTGTCAGGCAGTATTGTACAGGACAAAGGAATATTCGAAGTTGGCTTGGAGGAATTTGCCTGTTCTTTCGGAACGACTGTTGAGGATATCCCACAGTGCTGCAAAGATTTGATTGCCGAGTGTGATTTCAAATACACGGTTCTGGAAGGTCCGCAGCGCGACAGCGTTATTCTGGATGTTTTAAGGAAGATAGAAACAGACCAGCAGGTTATTGGTGCACCGAAGAGAAAAGAGACATGGGAGAGGGGCTGGGCGGAAAACCTGAAAGATTTCGTCGAGGCCGGCTGTGACCTTGATGCGTTGATTCCGAAATTCATCAGGCCGGGCCGACCCATTCGCTTCAATCGTGACTATATTGTGCCTAACGACCCGATGTTCGAGCTGAATTATTACAGAGTTTTTCGTCGCTGGCTGTTTATGAAGTACCTCCGGGACTTTGACTTTATATACGAATTTGGCTGCGGAACGGGTTTTAACCTTGTCGAACTCGCCAAATTGTATCCTGAAAAGAAACTGTACGGTCTGGACTTTGTTCCTTCGTCGGTGGACTTGGTCAATAAGTTCGCTGATGTTTACAAATGGAACATTACCGGGCATCTGTTCGACATGATTCGTCCAGACCATGATTTTAAGATAGCCAATAATGGGGCGGTCTTCACAGTCGGTGTAGTGGAGCAGTTGGCGGGAAAGTTTGAGCCATTTCTCGAGTTCCTTTTGAAACAAACACCGCGATTGTGTATCCATGTTGAACCTACCGTAGAACTCTATGATGAAAGCAATCTTGTTGACTATCTGGCCACCAAGTTTCATAGAAAACGTGGTTACACGGAAGGTTATTTGCCTCGGTTGAAACAATTGGAAAGAGACGGAAAGATAGAGATTCTCAAAGTCAGAAGGCCTTTCTTTGGCAGCTTGTATATGGAAGGATACTCACTGATTATGTGGAAGCCCAAAAGAGAGGACTAAGCGATGGATTTCGGCATTAGAGGCAAATACGCGCTTGTGACCGGAGGTAGTCATGGCATCGGGCGCAGCATCGCTCTGGGGTTGGCTGATGAGGGCTGTAACGTTGCTGTTTGTGGTCGCAATAAGCAACGACTGGAAAAAGTATCCGCCGAAATAGAGCAACGAGGCGTGGAAAGTTTGGGTATGTCTGCTGACGTGCTTGTCCCCTCGGATATCAAAAAAGTGATGAAAGTGGTGATGGATTCCTGGGGTAGTCTACATATTCTGGTAAACAATGTGGGTGGCGGCGGCAGATGGGGAAACCCTGTTGTGGAAAAAACCTCTGAAGATGTGTGGCGGGATGTCTATAGTAAAAACGCTATGGCGGCCGTCTGCTTCACAATGCAGGCCATTCCCTTTATGAGAAAACAGAAGTGGGGCCGCGTTGTTACCATTAGCTCCATCTATGGCCGCGAGGGTGGTGGCCAACCCTGGTTCAATATGGCCAAAGCAGCCGAAATCAGTCTTATGAAAACGCTTGCTATGAATCCTGAACTGGTCAGAGACGGCATCACCTTCAACAGTGTAGCTCCCGGAGCAATTATGATTGAAGATACCGGCTGGGAGCACATGCAGAAAGAGAATCCGCAGGAGTTTGAAAAGTTTGTAGCCCAGCTTCCTCTCGGTCGCCTCGGAACACCGCAAGAGGTGGCTAATCTCGTTGTCTTTCTTTGTACACAGCAATCCTCGCTTGTTAATGGTGCCTGCGTTACCGTCGATGGTGGTGAAAGCAAGAGTTTTTAGGGCTTATCAGACAATATGATAGACAATAATGTACTAAAAAGTTTCAGTAAGAAAAATGTTCTGGTCACAGGCGGAACTGGCCTTATTGGCAGACAAATTGTCGAACTCATCTGCAATGCCGAGGCAAATGTTAAAGTTGTCTCGCTCGACAAAATCACGGTCACCAACCGGGCGGAGCATATCTGCGGAGACCTCACTGAATTTGACTTCTGTAAGAAAGTAACCAGCGGTATGGATTTTGTCTTCCACGTCGCGGGAATCAAAGGTTCAATCGAAGTCACCAAAAAGAAACCTGCAAGTTTCTTTGTCCCTCTGCTGATGTTCAATACAAATGTGCTTGAGGCCTGCAGAATCAACAAAGTCAAAAAAGTCGTTTACACAAGCTCTATCGGTGCCTATACAAGCGCAGAGGTCTTTAGGGAAACGGAGAATCTCGATGGGCCGCCTATGGATATGTTCCCCGGCTGGGCAAAAAGAATGGCGGAGTTGCAGATTCAGGCTTACAAAATACAGTACGGGCTTGAGAATTTCGCGGTCGTCAGACCCTGCAACGTCTATGGCCCAGGCGACAATTTCGATCCTCAAAACGCCATGGTTATTCCCTCCCTGATGCACCGCATTCATCACGGCCAAGACCCCCTTGTGGTCTGGGGTGACGGCTCCGCTATCCGTGACTTTGCTTACAGCAGAGACGTTGCCGAAGGCGTTATTCTCGCGTTGTACCACGGCACCAGATCAAGTTTCGTAAATCTTGGCAGTGGAAGGGGCTATTCAATTAAAGAGCTGGTTGAGACATTGAACAGCTTTATTGAATTCAACTACGTCTTTGATTCCAGTAAACCCTCCGGCTTTCACAGGCGGCTTATGGATATATCTCTTGCTCGAAAGCTCATCGGTTATAATCCCACAACCTCGCTGTTGGATGGTCTGAAGGAAACCTGGGACTGGTATGTGCATCATCAGGATGATTTTCTCAAACGAAAAAACTATTTTGTCGATGCAGGTGCCTGAATGATAGAGGTTTGCAAGACCAAGCTGAAAGATGTTCTGCTGATAAAGCCGACATTTTTCGAAGACCACAGGGGTGAGTACGTAGAACTGTATAATGAAAAACTGTACAAGTCAAAGGGCATTAATTCTGATTTTGTTGAAGATGACGTTTCCGTCGGCACACACGGCGTGCTAAAGGGCATTCACGGGGACTCCGTTACCTGGAAACTGATATCCTGTCTGCACGGCAAGTTTTATCTTGTCGTGGTCAACTACGACGAGCAGTCTCCCGATTTTGGCAAGTGGCGGTCATTCGTCCTCTCGGAAGTAAATAAACACCAGGTATTGGTCCCTCCAATGTATGGCAACGGGCATCTTTGCCTGAGCGAAAAATCCATATTTCATTACAAACAGTCCGCCTATTACGACCCCTCAAGACAATTCACCATAAAATGGAATGACCCGAGGTTCAATATCTGGTGGCCAATAAAGAATCCGATTCTTTCGCAGAGGGATGACCCCGATTACTCTAGTTAGGCCGCATCGTTTACTAATCTTTTGCCCGCATTGGAGGCGACTCTGTGTTCAAGGATAGTTCGGTTGTTGTTATGGGTGGTGCAGGTTTCATCGGCGTCAATCTGATAAGACGCCTTCTCAATCTCGGCGCTAAGGTGACAGCCACGCTTCATAACAATCCTGTGGTTATCGAAGATGACAGGATTAAATACGTCAAATGCGACTTGACTAAGCCCGAAGATTGTGCCAGGGCGCTCGATGGTGCCGAGTATGCCTTTATGTGTGCGGCAAATACATCCGGTGCCGCCGTCATAGAACACACGCCTCTCGTTCACGTTACCCCCAACGTGGTGATGAATACGCTCGCACTCGAAGCCGCGTATAAAACCGGTGTCAAAAAGTTCCTTTTCATCAGCAGTAACACTGTCTATCCCGACGTGGACCACCCCGTCAGGGAAGACGAAATGATGTTGGGGGAGCTATTCGAAAAGTATTTTTGCGTCGCCTGGATGAAAAGATTCTCCGAGATTCTTTGCCGGATGTATGCCGAAAAAATAAAAAAGCCGATGATGACGGTCGTTGTCAGGCCGGCCAATATATATGGGCCTTACGATGATTTCGAATGGGCAACCTCGCACGTGGTGCCTGCCCTTATTCGCAAGGTGGTCGAAAGACACAAACCTCTCGAAGTCTGGGGCGACGGCAGCGACATCAAGGACCTGATTTACGTTGACGATTTCATCGAAGGAATGCTCCTCGCGATGGAAAAGATTAATACGTTCGACCCCGTCAACATTGCCACCGGTAGACCCTGCCGTATCAAAGATGTGTTGAATACCATTCTTCGGGTCGATGGTTATACCGATGCTAAAATCGTGTTCAACACCTCCAAACCCACGATGATACCGAAACGGCTCATTGACGTCACCAAAGCCAAAAAACTCCTCGGTTTCGAAGCTAAAACCTCTCTCGAAGACGGAATAAAAAAGACCGTTCAGTGGTATAGGGAAAAAATATTATGATGGTCATAAGCAGAACGCCGTTGAGGATTTCATTCTTCGGAGGAGGAACAGATTATCCCAAATGGTACAGAGAAAATGGAGGCGCTGTCCTTGGGGCCACTATAGACAAATTTTGCCATATCATCGTGCGCTATCTACCGCCTTTTTTTGATCACAAGTACCGAATAAGATACACATTAAGAGAAGAAACTCAGACTATTGATCAAATAAAGCATCCGTCCGTAAGGGAGTGCCTGAAATTTCTTGATTTCGATCGTGGTATCGAAATGCAGCATAATTCCGACCTACCGGCTCAGTCAGGTATAGGTTCGAGTTCAGCTTTCACTGTCGGACTACTTCATGCCCTATACGCCTTAAGAGGCCAGATGATCACTAAAAGGCGGTTGGCGATGGAAGCAATACACATAGAACAGGATTTAATCAGTGAAAATGTTGGCTCACAGGACCAGACATTAGCTGCTTTTGGCGGATTTAATCATATCACCTTTGGTGGCAACCAGGAATTTGTTGTCCAGCCGATAATCATGAATCCGGAGAGGCTTGAAATTCTCCAAAAGCATTTCATGCTATTTTTTACGGGTTTTTCAAGGCAAGCCTCCGAGATAGCAGGTGAACAGATTGAAAGTATACTGGAAAAAAAACGGGATATGAGGATAATGAGAGATTTGGTCAACGAGGCACTTCAAGTTCTCTGTAGTGACACCGGTCCGATCGAGGAATTCGGACGGCTGTTACATGAAGCATGGGAAATCAAAAGAACTCTCACATCAAGGATAACAACAAGCGCAATTGATGAAATTTACCGAATGGGCATCAGTGCCGGTGCAATTGGCGGCAAGCTTCTCGGCGCAGGTGGCGGAGGATTTATTTTATTTTTTGTGCCGCCAGAATTGCAGCCCAAGTTAAAAGAAACACTTAATAGATTAACGTGTGTTCCTTTCAGATTTGAGTATCTGGGTACTCAAATCATATATTACAAACCGAATGACAACTTTTAAATCCGCTTCAGAAAATACAGTGTCACTGGAAAAAACCGATGTGTTAATTCTCTGCGGCGGGCTGGGCAAAAGACTGCGACCGGTAGTAAGCGATTCGCCAAAGCCGATGGCTAAGATTCATGGAAGCCCCTTCCTGGACATTCTGATTGAATACGTAGCAAGTTTTGGTTTTAGAAGGTTTATTTTGTGCTGTGGATACATGGGAGAGACAATAAGGGATTATTACAGCGCAAAATCAATTGCCTCGGAGATAGTATTTTGCATGGAAAAAGAGCCTCTGGGCACAGGTGGTGCCATAAAGAATGCCAAACCGTATATAAAAAGCAGTCATTTTGTAGTTACAAATGGTGACTCCTTTTGTAGCGTGGATTTAGCCGATTTTATTAAATTTCACATAACTACCAGGGGTGTGATGACAATTGCTCTGACCAAAGTGAAAGATGAAAATAGCGGTAAGGTTCTACTCGATAAAAACAATAAAATAGTTCGATTTGAGGAGAAGGGTCAAAACAAGTCAGAGTACTATAGCAGTGTTGGGATTTACTGTATGGAACAAACCGTATTTCCTTTCATGGCAAATATGACAAAATTTTCACTTGAATATGACTTAATTCCGGATTTAGTCCAACAATCCTGCTATGGGTATGTGACAGACAAAGAATTAATAGATATAGGAACCCCAATAAGTTATAACAAAGCACAGAAGCTCTTTAGTACAAGGATGTTTCCTCTGAAGTAACCGGGGCGGGGCAAACTCTTCTGCTTAATTGTATTCCAGCTCCAAACGTATATTTTTCCAATAGAATCATACAAACATGCCCTTTTTTGAAACGAAAAAAAATCTCAAAGATACATGTCTTCTTTTTTCGGGCCGTGCCGGCATAGGTTTAGGACAGCTTGTCTGTTTAAGGATTATAACAGGACTAATTGAACCGTCACAGATCGGTTTGTACTACTATATCTTGGCTATTGGGGGGATTCTCAGTGCCATTTTGTATCAGTTGATGAACTTCTACACAACAAGGACTTTTTTAATGTGGCACAATTGAAATGGATGCTTTAGAGAGAATTATCTCATTCCAGGAGAAAATAGCCAATAATAAAGGAAGATTCGTCAGTGCCACTATATATCTTTTTAACTAAGGATGTTTTTGCTCTAATACCGTCAGGGGCCAAATATTCTCTGGAATATAATGTTTTCCCCAACCTCATAGGTAAAGGGATATTCGGACTAAAGTGCGATGGCGATTTCATTGATATAGGGATCCTGCCACCTATGGAACAGCAGAGAAGTTTTTTGAAAGGATTGAAAATTAGTTTTGAATGCTTTTGTGCTCCGCGCCATCTTTCTTTGTTGTTAAATTGTTTAGAGCGTTTGAGGGCGCGGCTAAATTGTAAAAAAGGGGGTGTCCATCGTTTCTAAACCCGCAATTTCTGTTGAAATAGGAAGTTATAACCGTAAATCGCTTTTAAAACTTAGCATTAGGAGCGTTCGCGAGGAGCTTGAGGATTTTTCTCCCGGCTATGAAATAATAGTAGTAGATGGCGGCTCTACAGATGGTGCACTTAACTGGCTTTCCAAGCAGAAGGATATAATAACTATCTGTCAG
The DNA here is from genome assembly GCA_964567045.1 of uncultured Pirellulales bacterium. GTDB lineage: Bacteria > Planctomycetota > Phycisphaerae > Sedimentisphaerales > Anaerobacaceae > JAFNGF01. The sequence continues at coordinate 15,277 of CAZMLE010000014.1, read as the reverse complement.
CACAATCGGGGAAGTTGGAAAGGTCTCCCGATTATTCGTAGAAACGCTGGGTACTTTCATAACCTTGCTTTCAGGGTGGCTCAGGGTAAGTATATTTGCACTTTGACCGATGACTGTTTGCTCGTCCCTGGAGCTATTAAAAATGCCTATAAATTATTTGAGGAAAAGAGAAAAAAACGTGTAAAAATAGGGCAGCTTGCTTTTTATTGGAGGAATTGGCCTGGGAGCCAACAATATTCTGTGGGGCTTACACTGGGAAACAGGATGTTTGCGCAATACGCACTGCATTTAAGGGAAGCAATTCAAGAGGTAAATTATCTTGATGAAGATATATATTTCTTTTATCACATCGATGGGGATTTGTCTTTGAAAATGTGGCAGAAAGGATGGATTGTTGAAGCATCGCCGGATTCGTACGTTGAACATCTTAGCCATGCAAATTGGAAAATTAGAAGGTCTAATACGATAAGAGTAGAAGAAGATTGGAATGCTTACATAACAAGGTGGAAAGACATTTATTGCAACTCCAAGGAGGGTAATATCGGACGAAGTATAGGAAAGGATTTCCATGATAAAAGTCATACAGCTTGGAAGTTTGGAATCCACCGTTACTCTTGTTGTTGTTTTGGAGAAAAAGTTTCTCATATCTTATCTCGATATTTTCCTACACTAAAGAATAGGATATTTACTCTCGTGGCTGGTAATCATGGTGGATGAAAGAAAGAACCTGAGTTCGCTTCGAACAAGAAGTACCATAATTGCTTTTCTTTCGCATTGTGGCACATAAACCGGGGTCAGGTCATCATCACACTGCATATCGATGGAAATACGCTGGCTGATGTGTTCTCGCGTCCGCACTCGATAGACGCTCTTTCGCGTTTTCCGATGGCAAGGGTAGAGTAGTCGGGTTCGAAGAAAAGGCTGATTTGAGTGACAGGTATTATAGTGCTGCCATTTGTGATCGGTTTATTTATTATGCGCGTTTATCTTAAGTTTAAGGTCTTGTTAAAAGTCAAGCCTTAGAAGGTCCTTTAAGCGCAATGATTATGCCCTGCCCCGTTTGCGGTTCTGAGCAATACAAAGAATTATTTCAGGATTGCAACAGAAGGGATGCTCTTGAATATGAAGGTGCTTATGTAGAGTGTAAGTTCTGCTCCTTGGTGTACTTACTAAACAGAGCAAGCTGGGAAGAAATTGTCAGGTTTTATTCAACACTCGATCCGGAAGTTACCACTAATTCCGGCAAAACAGATATAGATGAATTAAAACAACAGATCGACAAACCCGTGTCGAAGTTAAGAAAGCTTCTGAGGCAGTTTCGGTTTCGACCTCATTCATATCCACTGGAATCAGTTCCCTACAAAAGCAAAAGGATTCTGGATCTCGGCTGTGGGAATGGCAGCAAGTTAGCAGAGTTTGCCAAGAGAGGGTACGAGATTTGGGGTGTAGACGTGAGTAAAAATGCGATAGAGGTAAGCCAAAACATCCTACCTGAAGGACACTTTTTGACCTCGGAACTTTCGAATATTAACCTGACGAGCAATTACTTTGATTATATCAGGATTGATAATGCCCTGGAGCATACACCTCGACCCCGTGAGGTGATAAAGGAATGCTATCGTTTGCTTAAAACAGGAGGTCAGCTCCTAATCTATGTACCGCACGGTAAAAGCATGAGTATGAGGATAATGAAGGGCGATTCTATTTCCTCCTGGATACCATTTCATCTGCAGCTTTTTACGCCTGGCTCTCTTGGAAGATTAATGAGTGGGGCGAATTTTAAGAACATCCAAATCTATAATTTCAGTCCAAACACTTGGCTGGCACTAAGTATTATGCAGCGATATAACCGGAAAAAAGCAAAACAAGTTTCGCCGCCAGCCTGGCTTGTTTGGACCACTTACCCGTTGGGTTGGCTTGCCAGTAAATTCGGCATCGGAGAAGAGCTGATCGGGATAGGACAAAAAACCGGATGAAAAAAACTTTCTGTACTGACTATGCTCGAACTCAAGAACAAGCTCAAAACTATTGGCCCTTTCAACCGAGCCTACGGTCAACGTCCTCTTGATGGAGAAATCACCCAGGCCGATATCTTTTTTCCAAGTATGATTCTATGCTCTTTGCAATGACCTGATGGAGTTGAAAAGACAACAACCGTGGAATCGCCCAAGGTAGTAGTCAGGTTGGCCGGTGGATTGGGCAACCAGCTCTTTCAATATGCTGCGGCCAGGCGCCTTGCCTATACCAATGATGTCCCGCTTTACGTAGATGCCATTTCCGGATTCGAGCGGGACCCATACAAACGGTCATATTCCCTTTGCCACTTCAATATCAAAACGCAAATGGCAAGTCCAGGCCAATGCTACGCCGGTAATATGCGGCGTATATTTCGCTATATACTCCGCAAGTGGGATACCCGAAAACCCATTGCTCAGAGGAAATTTATTCGCGAAAGCACAGATTCGGTGGATTCTGAATTTCTGAATCTCAAGATCACAAAGCCTGTATACGTAGAAGGATATTGGCAAAGTGAAAAATATTTCGCCGATATTGCGGACATAATTCGTGATGAACTCTCTGTAGTTTCGCCGATGGCTCCGGCGGTGGCGGAAATGGCCAGCAGAATAGAGAGAGCCGATAATTCCGTTTGCGTGCACGTCAGACACCTTTATCACCTCGGCAGAACCGACAATGAGAGAACAAACGAAGTGGACATTGATCACTACCGCTGGGCTACAGACCTTATTATGCAAAAAGTCAAACGGCCTCACTTTTTTGTGTTCTCAGATGACGCAGAATGGGCGGACAGAGAATTCGCCCCCTTACTACTATCAGAATATCCTTATACAGTCGTGGATAAAAAGGTGCGAGCCAGAGATTTCGAGAGCCTGCATTTAATGAGCCGGTGTCATCACTTTATTACATCCTTCAGCACATTCAGTTGGTGGGGAGCGTGGCTTGGCAAAAAAAAGGATAAGATTGTCTGCACAAGTGACAGGTGAATTTTAAGAGAAGTTGACAGGAGTACTTTTTTACCATTTTTTTCGAGCAAATATGCTGTGTGCCGATGTTCGCAAATAACGATTATCGCAAATTGATATATGAAAAATATGCTTCTTGTTTCCAAGGATATAAAGGTAACGTAGATATAGTGGCTGATAAACGCTGGGGGCAGGCCTATAGATCCTTTTTACGAGGGTGGTTGCCGGAACGGAAAGATGCAGCGATACTGGAAGTTGCATGTGGTAGTGGAAAGCTTCTGCGTTTTCTGAAGGAACAAGGATATACTGATATTGCAGGTGTAGACATAAGCCCCGAACAAGTACGCATAGCAAAACAGGTCACGGAGAACGTAGTCGAAAACAACGTTCTCGATTTTCTGGAAGCCATAGAAAAGAGATATGACTTAATTGTTGGCCTGGATATCATTGAACACTTCACAAAGAACGAGGCGATTCATTTTTTGAGGGCGTCTTCCAAGGCTCTGAAACCGGGCGGACGTCTCATACTCCAAACACCCAACGCGGACAGCCCGTGGGCGGGAACTATCCGCTACGGTGATTTCACCCATGAGATATGTTTCAATCCTAATGCTTTAAGGAACCTCTTGAATTTGCTGGGCTTTCAGCACATCGAGGCCAGAGAAGGCGGGCCGGTAGTACACGGGGTAGTTTCTTTCGTTCGCTACGTGATCTGGCAGTTGATACGTCTTATCCTCAAGATATGGAACCTTGCTGAAACAGGCTCCGTTGGCAGTAATGTTTATACCCGCGTGTTTCTTATCTCCGGCGTTAAGGAAAATTCCTAAGAAATGAAAATACTGTATGTTGGGCCTTTGTGGCACGGTGGTACTTGCCTTCAACGAATGGATGCAATTGAGCAATTAGGACATAAAATTGTGCCGATAGACACCGAACCCGAAGATGTCCGCAGAAAACAGTGTCGATTAATTTATAGGGCTGCAAGAAAAGTTTTTGGTCCAAAGGATCTGGCCAATACAAATAAGCGTCTTATAGAAACTGTTGAGAAAGAGAGCTTTGATGTTATCTGGATAGATAAAGGTACTTTTATTCTGCCCAAAGTGCTCAAGTATATCAAAAAGGCAACGAGGACCTTGTTGGTACATTACAACACTGATGATATAATGTACAAATCTCATAGCCTCAAAAACTATATTGAGGCTATCACTGTATATGATGTACATTTCACATCCAACCCCTTTAATGTCTCTGAGTTGCATGAGCTGGGTGCAAAAAAGGTGTACTTTACTGAAAACGCTTATGATGACAAGATGTTCAGGCCTGTCGAACTCTCCGATGAAGACAAAAGAAGACTGGGCAGCGATATATTCTTCATTGGTCACTGGGAGCCTAAAACCGAGGAGTTGATCTGCTGTTTGGCTAAGCAGAGGCTGCCCATATCGGTCAGGGGGCAAAACTGGCATAAGGCACGGGCCCAAAAAATTCTGCGGAACGCAATTAAGTCGGGACCTATTTGGGGCCAGGATTATGTCAAGGCAATATGCTGCGGGAAGATCGGCCTGGGCATAGTCTCAAAGTGGAACAGAAACCTTACAGCCGGCAGGATATTTGAAATCCCCGCTTGCGGCACTTTTTTACTTGCAGAAAGGACGCCTTCTACAAAATCACTTTACGTTGAGGGCAAAGAAGCCGCATTCTTTTCAAACTCAGAGGAGCTTCTCGAAAAGGTCAAGTACTATCTGTCGCACGACAAAGAACGACAGGCAATAGCTAAAGCTGGCCACGAAAGATGCAGAACAAGCCAATACTTGTGGAAAGACCGCGTTCGAGAAATGATGGTCCAAGTAGAAGGAATCCTGGAATCAAAGGAGCTTAAGGAAGGAAGAGGATTTGCCGACTTGATGGGGGCTGCACGGAAGCCCGGTTGGAATGGCGCATAAGGACCAAGCGATACTAGTTACGGGAATTGCAGGCTTCATTGGCAGCAATCTGGCGGATCGGCTATTGCAGGAGGGTTACCCTGTTGTAGGCATCGATAACCTCGCCTATGGTGTTAAGACCCAGGTACCCAAAGGGGTGCAGTTCCACGAGCTTGACATCCGCTCTGCCAAGATATATCCACTGTTTAGCGGGATAGATGTGGTCTTTCACCTGGCTGCCAAGAACTGCATCACTGCTTGCCAAGCAGATCCAGTTGAAACATCGGACATTAACGTCACCGGGACAGTCAATGTCTTTGAAGCAGCCAAAAAAACCGAAGTAAGAAAGGTCATATACGCTGAGTCATCTGCAGTATACGAGGGTTCAAACGTATTCCCGACACCGGAGCTGGAAGTCAGGCCGGAAAGTTTTTACGCGACCAGCAAAGCGGCGTCGATGTACTTCGCACAGGCGTACAGCAGGTTTTCTGACCTGAATCTGACCGGCTTGCGATATTTCTGTGTTTATGGTCCAAGGCAGGATTATCGAAGGACTATCCCGCCGGTGATGAGCGCATTTATCATCAGGCTGCTCAAAGGTCAACAGCCAATAATCTTCGGAACAGGCCACAATAAAAGAGATTTCGTATATATAGACGATGTGAACGAATTCCACCTTCAATGTATCAATGACCCCAGAACTGAGGGCCAAATATTTAACCTTGGCTCAGGCAGAAACTACTCGATAAACCAGATATATCAAATAATAAGTGGACTCTTAGGTATTTACATTAAGCCTATCAACAAACCAGATTTACCAGGCGAAGCCCAAGAGACTCTCGCTGATATTAAGAAAGCAAAGAAATTAGGCTGGAAGCCCAGAACAGACATCTCCAAAGGTCTGAGAGCAACGGTAAGTTATATTAAGAACGAAATGGACAAAGGAAAAATCTGAATTACAGGAGAAGAGATCCTGTGTCTGACATAGTGTTAGTGTATCCCAAAACAGGGTTTGATATCAAAGGTGTGTCAATAGATCCGCCGCTTTCGCTCTTGGCTATTTCTTCGATCGTAATCGATAGCTACAACGTCAAAATTGTCGATCAAAGAATTGACAAAAACTGGAAACAGACTCTGATTAAGGAACTTGCGTCTGAACCTTTATGTGTGGGCGTTACTTCAATGACTGGCCCCCAAATAGGCTATGCTCTCGAGGTATCGCAACTCATAAAAGATACGAATCCCAGCACAAAGGTTGTTTGGGGAGGAGTGCACGCCACACTGTTACCGGAACAGACTCTTCTTAATGCAACAGTTGATATTGTAGTTATTGGCGAAGGAGAGGTTACATTTCGGGAGTTAATAGACGCCTTAAGCAATAAGAACGACTTGAAAAAAGTCGAAGGGCTGGCTATCAAAGACGGCGATGGTATTACTATAACCAAACATAGGGAATGTGCGGATCTGAACAATCTGCCTGAAATCCCCTATGATTTGGTTGACATTGAGGAATACATTGGCAGTCAGGGCAGATTTAAAGGGGCAAGCACGCGGAGTTTGATTTTTATTTCGAGCAGGGGTTGCCCCTGGGGATGCACTTATTGTTGTAATCCAAGGCTATCAAAAAGAAGGTGGAGGGCACTATCTGCAGAGAAGACATACCATAGAATTTCGAGACTAGTTCAAAAGTACAAGCTTGATGCAATTACCTTTCATGATGAAGAGTTTCTTGTTGACCAGGAAAGAGCAAAAAGAATTGCTGAACAGATTAATGGCAAATTCAGATGGTGGATACAGGCAAGGATGGACAGACTCAAGCTTGCCAACCTAAGGTTTCTTTGCGATACAGGTCTGTCATCCGTCCAGCCTGGAATTGAATCAGGCTCGGATCGTATCTTGAATATGATAAAAAAGGGTGAGACAGTTTCAGATATATTAGAAGCTAACAAGAAGCTTTCTGAAACAAACATAATTCCGCTGTATAACTTTATGATGGGATTTCCCACAGAAACGACCGATGAACTTATGCAGACTGTCGATTTAGCCTTAAGGTTGCTGGAAGAAAATCCCAACGCCCAAATTTCAGGTTTCTACACACTAATACCTTATCCTGGCACGGAAATGCTGGATCTGGCAAAAAAAGAAGGCTTTAGAACACCCAATTCTTTGGAAGAATGGGCCAGTTACAATAGGCAACATTTGAATACTCCTTGGCTGCAGGAAAGAATTCATATATTTAAAAGTCTTATGGTAACTTCTAAGTTTATAGATGGTACAAGGCTAAAAAATAGGATTGATGACTCTTTTGGAGGTATTGACTCACTGCCTGCAATCTATAATTATCTGGCTAGAATCTATCGTTATCGTTGGAAAAATCGCATTTTCAAACCTTCTTTTGACAGATTTATCAATAAGATCGTTTTGCTGCTTTTTCACATTTCCCAGAAAAACACTCTGAGAAAGATATTTGCTTTTTTAATAAACGGAAGGGCGCACGATACTACCTAGCAGATTTATCAACAAATGAAAGCAATTATTCTTGCAGCAGGCAAAGGTGAGCGGCTAAAAGAGGTAGTGGATTATATACCTAAGCCAATGGTCAAAATAAAAGGCAAATCCATACTCGAGCATAATATAGAATGGCTTAAAAGTTTTGGTCTCAAAGACATCTACGTAAACCTTCATCACTTACCAGATGTTATTAAAGATCATCTCGGTAATGGCACTCAATATGGAGTTAACATTACCTACTCATACGAGAAACATCTACTCGGCACAGCAGGAGCCGTTAAAAAAATCGCCACCGAATACTGGAAAAAAGACCCCTCAGATACGTTTCTGGTGGCTTATGGAGACAACCTTCTATCAGATTTTAATCTGCTACAAATCACCGAATTCCACCGCGCCAAGAAAGGGATCGGCACAATATGCCTTTATCATAAAGACGACGTCTCCCAGAGTGGCGTCGCTGTATTGGATGGTGACAGAATTGTTGATTTTATTGAGAAACCAGAGCCATCCGAAACCACAAGTCACATAGTCAATACCGGTATATATGTGCTCGAGCAACGCATCCTAAAATATATCCCTGATGGTTTCTCGGATTTCGGACATGACATCTTCCGGACAGTTTTAGACGCAGAAGAGAGACTCTACGGCTTTGTATCGAACCGCAAACTTGTTGCTGTTGATACACCCGAACTTCTTCGCCAGGTTGTTAAAAGTACAAGTGAAAAGTGATCATAACGCGCACGCCATTTAGAATAACGCTGGGAGGCGGCGGCACCGACCTGCCGGCATATTACTCCAAATATGGTGGTTTTATCTGCGCCGCCAGCATAAACAAGTATATGTTTATCAACCTTAACAAGCCTGTTGTCGATGACTTAATAAGAGTCAAATATACCAAGTCAGAGACGGTCGAACACAGAGACCAGCTTCAACATGAGATAGCAAAAGCTGCTTTGCAGATGACGGGGATCGAAAAAGCTGTGGAAATAGTATCCATGTCTGACGTTCCTGCCGGCACGGGACTCGGTTCATCCAGTTGTTATGCTGTGGGTTTGTTGAATGCTCTTCATACTATGAAAAGGGAGCATATCCCGCTTCAACAACTTGCCGAGGAGGCCTGCCACCTAGAGATAGACCTGTTGGGTAAACCCATCGGGAAACAAGATCAGTACATGGCTTCCTTTGGTGGCCTTATGATTCTTGAGATCGCCAAGGATGGACGAGTCTCCGCCAAAAGTGTCAATATGTCCGATGCGGCTATCGATGACCTTAACCGTAACATGCTCATGTTCTATACCAATACATCTCGCGATGCTGACACCATTCTCGCCGAACAGAGTAAGGGCGCACAAAAGCAAAAACGTAGCATCGTTGAGAGTATGCACACCATTAAAGAGATCGGCCACAAGATTGTAGAAGCTCTTGAAACAGATAATATAACCGACGTAGGTCTGCTCTTTGATAAGCACTGGCAGTATAAAAAGAAGATATCTACAAAGATGACAAATCCACACTTTAATAGTATTTATGAATTAGCTAAACAAAATGGCGCTCTCGGCGGCAAAATCTCCGGCGCAGGCGGTGGCGGATTCTTCGTCTTCTACGTAGAAGAAAAACACGGAAGTTTCAGAGAGCAGATGAAAAATGTCGGATTACGCGAGATGAGGTACCGTTTTGACTTTGAGGGCACAAAGGTCCTCGTCAACTTCATGGATGGGGTAAGATAGCAGTAACAGAATGAACCTTAACGATAAGGTGTGTATCATCACGGGGGGTAGCCGCGGTATAGGTAAAGCCATCGCAGAAACTTTCTTAAGAAATGGGGCCAAGATGGTTATTTCCAGCCGTTCATCTGATGAATTGGAATATACAACCAGTGAACTTAGTGACTTTGGAGAGATACATAGCATTCGTGCAGACGTCTCGTCTCGGCAAGATGTGGTTGCTTTGCTGGATTACACGCTGAAACTGTACGAGAAGATCGACGTTTTGGTAAATGCCGCCGCAATTCAGGGACCGATCGGTCCTTTAGCGGAAATCGATATTGAACACTGGATTATCTGTGTTCATATCGATCTTGTAGGTACAGCGCTATGCTGTAAGGCGGTCCTACCGATAATGCAACAGCAAAACTCAGGCAAGATCATCAACTTCTCAGGCGGTGGGGCAACATCCGCCAGGCCTAATTTTACAGCCTACGCATGTTCAAAGGCGGCGGTAGCAAGGTTTACAGAGACATTGGCTTCGGAAGTTGCACAGTATAACATCGACGTTAATGCCATTGCCCCAGGAATTGTAAAGACCAGGATGCTCCAGGAAGTTGCCTTGGCCGGAGAAAAAGCCGGCACAAAAGAAATGTCACAGATCAAAAAAGCAATTCGAGAAGGTGGCAATTCTCCGCAACTTGCGGCCGATCTGGCGTTGTTTCTTGCATCAGAGGAGTCTAACGGTATCACGGGACGCCTGATTAGTGCTGTGTGGGACGATTGGCGGACACCGGATTTCAGGGATAGACTCTTAGACAACTTGTGTCTATATACGCTAAGAAGAATAGACGGCAAGAACTTCGTTGGAGTAACGCGTTGAGCTTCGGAGTTGCTATTGTGGGCGCCGGGTTAATCGGTCGAAAAAGGGCCGCTGCCCTTCAACAATTTGACAACTGTGAATTGAAAATCGTTGCAGATATAAACCAAACCGCCGGTGAGAACCTCTGCCGGGAATTTGGCGGACAATTTGAACAGGATTGGAAAAAAGCGATTACCGCCAGCAGCGTTCACATTGTGATTGTCTCCACAATCAATAAGTTCCTTGCTGAAATAAGTATCGAGGCTCTAAAAAATGGCAAACACGTATTATGTGAAAAACCATTAGGAATAAACTCTCAAGAGTCTCAGGGAATAATCGAAGCAGCGAAACAGTCTGGCACTATTATTAAAACTGGCTTTAACCACCGTCATCACCCGGCAATTGCCAAAGCAAAGTTTGTGTGCGAGCAAGGACAAATTGGGCAAATAATATACCTGCGGTGTCGTTATGGTCATGGAGGCCGGCCAGGCTATGAAAAGGAGTGGCGAGCAAATAGAGATTTGTGTGGGGGCGGGGAACTATTGGACCAGGGCGTGCATGTAGTCGACCTTTTTCGATGGTTCGCAGGCGATTTTAAAAAAGCTTTTGGCTATACTTCCACATATTTTTGGAATATGGAGGTCGAGGACAATGCTTTCTGCCTCTTTAGAACCAGAGCCGGAATCGTAGCTTCCATGCATACCAGTTGGACTCAGTGGAAGAACTTGTTCTCTTTTGAGGTTTTTGGAACAGATGGTTTTTTAGTTGTTGAAGGATTGGGAAGCAGTTACGGCACTGAGACACTGACCATAGGATGCCGACGCCCGGAAGGTGGTGCACCTGAAGAGCAAACTTTTACCTATCCAGGAGCAGATACCTCGTGGCAAGAAGAATGGAAAGAATTTCTTTCAGCAATCGAAGAGCATAGAGACCCTATAGGTTCGGGCTGGGACGGTTTTCAGGCAAACCGGATGCTTGAAGCTGTATACAACTCGGCACAAACCGACCAAATGGTCAACATATGAAGAAAGCAGTTTTTTTTGATAGGGATGGTGTAATCAACAAGCCGGTCATCAGGCAGGGACAACTTTACTCTCCCCGGAAGCTCGAAGAATTTACACTCATTGAAGGCGTAGTTGAGTGTCTTCTTCGCCTGAGGCTCGCGGGCTGGCTGAATATTGTTGTCACCAATCAGCCTGATATAGCCCGGGGTGCCGTTTCAACGCAGGTCCTAAACGTTATTAACCGACATATTAAAGACGTTCTTGCTGTGGACGATATAATCGTATGTCCTCATGACGATACCGATAACTGCGATTGTAGAAAGCCCAAGCCAGGTATGCTGCTCAAGGCGGCTCAGAAATGGGAAATCGACCTAAATAAATCATTCATGATTGGCGACCAGTGGAAAGATGCAGAGGCAGGTAAAGAAGCAGGCTGTATTAGTATTCTGATAGACTATCCGTACAATGCCGGGGCTAAGGCGGATTTCAGAATGAGTGACCTTTCCTCTGCAGTAGAGTTAATTCTCAGAAACGGGGCCAAGTGATGGTAAAAGACAGCTATATCTTGCGGTATCTGCAGGAAGTATGTAAAGTGGTTTCTAAACTGAACGTATCTGAAATCGACCGAATGATCGACTTACTTGTTGAATTACGCATCCACGGCGGCAGACTGTTCTTCCTAGGAGTAGGTGGAGGAGCCGGCAACGCTAGTCACGCCGTCAACGATTTCCGGAAAATTGCCGGTATTGAATCTTACACACCGATAGACAACATTTCAGAGCTGACTGCCAGAGTCAATGACGAAGGCTGGTCGACAGCATATGTAAACTGGCTCAAGACCAGCAGGCTTAACCACAGGGACGGCATCTTCGTTTTTTCCGTTGGTGGGGGCAACAGCCAACAGAACATCAGCACAAATATTGTTGAGGCTTTGAAACATGCCAGGACCGTCGGGGCTAAAGTGTTTGGTATCGTAGGAAGGGATGGAGGTTATACGGCACAAGTCGCCGACGCCTGTGTGGTTATTCCAGTCATTTCGCCCGATACGGTGACAGCCCACACCGAGTCTTTTCAGGCTGTGGTTTGGCACCTGATTGTATCGCACCCCAAAATGAAACAGGCAGAGATGAAATGGGAATCAGTAAAGCAGGATAGGGAGGTTTTCAATGGCCATATTTCTTGACTCAGGAAATATTGCTGATATCCGCAGGTTCCATCGGATGGGCATTCTCCGCGGTGTGACGACAAATCCGACCATTTTACTGAAGGATGGAGTCAGAGGAGGAATGGCTGGCATCAAAAAACAGGCTATGGAAATCGCCAAAGTAATTCATCCCTATCCGCTTTCTATCGAGGTAACAACCAATGATAAAGAAGGGATGATAGCTCAGGCCAAGGAGTTTGCCCAGTGGGCGGCCAACATTGTGGCGAAAATAACCATTCACGGCCCAAATGGCGAACTGGACAACGTTGAAGTGCTGCATGTTCTGGAAAAGAAGTATGATGTGCGGGTCAACGTCACCGCAATGATGAGCGCTCAGCAATGTTTCCTGGCAGCAATGGCAGGCGCTACCTATGTATCGCTTTTCTGTGGCAGAATCAATAATATGGGCTACGATGCTATTGAAGAGATCAAGAAAACAAGAAACCTGCTCGATGCACACTCGCTGAGTGCTAAGATTATTGCCGCATCGACACGTGAGGTCTTGAACGTAGTCCAGTGGTTGGAAGCCGGAAGTCATATTGTAACTGTTGTTCCTAAAATATTAGAAGGCATGATCGTACATCCTTACACAAAAGAGACCGTTGTACAATTCCTACAGGATGCTAAACGAGCGGAAGAGCTATTAACCGAAAAAATCGCTATCGCCCAAGTACAAACAAGCTCTAAGAAACCAGACCAAATAGCCATCAAGTCATAAATCGAACCGAGGTAACCACTGGGTGATCTGTAGTAAATATGGTATTATCGCTTATTAAACGAATCTTGATAGTTCTTACCGGTAACGCTTTGGCACAAAGAGCTCTGGGATATTGTGCTTCTAAATGCCAGTATTTGATGGGTATTGGCTCTGGTTCCGATGTGAATGGCAGCGGCGAGATAGCGGTGGTAAAGATGCTTGGGCGTTTTTGCCGTCCGCCGTACTGCATTTTTGATGTGGGTGCTAACAAAGGACAGTTTCTTAATACGGTCACATCTGAGATTGATCAAGAACAATGTATTATTCACTGTTTTGAACCTACATCTGATTCTTTTAACACTCTTAAGCAGAATGCCCCGAAAAGCCCAAATATTATTCTTAACAAATTGGGCCTGGGAAAAGAGCAGGGTACCTTTAGCATATTCTATGACGAACCTGGGTCTGGAACTGCGTCACTAACTAAAAGACGGTTAGATCATTTTGGTGTTTCTTTCTCTCACACGGAACAAGTGCAAATTGACACTGTAGACAATTATTGTCGGCTTAACAACATCAATCGCATTGATTTGCTTAAGATTGACGTTGAAGGGCACGAGATGGACGTTCTTTTCGGAGCGACCAATATGTTTGAAAAAGGATTAATTGGATTAGTCAATTTCGAATTCGGCGGATGCAATATAGATACTCGATGTTTCTTCCAGGACTTCTTTTATTGGTTCAAAACGGTCGGTATGAAACTCTATCGTATAACTCCATCCAGCTATGTTCATCCACTGCCACACTATTTAGAAATATACGAACAGTTTAGAACAACCAATTTTCTGGCAATACATACAGTGCTCGACAAGCAATGAGAGACACAACATCTTCTCTCTAGATGCCTTTCATGGGATTTACTATCACACAAAGATATTCACAGGCAAGTCTCCTGCCGTTATTGGGTTTTTGGGGCCCTTGGTTCTGTATTGGGGCGGCGTCTTTAATACTAATGGCAACCCAGCATGAAGATCATGCCTTTAGAACCATCAGCATTGGGACCATCACTTTTTTCGCCTTTGCGGCCCATTTGATTGCCAGAGGAGCTTTTCATGACCCCTTCCATCCGGATATTCTTCTTACAGTGGGACAACTGGCACAGTTTGTGATTCCTCCTATTATCTTCGCAACGGGAGTTTTTGATGATGTCATCTTTCCTCATGCGTGGCAGGTGCGCCACTATTTCCCGTATGTTGTATTCGGAGTCTTGGTCGCCCAGACATTATTCAATCTTCCTTTCTGGCTTATGCCGCCAAAGAATAGACAAGTCACCCATCGTAAACAAAATGGCGTGCCCATTTTCATTTTTGCGTTGGGTTTCGTGGTACTATCTGCTCGTTTTATTATAATGATTACCGGTACATATTTTCACGACAATCCTTCTGCATTTATGTTCACACCTGTTTTTTCTCCAATTGCCATATTTAGTACTGTTGGAACGATTATCACTGCATACGCAGCGCTGAGAGTGATAAGCGCGGGGAGTCTATTAAAGGAGAAATTGGCAACCACCTATCTAATTTTGGAGATACTTTGGCATTTACCCTCTGGAAATAGAGAAGGATTGTTTCTGGGCGTCTTATGCATCATTATGGCTCTGATACTTGTTCGTGGGAAAGTGCAATGGCGATACGTCGTAATCTTTACCGTTCTTGTCCTTCTTGGTGGTGCTTATCTTGGTTTATATCGTGATTACAAGGCCCAATACCTGTTTGGCAAGAAGGTTTCTATCAAAAAAGCCTTTAAGTACGCATCTGAAGGAGGTCAAAAACTTGGCCTAAAACCAGTTATTAACATAGCACTAGATAGATTAAACGACGGGCAATATGCAGCCGGCTGCTTCATGAATGTCCCGGATAATCATCCATTTCTTGAAGGCAGTACATACAAGATGATTTTATGGATACCTATCCCCCGTGTCATTTATCCGCCACGGCCGCAATTTATTGTCAACTACAAGGGCCTTTTCCAGCCCTGGGTAACCTGGTCATCTGCGCCGGTTACCACCGTTGGGGAGGCTTACATTAACTTTGGCTGGCTGGGAATACCTCTCGTCTTTCTTGCCTTAGGGTGCATATATCGTGCCATGGATTCTGTATTCAGATCACGCTTATCATACGCGGAAGCGGCGATTTTGATATTTTACTCAACACTTCTGATTCGAATGATGGTGAATCCGGCTGTTAGTCATCTTTCCTGGATGCTGAAGATATTACTGTTGTTGGCTGTGGCGAGGATTCTGGCACATATAAGCGTCACATTTGACTTGGGCTCCTATTTGAGATCGCATTTTCGCTCTACCGTTGTGAAACACGGACTTGCGGTTGACGCTTTGCAGG
>CAZMLE010000013.1:0-75983 GCA_964567045.1 uncultured Pirellulales bacterium | reverse complement strand
CACCTCCCAGCGCTCGGTCCGTGTCGACTAATACGGTTTCTTCTACCTGTCGGATAAGCTCATCCATCCTTCGCTGCTGGATGGTTTTTGCACTGTCCCTGGCGAACACCGCACCTTTCAAGTACGCCCGCTCGGTATATCCGCCCGCTCTTTCTATAAGTGAGCTTAAGGTCTCGCCCCTTCGCAGCGGATACGTGCCAGGAAACCTTACCTCTCCGGATATAGTAGCTGCCCGGTCAAACTCCAGCTCCGGTATCGGCCTTACTATCAAATGGTCATAATCCTGCAAAGCAATATTATGTTCAGTGTCACCTGCGATTGCCTTTTCAAGATCTACTTCGATTTTCTCAGTTTCCATACCCTGCTGGCTTATGTGTCTCCGTGTGACCTCCGCAGTTTTCAGGTACGCGTTTTTTTGAAGCCCACCTGCCGCGTCAATCAAGTCGCTCACCTTCATATCCATAATAAGAGGATATTCGCCTTGTTGAAAAACCAAGCCAGAGACGAAAACGTTTCTTTTGATCTTGTCATCTATAGGCCGAACTACTAAATGGTCGTAATCCTGCAATGCAATATTGTGTTCAGGATCACCAGCCAGCGCCTTTTCAAGGTCGATAGCAATTTCTTCGGTTTGTATCGCACTTTCTCCAGTTTCTATCCCAATTTGGCTTACGTGTCTGCGAGTAACCTCTGCCTTTCTCAGATACGCGTTTCTCATAAGACCGCCTGCTGTATCGATCAGGTCGCTTACCTTCATACCCCGAATAAGACGGTATTCACCAGGCCGAAAAACCAGGCCAGAGACAGACACGCTTCTTTTGATCCTTTCATCCCAGCGAAAAACACGGATAGTATCAAAGCGAGCCAATTCGATGTTCTCAGATTCGTCTCCTTCCAGCACCCTTTGGGGACTAAATGGAATAACTGCCGGATGCAAGTCCGGCTCAATAAGCCTTTCTATTTCGGCATATTCCATATCTGGCTGTGCCTGTAATACTTGGTAAGAATGGATTATGTCTCTAAGCCGCATACCGGGTTTTAGCTCATATTTGCCTGGCCTGACTACGTGCCCTTGCAAATGAACCACATTCTGCTCTAAAGGCGAGATCGCAGAAACTTTGACCACATCCCCATCTTGTACCAGGATATCCGAGGCCTGTTTCTCTTTACTGGTATCCGCTCCACCAGAGATGTCAAAGTCAGCTACGATCCGCCTTCTGTGGTTCTCCACTCTCTCCACCTGCACTCTTTGCAGCCAGCCGGCATAGGTTATTCCACCCGCCAACTGAAGCACCTCCACTAAGTTCATCGGCTTGGACATCTCGTAAATAGCTGCCCTTTTCACATTGCCTGCCACGCCTACCACCGGGCCAATCAACGGAATAAAAATCGTGTCCCCATCCTGCAAACGAACATCTTTGCTCTTGTCGCCGCCCAGAAGGAAATCATAAAGGTCGATAGTCACCTGGCTTTCTGTATTTCTCAACAGTTGAACTTTTCTCAGCGTCCCGTTTTTCGACGGGCCGCCCGCTGCAAAAAGTGCATTTATCACGCTCGAAAGAGAACTCAATGAATAGCTGCCCGGTGCCTGGGCTTCGCCAACCACATAGACCCTGATCGTCCGCAGCCTGCCCATGGTGACAGCCATCTTGAAGTCCGTGTGCTTGCGCTCGAATTCGTGCCTGAGATAATCTTGCACCTTGTCGAAGGTCATCCCAGAGACTTTCAGGACTCCAATGTCGGGCAAAGTGATTTCACCAGCTCGATCCACCACAACCGGGTACTGCGCATTGATCCTGCCCCACAGTGTTACTGTAAAAGCGTCACCAGGGCCAAGAACATAATCCGGCCCGACAGGCACATCAGTTACTGGTGCAAAAGTCGAAACGGGCTTTTGAAAAACATCATATCCAAACTGGGATAGCCTGGTCGACACGACGTCAGGAATCTGGCCGGAAATTAGCCGCTCAATAGCTGACAGTTCCTTCTTTTTATTGGCTTGATCTTGAACCCCGATTCCGGTCGGGGCTGGTTGTTCCGGCTGCTTCGTCGGCTGCTCTGGTTGTTGCTCCGTCGGTCGCGGACTTAACGACTCAGCAATCTTTTTGGCACCCTCCTTCACTGCAGCCTCCTTCGCCGCGGCCTCCTTGGCGGCAGCCTCGGAAGAACCAGTGTTCGCTGTAGAGCTTTCCTGGGCCTTGATGCAAGGAGCGGCTAACGCAGATGCTAGCAGAATTGCCAAAATTACCTTGAGAATACGACCAGTCGCAAAACGCCGCACCATCTTAGAACTGCGTGTGCTTTTCTGGCCCAACACGAATTGGCAGTTCAGAACTTCTCCCTCTTGTCTCCGTTTCATTCTGCAATCCTTACCATCCATTTCTGGCGCGAACTACGGGCACGGTCTTTAATAAGTCACCCTGTCTAGCGCTATCCTACAGTGCACCCATTGGCGACAAAACATGTCGTTGCCTCGCAGGCGCGATTATCGCCCCCAGTCTTGACAAGCACAAAGATTTGCTCGTGTTGCCATCCCTGTGCTAGTGACATGAGACCATATAACAATATTAAACTATGCTGTCAATCTGTTTTTTTTCTCGCCACGGCTTTTTCTGTATTGAACTCACTTGATTAATTCGACATGCGAAAGGGGTAAGAAAAGCTTTGGCTTTTTATAGGACCAGCGGTTGAAATCAGCTTGAATTTCTGGGCCTGAGACTTGAAAACGGTAATGGTTGTGTGTTACAAAAGGGACCGAGCATGAAAGCTCAAAGAAATGTATGGATCATAACTGCGTTGGTGGTCTTCATAACTGGCCAGGGCTGTAAAACGCCGTGGGCGGAACTGATCACCTCACAGGATAGTTACGCCTGGGCTGAGCCAACCTGGGGCGAAGCGGATGAAGGCCTTCAGTGCCGGCTGAGGCCCGACAAACGCGTTTGGCAAACGGGCGAAACGCCCACATTCAAAATAGACATGAGAAATCAGGGACAGCGCATGTTCGCCTTTCCGCCGTCGCACATCCAGCAGATCTGCAGAATCCAGTTCGACGGCAGGTGGTATTATTGGCCAAATCCTGTCATGATCGATGGCTCCGTATGGCCATTAGCCCCGGGCATTAAGTTTGACGACATCCCAATCGCTCTGGATGTACAATTCGGTATCAATATTACGCCAGGCAGGCACATCATTCGCGTGGCCCTGGCTCTGGAAGGAGTCCAAGTTGTCAGCAATCCGGTTGGGATAAAAATTCTGCCGGAAGGTTAATTTATAGCGTGAGTCGGTTACCTTGCTTTGGCGAGTCTCACTTCGCTTACGGCAAGCGACAATTCGCCGCCGGAGACACTAATACGAAAATCGGCGCCGTTGCAGCGATTTGCAAATCGGCACTGCGGCAAAGTAAACTCAGCGGTCTTCCAGTTGCTGAATCGCAAGGCAGGTTTTTGCCCGCCACATATCCGAAAAAAGTCCGGTCAAAACAATATAGCTTCGCCCGTACTCGCGGGAATGCGCAATGTCGGTCCCCTCGTGCCACTCGTTCCAGGTCTCTACGTGCACCATCCAGGGTCTGGTTTTTGGGTCGAGCTGCAGCAGCTTCAACCAGCGGTCAATGTAGGTTTTGCCATCGCGCCGTTCGACTATGAGCGGCGACCTTCCGGGCACGGCACTATGGTCATATCCAGGCCCTATGGCAGCGACCTGCCTATCAATAACTGGCCCATTCACCGCCGCACCCCACGAATAGACGCCGTCGGCTTGGCCTAACCATTGGGGTTGCTTCACCAGAAAGAGTCCGCAGCCGAAGTCTTTCTTGAACCGATCCCTGATGTAGTCAAGCTGTCTTTCGTCCTGTTTTTTGGCAAAGGCCACAGCGTACAGAAAAACAATCGGCTTGCCATCTATGCGTGCCCACTTGGAAGGCGGAATCAGACTGAAAAAGTCCCGCACCGCCGTATAGAACCACTCCCTTCCAAAGTCCGTGCTCAGATCGACATGGTAATTCGTTCCATCTTTATTGAAGCTATTCCACTGAAGTATGGAGGTATCATAAAATAGGCCAATCTTCGGCGGCTCCTTGCCCTCTTGCTGTAAAAGGTCGTGCGCTTTAACTAAAGGCGGCAAGCCTTCAAAACTCCAGGCGTCATATTTTCCCGGCACGCCCCAGAATACCGGCATCAGAAAATCGACGCCGGCTGCAATCATGTCACTGAGCTGCGTTTTGTGCCAGGACGCTCGCTTATAGCTGATGCCCTGCATATCAGCGGGGTGAGTGGTTAGCGCATCCGTGCCGTCGCCGTCGACAATGTGGCTCTTGCTGTCGATGTCGTACCAGTAGAAATATGTAGTTCCTACAATCGGCTGACCCTGTTTGAACGAGTCAGCGTCTTTGTGATCGGCAGGTGACAGCGGGAAAAACTTGCCGGGCGGTTTTTCGGGCAGCTCCTGGGCCACAGAAAGTGCGGGCCAGCACACGCACAAAAGTATTATCCACACGCGATTATATCTTTGCGTTACAGGCATATTATTTAGCCCCCCAGTTTATCCGCCAGATTTACCAGCCAGACGTATGGCGGGCGAGTGGCGGATTTACTGGAGGGGTCCTCTTCAGCGCGGGGTGTTGCTACGCTTCTGCGATTTAAACTGCGCACTGTACTTGGCGGTAAGCTCAATGTACTGCTGTTTGTATTCCAAGGAAGGCTCGATTTCGCTTCCCTCGTGCCACTCGTTGAAGCTGGTAACAAGGACCCAGTGCGGGTCAGCCTTTATCGCCTCTTCCCACTGGGCGCGATAAAGCGCACCGTCGTAGCGCTGCACAGCAAGGCCGGGCTTGCGGATTTTTGTATCGTCATAACCGGGAATCACCGTCAGGGCGCTAATTTTGCCTGCCTTACCCGCCATTTGCACCCAGGATGGATATGTTTTGGCGGCCCAGGCGCGCGCATCGTCCACAGATAAGCCGCGAAGCGACCCGGCTGTGTTATATGTGTGCAGCCCATCAAAAATTCGCCCTGCTTCCGGGCTAAACCGGTCGCCAATCGCTGTGACGCCCGGCTGGTAACCCTTATTGATTAGCTCGACAGCCTTGAGCCAGGCTGGAAGCCCGATTTCGCCTAAGGTACGACCATACACAAATACTACCGGCTTGCCGTTTACCTGCAGATGTGCGGGATGTTTGCCGTATTTCTCCAAGACTTTGACTATATCTTGCGCTGCCGTCTCGGCTGTCTGCGGCCTCGGCACGGTCTCATAGTAGATGCACGCGCTAAGACCGTGACGCTGACAGCCATCAAGAATTTTGCCCATCGCGCGGTCTGTGAAATCGTTGTGTCCCCACCAACTGACTATGAACGCATCGATGCCGGCCTGCTTAGCCCAGCGACAGTGCTGGTCTATCACGTTCGGGTCGTGAGAATCGTAGGCACCAAGCACAGGATAGTGAGTGCTTGCCTCGATGTTTTTGTTGGCTGCATCGATCCGGCCCCAGTGGACGGTTCTTCCGGCGCCGCCAGGGCCATCAGGAACACCATACCACGGATAATAGAACGTCAAAACCTTGCGTGACACTTCGTTGTGCTCTTGGCGTTTTGGCTCGGACGACGCTTCCTCGTTTGACGCAACACTACCCGATACTACCAGGACAATAAGCGCAAATAGGGTTACCCAAAACCGCTTGTCTTTTTGAATTGCATTCATGATTAATCTCCTACTAATTGGATTATGCAAACAATTGTTGCATAACTACCACAAAGAAGGCCGCTGTTGAAGCTTTTTCTCGCTTTATTCTGTAGTTTACAAAGACCGAGCTAAGCGGTCCAGCAAGCCTGAAATGTGGCTGCCAATTCAAATCCTGGCAAGTATTTCGAGCAGTTTGAGAAAAATCTTGCAACTTTTGATTAGTTTTTGCATCTATAATAATGAAGCATTGATTACGTTATGCCCAGCACTGCACAGCTTTGGAAATCGAAGAATATCATGATGACGCTTTTCGAACAGAACTTACGTCGGTGGTTAATATTGACACTTGTAGCTCTTGGTATTTGGGGGCCAGCAGTTTTAGAGGGCGTTGACACCGAGATTGCCTCAGCAGGCGAGGACAAAAATTGGGCTAGCAGGTCTAATGAGCCGTCAGTGTGGATAACCTTGCTGGCGCTGAGCCCAGTTCGCTCGCCGAAAGAATTTTACCTTCATCACAGAGCTGAGTCATTGACTCAAGACGGTGCCAGAATTACTTCATGCCAGTTGGAGGTTCGGTCAGCTAAAGATAATTTGCGCATGGCAAAAATCGACTGTGATAATTTTTTCTACAAACATATTCACAATGGCGAGGTTCTCAAATGGTCAGACTGGCGTGACAATTTAAACGAGAGGCAAATCCGCCGGATTGAACCGCTCGATGACGGTGAGTACCTGCTTGCTATCTATGTGAACGGAGTTTGCTGCTCCAATGTTACCAAAATCAGAGTCGATTCTAAATTCGATCCCGCTACTGAACCGACATTACGACTGGTGCCGTTTGAGGTTGGGCCGGGACAGAAACTACGATATTTGGGTTTGCAAGCCATAGGTCCTACACCCCAAGACACGAAGCTTACAAATATGGCTTTAAGTTTTCCCGATCTGCTCGTCGATGGGGTGTTGCACAAAGTCGGGGCTTGCGGCTGGAGTGGACCGGTTTATCCGCTTCGCCCGGGCCAGCAACACGAGGAGATTTTGGATCTGAGCCATTATGAGCCTCCTATTGATCTGGGACGCAAGCATACAGTAAAAGCAATTGTGGGTGAATATGAATCGGCTTCTGTAGAGATCGGATTCGATACCGCTCTGGAAAGAGTGTGGGACCAAGCGACAGCTACCCTAAAGTCACGTTTGCCGCCGCCGGCAGCCCTCGAGGGTAAAGTAATCGGACCGCATGGTAACCCGGCGGCTGATTACAAGATACGTTTGCTTGCAATTGACAAGAAGAACAGGGCAAAGTGGGTGTGGCTAACTGAATATAGCAGTAAGGACGGAAAATACGACTTTCCAAACGTGCCGCCAGGTGAATATAAACTATATTGTAACGCCACTGGTACAACAGAGCCCCAACTGACGATAGAGCAGGTGCAAATTATAGCGGACAGGACAGTAGTTGAAGAATTAAGCTTCGAAAGAAGATATTCTTTTTCAGGCAAAGTCAGTGATGAAGACGGCAATCCAATGACCGGCATAACTATCGCAGCCGGATGGGAGGTGATGGGAGGCAAAACTGTATTTCGTGATGTTAGCATAACCGATGACCATGGACGTTACACATTAACAGCACCCTTTGAAGTTGCGACTTGGGTTGGAATCGCTGGTCCTGTCAGGCCCGATCTTGTGCCACCCGGGAGGCTGCGCCCAAACGTCAAAGCTGGCAGCAGTGATGCTGATTTTGTTTTAGAGAGAAAAATAAGTCGTGAGGATCTTGCGGCCGATGCGTTCAATAAACTTTCCCCTGAAATAGATGAGGCGATCCGCAACGTCAACAACGATCCCTCATTAGTGCTCTCACTTTTTATCAAACTTCAGAACGAGTGCGCTGACCTACCTGATGTCGTGACCAACTTTGTGCAAAAATATATAAGTTCTGAAAATCCCTTGGTTCGCTTCTGTGCCGAGTGGACGACGGCTGAAGTGCTGTACCGCAAAAAGAAGGATCCGTCCGCACTAATACACTTCGATCGGGCGATCCAAGCCCAAGAGAGTGCTTATGCTATCATCTCTCAGCATCCTGTCCACCATGGCACAGTTGATGATATTTACAGGTATAAAATATCGGCGTGTCTGGCTCTGGGCGAGCAAGAGACGGCCAGACAGACCGCCCTTCTCGGAGCAAAATACTTCATGGGCGTTAACCGTTTTAACCACGCGATTGACTGGCTCTGGTTCTACTGCGTGACAGAGATACTGGACCAGAAAGATACAGAAGAGGGCCTCGCTATCTGTGATGCGTACCTGAAAGCTTATGACCGTGACAGGGGAATGCACCAAGCCCACCACCATGCTGCAATTATAAAAGCGCGGGAGAGATTCGTTGCAGTCTCCGCCGGAACACAAACGCTCCCTTAAAACATTATTCTTTCTTAAGAACAGCTAATATTCAACCGCTACCAAGGTTCGCGGTGCTATTTTGGAGAATTCCAATTTGCTGCCCTTGCAAACAAACTCAGCGCTTGCTTCGGGCGGCAAAACTAACGCCTTTCGTGCCTTGACAGAGCCTGAAAATTCCACAACTGCATCGATGGATTCACTGTTGAAATTTTCCACAATCAGGCAATTGTCGCCGATCAGGTACAAGGCCACTTTATTGGGGGCATCAAATCTTATTCCGAAAGGTGCGAGCAATTTATCCCGGATAGGTTTAAGCTCCTGCCGGGTCAGCTTAAGCAGGTTATGAGGATTTCCTTTAACCTGCAGAATTGTAAGGTTTTTGTCCTCCAAATTGACGCCGGTCAAGCGATTGGCAAGCCCATCAGTTATCAGCACGGGCTTTTTAGCTTCGAGCATATTTTCGAGTCTGCTTGTAAATTCCGAATCTTTCAGCGCGTGCACTGAAAAAAACGCCGCTTTTGCACCAGCATCGATTTTCGCGGTTGGCACAAGCGGCAAACCCAGCATTCCAACGAAATCGAATACATATTGCTCACCATCAGCATCGCTATTGGGGGGCTTAGGCGCAAGGATGCCTTTGATAGGCTTATCTCGCACTAACCTGGCCAATTGGAGTAAACCCGGAATCTCCGCCCGCAGTTTTTCGACGTTTGCCGGGCCAGTCTGGCTTAAAAGTGAACCGTAGCAAAATAACAGCATCTCTTTGGCATCCGCCAGAACTGTCTGTCGGGCTTGTTCTACATAAGTATTCTCCGTAGTACCGTACGGATCGAACCAGCCGCCGCCCGTCTTGTCGCCGCCGATTTCGCCGAGCCAGCGCATGATGTAGTAGGCTTCGTACTGTACTTTTCTGCCCCAGCGTGCATTATCGTAATCACGCGTCTCAGTGCCGACCCAAATTCTGTCGTAGTCCGCGCTTTGCTGTATGACGTCGTAACCACGATTGTGGAAGTCATCATACCACTGCGGATACTTGATTATGATTCTCACCTTTAGATTGACCTTCTTTGCCGGGCCCAAGATTCTCTCGCGGGCCATCTTATTCATAAGCTCGCAGCGGTAATCTGCCCAGGACTTATCGCCCCGCGCTTTGACACACTCTTGGCACTGGCAATCGGTAAAAAGAAAATCGTCAATCATAATCTCGTCAAAGATTGCCGCTGTGTATTCGAAGATTTTTTGCAAGCTTTCCTGGGTGGGCCGATCGGTGTAGCATGAGATACCTCGCCAGCCGGTTGAGGTTTTGCCGATTCCCGTGGTTGTTATGCAGCCGGAGACTTCAAATCCTTCTTTTTTGAATTTGTCACGGGCGTTTTCCAGAGTTTTTCTATCGGCAGTGTATCCATCTCTGTAGCTCTCGATAAAGACGTGCGTCACGCCGGTCTTTTTACACCAATCCATAGCATCATTTTTGCCCTGGTCGCCGCTCAGGTGGTCTCGCACGTTTTGCGCCGTAAACAGCGTGGCAATCTTCAAAAGTCCCCTATTTTGCTTTGCCAAATCCCACAGAGTTTGAGACTGACATCTAAAAGGTGAAGACAGAATAAACAAACCTATCACCACCAAATAGCCCGAACATCTGGATTTAATCATTCTGTGTCCTCGCAAACGGATGGTTAATTTTACCCTTTTCCCAAGGCGGCGGTCTTCTGCTTGAGCGCACGGCAGGCCGCAGCGGGGTCCTTTGCCTCGGTCACAGCAGAGCAAACCGCAATGCGGGTGGCCCCGGCCTGCATCACTTTCTCAACATTGTCCGGCGTGATGCCACCGATAGCCACACTGGCAATGCCGGTATCGGCAAGTTCTTGTGTCCCATCTCGGACATAATCCAGGCCCACCGGCTCAGCGGCCGGCTTTGTGCCGGTCGAAAAAACAGGCCCCAGGCTGACATAAGTAGGATGTGCCCGGCAAGCGGCCCGCAGTTGCGAAAGACTATGGGTGCTTTTGCCGATTATCAGCGGAGCCAACTGGAGCTTGCGAGCCTGCTCGACAGGCAAATCATTTTGGCCCAGGTGCACTCCGTCAGCGCCGGCGGCAACCGCGACATCGACCCGGTCGTTTATCATGCTAAGGATGTGGGCGGCCCTGCAAATCTCCACAAATTCTACCGCAACAGCAAAGAGTCCGTCGTCGGCAATGTCCTTCGCTCGCAGTTGAATACAGTCGGCGCCGCCGGCCACGCATCGATGAGTTAATGAAATGATATCCGCCGGCAGGCTGCTGCTAATTATTATGTATAGCTCGACCGGCTTGAATTTCTCAGCAGGCTCGCTGAACAAATGGATGTCTTTTTCAAGTGTATAAGCATCGTAGCGAAGCTTTTCGATGGCTTCGGCTACCGAGCGATTCTCAGCGCGCGTCACCTCGGCAAGCGTCCGCAAAGCCTCCGTCAGACGTTTGCAGCCGGCAGTAAGACAGTCCTTGAGGTTAGCACGGTCCAATTGTCTCTCGACCGTTTTGCCGACGCCGACATCGCCGAGCGTATCCCTGCTTGACAGCAAGCGACCGGCGTCGAGTTTGTCAATCGCAGCAGAAAGCTCATGGCGGAGTTGTTTTGCCCGCTCACTCAGAGGAGCCGAGTTCAGGGCAAATCTGCAAAAATCCTCTACCACCCGAACCGCCTCGCGGGCGCGATTGAAATTCGCATCGACAATTCTATAAGCGGCTCGCTCCATACCGGAGCGATTATATGAGCTGCAGGGACTGTTGGGTAGCAAAGAAATTCAAATATTAAAAATTAGAGGTCAAAATCAGGGAATTCCTCAATGTTGAATTAGACAGGATGAACAGGATAATCCTGTAAATCCCGTCAAAAAAATTTGCATTTTGATTTTTGACTTTTCAACTCACTTGTACCAGTCTGCCCACCAGAGCCAATCTTTGGCAAGTTCAGCCCAATCTTCCAGGTCTACAAATCCATCTTCGTAGAGGTCACACAACACGTCCCACTTCGGTCCGCTGGGTCCACTTAGCCAGGCTTGAGCAAATATCGCCACATCCTCAATATCAATTATTCCATTTCGACTGAAATCAGCCTGCTTTTCGCCCACTTCGTCACAACCTATATCGACACGGCCGGAGATTATTCTCGGCTCGCCATCCATATCTGTATCAGCCGCCGCGGCTACAAAGTTAGGGTCGCCGGCATTGATGCAGGTTGAGTCCCACCGAAGATGATAATCGCCGCCCGTCCAAATCGCAGCGGGGTCGCCTGGCTGGACAGGAACGGTAGGCTTGGCAGGGTCCGCCCAATACCCCGGCACAACAAACCGCGGTTCTACATCCAGGTTGCCGGCGCCAGGCCATCCCCCCTGCACGTTGCAGTATGTTACTGTGGCAGAAGCACTACTTATCTGAGCAAAGCCACAATCAAAGCCATCATAGTAAATAACAGAATTGGTGAGTGTCGGCGTGAAGGCGGAAATGCCCTGCTGACGGTTACCGACAATAGTACAGTTGACCACAGTCGGCATATCACCGCAAACGCCGTACTGTCGGTTGCCGCTAATAATACAGCCGACGATCGTGGCGTAGTTGTACTTCACGACCCGTCCGGTTCGCGGTGCCTCCATCTCAATACCGGAGGCTCCATTGCCGACGATTATGCAATTAGTGATTGTTGGATTACAGCCTTCATGCAATTTGATTCCGGCGCCTTGGTTTTGCACGATCTTACAATTAGTAATAGTAGGCGAGGCACCCGAGGCATAAATTGCCGTGTTTGCGTTGGTAATGGTGAAGCCGGCAAGCACACAGCTCGCATCCTCACCGCCTGAAAAAGTCACTGCCCGAATACTGCCGTTGATAGCGGTGGCAGTCACAACTGCCGGGTCGTCAGGGTTTGCCGACCGAACGGTCAGGTTTTTGCCGGCAAAATCTATGCTTTCGTGGTAGATGCCGGGGTTGGCGACTATCTCATCGCCCACGTGAGCCTCCATAATGGCGTACCTGATGTAATCGTATCTTCGACCCGCAGTTGTGTTCTCGACTCGCCCGTCCGGACTGGTCAGCGATGGCGTCACCAATTCGATGCCGTTGCCGGTTCCCAAATTGCGAGAGTATTGCCTATCAATGGGATTGTTCCAGTGCTCGTGGACGCCGAGACTTGCCAGCCGTACGCCGTCATGTTCCGGATCGTAAAATGTCCCCGATGGAGGATTGTCAGCCAGAGCCATCTCGTGCAGATAATTCTCCGGGTATCCAGTCACATCGGTACATCTTGGCTCATTTCGCATAAAGTCCAGCCCAACCGAATCGATAGCCACCGGGTCCTGGGAGGCAAGCACGCTGGAGAACCAATCGTCGCCGAAAGCGACGTACTTTATCACATTGCCGCTTTGGTGCACTGCCGGATACAGTGCGTCAATGAAATACAGCAAGGTCTTTCCGGCAAGATGCCTGTGTCCGTTCAGCTCGACCAGGCAATTATATGTGTTCATGCTCTTGCTTCTACCGCCGTAGTTGTGCAGCGGCTCAGGCGTCCAGCTATTGAAATACACCGAGCCAAAATGGTTCTTCGCGCACAATGTTATGCCGTAAAGCGTGTGAGGCCGAAGCAGTGCCATATTGATAAGATATTTGGCGCCAGTAACAGACTGGGGCAGGTAAGCGGTCCCGGCCTGGGTGTAGACCGGGTTACCGGTGTCGCGAGTCGCCCCGATACGCCCGTTGCGTGTGCTGCTGGTGACGAACGTGATGCTTTGAAAATTCGGGTCAGGGTTGCTTCTGACCTTGTCGTAAATCGGGTCGCCGATGTAACGAGCGGCATCATAGACGGTAATCGCCGAGCCGGGTACTCCAACTACCTTTATAAGCTGAGCCAGAAACGAGTAAATCACATGAGGACTGGGCATACCAGCGGCCGACCCCCAGGTGCCGCCGGAATCTTGATTCATATTAATCTTGATGACGACCTTTTCTCCTTGTTGGTAGCTGACGTCCCCAAAGCCATTCGTCTGGTTGAAGTGTCGAAATATCGCGTCCCACGCCTGTTTATCATTGGGCTGCCCGGTCAAAGTCTGGATCGCCTTGGAGACCATATAGTCAACAACATCTTGATTAGTGTTATCGTCGTCCCACCATCTGCCGGTGGAACCATCCCAACTGGTCGCATCAGAGTCGCGTACCCATACGACACGCCCGGGATAAATGCCTTTGGCTACGCCCATCGGGCTGTTCGGGGGTTCAGCTGGGATAAACGCTGCGCCGGCTGGGTCACTGTTAGCTATGCTGAGCGACCACCATACCGCCAGGACAGCCGCGGCGGCACAAACTCCTGCCACCACATAGCGCGATTGATGAAGCGATCGCCTGGCTTTGCGGTAGGCTAAAGCTGAACCAATCAAGCCCGCAACCCAGGCGAGGAAACCACCCGCAAGCGGCACCGCCACCCGCTGACACGGATACGTGGCACGGGAAGGCTTAGGCACGACGCGAATCAAAAACCAGATCAAAGATAATAAGCCGATAATCGGAAACGCCCATATTATTAGCCAGCTATATTTTCCGTGGAGTCCAAGATGCCTGCGTGTCATATTTTTGTTATGAGGGGTCATTATCTTCATTCTCATTTCCCAGCTCCTTCCTACACGGTGCCCTCTCTGAATCGTTCCGCAGGGATGGTACCACAATCTGCCAACAAAAGCAACCTTTTTTTGAATGCGTAGAATAATGGAGAAACAGAGAAGGTATGCCTTTTCAGCGCAAGCAAAAACGGAGTCGACCCTCCTCCGGAGCGACCCCGTAGATTATATTGATCCGAACCAGCTCTGCCACACCCTTAAGCCTGGCGATGCCGATTCCGGATTACTGCACAGAAGGGCGGATTCATCTTCCTCCTCCACATAATATGGTGCGTTTAGGATGTTCCGCCCATCTTATCATTTAATCGCAAATGGGAAGGATAAGCAAAAACTGTGCCAACAAAAGACCAACACAGACATAACCTACGTGTTGTTACACCTAACGGCTTACAATCAAAACAATTAGGCTCGCGCACGCCGCTTTGACAGCGAGAAGACACGCGCTTTTGCATTTTAACAGCAAGTTGCTTTTTGTCAACACCGATATTTCCCAAATATCCCATATTCTCACGACTACGAGGTGCACTTCTTTGGTAAACGGAACGATTAAGAGATGTTTACAAAAAGCAACGCAGATATGTGTGAAATGAACAACAGACGAGTGGGCAGCACCGCCAGCCGGCACAGCCCCGCAGGTTAATTATGTTGTTGACCTCGGGCAGTTAGGAGCTATGATGTTGACCCGAAAGTAGAAATGGGCAGCACGCTTGCAGTTTGGAACGGCCAAGTCATTATGTGCAGAAGCCGGACCGACTCAACTGTCGCAAGTGCGCAGCCGGTTGATGTAACAGTATTTAAATGCAAATGGAGGTACACGCCGGATGAATATTTGTGGAAACAAGTGTGTTTTTGTTGCTCTTACGGTCACATTTCTATTTTCATGTGCCCTGGGCCGGAGCAGCAATTCTGTCGAGTTTGTATCAAATCCCACGTTTGCACCGTCTGCAGATACGGGCTTGCCTGCCCCTTGGTCTATCTGGACGCCGGTTTGGGAGAAAGCAGCCTGTACCGTGAAAACTGTTCCTGGCGGACTTCTGATCGAAGCGCCGTCAAATCCGTATGCTGTGGGAGGCATCGTACAGGAAATCAAAAACATCCACGGCGGGCAGAGCTACGCAGTCGAAGCGACTTGCATAGTGCAAAATATCACTGCTGGCTATTGCTCCGCGCTGGTTCGTATCAGTTGGACTCGCCAAGGTAAATTAATTCATCCTGCCGGTATGCTCGCGCGGGGTCCAGTTGCCAACGGCGATCTCTCGCAGTTCAAAGACACTCTGGTTGCGCCTAAGCAAGCCGATGGGGCAGAACTTTCTCTGGAGGTGAAATGGCCGGGCAAAGGCTCAGTGCTCTGGAAACAAGTAAGTATGCGTCCGACACCAGTTTGCCCTGCTCGCAGAGTAAAGGTTGGCACCGTATACCTTCGGCCCAGAAACAGCACGCCAGAAAACAATTTGAAGCTTTTTTGTGAACAGATCGACTCGGCCGGCAAATTGGGCCTGGACATAGTTTGTTTGGGTGAAGCAATTACGCAGGTCGGAACGGACCGCTCTGTCAAAGACTGCGCCGAGCCGATCCCAGGTCCCTCAACGCAGCAGCTCGGTGAGGCAGCGAGAAGAAACGGCATTTGGGTCGTCGCTGGTCTTACCGAGCGCGAGGGTGATTTCATCTACAACACCGCTGTCTTACTGGATCGCCAAGGGCAATTGGCCGGCAAGTACCGCAAAGTGCACCTGCCGCGCGAACAATGGAAGAAAGGAACCACGCCCGGCCATTCTTATCCGGTCTTTCGCACCGACTTCGGAACGATTGCGATTCAGATATGTTATGACTGGTTCTTTCCCGAGCCGGAAGAAATTTTCGCCCTGCAAGGCGCAGAAATCATCTTCGCCCCGACCTGGGGCAATACGCTGCCCGATGAGGATGGGTGTGTCAACGGTGAAACCGTATTTCGTGTGCGGGCCCGGGACAACGGAGTCTATATGGTGCCTTCGGTGTACGACGGCAACAGTCTTATTATCGACCCCATGGGCAGAATCCTGGCATCAAGCAAGGCAAATGTGGGCGTTTTCTGGGCGGAGATTGACCTGAATTCGCGCGAAATGCTTCCCTGGGTAGGCTACTGGCGTTCCATCGGCCCACGTCATCGTATGCCCGACACCTATACACCTCTCGTACAGGCTGCTCAGAAGCCGACATACTGAGATAGCTGGAGCATCCTGGGGGCTCTCTATATCAGCAAAGCGAAAATCAGCATGTAGCCAGACTCAAAACACGCGTTTTAAGGCAATCTTCAATAAAACAGCAATTGGTATATGGGCACTGACCGTTTGATGTTCCGAAACACTGCCTGTTGCCTTCTGCTGCCTGAATAGCGTGGACGAGTTCAGCCTTTTTCATTTTTCCAGGAGTTATGCCAAGACCTTTGGCCTTTTCCTTGATTTCCAACATTTTCATAGCTTTCTCCACTACCTCTTACTACCTGTGTGCTCTTTGTCTTTATGACCGTCAGTGGTGTGGACACATGCCCACACGGTTGTTGCCAACACTCAGTGAAGTCTACTCAATTTTGCCTTTACTATGTCGGCTGTTTTGATGTCATCTTTTATCAATTTCTTGCAGGCCACAAATAGCAGTCTGAATGCCCATAATGAACGTTTACAACTGCACGTTTTCGGACGAAGGACGACGCCCGATAAATCTATGAGAAAAACTCCGCCGAGCAGACCAGCCGGCAGGCAGAATACCGCTATGCAAGTGGTGTCCCTTCGGCTGCGCTCAGGGCATGCTTCTGTGTTCTCAAAACCAGCGGGATTTTAGTAGCGGAGGTCGGGCCATCCTAACTTCTGAAGACTGGTTGCTCCCTCCAAGCAAATTGGCCCGCCGCCCCGCCTTGCGGCGTGAGACGCTGGGGCGGGCCGTTTAATGCTCTGACTTATTCCTTTAGAAGCTTTCTTAGCGATGCCGCTGTGTGCATTGCCAGCAGCATCAAATAGTCCAGGTCACTGAGGCTGTAGTGCTCGTGTATCATGGCGTTGTCGACGTACAACACCCCAAAGCAGCCGACTGGCCGCCTGACCGCTGCGATCATCGCCGAGCGTATTCTTTCTTTTTCCTCTATATCCGCAGCGACTCGCGGCAGAACTAAGGACTGGCCTTTCTCAACTGCTCGATTGATTTTGTCGCTGAGCTTTATCTGGCTCAGGTCTACCGCTCGGCCATCTCTAGTCTTGCCCGCGTGGTATGTCATCGGGCCGCTGGGCTGCTCTCTCAGGGCACACCAGGTGTGAAATGCGCTGAATTGCTTCAGCGTGACATCTAACAGGGTCAGCAGCAACTGCTCGATATTGTTGGCCCCAGAGATGGCCTCCGTAGCCTGGGAAAAATCCGTCAATCTCTTGGCGGCTAACCGCATCGCCGGCGCGTGGCCGGCATCGGGTTTTCTCACCACAATCTCGTGAGGCGGCGTTGCCAGCGCAGCTTCCAGATTGAGCGTATCCTCAAGTTGAGCGGTCTCGTCGACAGCGACACCATTTTCGAGATGGATTTCGATTGTAAAGTCAGTTATGCGCAGACAATCACCGCTTTTGATTTCAACCTTGTGGATCGGCTCACCGTTCAAGAATGTTTTGTTGGCCGAATCCATATCCTGGACCATCCATTTGCCGTCATCGGCTATAAAAATGGTGGCATGTTGTTTCGAGACGGTTCTATCCGGCAGAAAAATATGGCTGTCGGCTGCCCTGCCAATGCAAATGGGGCCCTCGACGAATTGATATTCTTTCGTTTGTCCGTCCTTTTGTTTTACCAGCACGCGCATAGTCTGACCTCCGCCTTTAGATTTCCAAGGTTATCTTATGATTATCCGATATCCACCTTGATTTGTCAAGAAAACTATTATCAGACGACCCATATAAAGTTAAAACGGCAGAACGATTAAAGCAGAATACTTGCCGCGTCGCCTTGAAATGTAAGCCCAGGAGCGTCATTTTTCGCCCACAGAAGCGCTAAAAGGCTTGTTTTGCAGTGCTGGTTATGCCTTCTTGTGGGATTTCCGAATGCGATGGCGATAGTGGTCCAGGATGACAGCGGCTACAATGACGCAGCCCGTAATGACGCGTTTTGTAGGTTCCTGCGCGCCCATCTGCGTAAGCCCGGCACCGAGCACCGCGATAATCAATACGCCGAAAAATGTGCTTATCACCGAGCCGCGACCGCCCATAAGGCTCGTGCCGCCGATTACTACAGCGGCGATGGCATTTAGCTCCAGACCCTCTCCGGCGTTCGGATCAGCCGCTTCCATCCGAGCAGTGTTTATGACCGCAGCTACCGATGTCAAAAAGCCGGACAGAGCAAAAACCGCAAGTTTTATCGGGCGAGGGTCTATCCCCGAAAGCCGCACCGCTTCCTCGTTTGTGCCGACAGCAACCATGTAACGCCCGAAAACGGTCCGTGCCAGCACGAACTCCCCTACAGCCACAATCAGCACCGCCAGAACAAAAGGAAGCGACAGACCCAGAATCGAAGTACCGGCGATTACCCCCACGGGCCAGCCGATGTATTTGGTCTCCGAGCTGGTGACAAGGTAGGCGGCGCCTCGGGCGATCTCCAGCATACCCAGAGTGACAATAAAAGATGGCAGCTTCCACTTTATGACCACCAGGCCATTCGTCGCGCCGCACAAAATACCGACCCCCAAACAGGCGCCAATCGCAGTTGGAAGGGGCAAATTGTACTTGACCAGACAAACGCCCAGCACCGCGCCGGCCAGAGCCAGCACCGAGCCTACCGACAGGTCGATCCCGGCTATTATCAACACAAAGGTCATCCCCACCGCCACAATTGTTTTATCCGGGATTTGATTGGCAATGGTCTTGAAATTTGTAAGAGTAAAGAAATTCTCCGCAAAAACGCCGAATATCACCAGCTCCACAGCAAGCGCGGCCGCCATGCCGAGGTAATCTCTGAAGAAAACCAGCAGGTCTATTACTCTTTTGTTCATCAGCCACAACCCTGCGTGAAACGCGGGGCTAAATATTTTTTTAGTATTTAGCCGCCGAATTTATTCGGCGGTTTTACCGAAGATTTTACATGCCCGCTACGGCACCAACGTACTGGCTGAACGCGGCTGCTATGATTTTTTCCTCGGTCCACTGGTCCGGGCTGAAAATCGCCACCAAACGCCCGGCGGACATTACCGCGATGCGGTCGCAGACAGCCATAAGCTCTTTAAGGTCGGACGAAACCAGAATTATGGCTTTTCCTTTTTCTGCCAGTTCCGCCAGCAGCCGGTATATTTCAAACTTCGTGCCCACGTCAATGCCCCGCGTCGGCTCATCAAAAATAAGCACATCAGAATCTTTATACAACCATTTAGCGATGACGACTTTCTGCTGGTTGCCGCCGCTCAACTGACTGCAAGGCTGCTCAGGCGATGAATATCGCACCGACAAAACGGCAGCATACTTGCCGGCAACATCCCGCTCTCGTGACGTGTTTATCCAGCCGAACCGGCTCACATCCAACAACCGCGTCAGCGAAATATTCACCCGCACAGAAAGCGGCAGAAGCAGCCCCTGCTCTTTGCGATCCTCGGTCAAAAAAGCTATGCCGCTGCGAACCGCGTCACTGGGCTTGTTGATTCTGGCCGGTCGGTTCGACCCCTGCAGGCAGATTTGGCCGGCATCGGGGCGGTCTGCTGCGAATATCGCCCGCATCGTTTCGGTGCGGCCTGAGCCAACCAATCCTGCAAAGCCGAGTATTTCGCCGCGGCGAACCGCAAAAGTGACATCCTTGACTTTGTCGCCCAGGCAAAGTCCTACTACGCTAAGGGCCGCCTTCCCCGGCGCGCCGCTATGACGCAGATGAACCCTGTCCAAATCTCGTCCCACCATCATCCGAATAATCTCATCTATGCCCAATTCACCGGTTGCTCGCGTCGCAATAACCTTTCCATCCCGCAGGACCGTTACGCGGTCGGCTATGCGCGTCACTTCTTCAATGCGGTGAGAAATATAAATAATGCCGACGCCCGTTGCCTTGAGGTTGCCTATTTGCGCGAAAAGAAGCTCTATCTCTTTATCGGTCAGTGACGCAGTTGGCTCATCCAGCGCCAGGATTCGGCATCGCTGTGACAGGCCCGCGGCAATCTCAACCATCTGCTGCTGACCAATGCCCAGAGTCCTCACCGGCGCAGCCGGGTCAACGTCACCCAGACCCACCTGCTGCATGATTTCACTTGCGGCAGCGTTGAGCTTGCCATAATTGATGACTCCGAACGTATTGGGCAGTTTCTCGATGAAAATATTCTCCGCGACCGTAAGGTTGCCGATTAAGTGCAGTTCCTGCATCACCATTCGGATGCCGCGAGCTTCGGCGTCCGCCCTACTTTGCGGTTTATAGGGTTGGCCCGCCGCTCCACCTTTCGGCGTGAGATGCCGGGGCGGGCCGTAAAGGAGCATCTGCCCGGCGTCCGGCTGTTCAACTCCCGCTATAACCCGGGTCAGGGTACTTTTACCGGCGCCGTTTTCGCCCACCAGAGCGTGAACTTCACCTGGTCTCAGATCGAAGTCAACTTCAGATAGGGCCTGCACACCTGGAAATGACTTGCTGATTCGGCAAGCTTCCAGCAGCATTTTGCCGGTCGTGGAGGTCATTTGAGGGTTTCTGCCGTGATAAGATCGACCGGAGTTTCCCTGTCTGCCGGCAGGGACTTATTCTTGAGCATTTCAAGGGCATACTCGATGCCATATATCGCCAATTTATCCGCGTGCTGATCGATGGTACAGATAATTTCTCCGGCCTTGAGCAATTTCTGCACCGCTGAGATATTATCGAAGCCGACTACCAGAACATCAGCGGACTTGCCGGCAGATTTCAGGGCGGCAAGAGCACCAAGCGCCATGCTGTCGTTGGAGCAGAGAACAGCCTTAAGCTGGGGATGCTCGATGATAATGCCGGATACGACTTGATTAGCCTTTTCCATTTCCCAATAGCCCGACTGGGAGCTGACGATGTCCATTCCCGCCGCCTTCATTGCATCCTCGAAGCCGAGTCTGCGCTGGATTCCGTTGAAGGTATTGGGCGCTCCTTCGATAATTGCCACGTCGTCGCCTGGTTTTAGTTTTTTAGCCAGATACTCGCTGGCAAGTCTTGCACCCTTGCGATTGTCCGGCCCGACAAACGGAATCTTGACGCCCTTATCCGCGAGCACAGTTTCGTCGAACTTGTTATCGATGTTGACCACGATAATCCCTGCATCCATCGCTCGCTTACAAACCGGCACCAGGGCTTTGGAATCGGCAGGAGCAATCACTATGGCGTTCACCCGCTGGGCAATCATCAGCTCAACGAACTGTATCTGCTGGGCGACATCCAGCTCATTTTTGATGCCAACGACGGCAAGCTCATACTCGTCAGCGTGCTCGGCTTGATGCTTGCGAGCACCGTCAGCCATGGTCTTGAAAAATTCGTTGGCCAGCGATTTCATAACCAGAGCAACCTTCGGCTTGGCCGTCTCACGCAACTTGCAGCCGGCCGACAGCACACATAAAAAAGCCACACCCAGGATAAATGTGTGCACCACGAGATTTTTACCGTTTCTCATCGCTCACTCCTTTAAGTGCCTTTCTTTGATAAAACTCTCCACTTCTTGCCTATTCGGCATGGAAGACTGCGCACCCATCTTAGTGACGGATAAAGCAGCCACATAGTTGGCAAAGCAAGCTGCCTCGAAAAGCCCATGCCCTCGAGCCAGGCCGACTGCCAGACTTCCTGTAAAAGCGTCTCCCGCAGCGGTGGCATCAACGGCATTTACCTTAATCGCAGGGACAAATCGCATCTGGTCGAGGTTAGCCAGCAGAAAACCATTGGCTCCCATAGTTAAGACAACTGCTTTTACGCCTTGCTCTAACAGATTTTTGGCAGCGGCCCTCGCCGAATCTTCGCCTGTCACTTTTACGCCCGTAAGAATTTGCGCTTCCGTTTCATTTGGTTTGAGCACATCGATCATCTGCAGAAGCTCTGGCTTCAGCTTTTGCGCAGGCGCGGGGTCCAGAATAAAGGACACCCCTGAAGTATTGGCTAAGTGGGCGGCGAACTCAACCGTTTCCAGCGGCACTTCAAGCTGAGCAACAACACAGCCAGATGAGGCTATGTCGGGTTCGGCCTCTTTGACGTCTTTCGGGGACAACTTCTGGTTCGCGCCCGGGGCTACAACAATAATATTATTGCCGCTGCCATCAACCATAATTAAAGCTACGCCGGATGGAGCCTCTTGAGTTTGCTTAACGTATTTAGTAACAACTTTTTCCTGTTTGAAGCTCTCAAGAGATTGTGCTCCGAAAATATCGTCGCCCAACTTGGCCACAAAGTAAACCTCTGCCCCCAGTTTAGCGGCTGCCACCGCCTGGTTTGCGCCTTTGCCGCCGGGATTCATTATGAAATCTCCGCCCAGGATAGTTTCGCCGACGGAAGGAATCCTGGCGGATTTTACTACCAAGTCCATGTTGGAGCTGCCGACCACGACAATTTTGGGTTTGCCTCGTCTAATTTTTCGCCCCTCACCAAACGCGCCGGCCCAAACGCACGTTAGCGCTTTACCCGCGTTAATCTATCAACTAAGAAATCCTCAAAGGCGCCTAAATCTTTCCACTCGGTTGCGCAGTTAATGACTTTGCCTTTATCGTCTATTCTTGTGTAACCGTCGTCCGTAACTATGATCGGCAGCTTTTCCATCTTCACCAATTCGGTGGACATAGCCAGATAAATGGCCACCGTGTCGAAAAGCGTTGTGCTGCTGGAATCGACTTTTTCAGCGACCATTTTGTCGACCTCTGCCTGGCTCAAATCCTTGTGCTCATCCAGTATCCCTCGCCTGTACCAGACCCGATAGTTTTCAATTAACGCCCGCGTCAAGGGGTTTCTGCTATCGCAGACTTTTTGATATTTTTGATCCTTTAGCTGCACTATGCCGCAGGTATCCAGCGGCGTGATGGTGACATCCCAGCCGGCGGTAAAGACCTTTTGCGCGGCCTTGACAAACGCCTTGACATTATACTCTCCGTTGGGCGTGGTGCTGCCGCCGTATCCCCGGCGGATACTGCCGTGCATCCCGACAAACTGCCCCCTGTCAGCTATCCGAGGCTCGCGCTCAAGCGCCGCCGCGATATTGGGCAGAGGGCCGGTGGCAACTACCTTTATCGGCCTTGAAGATTTCATAATAGTATCAACGATTGCCTGCACACCGTCGCGATAAACGGTGCCGCGATACGACGACAGATCATAATCTTTTGCCCACAGCGTTTGCCTGTGCTCATTTTTATGGTGCTGCAATCCAATACCCACCGGAATATCTGTTCTGCCTGCAATCTCCAGAAGCCTGGCTACAACTTTTGCCTTAGCTTCGGTGTTGCCCACCGCGGTCGTGATCAATTTAACATCGAACTCGGGCGACTGAAGGAGCAAAACCAGTGCCCACGTATCGTCGATATCGTCGCAGATGTCGGTGTCAAAAATAACGGGTATTTTTGCCTTCCCTTCGGCTCCGCTTCCCTCGACTTCGCTCGGGACAGGCAGGGCAGGGCGGGAAGAAGCCGAATCGCGGTCGGAAGCACCGAAACTATCCGCCATCAGAAATGATGCCAGAATCCCCAGAAGCACAACCCACACCAAATTTACCCTTAGAACTAATCCTTCAGGTTCTGCCGTGGTTGAAAGCTTTCTCTCAGACATAATTGCTCTCCCAATCTTAAAACTCTTTTTTGTGAAGTTATTTTGCGAATATCATACAACATGAGGCTACCGAAGCAACTTCATTTTTCCGCAACCGGGCCTCAGCGATAACGCCAGCAGTCAATAAGGCGGTTGTCGCAGCGGCAAGTATGAACGTTTGTGTTCGGTTCTTCATTCTTTTTTTACAAAACATTTACGAATCCTATGCCCAAGTTTGGCTTATAATATAAATGAGGAT
Source organism: uncultured Pirellulales bacterium (assembly GCA_964567045.1). GTDB lineage: Bacteria > Planctomycetota > Phycisphaerae > Sedimentisphaerales > Anaerobacaceae > JAFNGF01. The sequence continues at coordinate 52,304 of CAZMLE010000013.1, read as the reverse complement.
ATATATGGCTTCGGAAGAAAATGCGCACATACTGGTAGTTGAAGATGAGCAGAAAATTCGGACTGCCCTAATAGATTTTCTCGAGTTTCACGGCTTTACGGTCACGCCGGCCGTAGACGGGCTGGAGGCAAAACGCATTGTAAGCGAGGGTAAGTTTGATTTGATTCTGCTTGACCTGATGCTGCCGAAAATTAGCGGCGAGCAACTGTGCTCTATATGGCGGCAGAACGCCCTGCAGACCCCTATTATTATGGTGACGGCCAGAGGACAAGAAAAAGAAAGAATAAAGGGGCTGGACCTGGGCGCCGATGACTACATTACCAAGCCGTTTTCGCTCGCAGAAATGCTGGCAAGAATTAGGGCCGTGTTGCGAAGAACAGATCCTGCGCGAGCGGTCGGTCAGACTTTCAGGTTTGCAGATTTGGATATCGATGTCGGAGCACTTAAAGCCAGACGCAAGGATAAAGAAATAGAAATCACCAAACGCGAGGCAGCAATCATTCAGTATTTTGCCGCCAATCCGAATCGGGTCATCAGCAGAGAAGAACTGTATAAAGAAGTCTGGCACGATACGTTGACCGATTTAGGCACCAGAACAATGGATATGCACATCGCAAAGCTAAGGAGCAAAATCGAGCCGGACACTGCTAATCCAACGATCATCAAGACGGTCAGAGGTGCAGGCTATAAGTATGAAGTTTAGTTGCCGAGGTCGATAGAAGCAGGGACCCCGCTTTGCGGGAACATTAAATGTACGTACGCCTATCTATTCTGTCTGCGATAATTCTTTCTGCTGTGTGCGGATTGTGCTGGCTGGGATACCGCGCCATCGAGATACGGGCACAGGGACTGGAGGGGGCCCGGCTGGGCCAATTCGCCGAAGTGGCGGAACAAATCCGGCAGGACGTCAAACGAAAGCTGGATGAGTTTATGCAGAGAGAACAACAGCGTCCCTGGACTGACTACCAATACTACTATGTGCCTGAGAACGTGGTGGCCGATCAGCAACAGATGCCGTTGCTGCGTTCGCCGCTGGGCAACCGGCTGGAGAACGACCTGGCGTATGGCAACTTTCAGGTCGAGCCGGACGGTACTATTGTCACTCCGTACTATAGGGCAGAACAATTGCGACAGGGCCGGCAAGACGAGCAAGCCGGCAAGGTCGATGCTTACCTAAACAACATCAAGCAGAACCTGCTGCCTGCGTTGAGCTCCGCTTCGGGTGGATTCAAGTTTCCTTCCAGCGTGTCCGCAATGTCATATCCGTCTGCAAAACCTGCCTCAGATTCTTTCTGGGCCGATACGAAGGGACTCAGCAAAGACCAAAAAGTCACCGAAGGCAAAGAGCAACAAACTCAGGCCAAAGCCAGTCGCAAGAAAGAATATACCATCGAGAGCTTCCGGGATGTGTCTGGGCAAACGCAGGTTATTAACCAGCCACGTTCACTCGTGACCTCTAACGTAGCTCAGAACACCGATCAAGTCCGGCAGCGGACAGCCGCCGAGGACGCGCGACAGCGGATTCAGAGCCAGGAGCTTGAAGCGCAAAGCAAGTTAATGCGCCAAAGACCGGCTGTCCAGGCAGAAGTAGCTCGAGGTGACGTGCGAGAGCTGCAGCATACGGCCCAGCCTCCTGCTCAGCAATCGGCCGCAAGCGGACCTGGCGAGCCGGGCCAAACTGAAACCGTGCAGATTCGGATCGAGCCATTCGTGCCTTTGGTTGTTCCCAGCAAGGACGCTCAACAATCTGTATTTGGAGGACAGGTTTTTCTGCTGCGGCACGTGCAAATCGAAGATAGACATTTGTTGCAGGGATTTCAACTCAATGAAAAACAGCTAATCGCGGAAGTCCAGGAATCCGCAGAGCGATTCATGCGTGAAGGAATGACCTTCGAGTTGGTTCAAACAACAGGTGCCGGAACGGTAGAGGGTGATGTTGACAAAGCAGCGGCTTACACCGCCGTATTGGACTTTGGCTTTGGGGACTTGATATTAAAGCTCAAAGAGGCCGATCCTGCCTGGATAGCTAAACAGATAAGTCAGATTCGAAACTGGTATTTCAGCATTATTACGGTGGTGCTTCTGGCGGTAACGCTGGCACTGGGTAGCTTGTGGCTGGCCGCACGGGCACAAATCAAACTGGCACAAAAAAAGGACGACTTCATATCGGCTGTCTCACACGAGCTTAGAACGCCACTGACATCAATCCGGATGTACTCGGAAATGCTGGAAAAGAACTGGGTGAAGTCTAAAGACAAGCTGACTGAATACTACAAAAGCATGCGGCAGGAAAGCGAAAGGCTCAGCCGACTAATAGAGAACGTGCTGGACTTTTCCAGAATCCAGAGAGGCCGGAAAAAGTATACGTTCAGCCTCGGTGACATCAACGCCTGTATCGCAGAGGTTGTCGAAATGATGACGCCTTACGCGGCAGAGAACGGCTTTTCTATAAGGAAGGAATTCGGTGAGCTTACGCAAGCGGCTTTTGACCGCGATGCTGTCACTCAGATAGTGGTCAATCTGCTGGATAACGCAATCAAGTACGCACGCAGCGCCGAGGACAGAACTATTACGGTTCGGACCGCAAGTGACGCTCAATTCGTCACGATTGAGGTCGAAGACCATGGCCCGGGCGTGCCGCATCGCCAGCGAAAGAAAGTCTTTGAGCAGTTCTATCGCTGCGGCTGCGAAGCTACTCGTGAAACTGCCGGCACGGGCCTGGGATTGGCACTTGTGAAAAAATTTGCTCAGGCACACAACGGCTTTGTGGAAATCCTTACCGCTAAGCCCACAGGAGCAATCTTCAGAGTCGGCTTGACCGCTCGCAGGGCGTAACACAACAGGGGCTAATTTCCAGAATAGCAACCCCATCTGCCGTTAGGCATCCCCAAGCGGACTGCAAGTTATTCCTGTCTCGATTCCAAGCGAAGGCAAGTGCCGTTAGGCATCCCCAAGCGGATATTGAACGATTCCTCTCAGGTCTTCAACCGCTGTTTACGACCAGACTATCTGGAAAGCCATTTCTTGAGACTTTCTTTCACTTCCTTATGCGGCACGATTTTGCCGGATTTGATATCGGCCAAGCCCCTGTCAATGGCCGCAACGAAGCGGATTCGTTCCTCAATCCCGATCAGGGATGGCCAAGCCATATCAGCCCAAGTCACTGAATCAGGCAGGTCCTGTGCCGTTAGGCATCCCCAAGCGGAGATAATCTTGATTGCTATCTCTTTGCTGGTCATAGAATTAGTATATCCTGCAAGTGCTGGCAAGTCAAGTGTGGCACGCCCATCCTGGGCGTGGGCTGTCGATTTCATGGGCTGGAAGCCCATGCCACGTGGCTCACATCTTCATACCCCATGGATTAAAGCCCATCTGCCGTTAGGCATCCCCAAGCGGAGTACGGCTGCCAAGTTGTCTCAAACTGATTGATTTTTGCAGTCACTCTGAGGGCCTACAAATCAGGGAAGCTTACCTGTAACACGCGTCAGCTCATCCGATCGGGTAATTTCCGTGCCGTCGGCAAAGACGTAAAGACCTCTTCCCTTGCGGTATTTTTGGCCGCTTCGGTCCCACAAGATAGCCAGTGCTCGCCCATGATAACGCACATTATCAAGACAGAACCAGTCCCACGTATCCGCAGGGATCAAAGGATCAACCAGGACCGTACTATCTTCCCGAGGCACAAGTCCCACCAGCCCACCGATCACCAAGTCGCAGAAAGTGGAGTGATTGTAATACCGGCTTCGATCTGAATCCGGCGTCAGCCACTTGCCGTTTCGTTCATCAAGATACTCCCCGATATATGGCTTGCCCCTGTACTGGTGAGATCGGGCGTATGTCAGAATGGCATCGAAGTAGTCCGCCTTGGTCACGTATCGCTGCTGGTAGTTGCGAAGGATGTTCGCCAGGCCCACGAGCGTCTGGCTGGTCGCGTATGGCCAAACTGCACCATCCCACTCGCACGTCCCCACACCGTGACTTCTAAACTGAGGATGCCTCCGTTCAGCGGTCGTTATACCCATCGGTGCCTTGAATCCTTGCGCGTCCACAAGCTGCTGCCAGGCCTGCTCGTACCCGGGCTCCGGCAGATCAAAATACCACGGGATGAACCCAATCTCCTCCCTCACATCCGCCAGCTCGCCGTCCGGACGCCGCACTTTGAAGAACTTTGCCTCCCCATCCCACATCAGATCCTGAATGAGAGACTTGAGCCTAGCTGTTTTCTGGGCATATTCTCTGGCAATTGCCTCGCTACCGGCCATTTCCGCCACCTTTGATATCGCCACGGCGTTGGCATACATGTAGCTATTCAAAGGAGGCCGGGCGTTCTTGACCTTTCGCGACCCGCTGATCGACTCCTCCATCCCGTCACGCACATCATATTGCCAGAGCAGGCCGTTCTCCAGGCCTTGTTCCTTCGTCCACGCTTGGTAATCGCATATGAAAGCATCCAGCAACCTCACAACAAATGCCTTGTCCTGGTTCACCAGATACCTGCGGTACAGTGCCCATGTCCCCCAGTTGCTGTATTGGTGAAAATGCGGCTGTAGGTTGCCCCCTGCCTGCGCAGGGGCAAGCCTGTCCCCGCGCAAGCGGGGATGACCCACGTACCAGAACCGGACATGATCGTCAATATACTGCTTGTCACGCAGCCACGTGCCCTCGTAAATATGATGGCCCAGCGCACAGCTTATCGTATTGTATTTTCCGCTGTGACCGACCTTGTCGAGAAACTCGGTGAAAACAAAACCGTCCGGCGTCTTCTTGATATGCTTGCGAAACGTCCACCATCGGGACCCCGCTCCGCGGGAACCAAAATAATAGATCTGCTCGAAGCCCTTGTCAGGACACTCAAATGCCGTAAGGCATCCCCAAGCGGAGAACGGAATATTATCTTTCATCCACGCCCATGACTGCTGATTCGAGATGTAATTAACGATGTTTTCCGGCTCCATCGTGTTGAAAAAATCAACGTGATGCTTAAAGATGTTTGCATCGAGGACGAACATCGAACTGCATTGTTTCTGCGCTTCAGTTGCACTGGTGGTTCCAACTACGACTATGCCCACCACCAAGAAAATGAATCTCTTGGACACAGAAGTCTCCCAGCTTATCTCAGAGGTATCCAGACCGTCATCTCGGAATCGCCCCTGTTGCCCCAGGCGTAGTAAGGGATCAAGCGAACATCAACCATTTTTGCCTCCTGGGCAGATATCTTTCGATAGAGGGTATTGTTCCAGCTACCGTCGGCAAGAATACGAGCCTTTCCCTCCAACACCGTGACTGCCCCCCGCAGCTTGTGGCTTAGCCACGAGCTGCGCTGGCCACGCCACGCGCTTCGCTGGTGGCCGCGGGGCAGAAGCAGCTTGTATACGGTTCCCGTTTGCGTGACCAGCGCAGCTCGAATGGCATACCCCCCTCCGGTCGGGGGCAACTCGCCGTAGCGGATTGGCATAGAAAAACTCCTTCCCATCGAGACTGATAGTCGCCAGCACACTATTACAGAGCGCCAGCTCAAGCAGATCGGCAAAGCGGACCTGCGCCGTGATCGCTAGCATGCGCCAATTCCACAAAACGAAGCCGACCATGCCGCACGATTCGTTATAGGCCGTGACATTCGGTAGCTGGTGCGCTCTGCCGTAGGTCTGATGCACCAGTTGAATCGATGAGTGGGCCTTCGACCCATCCGGGGATGCGCCGTCGTGCCATTTCGGCCCTCGGTGGGTGCCCTGTTTTACGCCGGCAGTCACCAGGAAGTTCTCAAAGGCATGGCTGATCTCGGGGTCACCGAGCAGCCGCCACATGTTGGGAATCGCAACCTTATGGCACCACTCAAACCTCTCGGCCCAGAACCCGTCGGTCCACCGCACGGCATCGATATCGACGCTCCGCAGCTTAACATAGGAATTGGCCGACGTGTTGGTCAAGCCTCTCTCTGCTGCTCGACCAGAGTGGTTCGACAGGCTCAGCACCCCGAGCGCAATCGAGGTGCTGCCACTAAGCCAGACGATCACGCACAAGACATAACGTAACCGCATTTCTACTTGCCTTCGATAGTGACTATGATTCTGCGATAACTATACAGGCAAGGCTGACCATCATCCCTGACTTCCAGTATGATATGAAGTGAATTCGGCTCTTGCACCTGCGGAGCAACAAAATATGCTTTGTGGCACGGGCTTCCAGCCCGTGGGTCCACGGCCAAGATGGCCGTGCCACGGCACTGAGATTCACCCGCTCTCCAGATGTCGCTCGCATCTTTGCCAGGGCCTTACTTTTATCGCCCTGGAAAACCGCAACGGGATTGTGGTTGGCCTTTTCAAACGTATCGGCAACGCACCAGTCGATCCGAGCGGCAAAATCATGCTGATAGGCCTCGCGCCAACGCCATATAGTTGCCTGGTCAGAGGTACAGGTCATCCCGTTTTCTGCCACTACGGTATCTCGACTGCCTCTTGTATTGGTCCAGATAGGACGTGTCTCGGCGTAGGTTTGGTGGAGAACGTAACGCCCTGCCCAGCCTCCATACGACGGGCTGATATGGCTTGCCAAACCGTTGTTTATCAGTGCCAAGAAAGAGGGGGTGTCACCTGTGACCCGTCGCCCGTGACCCGTCGCCCGTGACCCGAGCGACGAGCGACGTGAGACGGACCTCGGCCCATTCTGATAAAGGCGATCACCGGAAATGCCGGTCCAGGTCGCCTTATGATATTCCTGGTTATCCACACTGCTGGGGCTCACGATATAAAACAGATTCGCAAAAGTGGTTCGCATCCAACGACCCGAGTTGTCTTGGTCGGAGATTGTATAAACCCGCAATTTGGATACAAAAGCGTCCAATTCTTCCGTGCTTCGGGTATATTTCACCTCCCACAACGCCTGCGCCAGACAGTTGGCCCCACCCCACACGCAGACCCACACCAGCCGTTTATCCGGCTTGTCAAGGGCCGCAATTATGTGACGGGAACCCCCTGAACTCTTGCCCTGGCCCACCCCATCTAAGCCAAATTCGCTGCGACCTGCTTTGATTACACTCAGCAGGTGTTCCGTTGTCGGATATCCGGAGGCATGTTTCAATAGGTTATTTCGGACCCGGCCATACGCCAACACCGCTTCTTGAATCTTGTCCGGACGAACCTTGTCCTTCAGCCAGACGGATGTGGTGGCAATCATACCTTCGGCATCATATTCGTTGGAGTAAACCAAGAAACGTACCAGCGACTGCTCGTCATCCGGCTCATTGGAGATATCCGCCAGTATGATCACCCGTTGTTTCTCCATCTCGACAAATTCGGCCTTTGCATTTACCGCAGAGACCCCGGAGTACGCGGAGTTTTTAATTACATCTTTATTCTCGGCGGTCTTTGCGTTCTCTGCGGTTAAACTTTTACCGGCCTTCGACGCGGCCGCGCTCATCTGCCCGCTCAGCAAGATAGCCAACCCAACGCTCAAGCCAAGATACACAATCCGTCTTCTACTGTTTTTACCGCCGAGTGCGCAGACCACCGTGAGAATTCTAACGTCGAGTGTTGCTCGGCGGTCTCCGCGTTCTCTGCGGTGAGTTCCACTTGTTAGTTTACAAACCGGTTGGATCAGTGCCATTGAGCCATTCCTCGACGTTTGTGTAACCATCATCATCCGCGTCTTTCGGACCGTCAGACGGATCGTTCCATTTTAGACCGAATTTTTTCTCCCAGGCGTCCGGCATCCCATCATGGTCGCTATCGGCCGGCGCATGCGTGGATTTATACTCCGGCCAACCGCCGACATCGGAGGGGACTCTGATAATGCCGTTGCCATAAGTGGGTTTGCCGGTACGGAGGGACCCCGCTTCGCGGGAAGCAACCGTATTGATTATGCGTGCGTCAACAGGATCACGCTTAGGCAGTGTGGCGCCGGCACTATCCAGCACAAGTTCATAAGCCTGTTCGGCGGATTGCTGAGTGATGGGCGGGGCAGGAATCGGCGTGGTCGCGCGTACCTTCTTAATGAGGGCTTTGATCTCTGCGTCAGTCCTGGCGTCTTCTTCGTCGAACTGAACGCCCCCATCCCAGTTGTCGGCAGTGACCTGGGGGCGCCCGACGACCACATTGTCCGCCACATACCATTTGCCGTCGCGCTGCGCCTCACTATACATACTAAGGTGTTGGGGTTTACAAATGCGGTAACGAACCGCCCCTGCGTTTGTAGCGGGCCCGGGCTTATAGTAGTTGGCAATGATGTTGACCATGGAACTGGCGCCGCCGCCGTCAACCGTACGATGCCGCCAGTTGAAAAGAACATTGTTGCGGAAATCAAAGTGATCGCCCCAGCCAATGCTGGGGTTCCTGCCCGTGTTGCACGCAAACAGATTGTGGTGGAACGAGCAGTTCTTGCCGCCCCAGGTAGCGCCGAAAGCGTGGTTGTTCAAGTCCAGCGCCTCGCTTGATATGCACCATTGAATGGTCAAATTCTGGACCGGCGTTTTCTTGTCCGGGCCATCGGGCATTTTCTTCATATAGCGATAGAGGGAGAGGTTTTCATCCAGCCCCCAACTGGCGGAGCAATGGTCCACAATGATATTGCCCACCGGGTAACCGCCCAGCGCATCGTCGCGGTCCTTTATATTGCCCCGACGGAAACGCAGATAACGCAGCACCACATCATGGCTATTGATTTCGGTTGTTTGCCCGCGTATGCAAATGCCATCGCCTGGGGCAGTCTGGCCGGCAATGGTAATATACGGATTGGAGATCGTAAGAACCCTCTCCAGCGTGATAATGCCCGACACGCGGAATACTACAATGCGCGGTCTCCCGAAGGGACACCTGACGGCGCTTCTGCTTCAACGGCTTCTCGGAGACTGCCGGGACCACTTTTTCAGACACGGATTTCACGGATTTTTACGGATTTTTACGGATTTAACAGCGTTAATCTGTGTTAATCAGTGTCTAACTCCATAATGGCAAATCGCAAATCGACCGGCGATAAGCGACATGCGATAAGCGATTAGCCAGGGCAGTCTGCCCTCTTGTGTGGTGTGGGCCATCCTGGGCGTGATTTCATGGGCTGGAAGCCCATGCCACAGTTTTGGCATCTGTTGGAGACCTGCCCGTGCAAACACTCACGTGGACAGGCTTTCAATTGTCGATTTTCAATTTCCCAAGTCCAATACTGGGAAGAGCGCCAAATGGGCTGCCCCTGCCACTGTGGCACGGCCATCTTGGCCGTGTTTTCACGGGCTGGAAGCCCGTGCCACGGAAGACGCGGGGGCGTCAGGCTTGCTTCAACTGGCCGCCGTGGATCGGCATGGAACGAATACGCACACCCGTAGCAGCAAAAACGGCGTTGGCGATGGCCGGGGCAATCGCAATAATCGGGGTCTCACCGCCACCGGCGGAGGGGATGTCAGTCTTGTTGACCAGATGAACATCGATTTTGGGTACATCTTCGAACCGGGGTACCTGATACCTGGCAAAGCTCGCGTTCAGGATTTTGCCGTCTGCAAATTGGATTTCTTCGGTCAGCGCACCGCCCAAACCCATGATAATGCATCCCTGTACCTGAGAAAGCAGGTTGGCTGGATTCTGAATTGGGCCGCATTCAAAAGCCTCGCACACCTCATGCACTTTGATCTCACCCCGTTTGCCCGCTGCCCCGTCTTGCGACGGGAGTCGCAGGGGCGAGCGATCAATACGCACTTCCACACACGCAGCCACACAGGAATTCTTTTCCGTTCCACACGCCAGCCCCACCCCTATCTCAGCCGTGACCTTCTTCCTGCGTGTTGACCAATCGAAGTGTTTCGCAACGGTCTCGAGGACGGCTCGTATGCGCGGGTTTTCCAGATGAGCAAGCCTGAAGGTAAGTGGATCAGTCCCTGCTGCCGCGGCCAGTTCATCCATAAACGACTCGCGGGCGAAGTTGTTGGCCGTCGCGGCCAGGCACCGGTACGCGCCCTGGCGCAAGGGAGACTCGGAACTCACAGACTGGATCCTGGTGTTGGCTATATTATATGGTGTATCAATTGCTGCACCACCGGCGTTGATGTTGGTGAAGTCCCAGGCGATAATCGAGCCTTTCGCGTCCAGGCCGCCCTTGCACTCGATTACTGCTGCCGGGCGGAAATAAGCCCAGGTGAACTCCTCGGCTCGTGTCCAGTGCACGGCCACGGGGCGGCCAGCGGCTTTGGCCAATCGAGCCGCTTCTTCCGCCGCCTCGCCGCTATGTTTGCCGCCGAATCCACTGCCCATATCAGGCACAATAGCGCGGACCCGCTCGGTCGGGATCTGAAAAGTGCTGGCTAAGTCCCGTTGCGCTCGCTGAGGCCAATCGATGCCCGTCCACACGGTCAAATTGCCGTCTTTCCACTCCGCCACTGCTGCCCTCGGTTCCATCGGGGTATGCTGAATGTACGCCACTTCGTAGGTTTCGCTGAGGACCTTGCTGGCCTCGGCAAGTCCTGTTTCAACAGAGCCTCGCGTATTGGGACGGCCTGCCCGAGCATGCTCCTTGAGATAAGAGAATATCTCCTTGCTCGATGGATGAGGCGATGTTTTCCAGGATGCGGTTTTGGCAACGGCCTCCAGAGCCTGGCTGGCACGAAACGACGATGGCGCAGCGCAGCCCACGAACTGACCGTCACGGACGACCACTACATCCTTCATGGCCTGGGCTTCAGACAGATCGATTGACTCAAGCGTGGCTCCATAGGAGGGTGGACGCAGGACTTTTCCGTAGAGCATATTTGGACGCACGATATCCGAAGGGAAACGATGCGCTCCCGTGACCAGGTCCCGGCTGTTCGGCCTGGGAACTGGAGTGCCGAGAACTTCCCATTTGCTTACCGGCGTGAGAGTGACATCGGATGGAATGGCTTGTTTGAAAGCCTCGGCAACATCCTTTGATTTGGCCAGATCTGCGTAGCTGATAGTCTGCTTCGTCTCCCGGTGCGTAATAGTCCCGTTGTGTACGTCTAAGGTGCGGCTGTCCACATTCCATCGCTCGGCGGCAAGCCGCGTCAGCAGCTCGCGGGCGGTTGCGGCGGCTTGGCGAACAGCAGGAACGGTGGAAGGAGTTGTCCGGCTGCCCGCTGTTATCCCGTCATCCGGAACCAGAGCCGTATCAGCCATTATCAGGCGAATCCGGTCAACGGCAACCCGCAGCTCTTCAGCGGCTGCCTGCGTTAGTTGTGCTCGCGGTCCCTGGCCTTCCTCGACCTTGCCGGTCATAACTGTGATTGTGCCGTCCTGATTGATATGGAGTCGAGCCGCCACGGTAGCGGACTGGCGGCTGCCGCGGCCGGTGGCTCGCTGACCGAGCACGACGCCTTCGGTTACCGTGATAAGAAGCCCCGTACCGAGCAGTTGCACAAAGGCACGTCGGCTCAACCCCGTCCCGAGCCGGGTTCCCCGCTTTCGCGGGGACAGGCTTGCCCCTGCGGAAGCAGGGGGATCGACCTCGCTTCTCGGATCATCGGACAGGTCAGAGCGCTCTGGTTCGAGCGTTTTGGCTAACAGATCTCTGATCATGAGTTTTATCCGCCAGACGTAAGGCGGATTAACCTCTGCATCTTTTCTGCGGCGCGACGCACAGCTTTCAAGATTTTCGGATATCCGTTGCACCGACACAGGTTGACATTCATATCTTCGGCGATTTCTTGGTCTGTAGGCTTAGGATTCTTTTCAAGCAGCGCCACAGCCGTCAGAATCATTCCGGGCGTGCAATACCCGCACTGCATTGCCCCCTCTGCAAGGAACGCTTCCTGAACCGGATGCAAGGAATCGTCTTTGGCCAGCCCCTCAATCGTCGTGATCGTCTTCTTATCAGCCAGAGCCACAGGTGTAACACAAGACAGGACACGTTGGCCATCCATCAGCACCGTGCACGCACCACAGCGGCCCTCGCCGCAGCCGTACTTGGTACCGGTCAGATGTAGCTCCTCTCGCAGGACATCGAGAAGAGGACGGTCTGGATGCGTGGTGATGGTCTTGTCTATTCCATTGACAGTCAGAGTAACCGTCACATCCATAAATAGCCTCCGTCGAATCGTGTACTGACAGAACGAATATTAGCCAGGACGTCGCAGTTATTCGCAGTCTATTATAGCGAGGTAAGCGAACTCAAAACAGTCTTTTCGGGCCAAATTGCGCAGCAAGAAAATAACAACGTCCTTGGGACTGAACTGCAATAAAAGCCCAGGTTTGCGCGTCTTACCTGCTAAGGCAGTGAAAAGGATAGGGTCTGCGCCTTTACCTTGCGCCAAGGAAAATAGGTGATGCCGTTGCAACATCCTGATCAGCCAAGACTTACCCAGCAACAACAACTGATGTCCAGAAGAATGTTGCGACATAGCCGTCCGATTTTGATAGCGGCCTGTATTGCATTCACGGTTGGATCGATCCGGTCCGCCCCCTTGCTTGCTGCGCAAGCAGCAAAGGGGGCTGAAAGTCTTGACGCCTCTCGCAAACAGTTTAGAACCGGCCAATATGCGCAATGCCTGGAGTCCACCCGAAAGGCCATTGAAAGCCGAGCATACGGCGAAGAATGGCAAATTCTGATGGCTGAGCTGCTGATCGCACTGGGCCGATATGACCAGGCCGCCAAGGAGATTGACTTAGCCCTGCTAAATTATCCGGTGAGTATTCGCTTATTAAAGCTCGGACATACGGCAAATCAATACTGCGGCCGGGCCGACCGTGCCTCTGAAATGCTGGCGAGAATCTACCGGCTCGGCAGCGCAATCGAAATTGAATTCTGGGCTCCCCCTGACCTGGTGGCTTTAGGAGAGGCAGTGCTGCTGCTTGGGTGCGAGCCTCGCCTTGTTCTGGAGCAGTTTTTTAACCGAGCCCTAAAGAATGACCCGAACTGCCGCGAATCCTATCTCGCCGCGGCAGCACTGGCGACAGACAAGCAAGATTACGACCTGGCTGCCAATCAGTATCGTAAGGCTCTGCAGCGCTTCGGCGATGATCCGGACATGCACTACGGATTGGCCAAGGCGTTCTACAATAGTGACCGTGGTGCAATGATCAAATCATTAGATGCGGCCCTTTATCTGAACCCCAATCATGTGCCCGCATTGTTGCTGCTGGCCGAACACCAGATCGATTGCGAAGACTATGCTGCGGCGAGCAAGTCGCTTGATCGAGCTTCGGCTGTCAATCCTCGACACCCCGAGACCTGGGCATACCGTTGTGTCTTAGCTCATCTGGCCACCCCCGATCCAGTCGGGGGTTCCAAAGCCGTCGAACAGACTCGAGCCAATGCGCTGAAGGACTGGTCGACCAATCCGCAGGTAGATTACTTGATCGGCAGAAAACTATCTCAAGACTATCGCTTTGCCGATGGCGCAGCGTACCAGCGTCAGGCATTGAAATTTGATCCGGACTATCTGCCGGCGAAGATCCAGTTGGCGCAGGACTTGCTTCGGCTCGGTCACGAGCAAGAAGGCTGGGCGATGGCCAACGAGGTTCACAATCAGGATGCGTACAACGTCCAGGCGTACAACCTTGTCAACTTGCGCGACCATTTGTCTAAGTTCAAAACACTGCAAGGCGGGAAGTTTCTCCTGCGCATGGATGAACGCGAGGCGGCGCTCTACGGTGACATGGTGGTGGACCTGTTGCAGCAGGCCAGGTCGCAGTTGTGTGAGAAATACGGCCTGGAGTTAGGCCATTCTGTCATCGTCGAGCTATTTGGCGAACAGCAGGATTTTGCGGTGCGTACGTTTGGGCTGCCCGGTGGCGACGGCTTCCTGGGCGTGTGCTTCGGCAATGTCATAACGGCAAATAGCCCCAAAGCGGAAAGGCCGTTCAACTGGCAAGCGACATTGTGGCACGAATTCTGCCACGTTGTAACGCTGAACCTGACCCGCAATAAGATGCCACGCTGGCTGAGCGAAGGGATTTCCGTCTATGAGGAGTCGCAACGGAATCCGACGTGGGGCCAACAGATGAACCCGCAGTACCGTAAGATGATCCTTGGGGCAGAACTGACGCCGATTAGCAATCTCAGTGCCGCATTTTTGAATCCGCCCAGCCCAATGCACCTGCAGTTGGCCTACTATGAGTCCTCGCTGGTGGTGGAGTTTCTGGTTGAGCGGTTCGGCTACGAAACCCTCCAGGCGATCCTCGCCGACCTGGCAAATGGCGAACAGATCAACGCCGCCATCTCCAGATGCGCCGCGCCGCTTGCCGAGATCGAGAAGGAATTCAAGGTTTTTGCCCGAAAGCGTGCTGAAGATTTGGCCCCAGATGTGGACTGGGAGCAGCCTGGAAAAGGACAGGGTGGCACGGGCTTCCAGCCCGTGGTTCACGGCCAGGATGGCCGTGCCACGGCGCTGGCAGAATGGCTGGCAAAGCACCCCAACAACTTCTGGGCCTTGACCCTATATGCGAAGAATCTTCTGGCCGACCGCAAGTGGACCGATGCCAAAGAGCCGCTCAAGAAACTGATTGCGTTGTACCCTGAGTATTCGGGAGATGACAACGGCTATCTGCTCCTGGCTGAAGCGCACCGAAACCTCGGCGAGACGGAGCAAGAACGCCAGGTGCTTAGCAAGCTGGCGATTATATCGGCCAGTGCGACTTACGCTTACGGCCGCCTGATGGAGATCGCCATACAGGAGAAAAACTGGCAGGAGGTTGTCGAAAATGGTCAGAGGTACATGGCCGTCAATCCACAGCTTTCGAGCCTGCATTGGCAACTCGGCCGCGCCAATGAAGAGGTCGGTCGTGACGAGCAAGCAATTGAATCATATCGGCGGGTCCTTCTGCTGGACCCTGCTGATCCTGCCGATGTCAATTACCGTCTTGGGCGATTGCTGGAGCACACCGACCCAGCCGCGGCGAAAAGGCACGTCCTTCTGGCGTTGGCCGAGGCCCCACGCTTCCGCCAGGCACACCGTCTATTGTTGAAGCTCATAAGCGGCGCTGGCTTCCCGCAAAGCGGGGTCCCTCCTGAATCACGGAAGAACCCTGCCAGAGTGCTGGCAGGGCTAACGGTTAACCCCGCCATCACATGGCGGGGTTCCCTCCCGACAATTCAGGAGGATGTGCCATGACGAAATCAAGGTGGCTAATTATCCTATTCATAGCAGCATGCGTGGGAGACTCGCCCCGTGAGAAAGCATCCTGGGTGAGCGGCTCTCTTATGGGCGGTTTTTCTCACGGGGCAAGCGTGGTGTTCGCACAAAGATATTCCAGACGATATTCCGATGGGTTCCCGCCGAGCGGGGTCCCTCAAAGACCTGTGCCCAACTGGGAACCCGACAAGGAGTTTTCTGATGATGTCTTCACATTCGTGCGGATCCGGTATTCGTCCGGATACGGCGGAGGGTTCCCCTCAGCAGCGCTTGGGGCAAGCCCGCAAGCCCGTCCCGAGCGGGGTCGAGGGAGCGGGGTCCCACGCGAATATGGGGGCAGGTTTGGTCGCGGCTATGGTCGCGGCTTTAGTGGCGGCGGCTGGGCAACCGACTACCCCGACAGCGATCTGAACTTCTCCTACCGCCTGCACCAGTTGACTTCGATGGAGGTCAACCCTGACGGGCTGGTTCTTGATCTGACGGACCCGAGACTCTTTGACTACCCCTTTATCTACATTGTGGAGCCTGGCCGGCTGGTCTTCAGCGAAGAAGAGGTCAAGAATCTCCGTCGCTATCTGCTAAACGGTGGGTTTCTGATGGTCGATGATTTTTGGGGCCAAGCTGAGTGGTATAATTTCTACCGTGAGATCAAGCGCGTATTTGGCGATCGCGAACCGGTCGAGCTTGCGTTGGACCACCCGATATTCCATGCCGTATTTGAGCTCAAGGAGAAGCCCCAGATCCCCAGCATCGGCGTTGCTCTGGCCGGGCGCGCTTACGGCATCACCTGGGAGCGTCCAGACGCACGCGAAGTGCATTTCAAGGCCATCTATGATGACAAAGGCCGGATGATGGCTATTATCTGTCACAACACAGACCTTGGTGACGGGTGGGAACGCGAGGGGGAAAACGAGTGGTATTTTCGTGAGTTTTCAGAGAAGAAAGCGTACCCGTTGGGGATCAATATCGTATTTTATGCCATGACACACTGAGATTCAGACCCCGCCGGTCGTCGCTCGTCGCTCGTCGCTCGGGTCACGGGCAACGAGTCACGAAGAGGGGGGTTTTCGTGTTGAAAGGAACATGACATTGGCAACCAAGACGTATGAACTTGAACGATGGACTGTCGAACAGATCAAGGCCGCGCGCGAACGTATCAGTGCTGAGCTTTCAAAAGTCATCATCGGTCAGAAAGATGTCATCGAGCATCTGCTCATCGCGGTGCTTTCCGGCGGGCATTGTCTGATTACCGGTGCGCCAGGGCTGGCCAAGACGCTGCTGGTCAAATCGCTGGCACAACTTTTTAACCTGAAGTTTCAGCGCATCCAGTTTACGCCTGACCTTATGCCCGCGGACATTACCGGCACCGAAATCCTTCAGTCCGCCCCCGGCGGAACCGAGCGAAAGATGGTTTTTGTGAAGGGGCCCATCTTTGCCAACATGATTCTTGCCGACGAGATTAACCGCACGCCTCCCAAAACACAGGCGGCTCTGCTGGAGGCTATGCAGGAGCACCATGTGACTGCTGCCGGTGTGTGCTACAAGTTGAGCGAACCATTCTTTGTGTTTGCAACACAGAACCCTATCGAGATGGAAGGCACGTATCCGCTGCCTGAAGCCCAACTCGACCGGTTCATGTTCAATGTGTTGATAGATTACCTGCCGGAGGATGACGAGGTCGCCGTCGTTCGCCAGACTACCACCACAGAACCTGAGCCTATCGAGCAGATCTTCACGGGCGACGATTTGCTGCGGTTCCACAGCGTAGTACGCAAGGTGCCTATTGCTGAGGATGTGGTGCGCTACGCTGTGAGAATCGCGGCTGCATCACGCCCGGCGCCGGATAATGGCCTGGATTTTATAAACGAGTGGGTCACATGGGGAGCCGGGCTGCGCGCGTCACAGTATATGGTGCTTGGCGCCAAGGCGCGAGCGCTGCTCGCAGGCCGTGCGCACGTCAGCTTCGAGGACATACGGGGGCTGGCCCATCCGGTGCTTCGGCACCGCATATTGACCAGCTACCGCGCCGAGGCTGAGGGCGTGGTTATCGAGAACCTTGTTGATCGCCTGCTGAAGTCGGTCAAGGAGGCTTCGTTCTGAGTGTGGCACGGGCTTCCAGCCCGTGAAAACACGCCCAGGATGGGCGTGCCACGGTTGATTGTTGATCCGCCGGAAGGCGTCCTGCGGAGATGAACCATGAACAAGGAACAATTAACTGAGAAGGCCCTTGCATCCAGCCGCAACGACGCTGCCAGTAGCACGTACGGCATGATTGATCCGGTCTCACTGATGAGGCTCAGGTCGATGGAGCTGCGCGCCAAGGTGATCGTGGAGGGATTCTGCAAAGGTATCCACCGAAGCCCCTATCACGGCTTTTCGGTTGAGTTTACCGAGTACCGCCAATATACCTCTGGTGACGACCCCCGCTATATTGACTGGCGGGTCTATGCTCGCAGCGACCGATTCTACATCAAGAAGTTCGAAGACGAGACGAACCTGCGTTGCCACCTGCTGATTGACCACAGCCGATCGATGGGCTACGGTTCCGCAGGCTACAGCAAGTCGCAATACGCCGGCACACTGGCGGCGACACTGGCCTATTTTCTCTTTACTCAGGGTGACGCTGTCGGCCTGGCGACTTTCGACGACCAGATCCGACAATATTTGCCGCCCCGCAACCGGCCTGGTTATTTGCGCCGCTTAATGCTGGCGCTGGAAGCTTGCCCCGAGGGCAGTGCCACCGACCTGGGTCCGCCGCTGCAACACATCACCGAAATGTTGACAAAGCGAGGCCTGATCGTGTTGATTTCCGACCTACTGACGTCGATCGATAGGCTCGAACGGGACTTGGGCTATTTGTGCGCGGGCGGCCACGATGTTGTGGTCTTCAATGTATTGGATCCGGCTGAATTGAACTTTGACTTCAGCTCGCCGGCACTTTTCCAGGATATAGAGACCGGGCGTAACATGTACGTCGATCCATCCGAGGCTCAAACGCCTTACAAACGTATGTTAGACAAACATCTGGCCAAAACCAAGTCCGTATGCCAGAACCTCGGCATAGACTACCATCTGTTCGCGACCGATCGCCCGTTCGATTTGGCCTTGTTTGACTTTCTACAGCACCGGATGCGAGAAACCCGCCGGTCGTCGCTCGTCGCTCGTCGCTCGGGTCACGGGCGACGGGTCACGGGCAACGAGTCACGAAGAGGGACGGTATGAGTTTCCTTTATCCGTTATTTCTGGCAGGTATCACAGCGGTCGGTTTGCCGATCGTTCTGCACATGATTCGCCGTCACACACGCAAACGCGTGACGTTTAGCTCACTGATGTTTTTGCGTACTACACTACCGCGATTCAAGAGTCGCAGCCGTCTGGAAAACCTGCCACTTTTGGCTTTACGCTGCGCCAGCCTTATCCTGCTGGCGTTCGGCTTTTCGCGTCCTTTCTTCTGGCGACCCGCCCCGGAGAGCCAGGTTCACCTCGGCAGGCGGATGGTTCTGCTAATCGATACCAGTGCATCCATGCGGCGTGCCGGAATGTGGACCCAAGTAATCAGCCAGGCACAGTCAATATTAGAAGGTCTAAGCCAGGCCGACCGAGTGTGCGTTATGAGCTTCGATCAGAGCCCACAAACACTGATAGGATTTGAAGGATGGGCCCAAAACCCGGCCATCACTATGGCCGGGGCACCCCCCCATAGTGATGGGGGGGTTAATCCCCAACGCGCGTCGATTGTAAGCGAACACATATCGAAATTGTCGCCAGGTTGGGCTTCGACCGATCTTGGTCGCGCTCTGGTCGCTGCGGCCGAGGCTATCGAGGATGATGAAGTCAACGACGGGCAAGAATCTATGGCAGTGCGCCAGGTAGTCATTATCGGCGATATGCAACAGGGTAGCAGCCTTGAAACGCTGAGCACTTACGAATGGCCTGAAGATATGGAGTTAGTGGTCAAGTTAATTCGGTGTCAGGACCCCACCAATGCGTCACTGCAACTCGTGACAAATCCGTCCGACTCGTGGCACGGGCTTCCAGCCCGTGGGTCCACGGCCAAGATGGCCGTGCCACGGCACTTGGTCGGGCCTGATGGTAACGACTCCCCTGGTATTCGCATCACTAACTCGCCCGAGGCAGCCAAAGAGCTTTTCTCTCTGAATTGGGCCGACGGTCCCGCTAGCGGCGGGACGGATGTGTACGTACCGGCCGGGCACAGCATTGTTGTGCGTATTCCAACCCCAAAAGATCGGCTGGCAACCCCGCCATGTGATGGCGGGGTTAACCGGTTAGCCCTGCCAGTCCCTGGCAGGGTTATACTGACGGGCGATGATCACGATTTTGACAACACACTTTATTTGGCGCCGCATCTGCAGCAGCAGGTCAATATCCTTTACATAGGCAGCGATGATGCCGATGATTCTGGGGGCATGCTGTACTATGTTCGGCGGGCCTGTGGAGCTACCCGCGCATTGAATGCGCGTATCATCCCGATAAATCGCGACGCCCTGGCAGATACAGACCTGCCCGACCGGCAGGCAGGCATTTCGACGGCACATCTGATTATCGCGGCTGATGCAATTGAACGACAGCACGTTCCTGTGCTGCGCCGATACCTCGAATCTGGTGGCACGGTTCTCTTGGTTATGAAGTCCCCGGACGCTGCCACTACGGTGGCAGGCCTTGCAGGGATTGAAACCATCGAATCTGAAGAGGCCAACGTTGACAAGTACGCCATGTTGAGTCAGATTGAATTCAAACATCCGCTCCTGACGTGTTTTGGCGAACCTCGGTTTGGAGACTTTACCCGGATTGCCTTTTGGAAATACCGACGGATAAACATCGACGATTTGCCGGGGGCTTCGGTGCTGGCCTGGTTCGACAGCGGCGACAGCCACGCTGGGCGCAACGACCCTGCGTGGTTCGAGCTGCATGTGGGTAAAGGGACGCTTCTGGTATTTACCTCCGGCTGGCACCCGTCAGACAGTCAACTGGCGCTTTCATCCAAATTTGTCCCGCTGCTTTACTCCATCCTTGAATATGCCGGCGTCCTTACAGAACAGCAATCACAGTACTTCATAGGTGACAATGTACCAATACCACACCCACTAAGGCTGGAATCGGCTAATCTGAAGGTTCGCAAACCGGATGATTCCCTGATTAGTCTAGATGCCGACCAACGGACTTTTGCGCAGACGAACCTGCCCGGAATTTATGCTATTGAGTCCGCGACTGGATCAGGGGCTGCTGGGCCCGCCCCGAGCGCAGTCCAGGGGTCCGCCAGAGGCAGATTTGCGGTTAACCTGCCGGCAAAGGAATCTCAAACAGCCGTCATGCAAATCGAGGATCTCGAAAGGTTCGGTGTCTCACTCTCCCGAGAATCCGGGGCAGCCAAACCCCCATTGTGGCACGGGCTTGCAGCCCGTGAAAACACGGCCAAGATGGCCGTGCCACGCGGATTGGAATATGAACCCCGCCATAGTGATGGCGGGGTTAACCGGTTAGCCCTGCCAGAGCCTGGCAGGGTCTTCCTTTGGCGCTGGGTGTTTATTGCATTATTGGCCGTGTCGTTAATTGAGATCTGGCTGGCGGGGTGGATGACTGGCCAGCCTTCTATATCTCAGGGAGAACAGAAATGATCGAGGAAGCGCTTCGCAAGAGACTCCAACCGGCCGTTCTTCGCCGAAGGCGTCTGCACTTAGCGTGGAGGTTGTCAGTTTATTGGTTCGTTTCGGCACTTGTCGGCATCGGTCTGATAGGCGCTAATCGACTCTGGGGGTGGCGATCCCCAGAGGCAAACGTGGCGCTGTGTATGTGGAGCCTCCTGGCGACAGCTTTCGCCGTATACAGATATCGTCGTGCCCAGCCGGACTACAAGGCCGTCGCCCGCAATATTGAGCGCGCACATTGCGATTTGAAGGCGCTCCTACTGGCCGCGATAGAACAAGAGCCGCAAGAGCCGGACGGTCGATTTGGTTTCCTTCAGGAATGGGTCATCGGGGAAGCTCTTAGACACGGGGCACGTCACGACTGGCTGCGGAGCATCTCAACGAAAAATCTTGTATTGGCGAATCTCAGCGGGATTGCAGCCCTGGCATTTCTCATTGTGGTACTGTCACAGATGACCCGGCCTTTGGCCGGAATTTCGAATTTCGAATATCGAATATCGAATTTTTCTATCACCGTCACTCCCGGAGATACCACCGTAGAATTAGGAACGCCGGTGGTTATACTGGCGCGGTTTGATGGACGCGTGCCGCCCGAGGCGAGTCTTTTGTTTGGCGCAGCCAGCGAAGAGCCGCAGAAAGTTGCGCTGGCTAAGAACCTAAATGACCCTGTGTTCGGCGGTATCATTCAGGAGGTCAAGTCTGATTTACTCTACCATATCGAGTACGCGGGCAGGCGCACACGCGATTATATGATAAGCGTCTACGAGCGTCCGCAGCTGACCAGGACCGATGCGAAGATTATTTATCCTTCATATACGAAACTGCCCGAAAAGGTGGTTATAAACACGCGTCAGGTCAGTGCAGTGGAAGGCTCACAGATTGTCCTGACGTTTACTCTCAACAAAGCGGTGACTACTGCACGGCTTGTCCCCAGAGACCTTCCTTCGCCCCCCGCTCTTGCTTCGCAAGAAGCTGCGGGGGGAGAGTCTGCTCTGGAATTGACGGTTGATGGTGAGCACCCGAACGTCTATACGACTTCAATAATCGCGGCACAGAGTCAGCGATACGAACTGCGTTTGGCTGACGCTGACGGGCGAACGAACAAGATGCCAGAGCGTTTTGCGATCGATGTCCATAAGAATCTGCCGCCGGAACTCAAGACCGTATTTCCCGGTCGTGACGTGCTGGCGTCACCTTTGGAGGAGCTGAGCCTGGAAGCTGAGGTCTCAGACGACTATGGCGTGATTGGCTATGGGCTAAGTTACACTCTTGCAGGCACGCAGAGCAAGGACGTCACGTTTCTTCGTGACTCGTCCCTCGTGACCCGTGACCCGTCGACGAGCGACGAGCGCCGAGCGACGAGCAACGAGATGCAGCATCTTCTGGCGCTGGAAGAGCTTAACGCCCAGCCGGATCAGTTGCTCACATACCACTTCTGGGCCGACGACTTTGGCCCAGACGGTAAGATCCGCAGAACCTCAAGCGACATGTACTTTGTGGAGATACGCCACTTCGAGGAGGTGTTCCACGAAAGCCAGTCATTCCAGGACGAGCGCAGCCAGAACCAGAGAGAAAGACAAGGCGGCCAGCAGCAGGGCCAGCAAGGCGAGCAGCTCGCCCGGTTACAGAAGCAGATCATCAGCGCTACGTGGAATATCAAGCGGCAGGCCGATCAATCGGGTAGCGTTGATAACCGCAAAGAAGATCTCGATTTGGTTCGCCGGTCGCAGGCCGATGCGCTGAAGCAAGCCCGGTCGGCTTTGACGGAGGCTGAAGATCCGCCCGCTACTGCCGCACTGCAGGCAGCGACAAAGCACATGGAAACAGCGTTGAACCACCTCACTCAGTCGACAGAATCCGCCCAAGCTGCCGAGCTGACGCCGGCTTTGGCCGCCGAGCGGTCGGCCTATCAGGAGCTGCTCAAGCTGAGGGACCGCGAGCATCAAGTTGCACGCGCCAGGAGTCTCGATAGAGACAGCAGCGCCAGGTCTGCCCGCTACGAGCAGCAATTGCAACAATTGGAACTGCGACAAAGACAGAATCGATACGAGACGGAGCGTCTGGCCCAATCCCAGGAGCAAGCGACTCAGCGTGAGGATCTTCAGGTTCTTAATCGACTTGCCGACCTGGCAAGGCGGCAGAATGAGATGAGCAACAGGCTCAGAGAGATTCAGACGGCTCTTCAGCAGGCACAAGATGACCAGCAGAGGCAGGAAATTGACCGCGAACTGCGGCGGCTGAGAGAACAGCAACTGGAGGCGCTGCGTGACGTTGACGAACTCCAGCAGCGAATAGAAAGGCCTGGGAATCGCCAGCGTATGGCCGACGCCAGAGAGCAGCTCGATCAGAGCCGGTCGAGAATCCGTCAGTCGGCTGATGAGCTGGAGCAGGGGATGGTTTCAAGGGCCATCACTTCCGCCACGCGTGCACAGCGTGAGCTGGAGCAGATGCGTGACCAATTTCGGCGTAGTACCTCGAGTCAGTTAACCGAACAGATGCGCAATATGCGTGAGCAGGCGCAGCAGCTTGACCGGCGTGAAAGGGAGGTCGCCGACCAGATAAGGCAGCAGATAGATTCGCAACGAAAGACACTTGCGGATTCCGGCATGAACCAGGAGCTGGCGGATCGGATCAACCAGCAGAAAGAGGGCATCGAAGAGCTGATTGACCAGATGAAAAACGTGAGCGAGCAGGCCGAGACTTCCGAGCCGCTGCTTTCGAGAAGGCTCTACGATACGTTGCGCAGGGCGAGCACTGACAATGTCGATAGAGCGCTTGAGGCCACCGGTGAGTTGGTCAGACGCAACTTTCTGCCGCAGGCACAAGAGGTTGAGCGACAGGCCGCAAGGGGTATCGAAGACCTCAGGACAGGCGTCGAAGAGGCTGCTACAAGCGTGCTCGGCGATGAGGCCGAGTCGCTGCGTCTGGCCCGACAACAGCTCGACGAGTTGATCAGACAGGTTGATCCCCGCCTTCGCGGGGACAGGCTTGCCCCTGCGGAAGCAGGGGTTGCCCGTTCCAGCGGCCAGGGCCAGCGGCGACCCGGTGATCCCAACGAGCCAGGGGACTCGGCGGCAAATCAGCAGCGCATCGCTGACGCTCGATCCCGAATCGGTCGCGGACAATTTGGTGACCCCAATGCCGGCGGCAGAGTCAACCCGCCAAGCGACCGGCGGGCAAGCCCGGCGGGCTTGGGCGGTTTTGAAGGATCAGCCGGGGCCCGGGACCAGATCGATCCGAACGGCCCGCTCACCGGCAGAGATTTCAGGCAATGGTCCGACCGGCTGCGAGACGTGCAAGAGATGCTCACCGAATCAGACCTGCGTAACGAGGTAGCCAGGGTTCGGGACAGTGCCCGTGCAATACGGGCGGAGTTCACGCGTCACGGCAAAGAGCCCCAGTGGGACCTTGTCACCCAGCAAATCCTCAAGCCGTTGACCGAACTGCGTAACCGCATCAGCGAGGAGCTGGCTCAGCTTCAGTCGGACAAGGCGATGGCCCCGATCGATCGCGATCCGGTACCCAGCCGTTTTGCCGAATTGGTGCGAAGATACTACGAGAACCTGGGAGGCGATTGATGCTGCTACTTGGGTCAATCATTATCCCCGCAAGCAGCTGGGTTTGGCTGGCCGTGCCGCTGTTAGCTGCGACCTTTGTATTATTGATCTGGTCGTACCGGCGCTCGCCGGAGATTGGCGCAGGTCACAGGATCGCCGGATGTCTACGGCTTCTGGGCGTGTTGGTGCTCCTGCTGTGTCTGATGGAGCCGCTGTGGATTGGAAGACGGGCCAAATCCGGTGCAAATCTTTTTGTGGTGCTTGCCGATAATAGCAGCAGCATGAATGTTCGAGACCAAGGTATGACGCAAAGCCGCGGCGAAATCCTTCGAGCTGCGCTTAGAGTAAACCAGGGCGGGGACAATTGGCTTGGCACTCTGGCCGACAATTTTCAGGTTCGCCAATACATATTCGATTCGCAGCTTCGCCGAACGGCGGATTTTTCAGAGCTGGTCTTTGACGGCAAGGCCTCTACGATCGGCGCGACCTTGCAAACGATTGCCCAGCGCTACCGCGGCAGGCCGTTGGCCGGTGTGCTCTTGATGACCGACGGCGGCTCTACGGATGTGGTCGAACCCGCCGTAGACACGTCGGATGTGCTGCCAGTTTACCCGGTTGTGATCGGCGGTTTCCGACCCCTAAAAGATATATCCCTGACAAATGTCTCTGTTAGCCAAACGTCTTTCGAAGATGCCCCGGTGACGATTCAAGCTGAGGTTGAGGCCTGCGGATACGCCGGCAAGACCGTCGCGGTGGACTTGATTGATAACCCCGGCGAAGTTGTGGAACGCCAAACGCGGACAATCTCCAACAGCGACGAGGGACCCCGCTTTGCGGGAATCCAGAAACAGACATTTTGTTTTCGTCTGCGTCCGGATAAGACCGGCGTTTTGTTCTATCATCTTTACGTCACAGAAATCTCGAGGGACCCCGCTTTGCGGGAAACCAAAGACGCTTCATCTGAGGCAACACTGGCCAATAACAAACGCGCGCTCGTTGTCGACCGTGGCAAGGGGCCATACCGGATCCTGTATGTGACCGGCAGGCCGAACTGGGAATATAAGTTCCTGCGACGGGCAATTGGCGAAGATGAACAGGTGCAACTGGTGGGACTGCTTCGTGTCGCCAGACGCGAGCCTAAATACGATTGGCGAGGGCACCTTGGTGAGCAAAGTAATCCACTGTATCGCGGGTTTGACAACAGGGGCCAGGAACAGACCGAGCAATACGATCAGCCGGTCCTCATGCGACTTAACACACGTGACGAAGCGGAGCTTCGCGATGGGTTTCCCAAAACGGCAGAGGAGTTATTCGGCTATCACGCGATCATCCTCGATGACATCGAAGCAGAGTTCTTCTCACACAACCAAATGGAGCTGCTTCGGCGGTTCGTTGCCGAGAGAGGCGGTGGATTCTTGATGCTGGGCGGGAAAGAATCGTTCCAACAGGGCAAGTTCGATCGCACGCCAATCGGCCGTATTCTGCCGGTCTCTCTGGACCGGCTACCCCAACCCGAAACAGTAGAGCGAATCCACTTTAATCTGACTCGTGAAGGCTGGCTACAACCTTGGGCCAGATTGCGTGACAATGAGCAGGATGAACAGCAGCGCCTCCTGGAGATGCCAGCGTTTCGTGTCTTCAATCGTGTCCGGGCCATAAAGCCAGGCGCCAGCATAGTTGCTACAGTCGGCAACGAACCGGACAGACAGTTCCCAGCTTTGGTTGTACAAAGGTACGGCAATGGGCGTGCCGCAGCACTGACGGTCGGTGATCTGTGGCGCTGGGGTCAGAAAGCCCCGCAAATGCGCGATGACATGAATAAATTCTGGAGGCAGACACTGCGTTGGCTGGTCGCAGATGTGCCGAACATGATCTCACTCCAAGCCGTGCATAAGCACGACCGAGTGAACCAGCCGGTCGTGCTTCAAGTTCGCGTCCGCGACAAAAATTTTGAGCCGATGGATAATGTCTCGATTGCAATAGAACTGCACAATCCCCAAGATCAGAAGCTGCAACTGACCGCAGAGCCCGTGCTCAGCAGTCCGGGGCTATTTGAGGCCACGTACATTCCCCGCTCTAACGGCTGCTACTTTGCCCGGGCCGTTGTGAGTGACGCCGATGGTCTCAAGCTCGGCGGCGCAGAGACCGGATGGGCTGTCGATCTTGAAGCCCGTGAGTTTGCCTCGGTCAGAACCAACCGGCAGTTGCTTGAAAGAATTGCCCGGCAGACTGGGGGCCAAGTCATTGAACTTGATGCGCTGGGCAATTTTGTTCGCAGCCTGTCCACTCGGGACGCTCCGATCACAGAAACCTGGATCAAGCCGTTGTGGGATCTGCGAGGAATCTTACCGGCAGTTTTTCTGTTTATTCTGATGTGCTTTGTCGGCGAATGGGCTCTGCGCCGCTGGAAGGGAATGCCGTGATCGAATTTCGAATTTTACGGATACTGTTCACCGGCATACTGATTTCCAACGTGGGTACTTGCTCAGCACGTGGCGCGGCCAACGAAGACCGTCAAAAACCCACGGTGATAGTCGTTGTCGGTGCCGCGGGGACCGAGGAGTACAGAGCGCAATTCGCCGAATGGGCTGCTCTCTGGAAGCAAGCTTGCTCAAAAGGTAGTGCGAAATTTGTTGGAATTGGTTTGGATCCCCGCCTTCGCGGGGACAAGCTTGCCCCTGCGGAAGCAGGGGTTGCGGAGGCGGACGATCTCACGACGCTTCAGGGAAAACTGGCAGGTGAATCCAAACAAGCCAACGCTGCTGCTTTGTGGCTGGTTCTGATCGGGCACGGGACTTACGACGGCAAAATGGCGAAATTCAACCTGCGAGGTCCTGACCTGTCGGCAGACGATTTGGCCGATTGGCTCAAGCCATTTTCAAGGCCTATTGCAGTAATCAACACTGCCTCGTCAAGCGCCCCTTTTTTAAGTAAGTTGTCTCGGCAGGGACGTGTCGTGATCACCGCGACCAAGAGCGGCTTTGAACAGAACTATGCGAGGTTTGGCCAATATCTGGCTGGCGCAATCGCCGAGCCGCAAGCGGACCTTGACAAGGATGGTCAGACTTCGCTGCTTGAAGCATTTCTGACCGCCTCCCATCGTGTTGATGAGTTCTACTCTGCCGCCGGACGCCTGGCCACCGAGCGCGCCCTGCTGGACGACAACGCAGATGCGCTGGGCACGCGGGCCGATTGGTTTCGTGGCATCCGGCCCGTGCGAAGGGCCATGGATGATGCGCCTCTCGACGGCTACCTCGCCCACCAGTTTCACCTGGTCCGCAGCGAAGCCGAGAACAAAATGCCTTCCGGCCTGCGGGCCAAACGCGATCAACTGGAGCTCGAGGTCATCAAGCTGCGAGATACAAAAGAGAAGTTCTCCGAAGGTGAGTATTTCTCAAAACTCGAGGCACTGCTCTATGACATCGCTCAAATCTATGAACAGACCGACAAACCTGACCAGACAAAATGATGTACGGTAGCAGCGGCTGACGGCGGAGGATTCGAATTCAACAGGGTCGTTCTTGGCGTTACCGACGAGGTTTGTTCTGGAGGAGCTGGAGTGGGCTGGAAAGCTGTTGAGGGCGGCGAATTAGGACCGGCGGCGCCGACAACAATGCGCTTTCCATCAGGCGATAGGCCGTCATAGTGAGGCAAGGAAGATATTGCGTAGCCATACTGCTGTGGGAGAGGTTACGGCCTGGCAGTTTTTGGCAGAGCGCTGGCGTAGGGATGATATTCGTGCGGCTGTGATGTATACCGGACCGTTGCATAATATCGGCAGTGCAAACAAGGCGGTAGTTAGTCTGGCTCGTCATCCGGCTATAGATTTGTGGCAGACGGTGTGTAGTAAGCGGGCTTACCAGCCGCGGCTATGATTGCAGTCAAGGCGACCGGCTCGAATAAATCATAATACTTTTGAAGATTGCTCAATCGGACTGTTAAAATACCCCTTATGCCCAAACCTAAATGCGATATTCGAATAGGCACATCCGGCTGGCATTACGGCCACTGGGAAGGGCTGTATTATCCTGCGGGCCTGCCAAAGAGCAAATGGTTCGAGTACTATGCGAAGGATTTTGATACGGTAGAAATCAATAACACTTTCTATCAACTGCCAAAACAAGAGACTTTCAAGAACTGGCACAAACAAGCGCCGGACAATTTTCTCTACGCGGTCAAAGCTAACCGGTTCATTACACACGTAAAGAGGCTTAAAGACGCACAGGAAACGGTGCCCCGTTTTTTCGAGCGAGCCGAGCTGCTGAAGCAGAATCTCGGCCCTATTCTTTATCAACTGCCGCCCGGTTTTCATAAAGACCTTGACCGGCTTGGACATTTTCTACAAGTTTTGCCCAAAAATAGAACTGCCGTGTTTGAATTCAGGCACGAAAGCTGGTTTTCGCACGATACATACGACCTGCTCGATGAATTTGGCGTTGGCTTTTGCATCCACGATTTGTCAGGCGTCCCTACGCCTCGCATCATAACTGGCAATGTAATTTACGTTCGCTTTCACGGCACAATCGGCAGATATGACGGCACCTACCCCACATCGGCACTAAAAAATTGGGCCGAGTGGATAAAAGGAAATATCAGCGAAGTTGGCGGCGTCTACGCCTATTTTAATAACGACTCCCATGCCTACGCTGTGTATAATGCAAAGACACTAAAAGAGCAGTTTCGTTAGTTTGGTATATATTGCGGGGAACTAAAAATGAAACCGATGCAACTAATCTGGTTGGTTTTGGCACTAATATTTATCGCTGTCGGGTGTCGGAAGAAAGAACCCGAGCTAGCGCAGCAAGCCGCCGTTGAGGCTGAAGGGGAACCAACAAAACCATCTGAACCGGGAAAGCCAACAAGGGCAACAAGGCCACTACATCAGGCTGCGAAGAAAGGTGACACTGATCAGGTCCGATTGCACATTTCTGAGGGTGCTGACGTCCGTGCAAAAGACGATCTCGGTAACATGCCCTTGCACTACGCAGCTTCGAAAGGACACACGGATGTCGTTCAAGTCCTTATCGCTAATGGCGGTGATATCAATGCAGAAGGCGCTACCGGGGGGACACCCCTGCACTTTGCATGTGCCTTTGGCCAAAAGGATGTGGTCGTCCTACTTATTGCTAAGGGCGCTGATGTCAACCTCAAAGACGATCTGGGGCGGACACCGTTGGCGGTGGCAAACAGGAAGGGCCATAAGGAAATCGTCGAACTGTTGCACGAGCACGGGGCTAAAGAGTGATCAACTACACAAGCACATTCAGGCCTTTTTTGAGGGCGTACTGCCGGACGGATTCAATTTCATCAAGAGTAGGTCGGCGGTTTATTTGGGGGTGCGAAAAGGCTTTGTAGCAGGGACGATACTGGTCCATTACGTTAATCACCGTTTTCGGAGAAATTTGCTCTGCTAAAAAATCTATAATCTTGGCGCTGCCGGCCAGGCCGTTCGGCAGGACCAGATGCCTTATCAAAAGGCCGCGTGTAGCTAAGCCGTTTTCTACCTGAAGGTCGCCGACCTGCCGGTGCATCTCCTTGACAGCGGCGAAGTTCACCTCCGGATAATCCGGGGCAGCCGAGAGTTCTTTAGCCACCTCGGAATCTGAATATTTCATATCGGGCATATAAATATCTATGTAGCCCTCAAGTAACTTGAGCGTTTCGACTAAATCATAACCGCCGGCATTATAAACGGTCGGCAGCATCAATCCGGACTTTCGCGCCAATTCAATAGCCGCCACAATAGCTCCAATAACGTGCGTGGGCGTGACGAAATTGATATTGACGCAGCCATAATCCTGCAGTTCAAGCATAGATTGAGCCAACTGCTCAATCGTAACCTGGCGTCCGTGGCGGTGATGGCTGATATCGAAGTTTTGGCAAAAGACGCAGCCTAAGTTGCAGCCGGCAAAAAATATCGTGCCCGAGCCGCCACGCCCCACAAGCACGCTTTCCTCGCCAAAATGAGGCCCCACGGAGCTAACTACCGGCATATCGGCGATGCCGCAAAAGCCGGTTTGTCCGTTGCTTCGGTCCACCTTACACCAGCGCGGGCAAAGTGTACACGGATTCATCCGCTGCCACAACTGCTGGGCCGTTTCGGTAAAGGATTTAATATGCGTTGGTAAAGATGTCATAGTACCTGCTATGCGTTGGGTATACCGTCGCCGTACCGGCGATGGCTAAACGAACCTCAGCGTTTATTATAGCACTGCATAGCGATCGAACAATTGCCAACGTAAAGAAGCAGGTCAACGCCGCTCAAGTACGGTTTTGGATTGTGCAAGAACACTGCCTTATGTATATTGCCTGTTAGCCAAGATAAGGCCAAAGCAATGGAAAAAAATTCACAATCAAGGGAACAAGTGCCTGCCCCAGCGCATCCTGAAAGTGGAAACAGTAATCTTGAGCAGGGGCAGAGGCACGCAGACAAAGGGCAAGATTCGCTGGCTGCCAGGCTCACTGCCGGCGACCGTGCAGCAGCAGTCGAGCTTATCGATATATACCATGAGCGAATATACCGATTTATACGAAGGCTCGGGCACGGCCGGCAGCTCAGCGAAGACCTGACACAGGAGACGTTTCTGCGAGCCTGGCGCCACATAGGCCAGCTAAGGGACGGCAAGGCGTTGGAGGCCTGGCTATATCGCATCGCGGGCAACGTCTCAAAGCTCTATTGGCGCAGACATAAGGTTAAGGAGTTAACCGGCATAGATGAAATTGCAGTGCCCTACACCGGCCAGAGCGGGTATGACATAATTGGACGTAACGAGCAGGTTATCAAGTTACAAGGTGCGGTTGACCGGCTGAGCTGGAAACTGAGACAGGCAATTGTCCTGCATTATATGCAGCACCTGAGCATTGCCGAAGCAGCCAAAGCCGCAGGCATCCGCCAGGGCACCTTCAAAAGCAGACTAAATAGAGCATTAAATACTCTAAGGAAACAGATTGGCTAAGTAATCACGATTTGGCAGTGAATCGCAGGGACGTCTGAAGATATATCGGAGCCGCAAATGGAAGAAGAAAAACTAAAAGAATTATTGAATGAACTGGCGGAGCAAATGGCAGAACCGGCTCGCCCCGGCCTGGCTGAGGATATTAAGCATCAAATTCCGTCCAGGCTGGTGTCCCACGCAGGCGGGATGGGCACGATGAATATCATAATAGATTTGAGGGTAAATAGGTTAGTCGCCGCCGCAGTCATAATAGTTGTGATGATTTTATTTGCGGACTTCTTTGGTCGCCAACATCCGCCGGGAGACAATATCTTCCAGGATAGCAAGATGCTGGTGGAATACGTTCTGGGCAGTATCGCCGGCAGAAGCGGCTTGTCGGCCTTGAGGTCAAGGTATGAGCACTTGATGGAGAGGGGCGAGGAGGCGGTCTATTACGGCGACAAGGCCGACCTGGGAAACGGCAACGCCGTGCTGCTGCACTGGAAGACCTCCGATGGCAAGTATAGAGTGGTCTTTGGCGACCTCAGTGAGAGGACTGTCAGCCCTGAAGTGCTAATAAAACTGCAGGCTTACATGCTGCAAGAAATGAAGACAAAATGACATAGTTCTGCCCACAAAGCCCGGCTTTACTGCTTGAATTTAGGCAGCACGAGAGTTGAGGCTTTTTTTGACAGGATTTACAGGATAATCCTGTCATCCCGTCTAATTTTCTTCTGCCTGTCCTGCAAAAATGACTTTCCAAGATACAGATTCGGGAAGAGCATGGGTATGGCCAAGCAAAACGCATTTACCCTGATCGAGCTTCTGGTGGTGATTGCCATTATTGCGCTATTGATGTCGATAATGATGCCGGCTTTGAATCGCGTCAAGAAACAAGCCAAGTCAGTTATGTGTCGTGCCAGACTGAAAGAGTGGGGCCTTTTGTTTAAGTTGTACACCGACGATTATGAGGGCAATTTTTTCCCAGGCTGAGATATTGGCGAAACAACCCTGTGGATGAATGCCCTGGATTAACAACATGACCAAAGACCGCGGCGCTCGCTTGAAAGAATGGTTCTGGAAGAGTGTCCAGACCGTTAACGCCACCTACAATGTGCCCGTGTGTGGCACGGCCATCCTGGCCGTGGACCACGGGCTGGAAGCCCGTGCCACGCGCTGGCATGATGCCTGGCCGCGTGATACTGATTCTCCGCCGGCATATCCGGATGAGTTTGGCTGGGGCGACAAGGGTACCACAGACGAAATGAAGCACTTCTGCATCAACCGGCACAGTGCGTTTGTGAACTTTCTTTTCATGGATTGGTCCACCAGACCGGTCGGGCTGAAGGAATTGTGGACATTGAAGTGGCATCGTGCATTTAACACAGCGGGCCCCTGGACCAAAGCTGGCGGCGTTGCTCCGGCTGATTGGCCGGATTGGATGCGAGGCTTCAAAGACTATTGACGGCCAGCGATTGTATGCCAAAAAAGCCCGTCTTACTGACGGGCTTTTTCCTTTACGGTCGAGGGTGAACCGTCCCGCCAATGGCGGGCTAATAGATAATAGCAGTTGCCTCCTCGATCTTCTTGATCAGGTCGGTGACATCAGAGGGGTCAGACACGGAGCCATCAAAGCCCTTCTGCAACAGTGCCGCAGATTCAGAACCGCTCAAGCGGTTGGCAAGAGCGATAATCCTAATGGTCTGCAAGTCTTCGTCGGCACGAATGCTTTCGCAGATACCTGTCGCATCTATGCCTTTTGCCAAGAGGTTTACCAACAGGACATGCGGAGCGAATTTGTGGATGGTTAAGCCCGTTTCGAAATTGCTCCAGACGGTCTGCACTTCGTAACCGCCTTTGGACTTCAAAGCATCAGCTAAAGCAGACGCTGACTCCTCGTGGTTGTCAACTATTAGAATCCGAATTCTGCCGACCGGCAGCGCCGCGGCGGGCATATTGTGTACTTTCATAAAGCGCATCAGTTCGCTCAGAGGTATTCGGCGGTCTTTGCTGCCGGGTATGCGATAACCTTTGAGCTGCCCGGTGTCAAACCACTTCGATACTGTTCGAGGCGCCACGTTACAGATTCTGGCTACATCGCCGGTGGTCAGTACGTTTTTACCTTTTGCCATTGTTCAAATTCCCGGTAATATGAATCCAAACCATACTTTAATTCGGCCTTAAATCGGGGGTCGTTTAGCACAGAAGTCACAATTTCCGCTTTACAGCTAATAAATGCCTGCCTCACGAGCGTCACGTCCCATAAGTCCTTCTTACATTTGCCGCCAAGGGTCCGGGCGTGAAATGTCTTTGATTTGCCCGCTATGAGCGGTACAATTCTTGTGTAAGGTTAGTGCAGCATTGGTCTGACAAGGAGATTCTTCTAATGCAAATATATTTATCGCGGCCGGACATCACTGAAAAAGAAATCGAAGCTGTTTGTTCGGTCCTTCGCAGTCCCAATCTTTCGCTCGGTCCCAAAGTAGCAGAATTTGAGCAGGCATTCGCTGACTACATCGGCACTAAACGTGCGGTGGCCGTCAACAGTGGAACCAGCGGCTTGTTCTTGTGTATGCTGGCACTGGGCATTGGGCCTGGCGATGAGGTCATTACGACGCCATTTACCTTCATTGCCTCGGCGACCTCTATTATGATGGCTGGAGCTAAGCCGGTCTTTGTGGACATTGACACGGAAAGCCTGAATATCGATGCTGCAAGAATTGAATCCAAGATTTCTCGCCAGACAAAGGCGATTTTGCCCGTAGAGATTTTCAGCAACCCTGCCGGCATCGACAAGGTCTGTGAAATTGCCCAAAAGCACAACCTGATGGTAATCGAAGATGCTTGCGAAGCGCTGGGCTCGACATTGAATGGGAAAAAAGCCGGCACATTCGGCACGATGAGTGTCTTTGGCTTTTACCCGAACAAGCAGATGACTACCGGCGAGGGCGGAATGATTTTGACCGACCGCGATGACCTGGCGGATATCTGCGTGTCGCTGCGGAATCAAGGCAGAAGCAAAAACGGCAAGTGGCTGATTCACGAACGGTTAGGCTATAACTTCCGGCTCAGTGACATCAATTGCGCACTGGGCGTCGTGCAGCTTCGCAGAATAGACCAAATCAAAGCTAAACGTCAGCAGGTCGCAAGGTGGTACCAGGAGATGTTGGCAGATGACGACAGACTTATAGTGCCTGCCGCTGCGGACGGTTGCGACTGGAGCTGGTTCGTTTTTGTCGTTCGGCTTTCAGAGAGATTTACTCCTCAGCAGCGCGACAGGATTTTGGAAGATATGAAAAACAGGGGTGTTCAAGTCGGAAATTACTTTCCGCCTGTCCATCTGCAGCCCTTCATAGCTGGGCAATTTGGCTACAAACAGGGCGATTTTCCTATTGCCGAGTCCGTCTGTGAACGAACAATCGCTTTGCCCTTTTATAATAATCTGACCAAAGACCAAATCGCAATTGTCTGCCACAGTCTCAAAGAAGTTTTATAAATTGACAGTTTTGGATTCCAGATTTCTGCAAAACAATTTTGAACCCCAATTAAAATTGGCAGTCTGTTTGGCACGCAGGCATTTTTATCGTAAATATTTAGTAGAAGCTCGTGTGAACGGCTGGGGCGGGGGATGGCCGAAATGAATATTGCATTCGGAAGGGGGTAGCCTCCAATGTGCGGTTGGAGAACCAAACTTATTTTCTTGCTGATAGTCTACTTCTCTGGCTATGCAACGGCAATTTATACTCTGGCACCGGCACCGGAAAAGTCCACTCACCAAGCCGGCGCCAAAGACTTTACATACGCCGCATTCAAATCAGACGAATTCGCCAAATCTTTCAATGAGGGAATGCACAAGTGCATTGATCTCGGCAAAGATTTTGCCTGGCGGGCCGGCAAATTAATGAAAGAAAAACTGGATGATCAAACCCAAAAGCATCTTCAAGGCAGCGGTTGAGTACACCCAGTTCTGCGGTGGAAGCGTCTGAGTATTTAGCCCCGCAATCCTTCGACCCTGCTCAGAGCTTGCCCTGAGTGTGCCGAAGGGACGGGTTTATTGTGGGGTTCTCAAAACCGCAATCGGGTCCCCGTCCGGCGGGGGTTTAATGCCTACAAATGCACGTTTAATTTCCAATATGGGGGGGACGTGTATGTAATCCGCCATGGGCGGACTGGCCGTGGGCAGCCGGACCCACGGCCATCTTTTGGCCATAAAAAACGCTGCCGAGCGATATCGCCCGGCAGCGTCCCTTGTCTTTGTGATGGGCATTGATCGTCCTTCAAGGCATTGGGGAACTACCTTATTAACTGCTCAAAGCGATTCTGATTGACGACCAGCTCACAATGACCGTCTGCGAAGCACGCCACAACACCATCTTCCGGCCACTGGCCATATATTTCATACAATATTACCTCACTTGACGGATTTGCACCAGCACGGGGCGGACGGTATCGAATCACAGGTGGCCCGTCCGGATCATCCGGGGCGGCCAGTACCCTATTGAGCACCTCATTCGTAATGATACCTGCCGTCGCAATATCTGCCAACTCACTGGGGAACTGGTCATCGTTATCATTCGCATAGATCACGCACCACAAGCCCAGATACTTCACCTTGGCCCCTATCTTTGCTTTGTCATCCGACCAACCCCACTCCTCCACACTGAGGGTGTAGCCCTCAGGGGGCTCAAGACTAAAAAGATCATTATCCAGTTCGGTGTCTATTTGAATCGAGGTATACAACACTGGCGACCGGCTCTGGTCCGTCCACTTAATTTCAATCTGGACTGGAAAGTCAGTCTCCGGATCTACCCATACCGTTGTGATCCGACTATCGCGACGCGATTGAAGCATCCGCACTGATTGACCATCAAGCTCAACGCTGCCAAAATCCTCCACCGCACCCGCACTCAACTTGAGCAACCGATCACGAAGGCTTGTATCAAGCTGCGTCAGTTTTAGCTCACCGGTCTTGTCATCGATATCGTAATCGGAACTCATATCATGGAGCATAGCGGTTTTCTCAACGGGTCTAAGCTCCAGTTGCTGACGAGCGCCGTAATCCACGATGGTTACCTCCCCTATGTATCTGGGCCACGGCGACGTTAGCCGCTCATGGCGCTCACGATCCGGCTCTTTGAACATCCACCTCTGTTTCATAAGAAATTTTCCCTGTTCCTCACCATCTTGATATGTGGCCTGGAAAATCTCTGTGCATGAAAAAGTACGTGCCCGTTTTATGCTATCCATTGCGGCCGCAAATGCAACACTTCCACTGCCGATGGGTTTGGCGAGTTCGATTACTCCTATGATCATTATTAAAATGATCACCGCTGCTGCGGCAGCGAATTTTGTTATTTGATTTTTCATAATTATTCTCCATATTTTTGAGGGCTGTTCTTTCTGCGGAGGTTGCTTGGCCATAGTAGCGAGCAGGTCTTGTTCGAGTCTGTCGCGATGGCTCGCATCAGAGGTGTCATCGAACTTGATATCGCGAACGAAATCCTCAAATCGTTTTTCGTCATCGTTCATGTTAGCTCACCTTCGATCCATTCAAGCTGTGAAATCTCTGGCTAATTTCTTTCGCAGTTTAGCAAGTGCCCGCGATAATTGACTGCGGACCGTGCCGGGACTGCTGCCAAGCACCTCGGCAATGTCAGTCAACTTCAAATTCTCAAAGAAACGTAGCGTGATGATAGTCTGATACCTGGGCTTTAAAGAAAGCATCGCCTGCTTCAGAACAGCTAATTTGTCAGACGAAGCGCTGAAGTCGCCAACTTCATCATCGTCAGCACGTTCATACGCGGCTTTGAGCAGAACGCTTCGTCGCGTGGTTTTCCTGAGATGCGCGTTGACAGCATTGGTTGCGATTCTGTAAAGCCAACTGCGAAACTGTTGCTCGTTTCCTTCGAATCTGTGAAAGCTTTCGACAACCTTTAGGAAAACTTCAGATGTAACGTCTTCCGCCGCATGTCTTTCAAAAAGCCGATGCACACAGTAGCGGAACACTGCCTCGTAGTGTCTGCGATATAGTTGAACAAATGCCGCAGCGTCACTGCGAGCCCGGGCGATCAACTGGCTGTCAGTATCCACATGGACTATTCTTTCAGAGCTACAAACATCAGCTATCACCGCCATTATAAATGCGCGGCAGACGAAAAACGCGGCAGAAAAAATCTAAAATTAGTCACGGATTACACAGGCTACACTGATGAAATGCGTCAAGTCTGTGAAATCCATGGTTGAAAAGCCATGCACTAAACGCTATACGCTATACGCTATGAATGAGTTGTATGGCTTAATATTTGATGTTGACGGAGTGATTGCCGATACTGAGCCGGTTAACGCCAGAGTTACTATCAGAGTCTTCGAGGACATGTTGGGCGTAAAGGGCGTTAAGCCTGAGGATTTTGCCGCCGGTATTGGCCGAGGAGCCGAGCGGTATATCCAGGCGGCGGCTGAAGTCCACGCCGTGAAACTAACCGAGGAACAGTTGAAAGCCGCAGCACAGTTGCGTGAGCAGTATCTGATAAGGGCAATGCAAGAAGAACCATTGCCTGCATTTCCGGGCGTTTTGGAGTTGATGAACGAGGCGTTGCAGAGGCGGGATTTTCGATTAGCCATCGCGACATCTGCAACGCTTGAACTGTCGCGGGCTATTTTGGAGTCAGCAAAAGTCCCCTACAAGAGAATGATTTACGTTACCGGCAGCGAAGTCAAGAATAAGAAACCGCATCCTGAGCTTTTCCTGCTTGCCGGCCAGCGCATGGGCATTAAGCCAGCCAACTGCGTCGTTATAGAAGATGCTCCCAACGGCATACAGGCCGCCAAAGCGGCTGGAGCCAAGTGCATCGCCGTGACAAATTCCACGACCGCCGCAAACCTGGCCGAAGCCGATTTGGTTTGCGACTCCCTTGGGCAGATAAACCTCGATATGATTCAGGAACTGATCGATTCAGCCTGATTGGTCTTATTATCATGCTGAACGGAACGGAGTGAAGTGAAGCATCTGGGTTTCGTAGATCAGAATGGCACCGCATCGAGCGTGATGTCCCCATTGGTGGCCAGACCCATTCGTCCGCCTACGGCGGACTCAGGGTGACAGAGTGGGCGCTTATGCCCTTTTATTTTATCGGCCCCTGTTGACTTGCCCGACGTGCCATGCTATGATCTCTGCCGTAGTGAAGGAGAACGGGATATTGGGAGTGCCTAAGAGCGTGTGTGAAAAGGCCCTCTTGTCATTCCGAGCGAGTCCGCCGTGCCGGACGAGTCGAGGAATCTGCTTTCTCCATTTTAATCAGGCGCCGTTCTTCGACCAGGCCCCAGGACGGGCTGGCAACTCTCACACACCTTCTTACACAGCACTCCAAGCATTGCTCGGGGTGTTATACGGATCAATATAAACAATGTTGTCTGTCTTGCAGGAAGGGGATCGCTCAATGTTGATCGAGCTGGATAAGTTGGAACCTGAACAAGCGCGTGATTTGCTGTCCAGCGCCATTATCCCGCGTCCCATAGCGTGGGCATCCACAGTGAATCTGCGGGCGAGCACAAGCCTCTTAAGCCGCGTCAAGGAAAATAGGGTACGTCCCGATCATTCATTATTCATTATTCCAGGAGGTGCGTCATGACATTGCAGCAAAAGACTCTTTCAGTCGGGATTCTCTGTATGGTATCGGTCGTGATGTTGTTGACAGTGGGCGCCCGCGGTGCGAACCGCATGGAGGTTCCCGACCCGAGCATCATGCTGCCGCTGGTGCCCGCGGCGGCGGAGGCAAACGCCCCGCCGTGCATCAAGCCGGGTACGCGGTTGACCTACTTCGGGATGACCGCCAGCATCCCGGGTGAGTACAAGAAGCTGGTGCAAGACGACAACGGGCAGTGGGTGGACCAGAACACCGGCAAGCGCTACAGGGAAGAGGACATCCCCGGCAGCGGCAGCGCGGCGTTCAACGTCGTGCAGGTGGGCCACGTGGGAGGCGGCATCGTCCAGTTGTCCACCAAGCTCTATACGCTCGACACCAGCATCAAGAAGTGCACGTTTGCGGTGGGTGGGGGGCTGGTCGGGCATGCCGGGTGCGCCGCCGACTACTGGATCCATCCTGACGTGCTCAAGCAGGTGCGCGAGGTGAACGAGCAGGGCGTGCGCATCTTGCGGATGCCGTACTCGGTTGGCGGGAAGCTGTACAACGCGATCCGTTTTCAGAGTGAAGATGCTGCCGGCTACCAGGCGCGGGTGTACGACCTGGAGACGGGCCTGATGATCTTCTACGGGTCGCGGGTACAGGGTCAGCCGATATACACCCCGCCGAGCGGTGGCTCCAACAGGCCGGGCATCGGGCAGGGCAGCACGCAGGTGGTCACCGGATGGATCGTGGAGGTCAAGGATATCAACGTGCCGTGGAAGGGTGCGGCGGCGCCGGAGTGGGTCGAGCAGTTCAGGCAACTCTCCTACAAGGGAGTGCAAACGTCTGTGGTGGCGGCGGCGGGCACGAAGCTGGACCGCGCGATGGCAGTCACGCTCACGCCTAAGGCCCGCGGACGTGGATGGTTGCGGTT
This sequence comes from uncultured Pirellulales bacterium, assembly GCA_964567045.1. GTDB lineage: Bacteria > Planctomycetota > Phycisphaerae > Sedimentisphaerales > Anaerobacaceae > JAFNGF01. The sequence continues at coordinate 12,526 of CAZMLE010000013.1, read as the reverse complement.
CACAAACCACTTCGTCTTGGAGAGCCTTCCGGGCATGCCGCCCGAAGAGGTCTTGCAGGATGGGGCTTGCGGCAGCGCAGCCATCGGAGGCTTGTGGATATCGCCGGACGCGCTGGCCAACCTGCGTCCACGGCAGGTCATCGAGAGCAACGACCTGGTGGGGACGACCGTCACCGTCAGCCAGGTGGGGCAGGGCTCCGTGACGCTCAGCGAGGTCGGCCCGTTGCACCGGATCGACTGCACCTACGACGCGAGAACGGGCATGTTGTCGGCCATGACGCTCGTGCAGCAGATAGGACTGGCAAGCATCACCCACAGCATCCGACTGGTGGGCGAGCAGTAGAGAATTCCGTTTGATGGCGACGTACCCTATTTTCCTAAATCCGCCAAGTGGGACAGGTGCGTGGATGCCCGCCTGTTCCACAAGCTTCCCTCGGCTGAGCGGTTTGAATGCCCTATCGTGAAAATCCGCAACGCTGTTCTGCTGACGGTCTTACCCACCAAGTGCCAGCCGCCATCCAAGAAGGCCTTGGCCATGTTCTTTTATCCTGCCCAACAAGAAACGATTGAGCCAGACATTGCTGGCGACACTTTTACTTTCTAATGTTTTTATGATCGCATGCTCTGTCGGTGTGTCCGTGGCGATCACTTTCACACACTTGTTAGCGGACGCCATACCTCGCGATTATTTGTACTGCTGTTGAGTCGGTGCTTGCTCCATCGTTATCTGTTGCGCGGGCGATGAGTTTGTATTCATCCGGCATCCAAGTACTCCAGTCCATCGCCCAGCCATCGCTGCCATCCATGTCCTCACCTGTGTTGTTGCCATTAGCAAGGAACTCTACTTTCGCCACGAAACCATCAATGTCGGAAGCCTCGGCTTTGATTTCGATAGTCTGATGCCGGGAAAACACAGCTCCATCCGGCGGAGCCGTAACACTTACTTGGGGTGGCTGGCTCAGTGCTAGCCTTTCGTCGTGCTTCAGCCAATTCTCTGCTAACATTGCCAGATCTATCATATTCACGGTGTTATCGTGGTTGATGTCGCCGTCCAGCCACCATGTTTCGCTCATACTTGCATAAGCTGTTCCGCCGTAGGCACCCATATTGATGCGGCCGCCATTAGGCATAGGCTCACCGGAGTAATCAGCGGCGGGGTCGCCGCCATTAATGCAGGGACTGCTGACTTTGTCCAGGACCCATATATCATGCTCCGGCCAGTATCGGCCTCGCTCGGAGCGTAGATGATAATCACCGCTCTGGGGATCGACAAATAGCGGATCGGCACTAATGTTACTTTCACCTACGCCTGGGTCTATTCCTTCAATGCAACTGTACCGTGCCTCACATTGGAACAGATTGCTATGTGTGTTGTCCCAGAAGATACTGTTACTTATATCCGGCTCTGAGTTGGCGTAGGCCTCAACGCCGTATTTATTATCCACCACTGTTACATTGGTTATGGTTGGGGAGCTTCCGGCAATGAGAATCGCCATGAAACTATCTCTTATGACAAAATTCTTCAGGATACTGTCAGCTCCCTCGCTATGATAGAACGAGACCGCGAAATCACCAGGATTCTCCAGGATAGGAATACCAGCGACGCCGGCAACACCCTGTACCGTTATCGCCTTACCCAGAAAATTAATCTCTTGCTGATACACGCCTGGATAGACTAATACCGTGTCACCATGCTCTGTTGCATCTATACCATTCTGAATGGTTGCAAAGGCTCTTTCAAGGCTCAAACCGTCATTATTATCGTCGCCATTAAACACATCGACATACAGGCTCAGTGGGCCTCGGAATTCGTAAGCGCCCATATCCACTATCCCGTTTCTAATTCGCAGATTACCGTCGAGGTCAGCGTGCACCGACTCCGGCACCGCCAAATTATTACCGGTATTGATACAGGGTGAGCCGGGAAGTAACCGCAGGTTGTCGTCCTCTGTGCCGAAAACATTATCGGCTCCGCCACTATCCACAAATAATGGATCGGTATCGATGTTACCTTTGCCGGCCGAACCCCCTTGGACATTCGAGTAAGTGATATCTGTTCTTGCCCCTTCGGCGTTGAGTATTTCGTAGCCACCGTCGCAGAGTATACAGTTAGTCAGTGTAGCCGACCTGCCACGGACGTTACACATCACCCTGCCTTCGTTTGCACTGTTTCCGCTGAAAGTGCAGTTGACCAGTATAGGGTTGCTACCTACGCAGAGGATTCCACCACCGTTGCCATACCATGGCGGTTGGCTCGCCGAAGGATAGTTGAAACCAGCTCTATTGCCACTAAAAATGCAGTTTGTCAGGGTCGGAAAGCCTCCTCCAAAAAGAATTCCGCCTCCCGTGCCTGCGTAGTTCCCACTGAATGCGCAGTTAGTCAACACGAGCCTACTCTCATCGCTGGAGATCCCGCCAGCGATATTTGCTGAGTTACCTCTGAAAGTGCAGTTGACCAGTGTCGCACTGACGTCGAGGTTGTACATCCCACCGCCCAGTTCAGCAGTGTTCCTGTCAAACGTACAGTTAGTCAGCTCTGCATAGCTACTCGAATTGTCTATGCCTCCCCCACACCTTCCGGCTGAGTTCTCTATAAAGGTGCAGTTAATGAGCTTTGGCTTGCACTCGTAAAGCCAGCGACCAAAGACGGACATTCCCCCTCCCCCCATGCGGGCTGAATTACCAATGAATAAGCAGTTCACGAGTTCTGGATTACTGAGGTAACTATTGGTCATTCCGCCACCAGAGTTAGCGGAGTTTTCACTGAAGATACAATTTGTTAGTGTCGGACTGCTGCTATCGTTGAACATCCCACCACCGGTGCTAGCTAAGTTCGTTTTGAACGTGCAGTTGGCTATCGTCGGACTCCCATCGAAGTTGTGCATCCCGGCCCCAAGGATGACGGCTGAATTTTCTCTGAATGTACAATTGGAGACCGTTGGGCTCCCACTATGATTATGCATTCCGCCGCCGCAGTTGTCCAGCCTGTGAGGTCCATTGGCCTTTCCAGCCGTGATGGTGAAGCCATCCAGCACGCCCGTTTCATCACATCCACCGCCGGTTACAACGTGGTAGCTATTTTCGCCGTTGTTTGTGAAATTTGGCCCATCGTCGCCTTTGAGGTCGCCGCTTAGAATGGTCTCACATCTTTGGATATCACGGGCATCGGGGTCCGGCTCACCGAAGCCAGCGTAGCCGCCTTTGAGTGTGACGCCGCTGATGAGCTGGAACGTAGCCTGTCGGTTGCCGGGCGTTTGGTTTGTACCTTGGTCGGGCTTATAGGCGCCCTGTGCCACCCGGATTTCGACTGGTTCTTCTGCGGAGTTGGCATCCGCCAGGGCGTCCTGGAGGTACTTATAGGCATTTTCCCAGCTTGAGCCATCATTTGCACCGGTGGCATCATCGTGAACGTAGATGATCTTGCCATAGGTAAACGGGCACAGCACTGCCACGATCAGCATAAATGGGACTGTCCACAGAATTCGTGAATTTCTCGCCGCTGCCATCTTTTGACCTCCTTACCCGATGTTTGGACAATAGTATAACCGCCCGCCTTTGCAGCCACCCACTGTACGAATACAATTAACCTGGCAGGATATCCGCTCTGTGGCTGCTGATGCACAGTATATCAGATGGGGATTGCTCAGTCAATTAAAGGGAAAAAGGAATTAGCGAAGTATATGCACATTGCCCAGTCGCACCCGTTTGAGACCTGCTGCCTTTGCGGCTTCAAGGCAACTTTCTGCCTGCTTCCAGGAGGTTGCCGGCAAATCTCTCATCAGAAAATTGCCGTGAAACCCCAGAAGCGCGTATGGTATGCTCGGATCTAGATTTGCAATAAAAGACGCGATGGCCTTGACCTCGCGGGTATCAATATAACCCGGAACAAGCAGTGTGCTAGCTATGACCAGCGGGGGCTGCGGCCTTTCTGAAATCCTTTGACCTGCGCGAGCAAAATTCTCCAGAGTCCAGCGGTTGCTGACGCCACAAAGGGCAAGATGCAGATTTTCGCCCATAGCCTTCAAATCGAACTTTACGCAGCCGCCACTTTCTAACGAAAGATTTAGCATTTCATCGAGCAACTCAGGACCCATCGAGCCGTTCGTTTCCCAGCATATACGCAAAATTTGCTCGCTATTCTGCCTGCGTGCCAACTTCGCAGCAGCGATGGCGTGAGGCAACTGACAGGTTGGGTCGCCGCCGAAAAAACAAATGCACGAAGTGCTCGGCGTCACGCTGTCCGCAAGCTCTGTGGCAGTATGCACCTCGCCGGTCATCGAACGCTCACGATAGTGCCAGTTCTGGCAGAACAGGCAATTGAAGGTACAGGCTTCGTAGAAAACCGCCAGGTTGAGGAAGCCGTGTTCGGGCCCGGTCCGGTGTGCCCACTGTGGGTAGCCGGCGCCGCTGCCCGCCGGACATACCCAATCAGCTACACAATTGGTGGGCAGCGGATCGTAGTACCAGGAGACTGTGGCGCCTTGGGCTGTGCCGCCCAAGAGGCGTCCGCCTTCATTTCTTCGTACGCCACAGTAGCCCCGGCCACCGTCGGCAATCCTGCACTGGTTTTGACATAGGCCGCATTGCAGGCCGTCCGCTGCAGATGGAGGTCGAGCGGGCAGGCCAAAACTTTCCCGGCTCCGGGCGTGAATTTCTGTAAACTCAGCCAGCATATCTTCATCGGCCTGGCAAATACACTCGGCGCAAAACGCCAGCACCTGTGCTATTTCCTCGGAGACCTTGCCACATTTTTTGCAGGTCGTCATAATTGGTTTATTATATGGCGTACGTACCCTGTCAACAGCAGAATCTATTCTGGGTGGATCAGGCCCATGTTTGCAGATAGAAAAGATGCCGGCCAAAAGCTGGCCAGGGCCGTGGAAAAATATAGAGCCGAGAAGCCAGTGGTCTTAGCCATTCCCAAAGGCGGCGTTGAGGTAGGCTACGAAGTCGCCAAACACCTCGGCTGTGAATTCTCCATACTGATAGCCAGAAAATTGCCCTTCCCTGATAATCCGGAGGCGGGATTCGGTGCTGTCGCCGAAGACGGGAGCACCTTCATAAATGACTACGCCACCCGCGGCTTGTCACAGCACACTATCGAGCGAATACTCAAGCAGCAACGCCAGGAGATAAAAAGACGAATCGCCGCTCTTAGGAAAGGCCGACCGCTGCCGCAAATCGCCGACAGAACCGTCATCTTGATTGATGACGGCATTGCGATGGGCTCGACAATGCGGGCGGGCATCTCTCTATGCAGAAATAAAAAGGCAAAAAAGATCGTGGTGGCCTCGCCGGTGGCTGGGCCAGACATCGCAGCGGAGCTTGCCAGGATTGTCGACGACGTGGTCGTTCTGGAAAAACCACCGTTTTTCCGGGCTGTAGCGCAAGTCTACGCTAACTGGTATGACGTCTGCGATGAGGAAGTAATCCGGATACTCCAGAATCTTTATTGACACTGCCGCGTTCGGGATTACTATGGTACTAAACTTGTTGTGCAGGCTATGATATCGGAGCAGCCGAAATGATAAATTTGCATTTTATCTGGCAATTCTTCAGACACCCAACACAGGTAGGAACTTTCACGCAGAGTTCCAAAACTCTGGCAAAAAAAATGGCTGAGCAGATTGACGGAAGCGCCGAAGTTGTCGAGCTGGGCGCAGGAACCGGTGCGGTAACCACAGAAATCCTTAAGCGTCTTCCTGAAAACGGGCGTCTGACCTGCTTTGAGATCAACCCGAGGTTTTGCAGAGACCTGGAAAGAATCAACGACCCGCGCCTAAAAGTTATTAATGATGATGCCAGAAACTGCGAACGATACGTTGACAGTTTCGATTGTGTTGTCTCGGGTCTGCCTCTTGTCTGGTTTACAGAGTCAAAGCAACAAGAAATCCTTGCTATTACCCGTAAATCAAGAAGATACATCCAATTGCAGTACACTCCCCTGTTGGGGAAAAAGATGAGAAACTACTTTCCGGAAGTGAAGCTTAAGTTTGTGCCTCAAAATCTTCCGCCCGCTTTCATCTACGTCTGCAAAAACTCAGCGAGATAATTTGCCCGGCGTAGATACTTTCCACACCTATTGTAGATAATCGCAGATTGACAATTGACTATTGACGACCGACAATTGAGAATTGGCGCCGGTTGCCGTAGTCCCGGCTCGCCGGCGTCAGGAGAAAAATTATGGCCAAGATAACTGTACCTGCGAAGGTCAAGAAAAGGGACGGCTCAATTGTCCGATTTGACCGGTCTAAGATTCAAAACGCAGTGCAAAGGGCCGCCCTGGAAGTCCTGGGCGAAAAGCGAAAAGCTCAAAGCATAGCCCGACGCGTAACCGGCGTCGTAGTAGACCGGCTTTCCCAGCGGTATAAAGGCAAAATCCCCCATATCGAGAATATCCAGGACACGGTAGAATCGGTTTTGATGAGCGAGGGTTACAACCATATCGCCAAAAGCTACATTCTGTATCGGGAAAATCGAAGCCAGTTACGTTTCACCAAGTCTGCGCTGGGCCTGAAAGACGACCTGAAACTGCCCGTCAATACCGTGGAGGTTCTCAAGAGAAGGTATCTGCTCAAAGACGAAAACCAGAATATCGTTGAGACGCCGAGCGAGCTATTCAGAAGAGTCGCCAGCCATGTGGCCAAAGCGGAAGACAAATTCAAGTCCCGCTATAGCAAAGAGGACGTTGAAGAGAAGTTTTATCTGATGATGCGGAATCTGGAGTTTATGCCGAACTCGCCGACCCTGATGAACGCGGGCACTTCGCTAGGACAGCTTTCCGCCTGCTTTGTAATTCCTGTGGAGGACTCCATAGAGGGAATATTTACGGCTCTGGGTAACATGGCACAGATACATCAGACCGGCGGCGGCACCGGCTTTAGCTTCTCGAATCTAAGGCCCAAAGCAGATATCGTTCATTCGACCAAGGGACAGGCATCAGGCCCGGTATCGTTTATGAGCATATTTGATAAGGCTACCGGCGTCATCGTCCAGGGCGGAAGAAGACGAGGCGCGAATATGGGCATCCTGCGGTGCGACCACCCGGACATCGTCGAGTTTATTGAGTCTAAGATAGAGCCGGGAGCCTTCGTCAATTTCAATCTCTCCGTCGGCGTGACGGACAAATTCATCCGGGCGGTAAAAGAAAATGGAGACTTCAATCTAATAAATCCGCGGAGCGGCAGAGCAGTCAGGAAAATCAAAGCCAGGGCTCTGCTAGACCTGATTGCTTACGCCGCCTGGAGAACAGGCGACCCAGGCATGGTATTTCTGGACCAGATAAACAGGCATAATCCCACGCCCGCGATAGGCCGAATCGAGGCGACAAATCCCTGCGGAGAGCTGCCGCTGCTGGCGTATGAAAGCTGTAACTTAGCTTCCATAAATCTCGCAAAATTTTTAAAACACACCCAAGACAACTGTGAAGTAGACTGGCAAAAGCTCAAAGAAGCAGTTCGATGGGCGGTCAGATTTCTGGATGACGTGATAGAGGTGAATAATTTTCCACTGCCGCAGATAAGAGACGCTACGACAGCGAACAGAAAAATTGGCCTGGGCGTAATGGGATTTGCGGATATGCTCGTAATGCTGGGGCTGCCGTACAGTTCTGCTCAGGCAGTCAATTTCGCCAAAAAGCTCATGCGTTTTATTCACAAAGAATCGCTCGAAGCATCAGCAGCCCTTGCTGGTGAACGAGGAGTTTTCCCCAACTTCGATAGGTCGATTTACGCCAAAGGCAACCTCAGGCTTCGCAACGCAACGGTAAACACGATAGCGCCGACCGGCACCATCAGCATCATAGCCGGATGTTCCAGCGGCATCGAGCCTCTTTTTGCCATAAGCTTCGTGCGAAACGTGCTGTCGGGCACAAGACTTTTCGAGATTAGCCCCTTATTTGAAGCCGTTGCCAAGAAAAGAAAATTCTATAGTAGAGAGCTCCTTGCTGAGATTGCCAGGCGTGGCTCTGTGCAAAATGTCAAGGGCGTTTCTGAGGACATAAAGAGAATATTCGTCACTGCGTTTGATATAAGTCCCCAGGAGCATGTCCAAATGCAAGCGGCGTTTCAGAAATATACCGATAACGCGGTCTCCAAAACCATAAATCTGCCCGGCGATGCAACTGTAGAGGACGTGCGAAAGATATATTTGCTGGCGCATAAACTCAAATGCAAAGGCATTACGATTTATAGATACGGGTCCAAGCCCGACCAGGTCTTATCCTTTAGCTATGGCCAGGAAGCTGAGCTCTCTCGCGTCGGTGAGCTTGTTACGGCAGCAGCAGAATATTCCGGCGGGTGCATAGCGGGCATGTGCGCGTTTTAGGGGTCAAATCGTACCCGTCGCTGTGCCAGCGACGGCTAAACGGAATATTTAGATGGGCACACTTAGAATTATATCGAACAGTAGTGAAACCTTCCGCAGCCGTATGGAAGCTGGTGGTCTCTTGGCCAGCCAGCTGAAAGAATTCGAAATTCCCTTGGTGGTTCTGGGCATTCCTCGAGGCGGCGTAGTAGTTGCGCGGGAAATTGCCCACGCCATAGACGCTGACCTGGATATGGTGCTGGCACACAAATTGGGGGCGCCGGGAAATCCGGAGCTGGCTATTGGCGCCGTCTGTGAGGATGGAAGGCTCTTCCTGGACGAGGAAATCAGTTCATATATGGGTGTTGATGACGACTACATAAAGCGTGAGAAAAGCCGGCAACTGCAGGAGCTCGCCCGCAGGGTCAAACGCTACCGCAGCGTTCTGCCGAAGCTCCCTCTGGCCGGCAGGGTGGTGGTCGTCACCGATGACGGTGTGGCTACCGGCGCAACTATGCAGGCGGCGTTGTGGGCGGTCAGACAGGAAGCCCCGGAAAAAATCGTGGCGGCGCTGCCGGTCGGCCCGCAAGATTCGCTGGAAAAGCTGAGCCACGATGCAGACGAAACAATATGCCTGCAGGCGCCGCCATTTTTCTCGGCAATCAGCCAGTTCTACTCGTACTTCAACCAGGTAGAGGACGGGGAGCTGCTGGAAATCCTGCAAGAAGAAAGCAAAAGAAGAAGCGAACAAGTTAAGGGATAAGCAATAATATTTAGCCCCGCAATTCATTGTGGGGTTTGGTCCCGGATTTTACGTGGAGCACATGAGTTATGCGGATCGATTCGTATAGCTTTGGAGTTATGAAAGTTGACGGCAAAGAATACAGACAGGACTTGATTGTATTCCCGGACAAAGTTAGGTCCAACTGGTGGCGCAGGCAGGGGCACAGCCTGGCTGTTGAAGACGTGCGCGATGTGATAGAGTTTAAGCCGGAGCTTCTGGTTGTAGGTACGGGCGATTCGGGAATGATGGCGATACCGGCTGCGACCGAAAAAGCACTTCGGGATGCGGGCATAGAAGTCACTGCGCAAAAAACCGCCCAGGCGTGCGGTATCTTCAATGAGCAAACCAAAAAAGGCAAAAATGTTGTCGGCGCATTCCATCTTACGTGCTGACCGGAGAGACATTCGATGGCCGAGAAGAACACCTTGAAACAACTTTTAGTAATTGGAGCCGGTCCCGGCGGTTATGCAGCCGCTTTTCACGCAGCAGATCTGGGCGTGCAGGTAACGTTGGTCGACCCCCAGATAAATCCGGGCGGAGTGTGTCTTTACCGAGGTTGCATTCCGACGAAAGTTCTGCTGCACATAGCTAAATTAATTACCGAAGCCGGCGAATTAAGGGATTGTGGCGTCGATTTTTCAAAGCCAAAATTCGATGTAGAGAAAATACGCTCTTTCAAAACCAGCGTAATCAAAAGACTTGCGCAGGGGTTGGGGCAGCTCTGCCGGCAAAGAAAGGTCGAGTTTATTCAAGGCCTGGCAAGTTTCACGGGCAGCAACGCACTTGAGGTCAAAACCAGAAGAAACGGCACGCAAAAAATTTCTTTCGACCACGCCATCCTGGCAACCGGTTCGTGCCCTGCAACTATTCCAAGCATACCTTGCAGTACACCCGCGGTGATGGACTCCTCAAAAGCTCTACAAGTCGGCAATATTCCAGAATCATTGCTCGTAATCGGAGGCAGCTACATAGGCCTGGAACTGGGAAGTTTCTATGCGACCCTCGGAACGAAGGTCTCGGTGGTAGAGATAACTTCCAATCTGATGCCCGCATCGGACGCCGAGCTTGTCTCGGTTTTAAGTAAGCGCCTCCAGACGCTCTTCGTTGACATTATGCTCAATACTACAGTTGCCAAAATCAGCGAGCAAGACGGCAAGCTCAAAGTGACATTCGAGGGCCAAAATCTGGACAAAAAAGAGGCTGTATATGAAAAAGTGCTGGTAGCGGTCGGTCGTAAGCCCAATTCAGCCGGTATTGGTCTGGAGAATACTAAAGCCCAGCTTAATGAAAAAGGATTCGTAACAGTCGATAGGAAGCGACAAACAGACGATGAGTCAATTTATGCAGTCGGCGATGTCGCAGGTCAGCCATTACTGGCGCACAAAGCTACGCACGAGGGAATAGTTGCCGCCAAGGCAACAGCGGGTCTGGATGCGGCCTTTGAGCCGCAGGCGATTCCGTTTGTAATATATACCGAGCCTGAGGTTGCTGAATGTGGCCTGAGTGAAAGCCAGGCGAAAAAACAAAACCGAGCAATCAAGGTGGCAAAATTTCCCTGGCAGGCTTCCGGCCGAGCCGCCACGATGGCAAAAAGCAACGGGCTTACCAAGCTGATTATAGACCCTGCTACCGACAGAATTCTCGGCGCCGGAATAGCCGGAACCGCAGCAGGTGAACTAATCTCAGAAGTTTCTCTGGCGGTCGAAAAGTCAGTGACGGCACAAGATTTGGCCTCGACTATTCACCCACATCCTACGCTGTCGGAGACACTGATGGAGGCAGCCGAGGTCTATCTGGGCCAGTGCATACATTTATACCGGCCAAGAAAACCTTGATTTTGAAAAGCTGTATCAACGCTCAGCTTTAGCCGGCTTTTTAGCAGCTTTCTTAGCACCGCCGCCATAATATGGATAGCTGTCGAAAACATCGCCCGTACCCAGGATGCGAGGGTCGTTCGTCGCCTTAAGTTCAGTCATAAGAGCGGCGGCAAGTTTCTCTTTGGCCTGAGCATACTCAGCACGGTCTGCAACATTTTGCAGCTGAGCAGGGTCCTTGCGAAGGTCGTACAATTCCTCCGCTGGGCGTTTCTGGAAAGCCAGTTCAAACAGCGTCTTTACCTTCGGGTCGTCGTGATTTTCAATCATATAGTCCTTGGATGGCGAGCCGTCGGTGTCGCCATATTGGCCCGGCGGGTCACGAAAACCGCCGGTATCCGGGTCGCCGGCAGGCCATCGGTCGGGCTTAAAGTTGCGAATATAAAGAAAATCATGCGTGCGTATTGCCCGCATCGGATAGCCCAGACCATCTTTACGAACCCAGGCGTGGCGTTCCTTTCCGGTAAAAACCTTGTCGCGCTTCGGGTTTACTCGCCCGGACTTATCTGAAGTCAAAATATCCAGAAAGCTCCTGGCGGTCATATCGGTTGTGGGTTTTAGCCCCGCCGCTTCGAGGAACGTAGGTGCCAAATCAGAAAGACTAATAAAGTCCTCAACAGTTCGCCCGCCCTTCACTCTGGCAGGCCAGCGAACTGCCAGCGGCACATTCGTACCTGAATCGTATAGATTGCTCTTGCCGCGAGGAAACGGCATGCCGTTGTCGCCTGACATCACCACCAGTGTATTATCCAGTTCGCCATTTTCCTCCAGAATTTTCAGCAGCTCGCCGACTTCGCTATCGAAACGCTGAATTTCCCAGTAGTAGTCACAGATATCTATCCTGACGGTTTCGCAGTCCGGCAGACACGCCGGCACATGGACGTCCTGAAGATTCATACCGCTGTCCACGCCCGAGCGCCATTTATAAGGTCGATGCGGGTCGGTACTGCCGAACCAGAAGCAAAATGGCTTGCCCTTAGGCCGGTCTTTAAGGAACTCCTCGAAGGTTTTGTACTGAGGCCCCGCCGGGTTGCGTGTTCGGCCACCCGGTTCGACCTGGCCCGGTCCCCAGCCTTTGCGGGTATAACCTACGTGATAACCTGCTTTTTCCAGCAAATCCGGATACACCGGGAATTTTGCCGGCAGCGTACCCCAGAGGTTGCCGCCCTCTTCGAGCCGCCAGTGCCACTGCCCGGTCAGGATCGAGCCGCGTGAGGGCGTACATGAAGGGGCCGTCACAAATGCGTTGGTAAATAGCACGCCCTGGCGAGCCACCCGGTCGAACGTGGGCGTTTTGACAACCTTATCGCCGGCGATACTTGCGTACGGCCAGGACCAGTCGTCCGCCAGGCAGAAAAGGATATTCGCACGAGCTTTGGAGCTCTCGGCTGCAAATAACCCGGCGATGTTCGGATACCCCGATAAAACCAACGAAGCGGCGCCGGCGCTTGCGCATTTGAGAAACGCACGACGTGTTTTATGAAAGTCACTCATTTATCTATTCTCCACTATCATTCATAGTTCGCCAGGACGCTTTTTGCAACGCCTTCGGTTATTATCTTCT
>CAZMLE010000012.1:0-76573 GCA_964567045.1 uncultured Pirellulales bacterium | reverse complement strand
AACTGTTACCCATGTCGCCGGTTTATTCTGTAACCCATCTTACCGGTTTGTACCTGCCCCTGCCCCAGTAGGGGCTCGTAGCGGCACCAACGGAACTTTTAATAAACTCTCGGCGATTTATTGATTTCATTCTACGGCCCTCATTTGGGTTCCCGCGAAGCGGGGTCCCTCGTATACAGTCTTTACTCGTAAAAATAAACCACAGATTTCGCAGACCCCGTTCTGAGCGGAGCGAAGAATCCGGGCGGATGCCAGATGCTTCGGCTGGGCCTCAGCAGTGGAATCCGTGTAATCCGTGGTTCAATTCCATCAAGGAAACAGTAGCCAAGATAATTGGTCTGACCGGTGTCGTCAAAAAAAAACGCCAAATTGTTTGCGTCCGTCACGCTGATTCGATACATTACCCACCATGAAAAAGTCCCATATCCAGCAAGTGTCGAGATGGCTGGTGCTGTCAGTATTTGTGTTCGTCGGGGCAAGCCACTGCCGGGCAGAGCAAAGGCTCTACAACGGCATTATTCTGCCGGATGAATGGCCGCCAAAAACCGAGCAGCTTACGCGCGAAACGATGCGGGTGCCGTATTTAGAGTCCCCTCCCGCTGTTATCCCAATCGACATCGGGCGTCAATTGTTCGTTGATGACTTCCTTATCGAGCACACAACGCTGACAAGAACCTTCCATCAGGCAGAATATTACCCGAAAAATCCTGTGCTTAAACCTGACAAGCCCTGGGAAACTGGCACCTCGTCAGGCGGGCATCCGGCACCGACGGCTATGGTGTTCAGCGACGGCGTGTGGTACGATCCCCAGGACAAGCTCTTCAAAATGTGGTACATGGGCGGCTACACGCTGGCTACCTGCTACGCCACATCGAAAGATGGAATTACCTGGGAAAAGCCCGCGCTGGACGTGAAGGCGGGAACTAATGTAGTCCACCAGGGGCAACGCGATTCGGCTACTGTATGGCTTGACCTTGAAGAGAAAGACCCTGCCAAACGCTTCAAGCTTTTTGTGACGCAGTTCACGCCACAGAACTGGGCAGTCTTTGTCCACTTGTCGCCGGACGGGATCCACTGGGGCGAGCCCGCAGCAGTGAGCGCACCGGTCGGCGACCGGACGACAGTCTTTTACAATCCTTTCCGTAAGGTCTGGGTCTATAGCATTCGATGTAGCGCGCCAGGCCTGGGCCGGGCAAGGCGCTACCGTGAGCACGCCGATCCGGTTGCGGGCGCCAATTGGAGAGCCGAGGAGGCGCCATTGTGGATCGGTGCCGATCGGCTCGACCCGCCCCGGCCTGATTTAATGGTGACGCCGCAGCTCTACAATCTGGACGCCGTAGCCTACGAGAGTTTGCTGCTGGGCCTATTTACCATCTGGCCGGGCCAGCCGAATGACCGAGCCAAGCCGAACTACGTGTGTCTGGGTTTTAGCCGGGACGGCTTCCACTGGCATCGTCCAGACCGTCGTCCTTTCATCGGCGTTTCGGAGAACTATGGTGATTGGAACTGGGGCAATGTCCAGTCTGCCGGCGGCGGGTGTCTGGTTGTGGCACGGGCTTCCAGCCCGTGGGTCCACGGCCAGGATGGCCGTGCCACTAAGCTCTACTTCTACGTCAGCGCTCGGGCCGGAGTCCGTGGCTCGAGCGCCTCCGGCGTGTGCAGCACCGGTCTTGCCACTCTCAGACGCGATGGATTTGCCTCTATGGACGCCGGCAAGGCCGAAGGCACACTGACGACCAGATGCGTGCGTTTCAACGGCAAATACCTTTTTGTCAATGTCGACTCTGATGCCGGAGAATGCCGAGCCGAAGTGCTGGATGAAACCGGTCAGCTAATGGCACCGTTTTCGCGTGACAATTGTCTGCCCATAAGCGCCGACAAGACGCTTCAATCGGTTAGTTGGAAAGGCGCCAGCGACCTGGCGGTAGTTGCCGGCAAGCCGGTAAAATTCCGTTTCTACCTGAGGAATGGCCAACTCTATGCGTTCTGGGTTTCGGCAGATCCGTCAGGGGCAAGTCACGGCTACGTTGCCGCAGGAGGCCCTGGACTAACGACAGCCCCCGCTCTTGCTTCGCAAGAAGCTGCGGGGGCGAGCCTGCCCTGAGCGAAGTCGAAGGGACAGAGGGGCAACCCCGCAATACATTGCGGGGCTAACCGGTTAACCCCGCCATCACTATGGCGGGGTCACCATTACTCAAAGACCACAAGGCTCCACAATTTCAGCTCGGGCAGAATGATTTGTCTCGTACCATCGTGCTGTCCCACGGGAACTGTTCGCGGGGCGGCATCATAAGATAGAATTCTCGCCTGTTTAAGAGTGTCTCCAATCAACGATTTCTTGAAACTGATTGGCACGTGTGCGAGTGGGTCTATACGCTTATTGTCTTTGTCGTAACCCAGGTTCAAAACGTGGAGGACAACTTGTGAAGAATCGGCCTTGCGCCTGACTGTGCAGAGCACATTTTTTGGCGCACTTACCACCTCAGCGTCAAAGGCCTCGAAATCATCGAACCACCGGGCATCGCTGCGTATGAATCGATACAAAGGGGCGTAGGCATCAATGGGAGCAGCATACCAGTGAGTGCCCAACTCGTTGTTGAAGCACCATTGTCTTTTCGGATGCGGGACCATAAAGCACTGCCCGTGTGCGTAGGCAAGAGCAATCCAGAACCGCACAAGCTCTTCGCACTGGTGCTCTTTAACGTAGGCCCAGTCCCAGCCCGAGGCGGCGGCAGCCAGCGGTTTACCCAGTTTGGTGGCCAGATTGTACGCCTGGATGGCGTGGTCGATTTTGTCGGTGCCCGCCGAGGCATTCTGGTTTACTTCGCAAACCACATGCGTAAGGTATCTTATGACGTACTCGTGTGCCTTGTTGGGTATGCAGGCGTTGGCACTAAGTAGGGCTGGATGCCCCACAACCTGTGAGGCCAATTGGCCCAACTGCCGGGTATGCTCGGCGGCAGCTTTGACGTGAAAGTCCAGGAACATATCCATCAAAGGAATTTCACGCTGGACTTTTTTGTATTCGGCGCGGGTCTTGGCATATTTGCGGACCAGCGTGCGGTAATCGAACGTATCAATATCTTCGATAGATGCCTGCTGGAGTTGCTCTTTGGTTGCGCTCTCCTTCAGATATGTGCGGAAGGCATCCATGCAGTAGTCGCAGAAACCGCCGCCCTGCCACCATGCAGCCCCGGCGGTACCGAGATGGTCGTCGACGTGCAGCCCGTCAGCTTTTCCCGCCATGACCTGGCGAACCCGCTGCCGACACAGGGACTGAAACTCCGGATGGTTGGTGCAGCCGAAATATGTCTTAGTGCCCTGGTAGGTGTGGTCGAACAGCCAGGGAACCTCCACCGGTTTGCCCTCGATGTCGACAGCACAGGCTTGCCGCAGAGCAGAATTTTTGTGGATATTCTCTGCCCCGGCGGTCAGACACCACATCGAGCCGGTGCACCTGACTCTTAGCTCGTGATGCCTTTTGACCTCTTGCGGCGTGTCTGCTCCGCCCCAGGCAACAAAGGTAGCATCGTACGCTCGGTAGGCGTCACTATCGGCGGCATACATAAACACAACCTCAGAATGACCAAGCACACGCTCGGGCAAGGAAAGTGTCTGTGCACCCGCCATGCTCAATGACAAGAAGATTGTCGCAACGGCAGAAATGATCCGCATACAAAACGCCTGGTTTGCCCTGCCAAATCCATACTGTATCATAACTGTAATCTCCTGCATAAAATTCTAAACTGTAAATTGACAATTGGAAATCGAAAATTGACAATTGGATTAATGTGTCGGCTAAATCAGCTTGTAATCTTTCTTTTGCCCGTCTTCTGTGCGGGGTTGTTTTGCCCCTACACGTATGGACAGCCACAGGCGAAACATGGCTTGCATTACGAGACGCCCGCGACGGTCTGGGACGAAGCGCTGCCGCTGGGCAACGGGCTTCTGGGCGCGCTGGTGTGGGGAGACGGAAGGCCGTTGCGGATTTCGCTGGATCGCACCGACCTTTGGGACCTTCGGCCTGTACCCGAATTCCACACCGAAGAATACTCCTACAGAACGATGCGGCAGTGGGTAAAAGAAGGCAGACTGGCGGACCTTCACCGTCTCTATGATGACCCTTACGGACATCCAGGCCCAACAAAGATACCCGCAGGACGTATCGAACTAACCCTCGGTGACAATCCGACCTTTGAGCAGGCGTCACTACACCTGGCGACGGCAATTGCTACGATCGAGTTGAAAGACCACAGCACGGTACAGGTTTTCGTACACGCGACAGAGCCTTTTGGGATGATTCAGGTTAACGCAAGCCAGCCTGTGGTTATCAAGCTGCTGGCTCCGCCCTTTGCGGCTAAGGTAACTGAAGAAGCCGGGCCGGGCAAAATCAGCGCAGGCGACCTTGCCAGCCTCAGATATGACGCACCCGTAGAATCCACCGGTGATAATTGGACTGGATATCTACAAAAAGGTTGGGGTGGGTTCAGCTTTGCCGTCGTTGTAGCTTGGCAAAAGTCTATGGACAAATGGCTGGGCGTCTGGTCGATTGCAACGTCAAATGAATCGCAATATCCTCTGCTAACGGCCCAGAAGAACTGCGAAAAAACGCTGGCAGCAGGATTTGCCAACGCGGCAGACACCCACCGCAAGTGGTGGCAGTCTTACTGGGACAAATCCTCGGTCAGCGTCCCAAACGCCATCATTGAAAGGCAGTGGTACCTGGAGATGTACAAATTTGGAGCGGCGGCCCGGCCAGATACGCCGCCAATCAGCCTGCAAGGCCCATGGACAGCCGACAACATGAAAATCCCGCCCTGGAAGGGTGACTACCATCACGATTTGAATACTGAGTTGTGCTACTGGCCGGCCTACAGCAGTAATCATCTCGAAGGTGCTCTTGGATTTGCCAACTGGCTCTGGAACACAAAGGAAACCGCAAGGGCATGGACAAAGCGATTCTTTGACTTGCCAGGCCTGAATGTGCCCATGACGGCAGACCTGAATCAGGAGCAGATCGGCGGCTGGCACCAGTACACCCACTCAGCTACCACCGCCGCCTGGCTGGCACATCATTTCTATCTACATTGGCGATATAGCATGGACAGAAACTTCCTCGAACAACGCGCATATCCCTGGCTCAAAGAAGTATCTGTTTTCCTCGAGGCAGTCACCGAGAAGGGACCTGATGGCAAGCGAACTTTGCCCCTGAGCTCTTCGCCGGAGATCAACGACAATAGGCTCGAAGCGTGGTTTCCGTCAATCACTAATTATGACCTGGCACTAATCCGTTGGGCGTTTGAAAAGACTGCTGAACTTGCTGACGAACTTGGCAAACCCGGGGAAGCAAAGTACTGGCGAAACGTTCTGGCCGAAATGCCCGATCTTGCCGTTGATCCGAAGACTAAGAAGCTGCTCGTTGCAAAGGATTATGCGCTTCCATTCTCGCACCGGCACTTTTCGCACCTGATGGCGATTCACCCGCTTGGCATTATTCGATGGGAAAATGGCCCCGAAGACCAGGCGATAATAAAGGCATCTCTGGATGACCTCACAGACAAGGGCACCGCCTGGTGGTGCGGATATAGTTTTAGCTGGCTGGCGAATCTTGCCGCCCGCGCTCGTGACGGCGAAAAAGCTGAGAAAGCTCTGGAAATCTTCTCCAGGGCCTTTTGCCTGCGCAACAGCTTTCACTGCAATGGGGACCAGTCAGGCAAAGGATATTCCAATTTCCGCTACAGGCCGTTTACGCTGGAGGGTAATTTCGCCGCCGCAGCAGGCCTGCAAGAGATGCTGCTGCAAAGCTACAGCGGCACTATCCGCGTCTTCCCGGCAATCCCAGCAAACTGGAAAGATGGCGCCTTTGCGACCCTGCGGGCAGAAGGCGCGTTTCTGGTCTCAGCCGAACGCGGGGATGGCGTGACACAATCCGTAGAAATCGTGCCTGAAAAAGGCGGCGTGTGTCGGCTTGAAAACCCATTTGGCAAAAGTGCGTACAGGATCAAGGGCGTTGACGAAAAAGCTGTGAACATAGTCGGGCATGACTTTGTCTTCGAAACCTCACCAGGCAAAAAGATCACTCTCAGTCTGAAGCCCGGAGATAACTGGTGAAAACTGGAAACTTGCACGTAAAGACCGGGGTTGGCATCCTGCTGTCGGCGCTGGCCATGTCGGTGGGATGGGGCATCCGAGGCGACTACGGGCACGAAGCCGGCGCAATGATACCGGGTGCGCTACTGGGACTTGCTATCTGCCTGGCATCCGGAAGGGCCGACTGGTGGCAGCGCTGTACAATAATGGCGATGTGCGGGGCAATCGGCTGGGCGTTCGGGGGACAGATCAGCTACGGGCAAATTACCGGCTACACCGCATGTTCGTCACTGCTGGATGTCACTTACGGCTATGGGTGTCTATTGCTGATCGGCGGACTTTGGGCAGGCATCGGTTCAGCAATACTGGCGCTGAGCGTAACCCAGCCGCGCTCGTATCTTGAACGTTTCGCCGGCCCACTGGTCATATTCTGGCTAGTAAGAGTAGGCATGGACCTGACCGGCTTGACCGCGTGGATGGTCCAGATTTGGTACGCCAATGACACCGATTGGTTTGCGGCATTATCGGCTTTGCTCGTGGCTGCGATATATGCACTTATAGTTCCACGTGCACGGCCGGCCTGTGCGCTAATTGCAGTGCTTGCCGGCGGATGGTGGGCAGGATACCTGATCTTGACCGGCTTACTGAGGCTTCACATGACTCCGCCGCGAAGCGACAATTGGGCCGGTTGTGTCGGCCTATTTGTGGCACTACTTGCTTATCTATACAAGCAAAAGGACCGGGCAGCCTTCGCACTGGCTCTTTACGGTTTCTTAGCCGGGGGCATCGGTTTTGCTGTCGGCGATTTTGTGAACATGCTTGGCCGGGCCCAATGGGGTCCCATTGGTCACTACGAGGCACTGCAAGGCCTGGACTACTGGAAATGGATGGAGCAACTGTTCGGACTGATTATGGGCCTGGGCACAGGCCTGGCTTTTCTGCGATACGTGCGGGCAAAACTGGCACCACCGGCTGAAGACCAAAGCGACGGAAAGCTCAACACCGTTGCCCTGCTATTTCTGCTGCTGGTGATGATGTGGAGCAACTTGTTCAAAAATGTCCGCAATTGGTCCAAAGGACGTCACATCCCAGAGCAGCTTTTCAGCATCCGCATAGAATGGTGGTTCTTGCTGGTCGCCGTCTGCCTTTCAGTTATGGTGGTGATAGCCATTGTTCGTTATCGCCGCCAGAGCTTGCCCGCCGGACGTATGGCGGGTCTGCCGCTTGCGCCTTCCAGTCCGTTTGGTCGAGCACAACTCTTGTTTATGGCGCTTCTGTGGATTCCAATTATTGGCGCCCTACTGCAGGCGTTTCCGGGCATGGCCGCCAAAGGAGTGTTTTTCGTGCACACTACGTTCTGGATCACCGGCGCGATCTGCTCGATAATCGTGTTGTCTCTATCAGGACAGGCCGGGCCGCAGCCCGAATCAGAATTGTCGGCATCTGATCGCTTCTGGAAGCCCGGCATAAAATACTGGATAGCATTGTTGTTGGTCCCGCTCTTTGTTTTGGTTTTGGCGTATCTGACTGTCGTGTCACATAAGGAGACTTTGTTCGGAAGTCACCTTCGCTTTATGAAGCCGAGCCAGAGATGATACTATGAACCTCCCATACGCAGTGCTGTACGTTGTTCTTTGCCTCAGTTCCCCTGTTTTGTCAACAGACCCGCAGCCTTTCTACCCTGACCGTCCATTCTTGCAGGATTGTGCGGAGAAGATTCCTCTTTCCGGGGAACTGGCCGGCGCCGAACTTATCAAGGTAAGGTCTGACAGGAATGGCCGTATCCTCGTTTTGTCGCAGGCGGGACTTTTGCAGGTTCACAACGGAAAGTTGACAGCGGATCGTCACTACAGGTCTATGCTCGACATGAAAATAAAAGACCTGGACACTTTTGACAATCAATTTGTTTATCTGACGGACAAGATTGTGTTCAGCAACGCCTGGGCGGGGCGATTTTCTGTGCCGCACAAGATGCCCCAGGCCAAGCTATTCAAGATGGCAGGTGATTTTGATTTTCTGGTCGCGGCAGAAGACTCCATCGCCTATTTTCGCCAGGGCCGGGCTACTTTCAGGCAGCAGATGAATCAAATACAGATAAAACAACTCTTTTTCGACCGTGAGCACGAGCGATTCCTTCTGCTATCCGACCGCCGGCTCGCTGCGCTGGCCGCGGGGCAGCTCGATGCCTTCTTGCCCGGAAAAGAAGTTGCCACAGTTTTCAAAGGCCCGAATTTGAATTGCTTAGAATTGACGAGCAATGGACGTTTTCTTGTCGGCACGACAGATGGATATATCGAACTGGACGCAGAATCTTTTCGGCACCAGGCCGCTGCGCAGAGAAGACTGCCCTGGACAGATATACGTTGTATCAAGGTGGCACGGGCTTCCAGCCCGTGGAGCCACGGCCAGGATGGTCGCGCCACGATCTGGTTTGGAACGCCCAAAGGGGCGTTTGCTCTGCACAGCAGCGATCAAATAGATTATTATGCCTCGAAACGCTGGCTGGTGGACGACAATGTCGTTGATATTTGCAAAGGTCCAGATGGCTCTGCGTTGATTCTTTCTAAATTCGGGCTGAGCATTATCCACTTCAAAATGATGACCCTTCAGGAAAAGGCAGTTCACTTTGACCGGCTTACGCGACAACGCCACATACGCTACGGCTTAAACAGCGCCTTTGTAATGGATAAGCCAGGCGACCTGTCAGCAGGGACACTGGTTGACGAGGATAACGACGGTTTGTGGACGGCTATGTATTTGGCGGGGGAGGTTTTCCGATACGCTGTCACCAAGTCGCAGGAGGCTCTGCAGAATTGCTATGAGTCGTTTGAGGCGATGGAGCGCCTGGAGCAAATTAATCCTCTGGATGGTTTTCCGGCCCGATCCTTTGAACGGGCTGGCTATCAAGTGGCAGATAGGCCCCACTGGCACACCAGCGAGGATGGAAGCTGGACCTGGAAAGGCACAACCAGCAGCGATGAGATCGTGGGGCACTTCTTCGCCTACACTATCTTTGCAGAAATAATCCCGGACGAAAAGTGGCGTCAGCGGGCGATTAGCCTGATGGATAGAATCATGACCCATATCGTCCGAAATAACTTGTACCTTATCGACTACGACGGCAAGCCTACTCTCTGGGGCAAGTGGAATCCCGACTACGTCAATCGGTTCCCACGACAGGTCGGCGACCGCAGACTCAACTCTATCGAGATTATTTCATTTCTGCAGGCAGCATACCATTTCACAGGCAAGCAAATCTATAAAGACGAGGCCCTTGAGCTGCTGCAAAAGCACGGCTACTTAGAAAACATTATGACTTCGATAACAAAGCTGGCTCGCGTCCCCGGCATCGATTTAACTACCGAATGGAATCATTCTGATGACGAGCTGGCTTTTTTATCCTACTGGAACTTGCACAAATATGCTTTTTCGCAGGCTCTACGTGAAAAATACCGTGAGGCGATCAAAAACCATTGGCAGATTGAACGCCCGGAGAAAAATCCGCTGTGGAATTTCATTTATGCTGCCACGGGAGCCGCCGACTTCGATTTGGACGAAAGTATATGGACCTTAAGAGAGTTCCCGTTGGACACTACCGGCTGGACCGTAAAAAACAGCCATCGTAAAGATTTGGACTTTCTGGAACCTAATTTCCGCCAACAAACCATACGGAAAGTCCTGCCGGGCGATGAACGCCCGATGAGCAAACATAATAACAATGCTTTCCGCTTAGACGGCGGCGATGATGGACGCCAGGAATATAGCGGCGACATATTTCTTTTGCCCTACTGGATGGGAAGGTATCTAAAGATAATTCAATGAACAGTACCCCGCCATAGTGATGGCGGGGTTAACCGGTTAGCCCCGCCATGTTCATGGCGGGGTCCTTCTGACAAGCACAGGCTCATCATCTGAGGCAGGAAATATGGCCCTGAGGTATCTGGTTTCGCCTGGCAGCAAACTAACGTAATTATCCTCCCAGAAAACAGGCAGGATCGTTTGGCCGCTGCTTTTCCCCAAGACGCCGAGCTCGATAAAAAAAGCCAGGTGATTACTCACGTTCTGGAGTTTGACGACGACCTGTTGCTCTTTGCTAGGGGATGCCTTACGGCATTTGCCGACTTTATCGAAGTAGTGCTCAATACTGACCTTCGCAGACGGCATACCCCTTAGGGGTGTGAAGTCGGCGTACTGCTTACTGGGCGTGTAGTAGGGCCATGGCTCGACTTTGGCATCCCTTCGACTTCGCTCAGGGTAAACTGCGTCCAAGACATCGGGCTTGGTGGACAACTCCCGTCAGGGATCCCCAAGCGGACAGTAGAAATTGTTTGCCACTTCTGCCCCCGCAGGTTCTTGTCCCGTGAGGGATCTGCCGTAAGGCATCCCCAAGCGGACCCAAGCGGACGAAGCAAGAGCGGGGGCTGCGTCTTTCCGGTCATAAAGTCTCAGAGCAAGAAAGTACGTTGTGCTTATCGTGGCACGGCCATCCCTTCGGCTGCGCTCAGGACAGGCCTGGCCGTGGCCCCACGGGCTGGAAGCCCGTGCCACCTTGATAGGCAGCTCCAGCATCCTCTGCGAAGACTCTTGGTGCAGACTGATATCGAGAGTCCTGGCGAAAACCTCATTAGAATCTATATCGAGGACTCGAACTTCGGCTCGCAAATTCTCGAAACCTACAAGCTTGTCATTTACAACGTAAACGCTGTGATCTCCATAGTTATAAACCATGTGCAAGGGCTGGCACGCTTTTTTCGTGGCGTAAAACGCCCCGGTAGGCATCAGATATTTGTCGAAGAGCTGCCAGTACATCTTTGGCCAGGCTGCATTGAGCATCCAGTGGACAATTCCGGTTGCCATAAGCTTGTTGACCCGAAAGGCTTCGAACATGGGTCGAGTCAATTCGTAATTAAGAAGTTGCGCTTTTCTGGCAAATTCTTCCACACTTTCTGGCTGGCCGTAGCGCCGATTTATAGCCTGCCGGTATCGGTCCAGAGTGTTAAATTCGTTCAGGCCGCAGTGAAATTGCCAGTATTGGTCTATGGGCCAGAGGTGATCCTGTGGAATCATTTTCTTAATGCTCTCAAGCGGCGGAACAATCGCCCCTGGTGAGGTCTCCGTGTTAAAGCCATACGCACCGCCGCGTGTTCTGTCCGTGTACCAATAAATTGGCGGCGTGTAATCGTAAGGGCCGAGCATCTTGACGCCGGAAGCACCGCTGATTTCACTAATGATAACTTCACCACTTATGATTCTCTGTTCGCTGCCGACGCCCCCCGTTGACGAAAGATAGGGACGGGTGGGATCATATTTTCTGAACGTCTCGATATATTCTTTCTCCAGTTCGGGCTTGGGGACCTTGTCACTGGCAACGGCCCAGACGTATATGCTGGGGTGGTTTCTCAGCCAGAGTACCTGATCTTGCCAGGATTTACTGATAAGCTCGATGTCTTGCGGCGAAATCACGCCGCCGTAACGTGGGTCAACCGATTTACCCAGATATTGTTCATGCTCCCACTGACAGCTCCAGCCGACCATTATCAATATGCCGTACTGGTCGCATAAATCGTACAGCGTGTGATCTTTGCCCCAGATGCCTTCAAGACGAATACTGTTTAGGCCCATGTGTTTGACGTATCTAAGTTGGGCGTCGATGCTTTCAGGCGTGTCGGCAAGGAACAAATCGTCCGTCCAACCAGCTGCTTTGATCAGAACTTTCTTGCCATTAATTTGAAATCCTTTGTGCCCGCCCTCATTGATGTAATCCTGGACTTCACGAATGCCGAATCGGACGCGAGCAACGTCAGAGACCTCGTTGTCTATCGTAAATTTCAGATGCAAAACGTACAGATTCGGCTCGCCCACATCGTGCGGCCACCAGATTCTTGGGTTTTCGACCTTCAGAGCTGGAGACTCTTTGGGCGTGAATTCTACGGTCTGCCGTTCGTATGGTTTTAGAGTCACCACTTTAGCCAACCCCGCAATACGTTGCGGGGCTAACCGGTTAACCCCGCCATCACTATGGCGGGGTTGCTCTACGGATTCAATTTCACCCTGAAGAATTCCCGACGCGGTCCTATCCATATGATTCGCCAGCTCCGCGCTGACATTGAGCGTTGCCTCACCGAGCGTTCTCAAGTTCAACTTTGTTTGAACAAAAGGATTCTCTATTGAGATGCCGTCGCAGAAGCGTAATCTCACACTGCGAAATATGCCCATATTGCGATCTGGCGGCGGCGGATTCCAATCGACAAAGCCGATAGAGAAATCGCCCGGCTCAGGAGGAATGACCTCCACCACAAGTGCGTTCTTTCCTGCGGTAACAGATTTTGAAATGTCGTACTGGAACCTACTGAAAGCACCTTTTGCCTGGCCCGAACTTGCGATCTGCCCGGCGTTCAGCCATATATTCGCAGCGTAGTTTATCCCGTCAAATTCCAGCAGCACCGTCCGCCCGGCTTGGGCCTGCGACAATCGAAATTCGGTCCGATACCACCACGGATTTTCAAATGGCTCGCTCGAGATTTTCGCTAAGTTCATCCCGAAATAAGGATTCGCATAAACACCATTTTCCACCAAAACAGCTAATACTGTTGACGGCACAGAAGCCGGATACCAACCCCAGGCATCAAATTCCGGCTGTGAGAGTTCATCTGCGCGGCATTTAACCTCGACTGAAGACTGAATCATCCAGCCGCAGGTAAGTAACCTAACATTTCGACAATCACATCCTCTCATCTGTCAATTTTCCATTTTCAATTGTCAATTTACAGTTTACAATCTTCAATTATGGTAAGCAAGCTCGCCGTCAAGGGTGGAAAGCCGGTCCGAGATGTTAAAACGAATCCCTGGCCGAAATGGCCCGTCTGGGATAAAAGCGAAGAATATGCTTTGCTTGAGGTGCTAAAAAGTGCCGTCTGGTCGTATAATGGTCCCAAGGAGTCGGAATTCAACAAGGTCTTTGCACAATTTATTGGTGCTAAATATGCCCTATGTGTCGCCAACGGAACAGTGAGCCTACAACTTGCCCTGGAGGCGTGCGGCATCGGATGGGGCGATGAGGTGATTGTGCCCGGACTGACCTGGCAGGCGACGGCGGCAAGTGTCGTGGATGTAAACGCCGTGCCGATACTCGTCGATGTCTGCCAAGACTCCTGGTGCATCGATCCGGCAAAGATTGAAGATGCAATCACGCCGCGAACAAAGGCTATTATCCCGGTTCATCTGTACGGAAGTTTTGCCGACATGGACGCGATCACGGAGATCGCCGCCAAATATAATCTTCGGGTGATCGAAGATTGCGCCCACAAGCATGGCGGGCAATGGAACGGAAAAAAGGCCGGCAGCATCGGCGACATTGGCAGCTTCAGCTTCCAACTATCGAAACTGATGACAGCCGGAGAAGGCGGAGCCCTTACTACCAGCGATCCGCAATTATATGAAAAACTCGATGCGCTTAGGAATTGCGGCAGACAACCCCAAACCGAGGTCTCCGCCGACAAGGGGACAGGTATCTATAGTGACGAAGGTAATTTCATCCAATCCGGGAACTATCGAATCACGGATTTTCAGGCGGCATTACTCATCGAAGCGCTGAAGCGACTGCCACAACAGAACCGCCTTCGTGAAGATAACGCAGAGTATTTGAACTCCTTGCTGCTAAAACTTCCGGGAGTACGGCCGATGCGGCGTGACAACAGAGAAACAATGGCTGCATATTACAACTTCTCTTTCAGATATAAACAGGATGATTTCAAGCGACTGCCGGTGACAGAATTCAGAAAAGCTCTATCTGCGGAGCTTGGCTGCCCGGTCGAGCCGAGTTACGAGCCGCTCAATGCCTGTGCGTTATACACGCCGCATACCAAGCCCTGGCGGCACAAACTCACAGACAAATACTGGCAAGAAATTGATGCTGGGAGGTTTGATCTGCCGGTCTGTCACCGGATTTATCGTGAAGAATCGGTGTGCTTTCACCACTCAGTCTTAATGGGCACAAAAACCGACATGGATCTGATAGCAGAATCAATCCAGAAGGTCTATAACAACGCAGAGCAGCTTCTGTAGATACACCCGCAGCCCGCCCTACGAGCTCTTGCCACGGCACATAGATTTGAAAATCATCGCCGCCCCTATTGACCCCATTATCAGCCCGGCAACGAGGTTCGCCATCTTGCCGAGGAATGTCTCTGTGAAAAATATTGATACCAGAACTATCAAACTAAAAGACAGCATGAAAATGCCAAGGGCTTTATTTATCTGTGCCTGCTGGAGTTTTTGCACCGTGTTTTTATCCGCGCCTTCATTCATATCCATCAACGCCCGTTTTCAGAAAATGTAATAGGTGATAAAGATAAAAGCTAAGTCTGCAATGGCCCACAACTTTAGATTGTGCCACCATCTGGGATTTTCGATACCTTCGTATATGTAATCGCTGGGAATCATCAATACGAGCAAGCCGATGACAGCGAACAGAACCAGAAAGACTCCTTTGGCAATGCCCATGGGAATTCCGGTTAACCAGTCAAAATTCAGCATGTCGTTGCCCCTGATCATTTTCTGCCTTGCTCTTTTTCATACAGCCGATAAACCAACCCGTATAAGCGCTCCCGCGGATATGGTGTTGTCATCAAACTGACTACGGTTGTGATTATAAAGCCAGCCACAAAAGACCACCACGAGACATAAAGAAAGGGGTCTTCAATCGTGAACAGGGAACCTTTGAATACATAGAGTACCGCAGAAACGGTGATGCCGCCTACCAATCCTGCCAAACCGCCCCACTGCGTGGCGCCAGGCCATAACATTCCCAAAAGCAGAACTGAGAAAATTGGCCCCTGGAAAAATGACAAAAAGGTTTGCACCGCAACATATATGCCCGGAAAGAAGCTGCTCACAGGCGAGGTGATAACGCCGAAAACAAGCAAAACGACTGTCGCGATTCTGCCCACGATAAGATAGTGACGGTCGCTTGCCTCACTTTTAATGAATTTCTCGTAGATGTCCTTGGTCCATAAGGCTGCCGTAGAATTTAGTATCGAATCGATGCTGGACATTAGCCCGGCCAGAAGCGCAGCAAACAGAAGCCCTGTCAGGCCAGGCGGCAGCAGAGTCCGTATCAACATACCAAAGGCCTGATCGCCGTCCTCCAGGCCAGGATGAACCACGATCGCAATCAAGCCCGGAAACAGCACAAGAACCGGAATAAACATCTTTAGAAACGCCCCCCATATCATACTTGCCTTGGCATGCCATTCATTTTTGGCGCCCAGACATCGCTGGACAATCGCTTGGTTACCAATCATATAGGCGTTGGCCATTACAAACGTCAGTCCGAAAAGGATGCCCGTCCAGGGAAAGGGCGTATTGGTATTTGCCGGCAGTATCAGCTCAAAATGATTCCGATAGGCATCGCCCATAGCGGCGATTTTATCAGATAGACCGCTCCAGCCGCCGACATGGCAAAAGCCAAGAAAAACCAGCGCAGCACCACCCACATACATAATGATCATCTGAACTACATCTGTCATAACCACAGCGGTCAATCCGCCGGAGACTGTGTAAATGCCAACTACGACAGCAGTCATGATGATGGAGAACCAAACGGGCCAGCCCAGAAGCGCCTTCAGAAGAACGGCACTGGCCCAAAACATAATGCCCAGGTCGAAGGCAAAGAAAATGATCCAGGTCAGCGAGGCCACCGTCCGAACATAATCGTTGTAGCGTCTACCCAGGTACTCAGGGATCGTGTAAAGGCCCGCCTTCCAGAAGTATGGGACAAAGATAAAAGCCGCCAGCAGCATGGCCGGCACAGAGCCGATCCAGTCGAAATTGCCCACTGCGATTCCGTAGCGGTATGCCTGACCTGAGACTCCTATAAAATCCATAAGGCCGATGTCGGTCGCCACTATGGACATGCCTATGGCCCAGAACGGCAGCGTTCTGCCAGATAAGAAATAATCGCCGGCTGAATGAACGAATTTCCTAAAATAGAGTCCCAGCAGCGCCATACCAACCAGGTACACGACAACAACGAAATAATCGATTCCGCTCAACATCAGGGCAATTTTCAATTTTCAATTGTCAATTGTCAATTTACAATTTTGCCGGATGACCAAGAAAAGTGAAAAACTGAATCCGCCAGACGTATGGCGGACTTCTCCGTCACCAAAAACGGCCCGGTTCGCAACAACGCACTGGAGTGTGGTCCGGGCAGCCGGTCATCCGGCATCTCCTGGTTACCGCCAGGCCTTGGAGACGCTGTGCAAAACATACTGGTTTCCGCTTTACGCCTATATGCGGCGGCACGGCTACGAGAGGCACGACGCTGAGGATTACACGCAGGAATTTTTCACCCGCCTGCTGGATAAGCACGCCCTGCGCGTAGCCGATCCCAAGCAGGGCAGGTTTCGCTCATTTCTGCTGGCGGCATTGAAACACTTTTTGGCTAATGAGCGTGACCGCATCCGAGCCAAGAAACGCGGTGGGGGCAGAAAAGCCCTTTCTCTCGACTTTGAGGATGCCGAAGGCAAATATGCCCTTGTGGCCCCCGCCTTCGCGGGCGTTGATCGGCTTTCGCCGGATAAGCTCTTTGAGCGGTCCTGGGCGCTAACGGTGCTGGATCAGGTGATGGCCCAACTGCAAGCTGAAATGGCCGGCGCCGGCAAGCAAAGACTTTTTGAGCATCTGAAGGGTTACCTGACCGGTGACATCGCTCCTGTCTCCTACAGCGAGATGGCGGGCAAACTTGACATGACCGAAGGCGCCGTAAAGGTAGCGGTGCACCGACTCCGGAAGCGCTACCGGCAGCTTCTACGGGACCAAATCGCTCAAACGGTCTCGTCCGAAGACCAAATCCAGCAGGAAATCCGGGATTTGCTGACTGCTCTGGCCTATTGTCGGTGAAAAAAACGTCCACCCCCGATTCTGTCTTCGACAGAAGACTCGGGGGCTGTAACCTTTCTGCTGATTTGCTTAAGTAATAGGTGGAAACAGGAATAGTTGAGTGGCACGGCCATCCTGGCCGTGATTTCATGGGCTGCAAGCCCATGCCACAGGGGAAATCAGGATCGAGGATCGAACATGGCTGACGAAAAACTTTGTCCACAATGTGGCGGCCAGTTGCCGGCTGACGCCCCACAGGGGCTCTGCCCGCAGTGCCTTATGAAGGCCGGGCTGCAAACGGGTGCCCCCGCGTCTTCCTGGCGGAAGCCAGGAGCGGGGGTCGATGCTCCAAGCGATGTTCCGACAAGCGCCACACCACCAAGTGAATTCGTGCTACCTGAGCCAGCCGACTTGGCCAACCAATTTCCGCAGCTTGATATTTTGGAACTGCTGGGCCAGGGCGGTATGGGGGCGGTGTACAAGGCCCGCCAGAGGCAGCTTGACCGCCTGGTCGCCTTGAAAATCCTATCGCCGCAGCTCGTGCAGGATGCCGCCTTTGCCGAGCGATTTGTCCGCGAGGCGCGTTCTCTGGCCAGGCTGAACCACCCTCGCATCATCTCGGTTTACGATTTCGGCAAGACCGAGGCCGGCCTATTCTACTTTATTATGGAGTTCGTAGACGGGACCGATCTGAGGCAGGTAATGCAGGCAGGCAAACTCTCGCCGCCCGAGGCGCTGGCGATTGTCCCCCAAATCTGTGAGGCCTTGCAGTACGCCCACGACGAGGGTATCGTTCACCGCGACATCAAGCCGGAAAACATCCTGCTGGATAAGAAAGGGCAGGTCAAAATTGCCGACTTCGGCCTGGCAAAATTGCTCGGTCAGCCGGCATCCGTGTATACCCTAACGCGAGCGGGTCAGAAAATGGGCACACCGCATTACATGGCACCAGAGCAAATCGAGCACCCGCACCAGGTCGACCACCGGGCGGATATCTACTCGCTGGGCGTGGTATTCTATGAGATGCTGACGGGCGAACTGCCGCTTGGGCGGTTTCCGCTGCCTTCACAAAAGGTTTACGTAGATGTCCGGCTGGACGAAGTGGTGCTCAAGGCTCTGGAGAAAGAACCGCAGCGCCGCTATCAGCACGCCAGCGAGGTCAAGACCGACGTAGAAACCATTTCATCAACAAGCCCGTCTGTGGAGCCCGCAGCCGAGAAGACAGTCAAAGCTGCTAACGATACCGAATCCATCCGGCAGCGTGTGTGGACTCCCGCAGTGGGGCTGCTGGTCTCAGGAGGCATCAATTGTCTGGCCGTCGTGGGGGCAATAATTGGGGCACTTGTCATGCTGATTCAGCGTGGATTCTCCGGCCAGCTTGTGACATTCGGCTTTCTGCCGGGCGCCATTGAAGTTTCGATCATAGCGGCGATGGCAGTACCCGGAGTTCTTGTGCTCATGGGCGGGTGGAACCTGATGCAGCTTCGGTCGCATCGCCGGGCTCTGGCAGGCAGCATTGCGGCACTTATCCCGTTTTTTCCTGGCGCCCTGCTCGGCATTCCGATGGGGATATGGGCGCTGGTGTTGATGAACAAGGACGAGGTAAAAAGATCGTTCGGTCAAAAGCAGACCAAAGTTGAGGTGCCTCCTAAAGTTCGGGATTTTGCGGTTTCGACCGCAGAAAGTGTGAAGGAGGCATTTAGTAGCGGAAAGGCGGAAGTTGAAAAAATATTACGTGAAAAAGGTGTCAGTTCTGACGAAGCCGTGCGCACCGGCGGCATGCCAGCGAAGACGAGGCCCTTGGCCATCGGGTCATTCGTGCTTGGGCTTGCAAGTATCGTGTTCGTGTCCGCCGGCCTGGGCTTTGCCAGCAAATTTACGTTAGTTTTTCTGTCCGCATTCTTTGCCATCTTTCTGGGTGTCGCAACCATAAAGCTAATTAGGTCTTATCGGGATCATCTTCTGGATGCAGCACTTGCAATCGCAGGAATTGCCGCCGCAGCGATCTGCGGCATTGCATTGCTCGCCCGCGTGACAGGGTAGGGCCGAGGACAGAAGACAGAAGACAGAGGACAGTAATTCTGCCTTCCGTCATCCGTCTTCTGTCTTCGGGCCGTATAGCGGTCGCTCAATGCAAATCGTACTTGTGCCAAAAGCCTTGATAGGTACGGTGACGCTGTGCTCCGTATAACTCAGCTCCCCCTCATTCTCCTCAACCAGATTTGTTCGCCAGGCCTTCTTGACAGTCAGATGGGGTAGGTTCAGTGTCAGCGTACACTCTTGGCCTTCTGTCTCAATAAGCCGGATAATTACACCGTCGCCGTCTTCCGCACGTTTGAGCGTCAACAAGAACACGTTTGGCACATCCACCCGGCAGAAACTCATCGTTTGTGGCATGGGCTTCCAGCCCATGAAATCACGGCCAGGATGGCCGTGCCACCCGCCTTTGGCGGATTTACCATCCACAACGACGCCAATGAGCGGATTAGCCGCCGACCAGCCGAAATCTCGACAACGCGCCTGCTTCCATCCGCCTTTGTGTGTCGTTACCGAATAATGGAACAACATATCGTCTTGCTGGACCGGCTGGAAATTGGTGCGGAAATTGCTATTGATGACAAACGCGTATACGTGACCCTTGGTAAGCTCCTCCGGCTTGACAAAATCACGCCCGAAATCAGGCGGCGTCACCCCATGATGCGCCTGTGAAACATAGCACGGCCACATGCCGCCGAACTCTAAAAGATGCGACTCGATAGCGGAAAGTGTCACGCCGATTTGCCCATCGGATACGTCCGCCCAGTGCTGCACGGCGTAATAGTTGGAGTTCGAGCCGGGGAACTGGTCGTGCAGCGGCTCGATCACCGAGTTAGAGCCCTCGAATCGAAACTGCGGATTTTCAATCTTGAAGGGAAACGCAAAATAGGTCTCCAACAGCGGCGTAGAATCCTTCAGAACCCGGTTGGCAAAATCAATTCGCTTTATCCGCTCGTAGAGAATAATTTCTTGAATCAATTGCGGGCAGCCGGGCCCCACACTGCGCACCACAAGACTTCCATAAACTGGGCCGCTCTGTCCCTTAGTAATCTTCTCGCTGCTCGGCCCTTCGCGCTTGCCAGTCTGCACCCATCTTGCAACGAATTGATTCAGCTTGTCTACAGCGTCCTGATCTACAATCTCCCGCAATAGTTCCTTATCGTAGATGCTTGCGACGCCTCCTGTTGCCGGATCGAGCGTGACCTTGAAGAAGCGGTTCTCCAGGCTGCCTTCATCCACCCTAATATTACCGGGGAAGGCGGGAGGGTTTTGTGCGGGCAAAAGCCGATACGTCTTGTATCCGAGCGGCGGAACATTCTCAGCCACGAAAACAAGCTCGAAGAGCTCGTGTTTCTCGAATTGGCCGCGGGCATAACGCTGGGCAGCATACGGCGCGGGAGCAAGCGGACTATCCAACTGGCCAATCTGGTATGGCACAGCCTCGCCCGTTTGCTCATCAATTAAGTCAAACGCCCCTCTGGCATCAAACCGAGTCACCCTCACCACATCCGTTCTCTCAATAGAGAGCGAATTAAAGACAACGATGTGGCGGCCCTGCTGAGCCGGAAGGCGAAGCATCTGGCCAGCGGGGGCGAGATCCTTCGCTTCGCTCAGAGCCTGCCCTGAGCTTGTCGAAGGGACGACTTTTCGGGCAATACTCTCCAGGCTACCCGACAGAATAGATTCTGCCAGCCCGGCCGCCTTATATGCGTAGTGACTCTTCTCGTGCCAGGCCCAATCCTGCACTTGACCGGCGGGATAGTCTTTGCCCCAGGTGTGCTCATCATAAAGCAGCATATTATCATATGCCTGGCGGATTTCTTCGGCGGGATACGGGTAGCCGGTGACCAGTGAGGCAATAGTGGCAAACTTCTCCGCGCAGTGCACCCGGTCATGGGTAATACGATTTATGCCCGTTTGCTTAGCGGTAGAAATTGCCCCGACGACATAATCCGTGTCCGGCAGCTCGCCCCTGAACGTGCGAATATCCCGACACTGTTTTTCCAGCTCGCTGAAGAACATCGAGTTTGTCGCCACGATAAGCTGCGGATACGCCCACTTGCTGTTCCACTCTCTGGCGATGTGACTTATCTTCACATCGGGCGGATAGTTGTCAACGCCGTTGTGTATATATCGAACTACATCGAACGGGCAAGGACCCCGCCATAGTGATGGCGGGGTTAACCGGTTAGCCCCGCCATGGCATGGCGGGGTTATCTCCAGCGCATCGAGCATACCGGGCAGACTGTCCATTATCTCCTGGTAGGAATCAGGGCCGACCACGCGGTTGAAGAAGCCGTAGCTGCCCTGGTAGTACACCAGCACCTTTTCGCCGTCCGGCCCCTGCCAGTAAAACGCGTCCGGCCTGCCGTGACGCAATATGGCTGACTCCTCCCAGAAAGTGTGCATATGCTTTCCCGCAAAGCGGGGTCCCTCGTTTCTGCCCCACTCAAAATATGTGGGCAGTCCGGCGAAAAAGTATTTCACTCCCGCCCCCGCCAACACTGTGGGCAGTCCCCAGCTTAAGCCCGGGATATCGGTGATCGAAGCAGTGAGAATCTCCGCTCCATATTTACGCTTCAAACGAAACGATGGGTACATCAACCGGATAAGCTCCTCGTGGCCGCACAGATTGCTGATCTCGTTGCCGAAAAGTGCGCCAATCTCAATTCGGCCTTGCTTAATATATTTGGCAAGTTTCTCAACGTCGGTGGGCGTGCGGTTTTCGATAAATCCGCCATCCGTCTGGCGGATAAAATGTTGTACTGACCAGGCGCCCTCAACCGTGTACCGGTACTTGGATTCTTCCGGGTAATCTTCAGTGTCCTCGCAGAACCGCAAAATGTCATCATAGAAGCTGTCGTACTTAGCGAGAACGTTTTCGATTGTATCCGTGTAGCCGAGGTCATGGTGGGTAACGGGAACGATGTACACTCTCCAATGCCGTCGAGGCTGCCAAGGCATTTTACGATGATCTTGTATTTTTCCACCTGCTGTGAGCAGAAACTCAACGGACGGTGGCTCTCTGGTATCAGGAACATAAACCTGAAAAACCGCCTGGCCCTTTTGCACGGTTCCAAGAGCGGTAGATAGAAGGTGATGGTGGGGTGCGCCCCACCCTACCTGCAGCTCGGCCTCCACCGGATCGGCAGTGTTCTCAATCTTTACATTCACTACCTGCAAGAGCGAATCTTGCTGCCTGGCGAACAGCACCGTTGGCTCAATGGAAACTAACCTTAATCCGCCAGACGGACGGCGGATTAATGACGTATCCCCTACCGAGACTCTGTCTTCCCGCACACCACCGACTCGTGCGCCTTCAGCCTCAGCATTTCTTGGTGCAGCAATAACAGCGAACAGCGCTACCCACAGTATGCTAAAACAAAGGTGTCCCTTCATCTTCTCTCTTAGGCTGTCTTGATTCACAATTTTTCTCCTTTTATAGTCACCACTATGCTTTCTTGCTACCTCCGCACAATTCTTGAAAAATTTTCACTGAGAACATACCATAATGTGCAGAAAACTCACAAAGGAAACTGAAATGAAAGAAATAACTCGGCGAGAAGTTTTTGGAATGGCAGCTACCGGATTAATCCGCCTTACGTCTGGCGGATTAACGGCTGCAATCCTTCACCCGGAATTTGCATGCGCAGATGTAGGGTGGGCTTCAGCCCACCAAGAAGGTGATGGTGGGGCCAGCCCCAGCCTACCCAGGATACCTGTGCTGCACGCCACCGACCTTTTCCGTCCCCATATTGATCCTGACGACCATTGGGATTTGGCCTGTGTCTATGCTTTAGCCTACCGTGGGGACATAGACCTAAAGGGTATCTTGATTGATTATCCGCCACGGGCAGGAGAAAACCACAATCCAGATATAATGGCTGTCGCTCAGATGAACCTAATCACGGGTCTTTTCGTTCCTGTTGCGGTAGGGTCTGCTTTGCCGATGAAATCACGCAACGATATCCAACCTGGCGTATCATCAACCGATCATCAGGGTGTGCGAATGGTTCTGGATGTGCTGGAGAAGTCACCACAGCCTGTGGTTATTAATATCTTAGGTTCGAGCAGAGATGTCGCTATCGCAGGCAAAAAACGCCCGGATCTTTTTGCCAGCAAGTGTGCCGCCGTTTATTTGAACGCCGGGACAGCCCGCCAGCCGGATGGCGGGTTAGCCTCAAAACTCGAGTACAATGTGACACTGGATAAGTACGCATACGCCGCCATATTTGACTTGCCCTGCCCGGTCTATTGGATGCCGTGCTTCGAGCAAGTAGAATCCGGCCAGCAGCGCTCCGTGAGCGAGTACGGCACACATTATAGGTTCCGCCAGAACCAGATACTTCCTCATCTGTCGGACATGGTGCAGAACTATTTTGCGTACATGTTCGGCAGATATACCGATCACAACTGGCTGCTCTACGTTAAAGGCAAAAAAGATGAAGCGCTACTGAGACGATTTGCGAGCCAGGATAGAGACATGTGGTGTACTGCAGGTTTTCTCCATGCGGCAGGTTATACCGCGTCACGGGATGGCAATATCGTGCCTCTCTCCGCTAGGGGATGCCTTACGGCAAATCAGGCAACGGATCTGCCAATCTTTCACCCGCCAGACGTAAGGCGGGTCAACTTTTGACCCGATAAATATAAGATGTGACGATGGTGGCATAATAGAATGGACGCTCGATCAAAATTCAAGAAATCGGTTCATATTCCATGTACGGGATAGCGCCGCAGAACGGAGGACGGAGGACGGAGGACCGTTTGCTGTCTTCTGTCCTCGGTCGTCTGCCCGTTTGGTGATAAACCCAGGCCAAGATTCTTCCGATATATAATTGATGAAACAGACACGAAGAATCCGTGACCCGTCCCTTCGCAGGGCTCAGGGCAAGCTTGTCCTGAACCCAGTGAAGGATGACCCGTCGCCCGAAAAACGAGAGACGAGCGACGAGAGACGAGAGACGAATAACGAGCGGTTTTCGCTCGCAGGCCGAATACAAAGCTTTAGGCATGCAGTCCGCGGCATTATTCTGATGCTCAAATCGCAGCATAACGCCTGGGTTCACGCTGCGGCCTCTATTATTGTCCTGCTGGTTGGTGCCTTTTTCAGTCTTTCGCCCTCCCGAGAGGGACACCTTACGGCGCATGAGTGGTGCTGGCTGGTGATCGCCATTATGGCCGTTTGGACGGCAGAGGCATTGAATACGGCGTTGGAATTCCTGGCCAATGTGGCGTCTGCCGAATTTCATCCCCTGGTGGCAAAAGCCAAAGACGTAGCGGCAGGTGCAGTACTTATTTCAGCCATGGGGTCGGTCGCGATTGCGTTGCTTATCCTTGGCCCTTATACTTTCAAGCTCCTGCACTCTATTCTATAGCAGCCAACCCCGCAATGAATTGCGGGGCTAAATATTTAGCCGCCAAATTTATCCGCTAGGCAGACGGCGGATTTATTTGGCGGTTTTGTCGTTGCGGTTTTACCGCAGGTTGTCTTTGTTCAGAAGGAAAAGCCGTCCACGGCTTTGCCGGCAAGTCCCTTAAATAACCCTTAAGCCATTCGTATTGGGCGTGTTTCTTCAAGAAATTTGCAGCATCAAAACCAATATCGCAAGAACTGCCCCATTTTGCCAACAGACGCCAGTTCTTTGCCATATCTGAGTCCACGACCTTTCCATCAACAGCTCCTGCCGGATAGAAAGCGGCTCGCGTTCCCGGAACACTTCCGTCATCCAATTCACTATGGCCACAAATCGTTCTGCCGGTCGGCTGCTCTTTTTGCAGATAGACGTCATAATGGTCGGCGAGCAGCCGCTTGGCAAGCTCTGTGTCAATCTTTCCGTAATGCTCCTTCATCAACTGATTCCAACGCACACGGCGGGCTACGCGACCGTCCCTGACGTCATCCCAGGTTGCCTTGGTCTCCATTCTCAAGATCTTCATGTTTTCAGTGACATTCGAGCCAGCGAAATATCCGTTTTTCTTTCTCTCCAGACTGTGATGTTTCAAACCAAGTTCAAGACGGGCGATCTGGCCGGTTTTAATATTACCCAACAGCCAAGAATTAGCGTAAGCACCGTTATTATTGTCGATCATTATTTTTGCCCATTCATCGATGCTGTCGGCATACTGCATCGCTTTTCTGGCTCTTACGAACACGGGAACGCCCTTGGGATCGAAACCTTCGAAAGCGCCAATAGTTGTTTCCGTGCCGATTATCCCGGCACCGGTAATGAAGAAATCCGTGGCGCTATAGATACAAGGCCCCCAAGACTGCATCAGGATGCGATGGCCGTTTTGCGGAACGATGTCAACTATGATGTTGGCGAATCCGCCGGGGGCGTAGCCGATCCATGAATTATGAGCCATGACTATCTTGCCGTCGGCGGTCGCATCGCCGGTGGCAATAAAAGCACTGCAACCAGGATGATCGTCTCTTTTGGCCTTTTTCTCGTGCGGCCACCAATACCAGAGAACGTCAATAAATCCATTCATAAAAAGCACTTGCTCGAAGGTTACTTTCTTGCCCGCCCTTTCCATTCCCGCCGCGATGCCCTTCATCTCCTGGACATATTCAGCAGGGACCTTATTCCTGAAAAGCCGGTACGCAGCTTGCACGAAGAACTCAAGCTCGTGGGCCGTTTCAAATTCTTGCGTATAAGCTAACGTCCTGAGAAACTCCTCTATCTCGTTGGCGGTCAAATAACCTCGCTGGAATCCTCTCTCAAAAGGCTCGCCCTCGATGTGAAGGAATATCCAGCCATTCTCATCGTATCGATAGCCCCTCGCCAGCCACCGTTCTTGTTCGCCCGTTGCCCCCGCGTCTTCCTGCCGGAAGACAGGAGCGGGGGTGCACGACAGCAAACAAGCCAATAGAACGACCAACACGCAGCGCTCAAGCATTCTTTTGTGCATTGTAACCTCCCGTGCAGGACGCTCAGAGCGACACCTTCTTGCCAGACAGATTGACGTGCCTGACGTCGATCGTGCCCATTTTCACATCGAGAAATGGCTTTCCGGCTTTGAGGCCAACTGTGCCAAAGCCTGTCGCGGTGGAGAGAAAGGACCTGAAATCGTTGCCAATCTTGGAGTCTATGTACAGCGTCTTTTCCACCGCATCGTAACGGACGCCGGTAAGACCCTGCATGAGGCCGTAGCTTGACATAGCGCGAGCGTACCAGTGGCCACATTCGTATTCGTTGAAAGGATTGCGTATCGCGCCATCATAGCGGTCCCGACAAATACGAACAATATCGAGTCCTTCCTTGACCATGCCCTGCAGCATAAGATGAGAGGCAACCTGATATTCGATGCCGGTCCAGACTTCGTTGCTATAGACAAAGGGAAGAGCCAGCTCGCCGCCGTGTGGCCAAGTGCACAAAAGCAATCCGCCCTCCTTGCCCACGGCATAAGCGGGACGCTGCGGATTGGCGTAGTCAGTCAGGTCGCGTCTCAGATTGTATTTGTACACCGACTTGAGATGGCTTCTTACTTTTGCCTCGTCTGCTATCGGGCCCAGCCCACATATACGCGCGATCCAAAAGCCGAGGACGCCGTCGGAAAGACACCCGGTGCCGTATTGGTACTTAGGCCCCTGGGCGTTAAGAGATTCGATCACATCTTTATAGCCAGGTCCGTTCGCTGAAACATCCAGCGGTTTGAACTTGGCGTTCAAGCCCTCGGTCTGCACCTTCTGATAGAAGTATTCGCCGTTATAAAGCTCTGTTTCGAGGAATCTTTTGCCCTTGGCTAATAGCTGACGATATTGTGAGACGTCATCTCCCAGTACAGTGCCCATTTCTATGGCCGCGGCCAGTGCTCCCAGATAGAAGCTGCTGCAATGGCCGTCAGGACCCCAGTATTCGATATCGTAGGTGTTGTGATGCGGCTCTTCGAGAACGCCTTTTCCCCGCGGATCCCACGTTTGGATACAGTAGGTAAGGCTGAGTTTGACTTTGGGCCATATATCTTTGAGCCAATCGGTGTCGCCGCAGATACGCCAGTCGCGGTAGACCTTCATTATGCCGCCAAGCTGACCGTCGGCTGCCGCATGGAAACCATGCTCGACAGCACGAATAGGTAATGATGAACGGAAGGTTTGATGCCCTCGCTCATCCATGCTCTCATTGAACTCCGTCTGGCGAAGACTTCTTTCCAGCTCCGGAAAAAGGTGCGGGATTGCCTGGGCATAATTCCAGACGTGCGTACAGGAACCGTGACAGCAGCCTCCTTCATCAGAACAGCCCTCGAAGCACCACAGTCGCCCGTCCGTCTGCCTGAGCACCGTAGGCGACTTCAGAATAGTCAGGTTCGCGGCCACTGCCTCGACGACTTCGTCCGGCAAGGTGGTATCGTAAAAGGCGTCCCTGAACAAGGCACTTTTCTGCCGCAGATCATCATAGTTTGCCCGCCAGTATTTAGCTACTTCGTAGATATCCTTGAACCTGCCTGCATACCAAGGCCGGTAGGTGCGGGCAGCCTCAGAGCCACTTTCGGATGTGGCACGGCCATCCTGGCCGTGGACCACGGGCTGGAAGCCCGTGCCACCATCTTTGGGGTCCCTGCCGTAGCGAAGGTCAGTTTCAGGCACATACCATGCTATCATAAGCCGAATGGTTTTTTCCTGCCCGCCCTTAAGCGTGAAAGGAACAAAAAGGGAAGCTCCCGGGCTTGGCCCTTGCATGGGAGGATTCTGCAGTAAGATAGCTTCCTGGATATTTCTCCATGTCAGAGTGACCGAGTCCCACCATCCTCCCTTGAACCAGCAGTGATCCACAACGACATTGTCATCATCGACAAAGGCCGCAAACGCCCCCTGCTCCGCCGGCTTGCTATCAGACGCAGCCTGCCAGAGCACAAAGCCATTCTCAATCGGCATTATGCCCTGCCCATCATTCCTGGTGGCCATAAAGTTTTTGCTATTGAATGAGAAAACGGCGTCGATGGATTCACTTGTGCCGTTCTTGAAATGATACTCCAAAGCACCCACCGGCAAGCTCGACTCATCAGCGTAGCCCGGAATGAACGGACTCCAGCCAGTCACCTGCACCTCCAAAGGGATTTTGTGATCCTTGAGTGTAACGGTGCCAAAAGGAAACCTCGGCAGGAACGAGGATTCTCTGAACCGCGGCAGACCAAAACTCGTCCCTGCGGCGCCGTTGCCCGTGCCGGGCGAGCCGAAAATCTTCCGTGCGGGCACCGGTCCCTCAAGCACCTTGGCAAGGTTTGGCTTTCCCTTGACACACAGGGCGGCGTACATGTGAGGCTCGTTGAACACTTCGGCCTTATTCCGGACCGAGACATGAGAAATCGCCCCGGTCCCCTCCAGACAAATCATGCCTGCGCCCATCCCGCCGATTGGAAACGCCACCCTGTTCAGATACGGGCCGAAATAAGGGCCATTATATGGTCTTTTACCAGTACCCGGAGCGGCACTACCCATGCTCTTGTCACCATCAAATAGAAATGTCAGAAGTGTCAGCAAGGCCAAAAAGAGCCATATCCTGGTGAACCTTTTCCACATCATTGTTTTGCCCTCCATTGTCAATTGTCGATCTTCACCCGCCAGACGTAAGGCGGGTTAAATTGTCAATCTGCCCGTTTTGCCTCTGCGGTCTCAGTGTTCTCCGCGTTTAAATACGGTGCCAAGATGGTACATACATCAGGTGGCAATTGCCAGGAGAATTTTCTGAGATCCAATCGCCCCGCTGCTCCGACCGCCCCCGCTCTTGTCTTCCAAGCCCCAGCGACTCCCGTCGCCAGACGGGGCTGCAGGCGACAGGAAGACGCGGGGCAGTAGGCCCCCCCGCGTTTTTTCTCACAGATGATTTCGTTATGCGATTTCTCCCGTTTCCGTGGTGGTGCTGCAAGAGTATAATGCAGGAGTTGATACCCCTAAATATTCATCCGCCAGATCCCGATCCTCATCGGGAGCGGATTTAGCCTGCGGTTTCACCGCACATTGGGGCACAATAAGTCAGGGCCGCAAGATCAACATCTGGAGACAACCTGTAATGAGAAATACCGTGTTAATTTGCGTGCTGCTTTTCGTTTAAAGGTCATTTGAGCACCAGCCAGCAGGCCACTATATCCTATAATAATGGCAAATGCGAAGACAGAAGACGGAAGACAGAGGACAGAAAACAAGGCGTGTCCGGTATCCGTCATCCGTGATCCGTCCTCCGTCATCCGCAATCCTTGGGACGATTACGTGCCCCACCTGTACCTGCGCCACCTGTGTCGCGGTAAACACAGGTGCAGGTAATCGAGCTTGACAATTTGCCGCGAAATCCTATAATAATGCCAAATCCGAAGACAGAAGACGGAAGACAGAGGACAGAAAACAAGGCGTGTCCGGTATCCGTCATCCGTGATCCGTCCTCCGTCATCTTATTCGATTTGCCAATTGAAGATGGAAAATCGAAAATGCAAGGACAACCGCTTGATACGCATATAACGCTGGACCACGAGCCGCAGTTGCACAAGTACTTCAGGGCAGCTATAAAGACGCAGGCAAACGATTTGCACCTGAAGGTCGGGCAGCCCGCCAAATTGCGCCACAAAGGCGAGCTCCGAAGCACTACCGGCGAGATAATGACCCAAGAAAAACTCGAAGAGATGATCTTCGAGATACTCAGCCCCATCCAGAAGGAGTTTCTCCTCGTACACGGCACGTTGGATTTCGCCCACGAAATCTACTCCGGCAGAGCCGGGGCAGGTCAACCTTTAACCACAGATTACACGGATTCACACGGATTAAAAACCAAAAAACAAATCACTGGCATAGGTGAAATGAGTGGTTCAACTGAATCCGAGAAATCCGAGAAATCCGTGGTTTCATCGTTTGAATCGCACCGCTTCCGAATAAATGTATTCCGGCAGCGCGGCATGATTAGTCTGGCAGCCAGACGGGTCAGCGCGTATGTGCCATCCTTCGAAGAACTGCACCTGCCGGCGATACTTTCAAGAATAGCCGACACCAATCAGGGCCTTGTGCTGGTCGTAGGACCTACCGGCTGCGGCAAGACCACCACCATCGCCTCAATGATAGACCATGTGAACCGTACGCGCTCGTGTCATATAGTCACGGTCGAAGACCCAATCGAGTATCTTTTTAAGGACCAAAAGGCAATAGTCTCGCAAAGGGAAATCGGTATTGACGTGCCGGACTATGACGATGCTCTAAAATACCTGATGCGACAGGACCCTGATGTGGTATTCATCGGCGAAATGCGAGACGCCAGAACCGTAACAGCCGGCATGAGAGCCGCTGAGACGGGCCATCTTGTTTTCGGAACGCTGCACTCAGCCAACGCCTCGCAGGCCGTCCACCGCATTCTGGACCTCTTTCCCCCGGCAGAAAGAGACCTTACCAGGCAAACTCTAAGTTTAGCAATCAAGGCAATCGTAAGCCAGGTGTTGCTGCCGTCAATCAAGGAAGGCATCGACAGGATGCCTGCCGTTGAGATTCTTCTTGCAAACGCGGCGGTCAGAAAACTGATCTCCGAAGGTCGTGAAGGTGATTTGCCCAGCGTTATCCGCAGTTGTGTGCAGGAAGGTATGCAGGACTTTACCGACACCCTTTGTGAGCTGGTAAAGAACGGCTCTGTCGACCCGAAGGACGCATATAAATACGCCCCTAACAAGGACGAGCTGAAAATGGCGCTAAAGGGCATCAGAACTACCGCCGAAGGTATTTTATGAAAAACCCCGCAATAAATTGCGGGGCTAAATATTTATCCGCCAGCCCCCCGCCTGCGCGGGGGCAAGCTTGCCCCTGCGAAAGCAGGGGTATGGCGGATTTAGCCTCCCAGTTCACTGGGGGGTTCTCCTAAAAATAAGGGCACGGAGCATTTTATGCCTGATTCAGTATTGTTGGCCATCCAATATGGCGGCTACATATCCATAATCAAATTCATAGTCTTTGTGGCGTTCCTTCTGCTGTGGTTGCCGTTACTTAACTGGGTGTATCAGGACGCCAAGGCGCTGGAAGCCAACGCTGCTTCCTGGGCGGGCATTGTTTTCGGCACAGCCGCGGCAGCAATCATAATCTGGATGCTTGTGCCCATCTTCATAATCGGGATGCTCCTTTACATAATCGCCGTCGCAGCAACAGGGCTGGCGTATGTGAAGCACCGCAACGCCAGGGTTCTGGATTTCGACCGCGTTCTCACCGCCGACCACATCAAGGGCTTGTTCGCCGCCAAAGACAAGAAACTGCAAGAGCTACAGGGCTTTCTTTTCATAACCGCCAACAACAACGAAGTTCCCACGCCTGCCCCCAAAACGCCGGACTTCTTCGGTTTTAGAACAGCTTATGAAGTCTTGAAGGACGCTGCCTGGCGAAGGGCAAACATCATTGCTCTTACCCCGGCATCACAGAATTATGACGTGACTTACTACATTGACGGCGTAGTCCTAAAACAGCCGGCCATTTCCAGAGACCAGACCGAGTATCTGATCCGATTCTTGAAGCACCTGGCCGACTTGGACGTCAACGAAAAACGCAAGCCGCAAAAAGGAAAGTTCAGAACCCGCCAGAATAAGGAAAATACCGACTGGGAAGTGACCACCGCAGGCTCGACCGCCGGCGAACAGGTCAGGCTCAAGCAAATAACCAAGCAGACATTGCCAAGGCTTAACGAGATCGGTTTGATGCCCGATCAGTACGAGCAGCTAAACAAATTTCGCGAGCTTCATCAGGGGCTATTTATAATATCCGGCCCTTCAAAAAGCGGCGTAACGACAACCTTATATGCCCTGCTGAAAAACCACGATGCCTTCATGAACAGCATAAACACCGTGGAGAGGCGGCCTGCCGCCGACCTGCCGAACGTAACCCAAAATGTTTTTACGCCCAGTGACACCGGCACTATGACTTTTGCCAAACAGTTACAAACGGTGGTAAGAATGGGCCCGGACATTGTCGGCGTGGGCGACTGCGAGGACGCCGAGACGGCCCAGGTAGCTTGCGCCGCAGCCAAAGACGGCAAAATGGTCTATGTTACGCTCAACGCAGATAGTGTCGTACAGGCGCTGGGTAAATGGTTGAAACTTGTCGGCAACCGAAACCTCGCCGCTGAAACCCTGCTGGGCGTCAGCAACCAGCGACTGCTGAGGAAACTCTGCAATGAATGTAAACAAGCGTATGCTC
Organism: uncultured Pirellulales bacterium; assembly: GCA_964567045.1. Taxonomy (GTDB): domain Bacteria; phylum Planctomycetota; class Phycisphaerae; order Sedimentisphaerales; family Anaerobacaceae; genus JAFNGF01. The sequence goes on along the minus strand of CAZMLE010000012.1, from coordinate 44,415 downwards.
CGAACAAAGAGCTGTTCAAAAAATACAACATCCCCGCAGAAAAAGTAAAAGCCCTTTACCGCGTCGGCAAGGTGATATACGACAAACGCGGCAAGCCCATGCCCTGCGAAAAATGCCAGGAAACAGGTTTCGTCGGGCGGACCGGCATATTCGAAATGATCACCATGAACGATGACTTGAGAAAAACTGTAAGACAATCGAAGTCATTGTCTGAGATAAGCTCGGAATTCAGACGCGCTAAGATGCTTTACCTGCAGGAACAGGGCCTAAGAAAAGTAATCAATGGAGCAACGGCAATAAACGAAATGCTCCGGGTGCTGTCGCCGCCAAAAAAGCAGCCGGTGAAAGCCGAGCAGGAGAAAGAAAGATAGTGAGTTAGCGAATTCGTAAATTAGTTACCAATTCACTAATCAAGTAATTCGCTAATCAACTGACTTCTAACCGGAGATGCAATAATGTGGATAGCTAATTTATCGGTGCTTGTGATCATCGCCGGCTGTGCCGCGTACCAGTATCTAAAAGGCACATTGGTAAAGGCGTTCGCCACGATAATCATCACCATCTGTGCAAGCGTGGCCGCTTTCGGCTATTTTGAGCTCCTAGCAAGGCTTCTGGCCGGCTATGCGCCATCGGTAGCGCCCTGGGCACAACTTTTGTCTTTTGTGCTGCTGCTTGTTGTAGTCTTTGCCATCCTGCAGACAGCCCTCAGTCAGTTGATACGCCAGCCCATCGACTTAGGCACTTGGCCCGAGCGCGTCGGGCGGATTGGCTGCGGCATTGTCCTGGGCGTTCTTGTTTCCGGCCTGGTTCTTACCGCACTTCAGATGGGACCTCTGCCCGCCAAGTATCCTTATCGGCGTTTCGAGCTGGGCCACCGCAAGGTTCTACTTAACGCTGACGGTCTGGCAATAGGACTGTTCAGCCTGCTAAGTAAGGGCAGTTTCGGCGGAAAAGCGAGTTTCGCCACTCTGCATCCGGAGTATCTGGACCAGCTTATCCTGAACCGCCTGCTCATCGGCGAGAACATACCGATTGTAACCGATTCGGACGCAATAGAAGTGCCGGCAAAGGCGGCTGCCTGGCCTGCTCCGGATGCCATAAGAAACCAGGTGGAAGATTTGCTGGGCCAGCTTGATTCACTGAAAATACCGGCGCAGGGTAAAACGACAAAGCCCGTGCTCTTGCCAGGCTGGCAGAAGGGGGACCACGACCTTACGGTCGTGCGAATAGGAATAAACAGAAAGGCGTTAAAGCCAAACACCCCGGCAGATGCCGGGCTCTTTGCGCTGCCCCAATTGAGACTAATCTGCAAGGAAAAAGGCAGTGCCCAGAACCCATTGGCCGGAAATGGCATAAACATTTATCCCATCGGGCACTTAAAATCCGCCAACGAGCTACAGACCAGCTTTCTGATACAACTGACGCACACCGACTTCGGGGACCAAGCCAGAGCAAGATACATTGACTTTGTTTTTTGTGTGCCGAGAGGTTTTGTGCCGGCTTTGGTTGAGTTCAAGCTAAACAGCATTGCTGAGGTGCCGCCGCCCGTGCCCGCCGACCAGGCGCCGCAGGTAATACCTTTCGTTGCCTCAGAAGTCAAAATCGAGTCAGCAACACCCCAGAGGCGTTCCCCGCGAGAAAGTGATCAGCCAGCCAGACAGCCAAAGCCCTCTTCAAAAAAAGATAGATTCGGCGACCTCGAATAAGACAACTAAATGAACCCTTAGCTGCACAGAGCCAATTCTTCCAGGTCCAGCTCCATCAGATGCTCGAGGTAGGCGGAGAGCTCTTCTTGCGAGAAATTGGCGAGGAATTCGGGCTTGGCGGTTCTATTGATCTGGCAAATGCAGTCAATCAACTCCTTTTTATCCATGTTGGCAAATATCGTCAGACAGCGCTTTTTTCTTTAGCCAACCAACAGGAGACTCACCCAACGCCCCATAACCCAAAGCCCAACATATAGGCCAGTGAAACAGGATTATTTTGGTGGGTTATTTGAGCGTCCAATAAAATTAGCCCTAATACCTCAGAGAGGAAAACAAAGAATTTTGCGAATCTTTTGCCCGTATTGCATTTCAAAATTGAAAATTGTAAACCTGTTCCTGGCCAGGTTCAGGAATTGACAATTGGAAATCGGGCGGCCTGGACGACCAGGCAGCGATTTCAGTAGTCCTTGAAGTGTCTCATCCACCTCGGCCAGTCTTCGGGTTTAACGCCGCCAGCTTTGGTCCACGGGCCACGCGTGTTGTATTCGCGATGCCACTTGAGCGTCCAGAGTTCCTTCAATCCCACTTTCCGCACCGACCAATCCATGAAAAGGGAATTGACGCCTCCGACATGACGCTCAATGCACGCATAGTTCATCCTGTTCCCTGGCTCGGGACCGCATGCCCCCTCATATTCAGGGGGAATCCACTCGTAGTCGCCGAGGCGATACCATGCGATGGGGGACATACAATCAAAGAGCACGGGCACGCAGTCGGCATCCGGCGCCAGAGACGTATTCCACATCCCGCGATAGTTCCGATAGTCGTGGTCCGCCTTGCCGATAAACGCGTTGAGGCCGTAACTGCCGAAGTACCAGACAAGAAATCCGGACTGACCTTGGGCGCAGTACCACCAGAGGTGAGAACTTGTCATCCGCCACAAGTATGTGTTCATAATCCAACTTACCAGGTTTTGTAGCCGGGCACAACCGTAGATCGTTGCAGTCACGGTAATAAGCCGGCATTTTATAGGGCCAATGTAAGCAGGATCGGTTATCCTGCATGAAGCTGGCGTAGTACGGAGGCCACCAGGGAAAGAACTTGCCGTCATAATCAGTGGTGTATGCGCAAAATGCGACACCCCATTGACGCAGTTTGGACTGGCAGGCGACGGCTTTGGCCTGACGCCTCGCCCGTTGCAGCGTTGGCAGCAGGATCGCCATCAGTAGCGCAATAACGGCAATCACCACCAGAAGCTCTATCAGCGTAAAACCTTTTCTTTCACGCATGGTCGGCTCGCCTCCATTAAAGGGACCTTTTGACCAACTTTTTTCTATTTTTCAGAGATGATAATCCGCGAGTAAGTGTATCTTTTGAGATTATAGCCCGATGGGTGCAGCCTGGCAAGAAATTTCGGCAGAATTTTTTTGCCCGTCAGATAAGCGATGGGCAAAGGCCGCTCTACATTGCCGATATGCTGCGGAGGCGATGGCACAAGCGAATATTGCAGGTTAAGCTCTGGAAAAAAGGCAGGCTGTTTGATATAATCTTACAGTAGTTCGGCCGCCCGTATGACGGCATTTCTGCCGGGAGACGATTATGAGAAGACTAAAAAGAGCCCAACAAAGACACGCCCGAGAGCCCAAAATCTTCAAAAGACAAGCGGTCGCAGCCGGCGCAGCGGCTGTAATCACCCTGGGGGCAGGGCTGACCATCAACAAGGCCCTTGCCGCGAGTGTTCCGGATAAACACCAATTGGCCGTCAAGCAGGATGCAGATGCGGATTTGCTCGCGGACCGCGAAGAATTCGCCATCGGATATCGCCCATACGATGGCGATCAAAACCGCAACGGCACGCTCGATGGGCTGGAATTAGCCACACGCTGCGCCGCTATTATTGCGCAATTGCCCTGGCAGGATGACGCTGCACCTGGCGCAACGTGTAAATGGCACGCACCCCAATTCGGATTGGAAACCTGTGAGATCTGCGGCGAAACCGTCAACATGGGTCCGGCAGGAATAGTCAACCCGAAGCTAGGCCTAAATGTGGATTGTCCCCTTATCGCCCTGCACTACTTGGAGCACGGCTCCTTCAGCCATGCGGGCAACGTACACACTGGGAGGATAGACGTGCCGGCACTTATGCGGGCGCTCGAGCTGCGTTTTCCCGAAGAGCTAGATGAGCACCAGTTGCCGGTTGCCGGCGATGACTTAGATGGCGACCTTCTGACGGATAACGAAGAACTGGCGGCAGGCTACAATCTTTATGATGCCGACCAGGACAACAACCTTGTTCCGGATGGAATCGAACTGGCCAGGCAATATGCAGAGGTTATCGAGGCTTTGCCGGTCTACGAACCTAACGCGCCGGGCGTTGACGAACTATATAAGGCAAGCTTCATGCAAAGGGGCATCGAGCTGTGCGAAATATGCGGCCATTCCGCCAATATGGGCTACTGGCAGGTCATCAATCCGAAGCTCGGTCTTTCTTTTGAAGTACCTGACATTGTCTGCCACTATATGCAGCACGGTTCGTTCAGCTACTGGGGTGACCGTCATGGAAAAGGCAGAATTGATGTGCCGCTACTGGCAAAGATTCTGGAAATGCCCCGGCGGTGCGGTGATCTGGGCACCATATTTGCCCCGGCAGACCTAAATCAGGACTGCAACACCGACCTCGCTGACCTGGCCAAACTCGCTGAGAGATGGCTGGATAGCACCGAGCCAAGCCAGGACGAGCAGAAGAAATAGCAGAGCAGACACGTGACCTCCAACGCTCACGAACTCCAACAAAGTGCGAAAGCACTGAAGGAAATCAATTTTGACCTGGCATATCTTGCGCTGCTCACCCGCGAAGGAATAAAGCCTTTAAGCAGATGGGAGAAACCTCTGGATAGCGCTGGGCTTAAACTTTTGGAACAACTCGGCCTGCTCACCAAAGAAATCCGGCGCGCTGTCAAGACCGGCAAGGAAATTATCGAGACGATTTTCAGCCGACTGCCCGGCTATATCCAGTTATACCAAGAGCGCTTTGCCGACACGCCGATAGATAAATCGCCGGAAACGCAGCGGCTTGAAGGCTTCCTTTTTGGTTATCCGGCCTGCTGCGTGGACGCTTATATTCGCCGGCCTTATGCTCCGAACAGGGTGGCAGAGCAAGACCAGAAGATTCTGTTCCACTGGGCGTGCAAAGACTGCAAAATCACCCCCCTGCTTCTGCCCGCGTACAAAAAACTACACGATTTGCTAAGCGGTTGTTAGAAAAAAGCCAAATATACCCCTTATTGCCCGAAATGGGCAAAAAATTCCTTGTCGTTTGTAGCGTTAGCAAATATCCTAAAGTGTTTAACTGAATTGGAAGCAAATGCGAACCTAAAAAGTGTGTTCTGGAGGTCAAAAAGTGGCTAATACTGCCGACATCCGCAACATTGTTCTTTTGGGGCACGGCAGCAGTGGCAAAACCTCGCTGGCTGAGGCAATCCTGCACAAAGCCGGCGTAACAAGCCGGCTGGGCAGCGTCGACGACAAAACGTCCATCTGCGACTACTACGACGAGGAGAAGGAGCACCAACATTCAATACAATCCGCTGTCGTTCACGTCGAGTACAACGGCAAACTGATTCACATTATAGATACGCCGGGTTATCCCGATTTCATAGGGCCGGCTATCAAAGCGATACCGGCCGCCGACACCGCAGTAATCGTGATAAGCGCGGCTGCCGGCATCGAGACCAACACGCGAAAACTTTTTGAATTAGCCAGCAAGGCCGATTTGCCGCGCCTTATAGTTATAAACAAAATTGACGCTGAAAACGTGGATTTAGCCGAACTGCTAAAGAATATCCAGTCCGCCTCTGGCGGATTCGGCTATAAGTGCCGCTGTGCCAATTTGCCCGCCGCCGACAAGGCATCCGTCATCGACTGCATCGAAAACGAAGCCGGCAAATCGCCTGTAATGGATGTGGCCGCTGCGCACACGGAGCTGATAGAAAGCGTCATCGAGGCAGACGACGCCCTTATGGAAAGCTACCTTGCCGGCGAAGCAGTGTCCGCTGAAAAGATAGCTTCTGTATTTGTCGAGGCGCTAAAAAGCGGGACGCTGATCCCGATAGTTTTCACGGATGCACGCAGAGAAGTCGGCATTACCGAGCTTCTGGATATTGTTGCCAAGTACACGCCGTCACCGCTTGATGTAAAACCGCGGCAGCTTATGGACGGCGATAAGATTACGGAACTCAAGGCAGACGCTGCCGGGCCGCTTGCGGGACTGGTCTTCCGGATCGGCTTAGACCCACGCTCAAATATGAAGTACACAACCATTAGAATTTTTAGCGGCAGACTCACCTCGGATACGAGTCTGATACGAAACGATGAGAAAAGGGCGACTCGGCCGGGACATATCTTCAGGCCCCAGGGCGGTGAGAACCAAGAAATCGACGCCGGCGTAGCAGGTGACATCGTGACCCTTGCCAAGGCGGAAGACCTCAAGCTCGACGACCTCATTCACGACGGGGCCGCGGCCGGGCGGTTCAAAGTGCCGCCGGTGCCTGAGCCGATGTTCTCTCTGGCAATCGAGCCGGTCGCCCGCGGCGATGAGCAAAGAATAAGCGCTGCCCTCGAAAAACTCAATGAAGAAGACCCATGCTTTAAGGTCACAAGAGAAACCCAGACAAAAGAATTGGTCGTCAGCGGACTTGGTGATTTGCACCTGCGGATTATGCTGGAAAAATTGGAGAAACGCTTTAAGCTTTCGGTGCGCACCAAGACGCCGAAGATCCCCTACCGCGAGACAATTACGGCCAAAGCCGATGGTCATTATCGCCATAAGAAGCAGACCGGCGGAGCTGGCCAGTTCGGCGAAGTTTACCTTCGTGTCGAGCCGGCTGAGCGCAATTCCGATCCGCCGCTACAGTTTAGCTGGGATATTTTTGGCGCCTCAATACCCGGGCAGTATGAGCCTGCCGTGTTTAAGGGCGTGAACGATGTGATGCAAGCCGGCGTGGTCGCAGGATTCCCGATGCAGGATATAAAAGTCTCGGTTTATGACGGCAAACATCACCCGGTTGATTCAAAGGAAGTGGCGTTTCGTACGGCCGGCAAGGGCGCATTTATCGACGCGGTTCAAAAAGCCAAAGCTGTTTTGCTTGAGCCGATTGTGAATGTTGAAATTACCGTGCCCGCTGAGAACGTCGGCGACATCGCCGGCGACTTGGCCGGCAAGCGAGGAAGGGTTCTGGGACAAGAGATGCTGCCCGGCAACTTTTTAGCTATTAAAGCACAGGTGCCGCTGGCAGAAGTCACGCAGTATACCAGCCAGCTCAAAAGCGTAACCGGCGGGCGCGGCAGCTATTCTATGTCGTTCAGCCACTATGACCTTGTCCCACCGAATGTCCAGCAGCAGGTCGTCGCCGCCTACGCCAAGGCAAAAGACACGGATTAACACTGCCTAATCTGTCGAATCTGTGGCAAAAAACAGAGCGATCGTTGCGCCCGGGCGGGGGATCGCGCTCTGCACTCGAACGCAATGGAGAGGCCTTTTTTGCGCGTTTCTGAGGTTCAAAAATAAGACGGAAAAAATTTGTGTAAAAATACGAATATTTTCGTTGACGCTACGAAGATATTCGTATAAATTGCCGATATAGGATGAAAGCGACAATAATAGGAGACTCGAAACATGGCACGAAGTAAGACTCTGCGACCGACAGATAGAGAGCTGGCCATCCTGAGAATTCTATGGGATAACGGGCCAAGCACCGTTCGAGAAGTCAACGAAGCGATGAACAAAGATGAGGATACCGGCTACACAACGACTCTGAAGCTAATGCAAATAATGACCGAGAAAGGTCTGGTGGTCCGAGATGAGTCCGAAAGGCAGCACGTTTATAAGCCCGCAGCCACAGAGGAGAAAACTCAAAAGCAGTTGGTAGGCGATTTGCTGGAACGAGCCTTTTGCGGCTCAGCCGAAAAATTAGTGATGCGGGCACTTTCAGCCAAAAAAGTTTCGGCGAAAGAGCTGACCAGAATAAAAAAACTGCTGGATGAGTTATGACAAGAGTTTTGCAAAAGTTCAGTTATAAGGAGAATAATCATGGCGGCGCTGGAAAATATCCTTTCACCGCAAGTCATTCAAAAAATAGGCTGGACACTGCTACACTTCGTCTGGCAGGCTGCCGTTGTGGCACTGCTCTTAACGATCTTTTTGAGAGCATTGCGAAAGTCCGCGGCGAACATCCGCTACATAATTGCCTGTTCAGCTCTGGGCCTGATCGTTCTATTGCCCGTGGTAACGATTCACTTAGTGCCGGTCTCAGCATCATCGGCGCCGCTCAATATCGCGTCTTCACTTCCAGACAACCCAGCAGAACCCACAAGCCAGATTACAGTGTCGGAGATACTGGCATTGGAGAAATTGGCTCAGCCTGAAAGGGCGGGCACGGCCTCCTGGAAACAGCACGCCGTCGAACTATTTGAGCCTGTTCTGCCCTACCTCGTCCTCGGATGGCTCATCGGCGTAGTTGTGCTCGCTGTCTGGCATTTGGGCGGCTGGGCGCAATTGCATCGCTTGAAACGCAGAATGGTCAACGAGGTCGACAGCCCACTAACCAGCAGACTCAGCAAACTGGCTGAAAGCCTGGGCGTCAAGCGGGCAGTGAGGTTGCTCGAATCTGCTTTTGTTCAAGTACCGACGGTTGTCGGCTGGATTAGGCCAGTAGTATTACTGCCCGCAAGCGCTTTGACCGGCCTAACTTCGCAACAATTAGAGGCCCTCCTTGCGCACGAGCTGGCCCACATCAAGAGACTGGATTACCTGGTCAATATGTTGCAGACGGTAGTGGAGATACTCGGCTTCTATCATCCGGCCGTCTGGTGGATCTCACATACGATTCGCGCTGAAAGGGAGAATTGCTGCGACGATATGGCGGTCAGCATCTGCGGCGACACCAGGCAATACGTAAAAGCTCTGGCGGAGATGGAAAAAATACGCTCGCAGCAGGCCAAGTTAGCCATAGCCGCCAGCGGCGGAAATCTATCCAGCCGTATATCTCGTTTACTGGGCAAAGAGGCCGGCGGAAAAACCCACGCCAGTTGGGCGCCCGCGGCTGTTGTCGCTGTCCTGCTCATCGCCCTGGCAATACCCGCAAGCCTTGCCCTTTCGGGCTCAGATTCCAAAGATACGTCCCCAGTTGTGGTCGGCAACCCGCCCACGGATGCCAGTACTGATCAGATGCTGGCCCCGGCAACCGGGACACATGTTTTGCCTCAGATAAGTGGACTCAGAAGGTCTATTGAATCTGAAAGCCCGGCAACTGCGGAAGCCGGTTCGCCTGAGATAATAGCTAAGCCGCAAATACATATCGATTGCATGTTGTTTGAAGTTCCGGGTGATTCGGAATTTGTCAAGGGCAAGAGTCCGGGCGAAGTGATTATGCGGATTCCAGGAGAGTTTGCCCAGCGGTTGGCGGCATTGATCCAGGAAAACCAACAGGCAAAAGCCCTCGCAAAGCCAAGTCTAAGAGTGCTCGACGGAAAAGAAGCAATCATAAGGACAGCCTCGGAGGTGCCATGTATTACCGGCTATGAGCCAGGTGCCGGTGCGGACGAGCAGTCAAAGCCGATCATTAAATATGTATCTTGCGGCCTGGAACTGAAAATTAAGGCTAATGTGGTCGAAGGCAACGTCGTTCACATGGATATATACCTTACTACGCGGTCAAAGCCGGCAGAACAAAAAGATGCCAGTGGCCGCACAATTCACGTAACAGCCAGAAGTGACTGCACCAGCGAGATGACGGTCAAAGACGGAGAAACCATCATCATCTGCGGCACAAAGGATGAGGATAGGCCCAATCAGACTCTGATCCTGCAGATAACCCCGCACATAATACGCCCTGATGAGCGCATCGGCATTCCAGCAAAGGCCGACATAAAAGACCGGCTGGCCGATGCTAAAATAACATCAAACCAAAAACTGCAGGATTTGGGCAAGGCGATGGTCTTTTTTGCTCAGGACCACCAACGAGCGTTGCCGGATACATTACAAGAGTTTGCTCCATATCTGCGAAATAAGCAGGACATCGAGTGGCTCAGCCAAAATGTAGAATACCTCGGCAAAGGCAAAACCGAAAAAGATCGGCCTGATACTATCATAGCCTACGACAAATCATTACTGAAGTCAGGTCAAGGAACAAATGTGCTCTTTTTGGATGCCCACGTGGAATATGTTCAGGCCGACCGTCTCGAAAAGCTCGGCATAACCAGTGAAATTCAATCTGCTGAAGAAGAGCAACGCGTTAAATCTCTTGAGAACTTAAAACAATTAGGCCTTGCTGTAAACTTGTATGCGGACGAGCACAGCGATAAGTTGCCGGACAATCTGCAAGTATTGAAGCCTTACATTGCCGATGAGCAAGTTTTCCTCTGGATTCTGAACAATGTGGAATATTTAGGTCAAAGCATAAGCCGCCAGGTAACCAAGGCTGCGTATACTCCAATCGCCTATGATAAGACCTTTTCTGAAAAACATACCGCCAGAAACGTAGTGTTTCTGGACGGCCACGTAGAATCCATAACATCTGAAAAGTTCAACGAACTTGTTGGCGCTGTAAAACGCCTGGAATCGGCCAAAAAACTATCCAACCTGGGCAAAGCGCTGCTTATCTATGCAAATGACCACGACGACAAGTATCCGGATTCTCTGCCGGAATTGCGAGAGTATCTGAAGGACGAAGAATTAAAATGGGCTTCGGCAAATGCGAAGTATCTCGGCAAGGGAAAGACAATTACGGTTCCTCCAGATATGCCCGTAGCTTATGACAAGACGCTGCTGGCAGAAGGAAAGGGTACGAACGTTTTGTTCAATGACAGCCATGTTGAGTTCGTCAAGCCTGACAGACTGAAGGAACTTGGCATCGGCAAAACTGCAATCGAAATCGAAACAAGGATTCTGAGCGTGAGCGAGGATTTCCTGAAAGACATCGGTCTCGACGCAAATTCCATACGAGACGCCAATTCCTGGCGGGAACCTAAGCCTTCTGTAGCTCAGGCCTCAGAGGGTTCCGATACTTACAGCCTGATACTCAATGACCTCAATGTCAGTTTTCTTCTGAAAGCTACCCAGGCACACAAAGGTGCAGAGACGCTCGCTGCGCCAAAAGTTGTAGTGTTAGACGGTAAAGAGGCACGGCTTGCAATTCAAGAAGCAGTGCATTATATCTCGGGCTATACCGAATCGAAGTGGCCTTCCGGCGAGCCGGAACCAAAACACGATTCGGTGACGTTAGGCACCTTTCTTCAGGTCAAGCCGGAACTGACACCCGATAACGAGAACATCTACCTGGATTTCGAATTAGAGATTCGTCAGCTCCGAGGCTTCGAAGAACGTGAATATAACGGAAAATATCTATATAAGATTCCACAGACCGATGTGGTTAGTACAAAGACACGCTGCCTGGTTCCCGGTGACAAAACACTACTCATCGGCGGCCAGAAAGTCACCGTAGAAGTTGAAAGGCAATCAACTGTGCCGATATTGGGTAAATTGCCTATCATTGGAAGAGCTTTTCGTAGCTACTCCAAAATCAAAGACCAAAAGATGCTATTGATACTGATCAAACCAACCGTTCTTCTCCAGGAATGAACTGAGGCGATCCTGCCGAAAAGTTAATTCTGATGACTTCTCAGCATATCCCGCTTGGCTCCTTGAATACAGGCCTGACTACGCAGTAAGCAGTATTCGGCGACGAGGGTTCAACGCCGACCTCTTTTGTGCCCCTTTGAAGGTGAAGACAGCAGGGAAAAAATTTTTCGAAAAATTCATTTTTTTGTTGACAACTACTATAGAGCGTAGTACTTTTGGTCGGAGTAGTGTTTGTCATGGAGCTTATTGATGAGCAGCAAATCACTCGATGATCTGGGCCAGTTGCAGCGGGCGGTGATGGAAGTGGTCTGGCACCTCGGCGAGGCTAGCGTCCATCAGGTAAGAGAGCAATTAGCCCAAAAGAAAGAACTTGCGTATACGACCGTTCTTACGGCGATGCAAAAACTGGAAAAGGCCGGCTGCCTGAAACACAGGGCGCAGGGCAAAAGCTACGTGTACTTACCGACGCGAACCCGGGAACAAGCCGGCGCTAAATCGGCGATAAAATTTATAAAGAGGGTCTTTGACGGCGATGCCGTCCTGATGTTTCAGCACCTGATACGTGAAAGTAATCTAAGCAATCAGGAACTTGCCGAGCTTAGAAAAATGATCGACCAAAAACGAAAGGAGATGAAAAATGATAGCTGAACTATTATCAGAAAATGGGTTTGTCTGGACGTGTCTGTGGCAAAGCACCGCCTGCGTGGCGGTGGGATTTCTCGCCAGTCTCGTTTTGAGACACCGGCCTGCTCGGGCACATCAGGTTCTGCTTTTAGCCATCATTGCAGCGGTGGCCGTACCGGCTATGAGCATAATGGTCAAGCACCTTGACCTGGGGCTATTCTCGGCTGAGCCGGCGGCGGTCCGGTCAGAAAAAGAAATTACGCTGCCGGAAACGACTTACGCAGCGGCCGAAATTATCGCCGGCGATAGTGGCACGGGCTTCCAGCCCGTGTCCACGGCCAGGATGGCCGTGCCACCTGAGCCGCCCGCAGTAGAGCAATACGTGCCTGTTGCTGCAGTCACGGCAGAGAAGACCGAGATTCCCTGGAGTCGGATAGCCGCCTGGGCGTGGATCACAGCAAGTTTAATCCTGGCTGCGCGATTGGTCGTGACATTTGTGCGGGGCATTCGTCTTCTACGCCGGGCGACTCCCCTGCGCTGCCAAGAGATTCAAGCAGCAGCGCGCGTGGCCAAGGCAAAACTCGGGATTACCGAAGAGGTGAGCGTTTTGGGCAGCCGGAACATTCGCAGTCCGGTGATCTGGTGCTGGAGGAAAGGGCCGGCGCTTTTGGTGCCGAGCACTGCCATACAGAGCGGCAGCGAAATAAACTGGGTAAGCGTACTTTGCCATGAGCTGGCGCACTACAAACGCCACGATCATATCAGCGGACTATTGGGAGAAATAGTCCTGTGCGCTTTGCCGTGGAACCTGCTTTTGTGGTGGGCAAAGACCCGACTGGTCAAGTTGAGCGAGCAAGCCTGTGATGATTGGGTGCTAGCTTCTGGTCAGTCAGGCGCGGATTATGCCAGGTCGCTGCTCGATCTGGTGCCGCAAAGTCAATTAGCTCTTCTGCCCACCGTGGTCGCAAGTAAAAAAGAACTACAAACCAGAGTCAGGCGGATAGTCCAAAATCGCTGCGGCGACCCGAGAGCCGGTGGCCGATGGGCCATACTTGCCACCATTGTCGCAGCTTGCCTTGCCCTTGGTACAGCGCTTGCGCAGGAGGGACGCACGGACAAAGAAACGCCCAGACGCGAAGCTGCTGCGCCCGAGCATCGGCAAGAGGGCGAAGTCTCCAGAGAGCAATTTCGAGAACCACGCGAGGCAGAAAGGGCTGAGCTTATCCAGCTCCGTCAGACCCTATTGGAGAAGATAAGCGGAATTGAGCGCGAGCTTAAACAGTTGCCAGACGACCGAGATGTAGAGGGCCGCGAACTTCAGGCACGATTGCGAGCAATCCGTGACCAGGTCCAAGACATCGATCGCAAACTTGCCGGACCCGAGCGCGAACGAGAGGATATGCGGGCTCGAGAGCGGGGCGAACGCCAGCTGCCCAGCAGAGAACTGCTCGCCCAGCGAGAGGCCCTACAAAAGCGATTGCGTGAGCTTGAGCTGGCGCTGGAGCGGCTGCCGGACGGCCGGGATGCCGAAGCGCGCGACCTTCAGGCCGCGTTGCAGGAAATCCGCGAACAAATTCGGCGGATCGAAAATCAGCTCCGCGACGCGAAGCAGTACCAGCGGCAGCGCAGAGAGCCAGAACGGCCCGAAGCCGGCCCGCGAGTGCGCGAGCTTATTGGACGCCGCGAAGAACTCCAGGAAAAGGCCCACCAGATTGAGCGCAAGCTCGCGGAGCGGCCGGATAGCCCAGAGGCCAAAGAGCTCCGGGCCGGACTACGCGAAATCCAGGAGCAGATTCAGCGCATCAATCAGGAACTCGCCGAGCTGCAGCGGCCCCCACGAGAGCGTCCAGAGCAGGAGCGGGCCGGAGACGAGGCACGCAGAGCAGAGCTTATGCGAGAGCGTGACGAGCTGATAGAGCGAGGACGTCAGATTAAGCGCGACCTAATTGAAGCAGGTGACACAGAACGCGCTGAAAAACTCAGAGAGGAAGGGGCGGCCATCCAAGAGAAGATTGAGGCGATCGAGCGGCAAGTCCGCGGCCCTGAGCGAGAGCGGCAGCGACCTGACCAAGCGCGAGTTGAAGAATTGCGGCAGGCCATCGCCCGGCTGGTAGAACAGGGCAGAGGCGACGAAGCCGAGCGCCTGGAGCGTGAGCTGCGCCAAATCACAGAGCAGCTTCAGAGCCGCCCTGAGCCTCGTCCAGAAACACCCGGCCTTGAGCAGCAGGTACGACAGCTCAGAAATGAAGTACAGGGCCTACGCCAGGAAATGGCGGAACTGCGAGATCTGCTCAAGCAATTGCTACAGCGGCAGCGCCCGGAGCGAGAAAGAAGCCCGGAGGCAGAACGACTTGAGGGAGAACCACGCCCGGAGAAAGAAGAAATCGGTGTGGAAAGACCGAGGTTTTAGGAACTCTCCTCGGCCCAACGAGTCTCGTTGGATGGGCAGGTCCCTCGGCCCTTGCATTTGATTCAGGGCAAGCCTTTTTGGGCTCAGCATAGGCTTTCTGCCCACGCGCGGGCCGCGTCCAGACAAATCCGCATAATTTGCGAAATCTGTGGTAAAAAACGAGGCGAATAGGTTTCGTATTGCGCGTTTGACCACGCGGTTTCCGCGGGGTTTCTGCTAAAAAATCGCCCAAATGTGCTGCGGGTCAAAAACAAAAAACCCAAAATCGCGAAATTTTTTTACTCCTTTCTGGCCCGGCACTTACGTTTCGGGCCTTGCTTTTTGCCCCCTCATTTTTCGCCAAAATGCGCAGATCCAGCCAATTATGGAAGGCTTGTCGTAAGCCTTCGCATAATGGTTGGAAATTCGAAGCACAAATCCTTCGACCGAGTTTGTCCTGAGCGCAGCAGAATGGGCTCAAGACAGGTTTGTTTCGAATTCAGTGCTTAGAATTTCGGTTTTCGCGCCTCCGGGGGCGAGAGTCATCGAGCTGGTCATCAAAATCCCGACCTGGCTGGAAAAGCCGGTCGTGCTACCCCTGCTGTGGTATCGTCGGCTGCGCTATGGCTATCCGTTCAGACGCATCCGCCTGACGCAGGGCAAATACGCCATTGTCGATCCCGATGACTATGCCCGCCTGAGCGGATACAGATGGTACGCCGCCAAGGGCGGCCATTCATTCTATGCCATGAGGGGCCAGTGGTCAGGCAAACTGAAAAAACGGCTGACAATAATGATGCACAGAGTAATCTTGAATGTCCCTGAGGGCATGGTTATTGACCATATAAATCACAACGGCTTAGACAACAGAAAGGCCAACTTACGGCTTGCCACGCCAGCCGACAACGCTCGAAACGCCCGCTATCCGAAGATAAACACTTCTTCAAGATATAGGGGCGTCTGGTACAACAAACAGACCAAGAAATGGCGTGCAACAATCCTGGTGAATCGCAAGAGAAAACAGATTGGCTATTTTCACAATGAGGTTGAGGCCGCTATAGCTTACGACAAGGCCGCAAAGAAATACCACGGTGAATTCGCCATTCCTAACTTCACCTGTGATGATAGATAATCAATTATTAAAGCTTGTCTGTATTAGAGGATAGAAAATCGAAAAAAGCATTGTTTGACATCTTTCAAAGAGTTACACTGTTTTTATGCGAAAGCAATCAGTTAAGCCATTCGAACGATATGTTAAAAACATAAAAAACCTTGCGGAGAATCTATTGAAAAATCCGGAGACGGAAAGAAAAAGCCATTTTGTCAGAGAAGCACTAAATGGTCAACCAGCCTCAGAAATTAGGTATGCAATTCCATTGTCAGATCGGAGAGCTGGAGGGATTTTTTTCACGGGGCCCAAATTAGCCCGGATGGTTTCGAGTCAACTGATTTCGCACATCCGACCTAATACCGTTATTGCCGACATTGGCTGTGGCGCTGGTGACCTTACTTTAGCTTGTGCTAACAAACTTCCAATAGGTTCAGATTTGGAGGAAACTCTGAAAATATGGTCTGACCACCTCATGGGTTTTGATATATATCCAGAGTTCATTGACACAAGCAAAATAAGACTAATATTGCTGGCCATAAGTCGAGGTGTAAAAATTCAGAACTCATCCATGCCGAATATGAAAGACGTTTTCCCGTCAATACTTAAACGAGACTTTCTTTCCTGTTCTGATGAAATCACTAAAGCGTCACATGTAATAATCAATCCACCTTACAGTGAATTTATAGCATCTCCTGAATGCCCTTGGGGGACAGGAAAAGTATCGAGTGCTGCTCTCTTCATGGATAAATGTGTTTCGAACGCTTCTACTGGAACTAAGATAGTTGCTATTCTGCCCGATGTACTTCGATCAGGTTCCTACTACGAAAAGTGGAGGCAACATATTGAATCTATGTCGGAAGAGCTGCAAATAACAATATATGGTCAGTTTGACAAGCGGACTGACGTAGATGTTTTCATACTAAAACTCGTGAGATCTAACTACAACAAGAGAGTAAGAACAATGTGGTGGAAACCCATTAAAGAAGCTCACAGAGGTAAAGTTGGAGATTATTTTCGGGTTCACGTAGGACCAGTAGTACCTCATCGCCACGAAGAGAAAGGCCCATGCGTCGCGTATTTGCATGCAAAAATGCTTCCACCATGGAGAGAAGTCAGACAAATAAATGAATACCGGAAATTTACTGGCACTTTATTTGAACCACCTTTTGTTGCAGTCCGCAGGACTTCCCGCCCAGGTGATAAACGGGCGATTGCGACTATAATAACGGGTAGCCGTAAAGTTGCAGTCGAAAACCACCTTATAGGTCTATTCCCAAATAGAAAGACCATTACTGAGTGTGAAGAATTGCTTCGAGTTCTAAAGTGTCCCCAAACAGATCGCTGGTTGGACAAACGAATTAGATGCAGACACCTCACGGTCGGAGCTCTTGAAGGTCTCCCCTGGTGGAGGGGTTAGCTGTGAAACCAATTGAAGTACCACTCAGATTCTCACCAAGCATTCTCCGCCGACTTGGAGAAGAACTGAACCCGAGTCCGGACCAGAGCATTTTGGAACTCGTAAAGAACTCTTATGACGCCGATGCGGTGGACTGCACGATCGAATTAATAAAGACAGACCAGCCGGGTGGTACTATCCGAGTGTCTGATAATGGTGACGGGATGGACGCGGCTGCAATCAGAGACGGCTGGCTTGTCCTCGGCCAGTCTCTGAAGCCACCCGGCGGTCGTACCAGGCTTAAGCGTATTCGTGCCGGGAGCAAAGGACTTGGACGGCTGGCAGCATTACGAATGGGTTCATCTGCTACGGCCGTCAGTCGCACCAGAACAGACCCAAAGCGTCAGTTCCGGTTAACCATCAACTGGTCAGATTACGACAAAGCCGCACTCGTGGAAGATGTGATCCTTACTATAAAGGAAGAACCCAGTCCAGAAAAAAGCCGTCCGGGTACGGAGATCACGCTCGAGCATTTGCGATCCAGCATCACGCGTATGGATGTCAAACGACTCGCTAGGTCTCTGATACTGTTGGCAGACCCGTTTGCTGAGAATCCTGAAGGTTTCAAACCGGCACTGAAAGTGCCTGAATTTGCTGACCTTGAATGTATTGTCAGGAACCGATATTTTAACGATGCCGAATACCATCTAATCGCCAGTGTGGACAAGAGTAGCAAAGCACATGCCACTGTTACAGACTGGCGTGGGGAAGAGCTTTTCTCAGCAGGGCATGAAGACCTAACTATGGGACGCAGTGGAGAGCCCTATAAGTGTCCACCCGCCCAATTCGACCTTTGGGCATTCATTTTGAACAAGTCGGTTTTTTTAACTCGCTACTCTACGCTTAAAGAAGTTAAAAGTTGGCTGCAGACTTTCGGTGGCGTGCATCTTTACCAGAATGGCCTTCGAGTAAATCCTTATGGGAATCCGGGCAACGATTGGCTCGAAATGAACCTGATGCGTGTCCGCAGTCCTGAAGAGCGCCCGTCCACAAACAACTCGATTGGACGTGTGTCAGTTATTGATACTGACGAATTGCTGATCCAGAAGACAGACCGTTCTGGCTTCATAGAAAGTGATACGTTTCTTGAAGTAAAGCAGTTTGCTACCGATGCGCTTGAATGGATGGCAAGGCGCCGTATGGAAATAGCTGAAAAAAGACGGGCGCAGGAGCGAACTGAGGCACCTAAAAGGTCTGAACAAGCAAAGGAATCTCTGCAGCATGTTATCGAAAAAGCCCCAAAGGTTACACAAGGGAGTCTGAAACTGGCTTTTGCGAAATACGAACTCGCAAGACAACAAGAAGTAGATAGGCTGCGAAGGGAGGTCCAACTGTATCGCACGTTGAGCACGGCGGGAATCACCGCAGCTACTTTTGCACACGAATCGGCGGGTAATCCTATCAAGGTCATAAGCCTTGCTGCAAGCACTGTTGCTCGCCGTGGACGTAAGTTGCTTGGTGAAAAATACATATCTACTCTCGAGGAACCTGTTGAGCTAATTAAGAAATCGACTGATGCCCTCAAAGTGCTTGGAAATGTTACTCTGAGCCTAATCGACCATGAGAAGCGCCGCGCCGGGCATGTTGACATTCACCAGGTTATTCAGACCCTGCTGAAAACATTCACCCCTTTTCTTGCTGAACGCGAAGTTACTGTTATTACGGAATTCGCGCCGTACAGTCCTTTTCTACGGGGCAGCGAAGCTGCTCTGGAGTCGATTATAACCAACTTTTTGAACAACAGCGTTGTCTGGTTTGCGGGGATGCAAATTGCAGAACGCAAGGTAGTCATCCGAACGCGAATCGAAGACAAGATGCTGGTGCTTCAGTTCTTGGATAATGGACCGGGGATAGTAGGAATTAGCACGAAGGATATTTGGCTACCTGGGCAGACTACTCGGCCGAACGGAACAGGTCTGGGGTTAACAATCGTTCGCGATGCTGTAAAGGACCTTGGGGGTGACGTTGATGCTGTTGAACACGGCGAATTAGGCGGTGCGGAGTTTATTATAGAAGTGCCGATATTGGGAGCATAAAATATGTCTTTGAATTTAGGCGGAAATACAATAACACGCGTCGATATCGTGGATGACAAGCCAGATGCCAGAAAGATTATAGCCATGAGTGTCGACGAAGCGGAGTTGGAACCTGTACTCGAAAGTGAGCCCCTTCCCCCCCTCGAGCAATTTGTCAGTGGGGCCATCAAGAAAGCTGATGCCGCAATTTGTGACTACAAGTTGAGTCTGGGGAAATACGCACAATTTAATGGGGCCCAGGCAGTCGCTACGTTCTACCAGCGCAAGTGGCCCGCATTGCTATGCACCACTTGGGGTAAAGCCGATATCGATGCTATGCGTGTGTATCGCAGGAAGATACCGATATTGATTCGCACTGATGACCTTAACCCGGATACTATCGCCCTAGGATTTGAATACTGCATCCGCGAATTCGAGAGCGACTTCTCACCAAGCCGGCGGCCTTGGCGCACGCTCGTGAGAATTGAAGAGGTTGACGAAGAGATGAAACCGCCAATGTTTTTTGTGGTTTTGCCAGGATGGTACTCAAGTGACAAAATCCGCCTGCCGTTGGGTCTGATTCCATCTTCCCTGCAAGGCAAGATGCAGCCAGGTGCAAGGTTTCACGCCCAAGTGAACAAAGGCGCAGAGAACCAGGACGACCTCTATTTTGATAACTTCGAGTTTGATTAATTTCGGGAGTCACCCGTTGTCTAATACTGCCCTATCTATTCTTGATGTTGGCCATGGTAACAGCGCGGTACTGGTAGATGATACAGGCGTGGTGGTGATCGACGCTGGTCCAGGTACTACCCTATTGGAGTTCGTTACCCAAGAAGGGATTGCTAAAATTGACGTCCTTTTGATTTCGCATGCAGACAAGGACCATATCAAAGGTGTAACAAGTTTGCTCGAATCGCAAATAAGTATGGGTGTTGTCCAACTGAATACGGATTCGGAAAAGGAAACCGATATATGGGACGACCTGACGTATGAGTTGAACTGCGCGAACAAAAAAGGAGAGGTGCGATTTAACATAGGGTTAACAACCAACGATACAGGGAAATTCGATAAAGGGAAAGTTCATATCGAGGTCTTGGCCCCAACGCCTTACTTGGCTGCAAAGGGGCCCGGAAGCACTGATCGCGTCGGTCGAACTTTGACCTCAAATTCAGTCAGTGGTGTTGTCAGATTAACCAAGGATGGTAGGCCGGTTGTTTTACTGACCGGTGATATCGACGATATTGGTCTTCTCAATCTCTTGGAAGATAATGCAGATCCTATCGCTCCGATAGTGGTCTTCCCTCATCATGGTGGAAAGACCGGAAAAGATGCAGATTCTAAAACTTTTGCCAAGAGGTTTTGTGAAGCTATCAGGCCCGAAGTTGTGATTTTTTCCAATGGTCGAGGAGAGCACGGGACTCCGCGGGAAGAGGTCACGCAGACTATACGAAAGGTATTACCGAAGACTCGTATTATGTGTACACAACTGTCGGAAAACTGTGCTACAGAAATCCGGATGAAGAAGTTCCCTCATCTGACTACGAAGTTTGCAAGAGGAAAGGAAAAAGGTAAATGCTGCGCCGGTACAATTGTTATTGAGCTTGACAAAGACAAACCTATCGTAAAACCTGAAGAAAATAAACATAAAGCTTTTATTGAGAAAGCAGCTCCAACTTCTTTGTGTCTACGAAGCATAAACTCACGAACGTTGAGTCCTTAATCACGAGTCACGAACTAATCGCTTCGGTCAGTTTTTTTCCGTGTTTGGTCAGCCAGTTTGCCTTGCGAAGGATCATTTGCAGAAAGTCCAGGCCGGTCAGATTGCCGAAAAAGCCGGTCGCGGCCACAGGCAAGACTGCCTCGGCTATCATCGTCTCAATCATCAAATCGAGCAGGCAGCGCAGCTCGCTGCGCTGCAGCGGAGTGATTTCGCGGTAGCCGCTTAAGAACTGAAAGAGCTTAGCTTCGTCAAAATAATCGGGCCAATCGGCGGGGTTCGGGCGGCCGCCCACTATGGAAAACTGCAGCATCCCGTTAGCCAGGTCGGTAACCGCCGGTGCAATCTTAACCGAGTCAAAGTCCAGAACCGCAGCCACTTTGCGCCTGGCAAAAAGCATATTGCCCGGGTGCCAATCGCCGTGCACGACCTGCGGCTGCCACGAATCAAAGCCAAGTTTGTTTACGCGGATGCTCGATTCATTATAAAGAGCCAAGAGTGCGTCAGCAGTAACGTGCAGTACTTTATCCGGCCTTGTTCTTTTGTCCGCTGCGACCGTCCGGAGATGCCTCCGCACGGTGGTGGAATCATGGAAGCTGCCTTCTTGCGGCTGCCACTGCAAGCCAAAATCTCCCAAATAGCGGTGAAGTTGTGCCAGCTCTCGGCCAGCGTCAATAGTAGCTTCGGCTGAGCCGTCGTAGCGAACGCCCGCGACGAATCTGAAAAACTCGTATATATGATTGTCCAATTGCAGAACGGTACTATTCTCGTCACGGGTGGCTACCAGTGGCGCAACCGGAAAAGACTTGCCGGCCAGATGACTTTGCACAGCGTGCGCAAAGGCAACGCGAAAGGGGTCGTCTTTGCCTCTTGGCCGACGCTTCAATAGAAACTTGCCCTGCTCAGAAGTAATCACCACTTTTGGCACACGGCGGTTGCCGACCGACAGAGCCTTTGCCTGATGAATCACCCCGACATCGTAATGGCTCAGAACTCGCGCAAGTTCTTCCGAGGAAAAATGTGCTCCGCCTCTGGGCATAATTAGCTGACCATTGACAATTAACTATTTAACGCAAGCAGAAACGATGGGTCAAAGCTGGCCGCGGTCAGAACAGCCAAATGAGCAGATTGATTAAGATAGATACTGCCGCCACCGTAGCTAAAATCAGGATCGCAATCTTGTAGCGAGCAACGATTTCTTCGGCGGACTCCTGCTCATCAGGCTCGACGGCATCGCCTTTTTCCAGTTGCTTGAGCATGGAAACGTCAAATCTCTTGTGTGCCTGCAGCGGGGGCCGGCCGTTGCGCAGAGCCTCCAAATCTATCAGCAGCTCCTTAATGTTGTTGTAGCGGTCCTCTCTACGCTTGGCCATCATAATCTCGATGACCTCGGATACTCCTGCCGACAGCGACGTGTTTATATGGTCCGGCGGAACCAGTTGCTCCCTCAAATGCTTTCGCATCACCTCTGCGGAATCGTCCGCCATAAACGGCACTCGGCCGGTTACCATGTTGTAGAAAGTGGCTCCGAGGCCGTAAATGTCAGCTCTGCCATCGATGTCGATTTTGCCCCGAATCTGCTCGGGGGCAATATAGTACGGCGTTCCGTAAGCCTTGCCAGCCTCGGTCTGCGCCAGCTTGATGTCTGTTACTTCACGGGCCAAGCCCATATCAGCAAGTTTCACCATACCATCGTTGCTTATCATTATGTTCTTGGGCTTGACATCGCGGTGGATAAGACCCTGGGCATGGGCGTGCTCCAGTGCGTGGGCGACCTGAATGATTATGTCCAGCGCCTCCTGTTCGGCGAAAACCTTGCCTGCTGCCATATCCTCGGCTACGGTTCGCCCTTCAACGTATTCCATTACAAAATAGTGGTATCCCCCCGCTTCACCAACGTCGATGGCCTGGACAATATTGGGATGGTTGAGCTTGCCGGCGGCCTGACCTTCCTTATAAAACCGCTGCACATATTCCGGATTTTCGCTGAAACGTTTGGGCAGAACCTTTATTGCAACGATACGGTTAAGGCTCAACTGCTTGGCCTTGTAAACCACCGCCATTGCGCCGGCGCCGATCTTGCCGATTATTTTATAGCCCGGAATCTGGTGTGCAACGGTCTTGCTCGCCTTCAGCCTGGACTTCAATCTTTCAGCCTGGGCCGGCGTGAGGTAGCCCAGATTAATCATAAGCTCCGGAAGCTCCACCGGATTGTCTTTAGGCTGGGACTGCAACTGCTCAAGCGAACGGCGCACCTCGACATCGGTGCACAGACCCTGCTCGACGGCCATTTTGCCGAACAAAGTATCGGAGTTCACGTCGTTCTTCATTGTTGTCCCCCAGAGATAGGGACCGTAGGCCAAAAAGCCCGATCCTGGGCTTGGGCTTCAGCATCCGATAATAACTCTACTGCTATGATTGTCAACTCAGCAAAAATGGTTGTCAAAAAAAATTTGCTGTATAAGCTTCCTAAGATAGCACTTATCGCAGACAAAATCGACCTTTTCGCTCTTTGAGTTTAGCGGTTTTTTGACTGAGGCAGTTTCAGAACCGAGACTTTTTTGAGTTGACCTGGCGTCGATTCCGCCTAAACTGATTGTCCTCCGACAACGGATATGAAGCCGCTAAGCACACAGAATTTATTTTTAGACACAGGATTAGCCGGCAGCCCCGCGCTGCCGGTTTGTTGAAGAACAAAGACTACCCGGCCAATCCATTCTCCGTAGTAGAACTACTACGAAGGACGAGCTTCTCCCACACCCCGCGGAATTTATCCGGATTGTATCGGCCGTACAAATCCACTTTGCCCCGTGAGATAATATAGCCAACATCTCACAGGGGTGAACCACGGCGTATGCATGTTTTCATCCGCTGCTGCCTTTTTCAAGCATCGTAGCGCAATCAGCTCATTTCCTCTCCCCACCTTGTTTATTGCTATGCTAGAATAGAAGGCTAACGAGTTCAACAGTGGAAGTCTTACCCTCTTGAAGCTTCTTCCTGACATCATCAAGAGTGTACTCGCTGTTTTCTTGCACAATCAGACGACAATCGGAGTTGACTATATCCGCAATACTATGGACGGCTTTCTCTAGCTCGCGGATCATATAGTTACGCAAGTCGATACAAAATCTATTCCAACGAATCAGTCGTTCAACACCCTGATAGTCAGTTTCGTAACCGTGAAAGAGGCCCCTCCCGGACCACCCCAAGCGAGCAGTTTCTCTTGACACCATCCTGAGGTTTGAAGAGTGATCGTAGCTAACATGAGCATGGTGACCTGTCGCCATCGATTTTGCCAACTGATCCATTGAGCGGTGCTCCATGGCATCAAAAAGACGCACAGCGCTACGCGCCCCAATCAGGACACGCCGCCAACGTTTTGGACCTTCGAATACAAAAGTGACAGAATGGTTTAGCCTTCGTACTCGAGAACAACCATATCTCTCTGCAACAGAAGAGGACAAAATCTGGACAACGTGCCTACCACAAACGAGTACCTTGTCATCAGGTGCAGAAACTGGTGAGAAATTCATTTTGACTATCTCATGCGTGTTCTTGTCTCGTCCAACTTGAAGCTCATAGACAAAACGGTTCTCAACAACAATCGTCCTCGCTATCATATCCAGAAACTGCGCTATATTGTAATCGATGTCGTTGGATCTCCCGCCTACAAGTGTGCGGAAGGAATTTATTACAGCGTTATCTTCTGGCTCGAATCCGAAACTCACCGATGAGAATCGGCGGCCGCCTCGCTCATGTTTCTGACGGCACTGGCTATATATAGATGCCCCCGCATCTTGGCCCATCATTTCAAGGTTCGGGCTTCTGGGAAAGAAAGGGCCACTTGGCTCAAATACTGAGTTACCAGACCACACAAGGTCATCTCTTCCAAATAGATCTAACTTTCTCATGAACTCGTTTCCCCTTGTCGCCGTTCTGTTTCTCGATCAACATCTTCTTTGCAGTTTTTGGCACTGTCCGGGAGGTCTATTCCAGCGGCCTCAGGACGTCCCGAAAGATAGAACGCTGCAAAGTAGTCGTAGGAACGTTCGAACATCATGCCCATGTGAGGATATATTGACTTTATGATAGGACTTATATGCTTAGTCCGCGCCTCCTCTTCTCCTTCCCAACGCGATAGTCGCCCTTCTACATCGAACCCAGCATTTGCCATTGCACGGATAAAAGATCGTTCCCAGTTGAATCGTTCTGTTCCACTTGGAGATAAAACTGACAACTGCAATGCCATACTAATCGAACCATAAAAGAACTCTATAGCCAGTTTTCCATCGGGGCATTCACCAAAATAAGCATCCCATTCCTTCTTGACTATATCAAAGAAGCTTGAACCATGTAATTCGCTGAAAAGCAGAGCGAGTCCAGACAAATCAAGAAGGTCTAATACGGTGTCAAAAGCAATTTTTTTGTGCGGTTTTGAGAAATGTTCATCTTTCTTCATAATATGGCGGCTTGCTACTTTGAACGTCGTTTTGAAAAGACCTGCGAAAAGAGTTTCGAATTGGTTTACATCCTGCTTTTCCATTCTTGATACGAGTGCATCACCAAGATAAGCCCTGAATATGCCTGCATAATCAGGAAACTCACCAACGTCAGTAGCAAAAGTTAATTTGTGTGCAATCTGTGCAACATTGTCCAACAGTTCTGACTCAACACTCTGAAGTTTCTGTTCTAGCATCACGAATTCAGCATTTATCCAGTCTTCTTTAGTAACCTGGTACATCGTAAGCTTTTGATACAACTTACTCAACGCAGTAATCCTGAACTTTACCTTTTTAGTAGTCTCAATACTACTTCTTAGAAGTTCAGCATTTGCCCAAAGTACGTTCGTCTTCATCAATTTTTCGATGGGCTTCAAGCAAATATCGGTCACACATTGGACAAGCTGTTCCGACATACCCCATATATAGTCAGCGTAGCGTCGCGCAACATGCTCCCCAAGGAACCAATCCGATGAGCATATCCTACCTTCTGTCTTCTGCTCGAAAAGCAATCGTTGGTGAAATTCCTCCAAATGACGAAGGACTTCGCGTGGATGGTCGCGATGATAAAGCCGTTCAGTGCTACGATTCTTGAGGTCCGTAGAAGTAGCCAGAATGTCATCTACCGATCTAGACTCTAAGTTCTGTGATGCTGATATTGCCAAGTTCAAGAGACAGGTTCCATAGATGCTCGCTATCGACATGGCCTGAACTCTATCGATTGTTTCAACTACACGTAGTCCGTTGTCATCGGAGAAGAGAACGTCCCGAATTTCTCCGAGGAGATGTCGTGCTTCTTCAATTGCCAAACTCTCGCCCAAATTCCCCGACACCTGGTAAACTTTAAAGAGTACAGCAGTAAGCTCCGAATAATCTTGCCGAGTTATGAAAGGTTCAAGTGTTCGCCGAATCATATCGCTGATCGCCCTGCACACGAACAGGTAATCAGGCACTTCTTCAGGTTGAGGTGTTGTTCCCGTTCTCAGAGCGATGTCAGTTTGAATGCTACTTGTGAAGCCCCACTCTTGGAAGACCGTCTTCCGTGGAAACCACATACTAAGGCTTGGAATCTTGCACGAGTAGAAAATATATTTTGTCAACAGATCAAGCAAATAGATGCATAAGTCCCTTACGACCTCTCGACTAGCGGGGTTCAAAAGGGCAAATTCCATCAGGCATTCAAGCCTGTATAGGTCATGCAAAGCCTGTTTCCTAAAATGATTCTGGAATGAATTTTCTTTCCATCGAGTTCCAAAGATGGTTGCATTTCTTACAGATTTCAGAAAATTGGAAGCGGGCTTACTCACTAAGAGTCTTGGATCGAGGAACTGAAATATATGACGCCCGAGCGAGAAAAACGAGAAAATCACAATTCCCGCGACCAGAAGGATATACATCATTAGCAGTAGACTCGGAGGAAAACCAACCGCCAAGAACGCGAGCCCAAATAAACAGATGGCTCCAAGATGAGCCAGTGCAAAAATATATCCACGACTGACTGCATTCTCTATGACCAAGTTGCGTATCTCACGTTGGTGGGGCTGGGAATAAGAGATCGCGACCATACTTAAGGTCGTGAAGTAGATCGCGAGAAAGACGCCAGTCGTACCCGCAACTGTAGTTAGAAGCGTTATGTACGTGGTGCCATCTGGCCCAGCGAACCAGTTCACTTGTTTGGGTCCCAAAGACTCAACTATGTACCTGAGAATAGGGGGCAGAGTGATGGAAAACTGAAGCCAGTAAACGACTGCCACGAACAGAAGCGAGAGCAGAACAAGCCAGATACCTGAGCGAACAACACTTACAATTGCTCCGAGCAGGAAACGTTTGTCCCCAAGTCTTTCACGGGTCTGAAAGGCAAATCGCTCTACCGAAAACCTGAGTTTTGAGAGTACCTTTTTAGCAACTGCAAAGAAGCGGCCACAGCGTATGAAGTGCAAGAGCAGACGTATGCCCGTTAGTACAATACCATGTCGAAAAGCCCCAAATATCACGCTTCTTGGCCTTTCCCGCATAGAGTTCAAGCCAGAACTCTCATTTTTCTCCTGAGGCATTTTTGTATCCATCTCTTTGTTTCGATATTATACCCAAAGCCCACTTTTTTCAATGCCGAATTCCTCAGCCAGCGTTTTCCTCTCTGTTTCGCGGCCAAACCACCATAAATCCGCCGGAGGCGGATAAATCGTCGTTTATCCCGTGAGATAATTTTACGCCCTCGGATATATTTAGTCGTGGTCGTTCATATCTCATGCGGTTATCCCGTTAGATGCCTTGTCAGTATAGTATCTCACGAGGTGAACCCACTGTCAACCTTATCTTTCGTAGTCTCATTCCCACTCTGCCACAGGGCACCCATTCGACTACGCTCAGGGTAAACTCCGAGACCACAGAGTATATTTAGACAGGATTTACAAGATTATCATGTTATCTTGTCTAAAAAAACAAATTAAATTTTCTTCTTATTTATCTCTCTGTAATTCTGTGACCTCTGTGGCCATTTCATTTATTCAGTGTAAATCCGCGTCGGATTGCCATTCTGCATCAGACGCCGGAGACAAGTTTAGGATTGACGTACCGCTGAATCCCGCTAAACTGATTATCCTTAAAAATCGATGTGAGCAAAGAGACCTTTTTGACACGGATTAACACCGATTAACACGGTAAGATAATTGAAAGTTACCTGTACTGAGCCAGGTTGTCTGACGACAGTCAAGGATCGAAGTATAACACAGTGTAAATCTGTGTCTAAAAATAAGCCGACAAGGGGATAATAATTGGCCTATAATTGTGTCGTCCTAATCAAGCAAGTGCCTGACACCAAAAGTATTACCGGCAAGGTTATGAACGATGACGGCACAGTCAACCGTTCCGCGCTGCCCGCTATTTTCAATCCGGAAGACCTTAACGCGCTGGAAATGGCTCTGCAAATAAAGGATAAATCCGGCGGGCACATAACCGTTATTTCTATGGGGCCGCCGGGCGCAGCTAAAATTCTTCGCGAGGCACTTTTCCGCGGAGCGGATGACGCAATCCTGATAACCGACCAGCGATGCGCCGCTAGTGATACGCTGGCAACCAGTTACATCCTCAGTTGTGCGGTCAAAAAGATCGACTACGACATCGTTCTTTGCGGCAGGCAGGCAATTGACGGCGACACCGCGCAGGTTGGTCCACAACTGGCGGAGAAACTGGGCGTTACACAGATAACCTACGTTGAAGAGCTTTTAGAACTCAAGGACAGAATGATAACAGTACGCCGAAATATCGGAAACGGCTGGCAGCAAATAAAAACCCACCTGCCGGTACTTTTGACCGTTACCAGCGATGCGAATGAGCCCAGAGCAGCCGCAGCAAAGAAAATGATGAAATATAAAAACGCCCGCACAGCGGTCGAGCTGGAAAGAGAAGTCAGAAGTCAGTACTCAGAAGACAGAAGACAGAAGACAGACGGCGATGAAGCGGAAATCCAGAGGCTGATTGAGCAGAAATGTGCTGAACTAAGAGAAAGAAAATTGCTGATAAAGCAATGGGATTTGGACTATATTGGTGCGGATTTAACTTGGTGTGGCCGAAGCGGCTCGCCAACGAAGGTCCACCGAATACAAAGTGTCGTCCTTGCTGCCAAAGAAAGTAAGAACGTTGCGGCCGGTGACGAGGGGATCTCCAACATGATACATGAGTTAATCGAAGACAAGATAATAGCCTGATTCGTGAATTGTAGGGAAAGGAGAAATGGGCTATGAAAACGGTACAGGTTTTTGGACTCGGCCTGCTGGCGGCGTACTGTTTAATTCTGGCTGGCTGTGAGTCGAGCGCCGTACGGATGTACCCGGGGCCGGCCCGGCCAAGTAACGAAGTAGCGGTCCTACAATTAGGCCCGGATGTCGGCATCTTTTCTATAGACGGCGAATCGTTCAATGTCGAGAAGCTAAAGGACATCGAATTGCTGCCGGGATCCCATGCGGTCAAGGCCGCGTACTTCAAGGCCCCAAGCCAGGCTGCGGCCGTGGGCAAACAACCGTCTATTGTCGGTGGGCTTCAGTCAGAACAACCAATTCATCTTGTATTTCAAGCGGCGGCAGGCCGAACGTATAGGCTCATCGGTTCGTTGGAGGAGAAAACAATTTCTACCGAGGGCAAAGTTGAAATACGGGACATAGTCACTGGCCAGATCGTGGCCTCTGCCGCCGGACCGGTCCAGAGCATAAGCGCACGTCCCTAAAGTGTGCTAAAGTGCCTAAAGTGAACTAAAGTTCAAAGTTATGATTTTAGGCACTTTAGTCACTCCACATTTTAGGCACTCTCCGGGTTGTAGCTATGATAGATGTGAACAGAAAAGGTGAGGTTTGGGTTTTTGCCGAGCAGCACAACGGACACTTAGAGGATACGCCGCTCGAGCTGATGAGCAAAGGCCGAAGGTTAGCTGATTCGCTGGGCGTAAAATTGGCCGCCGTTCTCTTAGGTGACACGGTCAAGGATCTGGCCACGAAATTAGTCCAGTATGGCTCCGACAAAGTATACGTAGTTGAGCAGCCGCTTTTGCATGCATACCAGGCAAATAGCTACGCAAAGGTAATGCTCGAGTTGATTCACAAACACAAACCGCAAATTGTGCTTTATGGAGCAACTACGACCGGCAGAGACCTGGCGCCGCGGATTGCAAGCGCAGCTAAAGCCGGGCTTACCGCCGACTGCACCGATTTGCAAATCGGCGACCATCAGACAATAAGGGACGGGAAGCTGCACAAGAATCTGCTGTTTCAAATCCGCCCGGCTTTCGGCGGAAATATCATCGCAACCATTATAAATTACGACCGCTGGCCGCAAATGGCAACCGTCCGCGAAGGCGTAATGCCGATGCCACAGCCGGACGTCAAACGCAAGGGCGAAATCATCGAAGTAAAGACGCAAATTTCGCAGCAGGATTTGCCTTTGGACATTCTCGCCGAGCACAAACGGCCAAAAAAAGTTGATCTTAAGGGAGCCAGAATAATTGTAGCCGGCGGTGCAGGTGTGGGCAGCAAGGAAAATTTCAAACTTATCTGGGATTTGGCAAACTGCCTGGGTGCGGCCCCGGCAGGCTCCAGAGCAGCAGTTGACCTGGGCTTTATCGACAAAGACCACCAGGTTGGCCAGACCGGCACAACGGTCCGGCCCAGCTTATATATAGCAGTTGGAATCAGCGGCGCAATCCAGCACCAAGCTGGAATGTCACAGAGCCAGAAAATTGTCGCCATCAACAAGGACCCTGAAGCGCCCATATTCCAGGTCGCACATTACAAGATACTCGGCGACCTAAATGAGGTTGTGCCCAAAATGGTAAAAGCAGTTAAATCCGTCGCTCGTGGCTCGTGACTCGTCGCTCGTTCAGCATACGGGGCGCGGTACACAGAATACGATATACGAGAGACAAATTATGGCAAATTTCTATAGGGACAACGACGATATACAATTTTTGTTCAGGTACATAAATTTGGGCGAGCTGGCGGAAATCTGCGAGGAGAACTTCAAGTTCGCAGGCCAATTCGATTACGCTCCGGCCGACGCCGACGAGGCCATACAGAACTATGATATGGTGCTGGATGCGCTCGGCCAACTTGCCGGCGAGTTTATCGCTCCGCGCGCCGAGCAAGTCGACCGCCAGGGCAACACCCTTAACGCGGATGGCTCGGTGACTCGCCCAAAGGCGATTGCAGAATCGCTCGAAAAACTCGCCCAGGCTGAGGTGATGGGCTTTACCCTGCCCTATCGGTTCGGTGGGCTAAATTTTCCAAATCTTATCTACTCAATGGCTATCGAGATCATCTCACGCGCTGACGCGGCACTTATGAACATATTCGGCTTGCAGGGAATCGCTGAGACGATAAACGCATTTGCAGCGGAAGAAATCAAAGAAAAATATCTGTATGATTTTGCAGCCGGCAAAGTGACCGGCGCGATGGTGCTTACCGAGCCGGACGCCGGCTCCGATTTGCAGAAGGTTATGCTGCGGGCGTTCCAGGACGGCAACGGGCAGTGGTATCTGCACGGCGTAAAACGCTTCATTACCAACGGCTGTGGTGACGTGCTTTTGGTGCTGGCTCGCAGTGAGCCGGACATAAGTGACGGGCGAGGACTGAGCCTGTTTGTCTGCGACAGGGGGCCTACGGTTCACATTCGCCGCCTGGAAGACAAGCTCGGCATCCACGGTTCGCCAACTTGTGAGATATTCTTTGATAACACGCCCTGCCAGTTAATCGGCGAACGGCAACGCGGACTTATAACTTACGTTATGAGTCTGATGAATGGTGCGCGTATCGGCATCGCCGCCCAATCGGTTGGCATTGCCGAAGCCGCTTTTCGTGTCGCCCGTGATTATGCTGCCAGCCGAAAACAGTTCGGCGTCGCTATTGAAAGGCTGCCAGCCGTGCGGGACATGCTAATCGATATGAAGGTCGCCATCGAAGCCGGGCGGGCACTTCTATATGAGACCTCGCGGGTGGTAGATATGGAGCTTGCCTACGCCAGGCGACTGGAGACAAATCCGCCTGAAGATGCGACGGAGGCCAAAGAGCTCAAAAACGCCGCCCGAAAATACAGAAGATACGCAGCAATGTTGACGCCGATGAGCAAGTATTGTTGCTCGGAAATGTCCAACAAGGTAGCTTACGATTCAATTCAAGTGCTCGGCGGCAGCGGCTACATGCGAGATTATGCCTGTGAACGGCACGCCCGCGACGCCAGAATCACCACCATTTACGAAGGGACAAGTCAACTGCAGATTGTTGCAGCGGTTCGTGGCGTCTGCAGCGGAACAGCCGAAAATCTCATCAGCGAATATGCCCAACAGGATTTCGATCCCGAAGTGAACGACCTGCTCGAAAAGCTTGCTGAAGGAACCGAGCAATTGAAAAAAAACATTGCCTTCGTAAAGGAAAACGGCACCGAATACATGGACCTTTACGGCCGAGCGTTAGTGGACATCGCAATTGATTTGATCAACGGATACTTATTGTGCAGCCAGGCCGGGACAAAAGTTGATATGGAAGTGACAGCCGAGAACGGCCAAAAAATACCCATGAAAGAACGCAAGGCTGCGACTGCCCGAAGATATGTCACGAAAAATGTCCCTAAAATTGCAGCGTTAGCAGAGGCGATTTGTAGCGGCGATAAGTCAGCGTTCACGGATTATGAGGTGATTGTTGGGAGAGTCAGTGAATTAGTGGATTAGTGAATTAGTGAATTGGTAAATCGGTGGATTGGTCGAATAGAAGACTACATGGCTAAAGGATTTTACGAGTTGAATATATGGAGAAAGGGATATGCACTTCTTATGGAGATCTACAAGATAACCGCAGCATTCCCCAAGGAAGAAAAATATGGTCTATCCAGGCAGATGAGAGATTCAGCTAATTCAGTTATCGCGAATATTGCCGAAGCACATGGCAGATATTATTTTGCTGATAAAACAAGAGTCCTTTACACAGCCCGTGGAGAATGTGAAGAGACCAGAAGTCACTTGAGAGTTGTGTTAGGTCTCAAGTACATCGACCGAAATGCGTTTATTTACCTGGATGAAGAATACGAAGGATTATCAAAGGGCATAAGCTCCTATATTCGGTCTCTTAAGAAGGACTAATTCGCTAATTAACTAATTTACTAATTCGCTAAAAACGATATACAACTTATGCTACGAGCCGTTATCTTTGATTTCGATGGCATAATAACCGATTCGGAGATTCTGCACCTTCGGGCCTTCAACAAGGTACTGGCACAGCTCGGCATCGAGATATCAACGAAGGATTATTACAGAGAATATCTGGGCTTAACCGACGCGGATTGCTTCAAGCTGGTTGCAGGAAGACACCACCTGCCGGTTCACCGTCAGAAAATCGAGGACCTTATGAAGCAAAAAGCCCAGCTATTCGAACAACTGGCAAAAACCGAGGGCCGGATAATCGAAGGCGTGCCCGAATTTCTGCGGATGCTCCAGCGCAATAATGTCCCGACGGCGATATGCTCCGGCGCACTGCTGGCGGAGATCGAACTTATATTGGAAGAGGCCCGGCTGCGTGAACTGTTTGCGGTGGTAGTTTCCGCCGAGCAGGTAAAAAAGGGTAAGCCAAACCCGCAAGGGCTTTTGCTGACTTTGCAAAAGTTGAACCACAACCGGCAGAAGCCCATCGCCGCAAAAGAATGTATCGTTATTGAAGACTCACACTGGGGGCTACAGGCCGCTAAGGCCGCGGGGATGCACACCGTTGCCGTGACCAACTCCTACGACGCCGACCAATTGAGCCTGGCAGAAAAGATTGTCGCCCGGCTGGACGAGCTAAGTATAGAAGAGCTGCAGCAGCTTTGTGTCTGACGACCGGGCAGTTGCCACTCCCTTACGGTCGTGGCTCTGTGCGGCGAATTGCGGCTGTGGCTCTGTTTTAAGGCATGTTGCCGCTCCCTTACGGTCGCGGCTCTGTTCTAATGACAACGATTATCTTTTTATCTGCACCGCGCCGGGCGCAGCAAGCGGGGCCTGGACCTTGCCGGTCTTCAGGTCGTACACGATGCTCTGAACAAGAGCACCATTGAAGTAGCACGGGGCGGATTCATCACCCTCAACTATGAGTATGGATTTCTCGCGGTCATAAAATAGCTTACGTCCTGCGAATTGATTATCTTCGTCCGTGTAGGTGACTGCCTCCGTGGCGGTAACTGTTGAAAGCTCACTTCGACCATCTGCACCTTCCACCAGGCTGATTTCCACATGGCCCGCCGTAGCTACCGCCTGTTGACGATACTGGTCTTGGACTATAGGGAAGTAATCAATCTGCAGGGTTTCCTGTGGCTTTGCATCCGCGACAATTCGGTTGGTTTTCATAAAATACTTTAACGTATCGAAAAACTGCAGAAACGCATAGCACCGTTTTCGTAAGCTAAATCCGGCAGGTCTTGGGCTGGGGTCGGTGACTTTTGAATTGTCGAGCATTAACTTACCTGGGCCCAGAGCTACAAATAACTGCTGACCGGCATCATAATCGATTCTACGACATTGCAGCTCAACGCCGCCGAGCAGCTCTTGCCCCGCTGTTTTGAAAATTGTGAGCCTGACAACCCCGCCACCGGCGGTCAGGTACTTAATATCGCCCGCCCGTAACCGCGACTGGTAACTTACATCTTCAGGCAAGTCTATGGTAAACGTTTCAGCCGAGAGCGTATATTTCTGCTGGCCGTTTGGGTCCGCCAGGAGCATGGTCGCCACACAATCACCCCGCAGGAGGACCTGGTTTGATGCTGCCAAAAATTTCGCCTCTTTCTGGGCGGTTATGTTGACCGGCAAGATTTTTGTGCCAGCTTCGCCTCTGACCAAGTCATTCATATCAGCGTAGAAATCAAGTTCGACCGGCCCGGCCAGAATAGTGTCGCCCGTAGAAACATCGTAGTCAATTCTTCGAGCGACGGTGGTGGGTCTATCTGCGGCATGGTTGAAGTCTGCGGCGGGTTTTATTTCGGCCTTGGCCGGCAACGAAACGGGTTCCTCAAAACCAGCCGGGGGTTGCTCAGAACTCATCGGGGCGATGATGATGCCGCCATCGCAGGTAATCACTATCTGGCCGGATTCCGCAGGCGGTTTGTTCGGCTCACTATCGGTCGCGACAGGGTTCGCGACCGGCTTGACATCATTAGCATCGCTCGGCTGCGCTTCGGCGGCCTTTTTGCCCGTTGCGTTGGACCAGAAGATGTTATTAATAGAGATCTTATCATGGGCTAAAACTATATGCTCCGGACTGTCAATCACCACATTCTCGCGGAACATACACCTATAGTATTCGCCCTGCTTCAGGTCGGCCTGCTGTGGACTGTTAGCTCTACTTGAACCGTTAGGGTCAGCGTTTTGTGATAACTGGGGCGTTTTACCCGGGTCGGTCCTGGCCGGCGGCGCGTGGGCAAACAAAGCTGTCTGCGAACTTTTCATACGAAAGCTGTCCAAGTCAACTATCCTGAAAAATTCAACGCGCTTGAGTGCCTCGTTATAGATAAACTCCAGACCGCGGCCTTCCATCTGGCTGTCCTCAGAGACAAATCTTACCGGCCCAGGCGTCGAAAACCGCGACTTCTCACTGTCAAAAGCGATATCGTCCAGATATATGAAGCTTTCTTTGATGTCACTATGCTCTGCCGGCCGGATATGCATCACCACGTTACCGGCAAACGTCGCGTCTTTTATGCTAAGGCCGCCGGCAGCATCTTCAACCTGAACCCTCCCCTTATCGGCGGTGATGTCGCACCGAACGGGCAAAAGAATTTCCATATAGGGCTTGTCGGTTTCCCACTGGCCTTTTGTCTGGTGCAGAAGCTCCTTGAACCCAAATTTTCTATCCACGTCGCCATTGTCATCACGGTGCAGGTATTCAAATTTTTTAACAGCGCCGACTCCGACATCGCCAATCTTGCCGAGCTTAGCGTCAAAGTCATCAGCATCGGTCTGGTCAACCGACTCAGTTGATCTGCCTGCTCTACTAATATCCATCTCCGGCGTCTGGCTTATCCCGCTGTAAAGTAGATATACTGCGAGCAGACCGCCCAGCGAAACGAGGCCGATAATAATTGTGCGAAGGTTAAGGTTCATAACGTTTGCGTTTTCGTCAGTCCAGCAGATACCTTTTCATAAGCTCGTGCCATCTGCCGGTATTTTTCAGAATGTACTCTATTACTTCCCTTACCGCACCCGCGCCGCCGGGCCGGGTCGTTACAAAGTCGGCATGCTGCTTTACTTCATCGACGGCATTGGCAACAGCTACTCCGAACCCAACATATCTTATTGCCGGCAAATCCGGCAAATCGTCCCCAACATAGGCCACCTTTTCCGGCGCAATCCCGACCTGGCCAAGAAATTCTTTCAGGGCATCAAGTTTGTGGTGGCAATCCTGCAACACATATTCAACCTCAAGCTGTTTGGCCCGGTGCATTGTCGCCTCAGACGCCCTGCCGCTAAGAAATGCCACTTTCAGACCTGCCCTTTGCCACAGCCGGATTCCGTGCCCATCCAGAACATTGAAGGTCTGGCTCTGGCTGCCGCCGCCGTTAATTGTCAACGTCCCATCGGTCAGAACGCCGTCAACATCCAACACCAGCATTTCGATGTCTGCGAGATTTGGCATACCGCTTGCCGCTCCCTTACGGTCGCGGCTCTGATCTGAGCAAGTCGCGGCTCCGATCTGAGCAACACGAAATTCTATCCAACCACTTTTATGGTCACGATATCCTGCACATCGATTAAGCCGACCGGCTTGTTATCCGCATTAACGACCGGAAGCTCATCTATTCTATGTTTATGGAAAATAGCTGTCGCCTCGGAAGCAAGGGCGTCGGCTCTTATTTTCTTGCAGTTAGCGGTCATGACATCGCCGGCTTTCATTTCAAAGGCACGCCGTCCTTCCTTAGTCAGCAAACGCCGCAGGTCCCCATCGGTTATGATCCCCACCAATCTGCCGGCGCTGTCGACCACCATCACCGCTCCGTGCCGTTTGACGTCACTGGTCTTGGCAAGCAATTTTTCTATGGTATCGGTGAATTGGGCGATGGGGAGTTTTTCGCCCGGCTTGAACATCATCGACTGCTCAACCGTCATTAGCTTTGCGCCGAGTGAGCCTCCGGGATGAAACCTAACGTAGTCCTCAACGCTGAAATTGCGAGCCTTCATTACGGTAAAAGCCAGAGCGTCACCGACCGCCAGCATGCAGGTAGTGGAAACGCTCGGAGCAACACCAAGCGGACAAGCCTCGGACA
This sequence comes from uncultured Pirellulales bacterium, assembly GCA_964567045.1. Lineage (GTDB taxonomy): Bacteria > Planctomycetota > Phycisphaerae > Sedimentisphaerales > Anaerobacaceae > JAFNGF01. Next base: position 7,495 of record CAZMLE010000012.1, on the reverse strand, counting down.
TCCGGCCCATGCAAAGCACCACATCGGCATGGTTACTCAGGGTGGAATTTTTTTCGCCGGTTATGCCAATCAGCTTAATCTCCAACTGCTTGACCAGATTTATCAGCCGAACGACTTCATCCGTTTCGCCGCCATAACTCAGCACAATCACTATATCGTTTTTACGTAACCTGCCGAGGTCGCCGTGAACAGCCTCAGCCGGGTGAAGAAAATGGCTTGGCGTGCCGGTGGAAGCGAGAGTCGCGCTGATTTTTTGCCCGATTATTCCTGCCTTACCGATGCCGCTTACGATACAGGAACCGGTGCAGTGGCAGATCATCTCGGCAGCCCTGGCAAAAGATGCGTCAACAATCGGCGTAACCGCAGCTATGGCGTTGGCTTCTGCTTTGATTACGCTGCGAGCGTAGTCAAGGTCAAATTCCACCGATCTATCCGCCCGCATGACCGTACTCAGCTTTGCCTTTGTGCGCAGGCCTGTCTCCTTGATATTGGCAACTGACTGTGCGTCTGCTCTTTTAGACATACAAGAACCGATGCTACAATTTTAGCATGCTTCCTCGCTCGTTATAACAGAGCAGCTCATATTTTTCGCCGGTATATTCCGGCACCGAATGGATGACAACCCGTTTATCGTTGAGCTGCTCTATTTGTACAACCACCGCTCTCTTTTCATTCTGCAGGTAGGCGGCAACTGCCGGCGACACGGACAGCTCGATGCGCTTTATCTGCTTTTTCGCGGCTGAAAGATTCAGCACACGAATAAGCTCGATAGCCGATGATTCGTGACTTTTGATAAAGCCGGTGCCCGCGCAATGCGGACATGCCAGATAGGTGCTGGACTGCAGCGAGGGACGCATCCTCTGGCGTGTCATTTCCACCACGCCAAACGTGCTTATCTTCAAAATTCTCGTACGGGCACGGTCGGGCTTGACGGCGTCGCGAAAAGCCTTTTCCACTTCTTTGCGGTGTCTCTGACTGCGCATGTCAATAAAATCACAGATTATCAGTCCGCCCAGGTCTCGCAATCTGAGTTGTCGGGCAATTTCCGGTGCTGCCTCCATATTAGTTTCGTAAGCGGTCTGCTCAGCACTTTTTTGCTTTCGAGATCGTCCGCTATTTACGTCTATTGCGACCAACGCCTCAGTTTGCTCAATTACGATTGAGCCGCCGCCCTTAAGCGCAATCATGCGCGACTGGATCTTTGTTATTTCGTCCTCAATCTCGTACTTATGAAATAGTGGAATTTTGTTGTCGTAGTATGTAATCCTCTGTTTCACGCGCGGCGCAGCAATAGAAAGAAACTCCCTAATTTTGCGCGCCACATTTTCCGAATCACACACTATATTGGTTATTCGGCTGTTGAAAACATCTCTCATCGCCCTTATGACCAGGTCCGATTCCTGATACAGCTCGCTGGGCACTTTGCCGTTTTCGATGCGCTTTTCGATAGCTGTCCACAACCGCTCCAAATACCTCAAATCATTTTGGATATCCTTCTTGGAGCATCCTTGTCCTGCGGTTCTGATAATAAAGCCCTGGCTCTTGGGAGGGTTGCTCTGCTCAAGAAATTCTCTTAGTCTTTTGCGTTCATCCTCATCCTCGATCTTGTGTGAAACTCCGTGACCTCGCATCCAAGGCATCATCACCAGATACTTGCCGGGCAAGGCAAGATATGTGCTGAGGGTCGGTCCTTTTGTTTTTACTCCTTCTTTGGTCACCTGAACGACAATTTCCTGCCCTTTGCGAAGGCAGCTCTGGATGGGCGGCCGCTCCCTTAGCGATTTTCTTCGGCCGACGCTCTCGACTATGCTGCCGCGAGTAGCTGAAAAATAGCGCGGATGAAGATCGCTAATGTGCAAAAACCCGTTTCGGTCGGTGCCAAGGTCTACAAACGCAGCCTGAATGCCGGATTCAACATTTACTGTCTTACCCTTGTAGATATTGCCGACCCGGCTGCCCAGACCTGCTCTTTCTACATACAGCTCCTCGAGCGACCCATTTTCAACTACAGCCACCCTGCACTCTTCGCTCTCAGCCACATTTATTAACATCTCTCTTGCCATTTTCATATCCCTGCTACATTTACAATTTTCTGTTGACTATTTACTATTTACTATCGTTTGAGACTGCTAACGTCCTTTGCAATAGTCAGTATTGAATCGTAGATTGTCAATTGCTGTTCCACCGCACACTTGTACGTCTGATCGGTGCCGCCAGCTTATCTACATCCAGCTCCAGCAGTTGCAGAATCTCTTCGATGCGTATCGAGCCGGCAGGACTGGTATCGCACCGGACAATCACGCAACTATCCTCCAACTCAATCGATTTTAGAAAACCTCTAACGTCCAGAGTCTTGTATTTCAAACTTTCCGGACCTGTTTTTCGCTCAAGGTAAAGACTCTCGCTGGCCAATACTTGCTTAATCCTGGTCTTCAGATCGCCGGTCACGCATTGCGGGCGCACCGCCAATACGTAAGTCACAGATTTCGGCACAAACGATGTGCCAGCTTTTGCGATGCTTACCGAAAGCAGCTCAAAACCTTCCGGCAATTGCTCTGATAGTGAGCTCCTGATTTGCATTTCGTATGCCGCAGCTTCCAGCTCGTTTGGGGCACAAATTACCCGAATGCACAGCAGTTCATCGTCTGACTCTACACCCACAGGCCTGGGCAAGGGCAAGGACAGCCTCGGATGCGGATTAAATCCCTGCGTATGCTGGATGTTTATCCGTGCCCGAGCGAAGGCTCGCTGAAAGACGCGCAGCGTTTCGGCGTGCGAAAGGAAACTTAGCCTCCCTCCTATCCTGAATCTTACCAACAGCAAGATATTGTCACCCAAGTCTGTTTTATGCTCCCTATTTTCTCGGCCTGGCCATGTATTCGGCAAAATAGACATAACTATGTAGGATTATGCCCATCTTTGCCCCGCAAACAAGCATTTTCTGCCAAAAAAGCCTGATACCTGCACGCAAAATCTAAAAATTTGGAATTTTTCTTATTGCTGTTGACCCCGCCGAGGCTTACAACCGTGCCGCGACGAAGTATCATGGTGAATTCGCCGCCCTCAGTTTTCGAGGAGACGCCGGCCCCCCACCACAGGGGTGGGGGCTAAACTTGTGCCCTTGTGCACCTGTGGTCTTTTGCCCTTTCTCGTTGCTTTCTCCGCCAATCCCGACCATAATGCTTTTTGTTTTTTACGTTTAGCCGTTGCCGCTCCGGCAACGGTCAGAATTTGTTGTGGAATCCAGGCGAGACCTATCCTGAGCAAAGTCGAAGGATACGATTTACGAGTTACGCAATACGAAATACGAAAGTTGAACCAGCGGCTGCACTCGGAAGCCGTGCAGCGCGGGCCCGGTGAGCTTTGTGTTATGTGGAAACCATATAATCAGTAGTTAGGTGGACCTAATAGAGAAAGAGAGAATCTATGAAGAAAAAAGCAGGTTTGTGGATTGACCATAGGAAGCCGGTCATCGTAATTATTTCGGACAACGAGAAGCAAATAAAACTGTATCAAAGGCGGACGTATAGTAGCTATCGAAACAGTTGACAAGATGACTGATCATCAGATCGCGGCGAAAGTTCGACAGTACTTTCTAAAAGAGAGTTCGGCAACAGGATCGAGATAGAACGACCTAACAGTCGCCTCCAGCAGCCACGCGGACAAGCCGTGCGTTGCTGAGCCACAACGTTGGGCCAATAGGGACACTGTTATGAAAATACTTCTGGTTTGTCCGGAGTCTCCGGAGACATTCTGGAGCTTTAAGCATGCGCTGCGGATCGCCTCGAAAAAGGCCTTGATGCCGCCCCTGGGTCTGTTGACGGTTGCCACAATGCTACCGCCACAGTGGCAGAAGAAGTTTGTGGATATGGGGGTCGAATCGCTGCAAGACAAGGATATCGAATGGGCCGACTACGTCTTTATCAGTGCCATGCAGATTCACAAGGAATCCGTATACAGGATAATCACCCGATGCAAGAAACTCGGAGCCAAAATCGTGGCAGGTGGGCCCCTTTTCACATCAGGCTGCGAATATGCACACGATATCGACCATCTTGTGCTTAATGAGGCGGAACTGACACTGCCCGCCTTTCTGAAGGATCTCGCTGAGGAACATCCCGAGTATATCTATACCTCGCATCAGTGGGCAGATCTGGACGCTACTCCCATACCGTCATGGGAACTGGTGGACATGAAGAAATACGCCTGCATGCCGATTCAATACTCGCGAGGGTGTCCCTTCTGCTGTGATTTCTGTGATGTCACAATATTGTTTGGCAACAGGATGCGGACGAAGACCACCGGACAGTTTCTGGCGGAAATGGAGAGTTTGTACCTGCGAGGCTGGCGGGGTCCGGTATTTGTTGTCGATGACAATTTCATCGGGAACCAAAAGCAGCTCAAGGCAGAGGTTCTGCCCGCCATTATCGACTGGATGGAACAAAGGAATCATCCCTTTGCGATGAACACCCAGGTCTCAATCAATCTCTGTGATGACGAAGACCTGATGGGGCTAATGGTCCGGGCTGGATTTAATACGGTGTTTGTAGGCATCGAGACCCCCGATGATCAGGGCCTTGCCGAATGCCACAAGTCGCAAAACAGACATCGCAACCTTGTGGCGAGTGTCCGAAAAATCCAGTCGTTCGGACTGCAGGTCCAGGGAGGATTCATCATCGGTTTTGACAGTGACACGCCTTCGATCTTTGCCAGGCTGACAGAATTCATTCAGGAAAGCGGCATCGTGACCGCTATGGTGGGCTTACTCAACGCCCCTTCCGGAACAAAGCTTTACAGGCGCCTGCTGAAGGAGAAGCGTCTGATTAAAATGCCCACGGGAGACAACACGGATCTGTCGATGAACTTTGTTCCGAGAATGAATTACGATGAGCTTATAGCGGGCTACAGGACAGTCGTGTACAGGATCTATTCCAGCAAGCTCTACTATGAACGGGTAACCACGTTTCTCAGGAATTACAGGCCCGGTCCGGCAGGGAGATTCCGGCGTCACTTTTATGATGTGCGGGTTTTTGTCAGATCGATATGGTTTCTTGGAATCCGCAACAAAGGTAGGATCTATTACTGGAAGTTGCTCCTGTGGTCTCTTTTCAGGCGGCCGCAGCTTTTCCCGCTTGCGGTAACGCTCGCGATTCACGGGTTTCACTTTCGCAAGATCTTTTCCAAAAACGAAGGATGTCCATGTTAAAATGAATGAAGGATCTCAAATATGAGTAAGAGTGAGAAGATCAAACTGAGGGGACGAGAACTGGCCACCCGTTTGACGGGCATTTCAACCCCTATCGGCGGAATCAGTTGGAAGCCACCAGTTGATGAACGGGACAAGGCGCGGCGACTATTGGTGTATCTTGCAGGTCAGCGGGCTCTCCACTATCCATATAACAAAGAGATCGGCACCTTCGTCGTGCAGTCCGTCCTTGATACACGTGAGCGAATTACCCGCGACCTCAAGGCTCTCTCTATGGACTCTCTTCTGAGAGAAACCCTCCGAGCTATGCAGGCTATCTGTCGCAAGTTTCTGGATGAGAATCAATCCCCAAGCGCAGGTTATGGGTGGCCGTATGAGGCTCAGCTCCTCAGCACACTTGGCGAGCTGCGAGCTTTATTCGGAATCCACATCGCACGGATTGCCTGCGCTTATGATCTCGAAGTGGATGCGCGTTTGGAAGGTATACTTCCTCCTGAGCCTGAACAAGAGCCTAATAAGAGCCACAGCACGATCTCGGGAGATTCAGATGGTTCCTAACATATCGCTGCAGCGGATCCTTCGTCGCGCGATTCGACAAGCTCACCGCTTGCTCAGGGCCGCTGATTTCGGATGTTAGGCAAAAAAACTGTCGATACAGTTACTTCTCTCACGCAAATTTCGTAATATAAGGCAGCCAAAATGGTGAAACTCAGTGAAATTAATATTGAATGAGAAATCCCAAACAAACTTACCTCTTTGAAGCTAAAGGAGGTGATGCCCAATGAGAATGTTATAAGAGTATTCAAAATGGCAAGGAAGTAGAGAAGTGAAAAGACGTGTATTCGAAATTAACAATTTAACATGGAGGTATAAGAAATGTTAGCTGCATTAGAATGGGAAAATCTTATTGCTGACCCGGTCCGCCAAATGTTGACCAGAATAATGGCCTATCTTCCTATCCTGCTGGGCGCATTAATAATTCTGATAGTAGGCTGGATTGTGGCCAAGTCAATTAGACGGATAGTTGACTGGCTGCTTAAAACAATACGCTTCGATGCCCTGGCTGATAAGGGAGGTATATCAGCGATTCTAAGGAGGGCGATTTGAAAATTTCCGCCAGAGAGGTGGTAAGCAGCCTGGTTTATTGGCTGATTATGATTATGGTGCTCGTGATGACTGTTGACGCTCTGGGACTACCCAAGGCTTCCGACGTTCTTGCAAGCTTATTTGCTTACGTCCCGAATGTCATAGCAGCCCTGCTTGTTCTGGTGGTTGCTATGTTTCTGGCCAGCTTTGTGTCAGGAATAGTTCACACGGCTGCCGGCAATGCCAATTTGCCCAGACCGGAGATATTTGCTGGTGTAAGCCGGTGGGCGATTATAATTTTCGCAGTAACTATTTCGTTAGGAGAGCTTGGTATTGCAACGCTTTTGGTAACTACTACCTTCAATATTATCCTTGGCGGCGTTTGCCTTGCCTTGGCGCTTGCCTTTGGATTAGGCGGTAAAGATGCCGCGGCAAGGTATCTCGAAGAATTAAAGGAAAAACGCTCTCAGAAAAAAAACTGGTGAAAAGTTAAGCTGCTTAGGCAATGATAAACTGTTTCGAGTCGGCATACAAAACAAGGCAATTTGCGCTGAACACTGAACCCTAAAAAGGAAAGGATACTTATTGTGCTTTACACTATCGCTGTAATTATGCTCATATTGTGGCTCTTGGGATTAATAACTTCCCACACCATGGGCGGTTTCGTTCATATTCTTCTGGTGATTGCCATTGTGGTCGTCTTGCTTAGAATCATCAGCGGACGAAAACTCCTGTGAATTCGAAGAAATTTGAAGAAATGTACCCGGCAAAAATTCCACGACTTTTTTCTTGCTTAACGGCGGAGCAGTACAGTAACCTAATGAAGTCTGAAGGCTTAGCAGTGTTGATTAGTGGTGTATAGGGGAAATCCCGAGTAATATGAAATTAAGACCAATTCACAATTGTAAAGGTTCAAATGGAGGTGTAACATGAAATTACGACAAATCTACAGCTTTGGCTTTGTAGTTGCTGTAGCTGCCCTTTTGGCACTTGCGGTTTTTATGAGCGGATGCGAGGCTAGTATTGGCAAGGGGTAGAGTGTTTGGGCCATCCATTTTCTACATTGCAAAGACCACCCTCATAGCTGTAGTGCATTTTGAAATGGCACTAGAGACATAATCCTGCACCTCACGCACGACTGAGTGTGTGTGTTGTTATGTGCGCACCAGCTGCGCTTTTGGGGATTAAAATAACAAATGACGG
>CAZMLE010000011.1:0-79142 GCA_964567045.1 uncultured Pirellulales bacterium | reverse complement strand
CCTGGAAGGACGGATGGGGATTCACAGAGCCGGCACCCGGTTATCCCGGTAACGGCACCGGCTCAAGTGTGGGTTACGCTCAGGCTCCGTTCGCTGAGCAGACTATCGTGCACAGCGGCGGCCAATCGATGCCGCTGGCTTACGACAATAGCGGAACTGGCGGCAAAGCACGTTACTCAGAGACACAACGCGAGTGGACCTCGCCGCAGGATTGGACCATAAACAACGTTAAGGCATTGACGCTGTACTTCTATGGCGCTCTTGCAAATGATGCTGAACAACTGTATGTGGCGCTGGAAGATAATGCCGGCCACGTCAAGGTCGTGAACCATCCTGATCCGGAGGCACTTCAGAACGCCACCTGGCAGGAGTGGAACATCGAGCTGACGCAATTCAGCGGTGCGGGCGTGAATCTGAAGGCTGTCAAGAAGATGTATATCGGCCTGGGCAACCGGACCAGTCCAAAGGCTGGCGGCACAGGGACCATATTCATTGATGATATCGGGGTGTATCCCAGCAGATGTGTTCCCTCGATGGGTAAACCCGCTACTGACCTGAGCGGCAACTGCATTGTTGACCAGGCTGATGTTGAGATTCTGGCCAATTTGTGGCTGGATAGTGGCTTCCAGGTTACGCCGGTCAATCCCGGCACTACTAACCTCGTGGCGCACTACACCTTCGATGGCAACCTCAACGACAGTGCAGGCAGCAATAACGGCACTGCGACGGGCTTGCCGGCATACGGTACTGGCAAGTTCAGCCAGGCGATTAGCCTTGACGGAGTGGATGATTACATTGATTGTGGCAGCGGTGCGAGTTTGAATCTTACAAACGCGGTCACGATCTCGGCGTGGATCAAACTTTCTGCATCAGGCCTCGATCAGAAGATAGCGGGTAATCAGGATGGCAGTACCGGTGGCTACAAGTTCGGCATGTACAGCAACGACAAGGTTGAGTTTGAGATTCGAACTTCTGCCAACGCGTCAACCCTCAACAGAGATGTTGCCGGTGGAACGGTTTTGACGCCGGGTGTTTGGTATCACGTTGTTGGTGTCTATTCTCAAGGCAATTACATCAGGACGTATGTCAATGGCGTTTTGGACAGGGAGTTGACTACGACAGCGGTACTTGGCACTTCGACAGGTACTCTGAAAATTGGTTGCGAGCCCTCCAACACCGCCTCTTACTTATTCACCGGCCTGATAGATGAGTTGCAGGTTTACAAGACGGCTCTGTCCGCCAGCCAGGTCGCGTGGGTTGCCGGCTATACCTCGTCGCTGTCGATACCAGCTGATTTGCGTCAGGACGGTAAGATTGACTTCAAGGACTTTGCCGTATTGGCTGATTCTTGGCTTGAGGAGCTCTTGTGGCCGTAATCGGATCGTTCATTGTTCACCGTTCATAGTCCATCGATGAACAATGAATAACGAACAACGAACAATCAACTATGAACTATGAACTTCGGGGCCTATGCTGATTGGCGCGGCATAGGCCCCGCCTGTTTTAATAGCCCTTGTAGTAAGATTTTGCCTGTGGAGGATTGCCACCATGTCCACGTTGAAGAGCAAACCAGTCGGGCCACTTCTCCCCACATAAGGGGTTTTGGCTGACTCTGAAGACCCACTGATGGCCTGAGTGAGGGTGATTGTATTCGGCCCAACGGTCGATCGCCTCCGCCACGTGTTTCCACACCTCAACATTTGTTTCGGGTGCATTGATTTCCTGGCCTGTAATCCAGACGATGGGGTAGGCTCCATAGCAAGCCACGATACAGCGGGCCCAGCGAGAGAGACGCCGACAGTCTCCATTGCTGCATTTCGACTCCCGTCATTCAGGGCGATTACATTCATGGCGTGGACAGTCACGGCGAATTTCACTGCCTGGATTCGTACACCGGTGGCCGCATTTGGGAGAATCTGGAAGCTGTGCCCAAAGCCCGCTGGGCAAACATCCACATGGTGCGGCCTGAAGATACGATATGGATGTTCAACGAGCGCGCAGAACTCACGATCGCTGTGCTCTCGCCCGAAGGGTTGAATGAGACTAAGTGGGCCAAGATTATCCAACCTACCGAGCGACAATTGGGCCAGCGTGGCGGCGTTTGCTGGGCCCACCCTGCTTTCGCCTACAAACGCATTTATGTCAGAAATGCCCGGGGACTGCTCTGTATGGACCTGTCCATCAGACAGTGAAAACGACTACTTAGACGGAATCGTCTGCTGCGCCTAAGCTGACCCGACCGTTGGCTTCGCTCGGAGCTGTTGCCAAGGCAATACGGATATGTTATATTGTAGCACGTCTGCGGTCAAAGCCGGTCGGCAAAAAAATATTGCAGCGGCTTAGGAACCTAATATATATTATACATAGCCTCGGGCTCGTAGCTCAGCGGTAGAGCAGTGGACTCATAATCCATTGGTCGTAGGTTCAAATCCTACCGGGCCCATTTGTAAGATTTTTTCTTGCAAGTACTTACGAGGGGCATTCTTCTGGCTTGTGACATTCAGAATGCCCCTACGACAAATTTGCAACAGAAATGGCCGCCATAGCTCTGGTGCTCGTCGACTGTGACAATTTGGATGTTTTTGCGTTGGCGTAGAGGGGTGATTTTACGGAGCGGCAGTGTCTGGAAGTGATTATTTGGCTCTTTTATTTACATGACCGATCATGACATAAACATCCTGCTCTCCGGCGATCTTGTGGGCGACTGCCCATATCCGGTCCAACAGACCCAACTGTATCCAGCGTTGAAAGCTGCGGTGCACAGAGCTGTCGTCGGGAAAACATTTGGGCAAATTGTTCCACTGGTAGCCGGTTCGCATGCGGAAGATAATCGCGTCCAACGCGTCTCGTGGCTCGGCGCGTTTTCGGCCGGCGGGTTTGGGTGGGTCGTGTTTCTGAATAATTGGTTGTATCTTGTTCCACAGTTGGTCTGGTACTTGCCAAATCGTTGGCAATGTTTTAGCCTTCTTTGCTTTCTTAGCCATCTGCGTCTCCTTACAGATAAGGTCCACAGATGGTTTACCGGCAAAATCGTGCGTTTTGAGATAGTTTCTAAGAAATTATTACTGGACTTTTGCATTCTTAGGGTAAAGCCAGATGGACCTTGATCTGTTGGAAATCCCAGCGATCCACCTCAATGTGTTCGATCTCCCAGGCAAGGGTCTGACTGAGAGTGCGGCGCAAGACCGCCATACAGGCATGGCCGATGGTCGTCAGACGCTCCAGTGCCCACGCACCCGAACGGCCCTGCCGCAGTTGATGCACCAGGACGCATATATCGATAGTCTCAAGAAGACCATAAGCGCGCTACATTGGAGGAGAAGTGGAGATAAACGAAATGCAGGATAGAAGAAAACTCTGTAATAATCCTACAGTCTCGAATAATGTTGGTACTACCGCAATACCAACTATTTGGTCGCCCGGATATTTCGCCTTAATCTTGTGTCTTGTTCTTGCAATTATTCTTGTCGCGTACTACCTATACCATATCAGACCTTATGTGCTTTTGCCCGCGGATATCCTCATGTGGGCGGAAACTAATTTTGTTGGAGACATCATCAAACTTCGTATTGGGGCTCCCTTTTACACCGATCCTGTGGACAGTAATTCAGGTATTTATTGCTTCGGTGCTCCAGTGGTTACCTATGCAATTTCATGGCTTTTCGGCAAGTCAACATCAATTGTTGCATGGAGGATAATCCAGCTTTTCTTCGTCCTATGTGCCGCGATAGTCGGTACTGTATGTTGCCGCATGCTTTATGAACGCGCCTATCCTGATTATCGTACTCCCTATCACAAAACGTGGTTGGTCTTCATCTTTCTTACATTGCTACTCACTGGTACTGCTCCGGAAGCTAATTTTTACTCCCACTGTCTGCATACGGAAGCGCTAGCCTTAGTTTTTTCTACCTTGTGCCTGTGGATGATGCTTTTCTATCTCAAATCGCCCAGTTGGAAACGGCTCATTCTTATGGCTGCTTTTCCTGCTCTCGGATTCATGGTAAAACAGGTTTTACTCTGTTGGGCAGTGGTGATGTTTTTTTGTCTACTGATGTATAATCCTAGAGATTTGAAACGACTTGGGGTTTTCATTGCCAGTGTAAGTATGTTTTTTGGAATAACATTGGGCGTTTGTTATTGGCTATGGGGTGATAACTTTTTCTTTTGGACATTTGAAATAATGGGCGGTGACCGAAAGTTCATATCTCTTCTTTCAACCAAGACCTTCAGAGTTTCTTTGCCACGCTCTTTAGACCATACTGTAAGAATATTGCCAGAAATAGCTATTGGTATACTCGGAGGTTGTTTAATCTTCAGAGAGAAAGAGAATATTCGCACCTTGGGTCCACTCTGGGTAGCATGGTTAGTTCTTATTTGCATTGAAGCATATTCTAGTGGGGTAGGCTGGTCAGTTTTTTGGCATTTTGGTCCCGGGATCTTCATAGGTGTTATATGGTTATTTTCAGCGTTGCCTCGATTCTGGCCGATTCCCAATAAGAATGGTGAGTCTGAATTTGCACTCCTCTTCTATTGGACACGCCCCTTAATAGCGATCGTCGGGATACTGACCTTCTTCACAATTATGCATGTAGTACCTTCGGCAGACGAGTATGAAACTCGCTACTATAAGCGACGACCCTCACCTGATGTATACCGGTACATTGCAGATATTGAGCGTGAATTTGAAGGATTCCAAGCAGATAAAGTTTTGTTGGATATCGGTAACTGGATTTACTTGCGGCACTCAGTTCTTGCAAAAGATCGTGCAGTTTCTCTTGCAGACCAACCTCCCAATGGCATCTATGAAAATCTGGAAGTGATGATTACCCGAATTCGTAGTAAAACATATGACAAGATACTCCTTCATGATTTTCATTCTCCTTATTTCCTTTACGATTGGGCCAATTGGGAAAGATCATCGGGGGTGAAAAAGGCTCTACTTGAACATTATACTGAGGTCCGTACTATCCCTTCAGTCAAAATGGATCAGTTAGGTAAGACAATGATCCAGTACACAGGACCAGTCTCGGTTCTCATACCAAAACAAGATTTGAATCTCAAATCAACCAGTCGCGACCTGTGAAGATTGGATTAGTACTAAAATACATTGCTCACTTCTATTGTGCATGTGCAGAATTGATATGACTGACTTGAATAGCAAGTATCGGTTGCTCATATTCGAATAGGTAGATTCTTGATAAAAAAAGTCAAATTCAGGGTATTATGGTAGAGATTGAATAGAGAAAAAGGAATTCCCATCTTATATTTTCAAGGAAATTACTATTCACTATTCGATAAAACGATAGCTTGACCGAGATATGAAAAGACCATTAAAATGAAATGATGAACAGACTGCACTTGATTGCAGATGTTACTTTTTTTACATAATGAAGGTCTCAGACGTTAAGGGAACAACATGGAAGACAATAGCATAGAATGGAAGGGGAAAAGGATCCTTGTAACCGGTGGAGCCGGTATGATTGGCTCCACTCTGGTTGGAAAACTGGTAGAACGAGGTGCAATAGTTACAGTGGCAGACAATCTCTGGCGGGGAAAGAAAGAAAATTTATTAAAAAACGGACATCCGTGTATAGATCTGGATCGAGATTTTTACCACGTAGACTTAACTGACTATGTGAAGTGCCAAATGGTGGCGAAAGAAAAGGATTTGGTCTTCCATCTTGCTGATGTCGTTGCAGGGATTAACTATGTATTTGGTAATCAATTTTCACTTTTTCACAATAATGTCGTAATGAACTCAAATATGCTGTATGCAGCAATTGAAGCTGGTATACCCAAATATGTATACGTTGGAACAGCTTGCAGCTATCCTGCCGAAAAGCAAAGTGTATTAAATCCTCCCCCATTTAAGGAAGAAGATGCCTATCCAGCTAATCCGGAATCTTCCTATGGCTGGAGTAAACTCATGGGAGAGTACGAATGCCAAATAGCCGAAAAAGAGGGCTTGATTCAAGTAGGTATCCTCAGGCTCCATAACGTTTATGGACCCAAGAGCGATATATCTCCCGAGTGTTCCCAGGTGATACCGGCGCTTATTAGAAAAGCTCTAAATTATCCCAAAGAGGAATTCATTGTATGGGGATCGGGTAACCAGAGGAGAGCATTCGTCTATATCGATGATGTTATATGTGCATGTTTATCAATTGTCGAACGCGGAATGGGTAAGGGAGTTATACAAATCGGCCCTGACTATAGCGTATCTATTAGAGAGATTGCTGAGATTATTGTTTCAATTGCTGATAAGAACATCCCTATTAGATATGATACCACAAAAAGAGAAGGAGATATTGATAGATTCGCAGACTGGTCAAAGGCCAAGCGAATACTTGGCTGGTCACCTGAAACAAGTATTGAAACAGGTTTGAGAAAATCGTATGAATGGTACAAACACTACCTTGAAAAAAATCCAGCATTCCATACACAGAAATGAGTATCAGTCTCATTAATGGCATTACTTTTTTTAAGTAAGTAAGAGTATGCTTGTCGCCTAAAGGCGAAGCTTCACTAAAATCAAACTAAGATGATTACATATACCTGAAGATTCTTTAATAATACAATTGCTAAGATTATTGAGTATAGTCATATCAATCTCTATTTTACGAAATGGAAAAGATGAAGGAGAATCGAATGGACAGATCTTCACTGTTCATTTCAACCCTTAATGAGATTGAAGGAATTACAAAATTATTTCCTAAAATACCAATTTCTGATTTTGATGAATGTTATGCCCTTGATGGTGGATCAAAGGACGGCACTATTGAGTTTTTCGAGAAAAATGGTGTCAAAGTGATACCGAACGTAAAAAAGGGAGAAATCTTCAACACGGGTGCTAGGATAACAGAATGCGAGAATTTGGTATTTTTCGCTCCGGATGGGAACGAGGATCCCGACGATATCCTTCGTCTGCTCGAAAAAATAACGGAAGGGTCTGATATGGCTATTGCTTCAAGATTCATGGAAGGTTCACAAAATGAGGAAGATGATAAATTCTTACCATTACGAGCGTGGGCAAACAGAGCCTTTACTCTTCTTGTTCGTTCATTGTGGGGCGGCAAGATTACAGATACTATTAATGGCTACCGATCGATTAAGAGAAGTAAGCTCATAGAGATGAATTTAGAGCCTACAGGATTTGATATCGAATTTCAAATGACTATCAGAGGTCTTAAACTTGGACATAAAATTGTAGAAATACCGACAAAGGAAGGGGATCGCATTGGAGGTGAGAGTACAGCATATTCAATCCCTACTGGTATATTAATGCTGAAAAGGCTTATCAAAGAGATGTTTAATGGTACTCGTTTTAGAATGAGAACCAACACTGCTGGCTAGCAAATGGTATACTTTCCCAGGCATTATATAAGAATAGCAAAGTGGCAAACTCAGGTAGTATATTAAGGAGCCTGCACATGGGAAGACTAGCGTTAAATGCCGCGCCTACTATCCGAGACAGGCTCGAACAAAGCTAAACGTATATGTTAGAATCCTGGGAGCTGTAATATGAAGATTTGTGTGGTTGGGATTGGTTATGTTGGACTGGTAACGGCTGGGTGCCTTGCAGAGGCCGGCAGTACCGTAACCTGTGTAGATAATGATGGCCAGAAAATTGCCGGTTTGAAAAATGGTGTAATCCCCATTTATGAACCTGGCCTGACTGAGATAGTCAGACATAACGAACAGCTCGGTCGACTCCATTTTACCACCGATCTGAAAGAGGGTGTGGACAAGTCACTCATTATCTTTCTTGCAGTCGGCACCCCATCTGCACAGGATGGTTCCTGTGATACATCGGCTATTCTTTCCGTTGCCAGCAAAATCGCTGAGTGCCTTCTTGACCACAAGATCATCGTAACCAAAAGCACTGTGCCGGTAGGGATGCATAAAATAGTGACGGATCTTATCAGATCAAAAACAAGTGCACCATTCGACTATGTGAGCAATCCAGAGTTCTTGAAGGAAGGTGCTGCTGTTGAGGACTTTATGAGTCCCGATAGAATAATCGTCGGGACGAACAGTCCATCTGCGCAAAAGGTGATGCAGCAACTGTACGGACCGTTTATGCGAAAGAGGACCCGAATAGTACTTATGGACCCTGCCTCTGCCGAAATGACAAAATATTCAGCGAATGTAATACTGGCTACACGAATTTCATTCATGAACGAAATCTCGGCCTTGTGCGAGAAGCTGGGGGCAGATGTGGAACTCGTCCGACATGGTCTGGGCAGCGACTCACGGATTGGCTCAGCCTTTTTATTTCCAGGGGTGGGCTTCGGCGGGAGTTGCCTGCCAAAGGACATCCGGGCACTGATTCACATGGGGTCTGAGCACGGCGTCGAAATGGCCTTGGCTAAAGCAGTACAGCAGGTGAACATGAATCAGCAAGAAAGGTTTGTGGCACGCATCAAAAACTATTTCGAAGGTCGAGAAAAGAAAACTGTGTTGGCCGTCTGGGGACTGGCATTCAAAGCAAAGACTGATGATGTGAGGGAATCACCGGCAGTCTATTGCGTAAAGAAATTCCTCGACTGCGGGATGAAAGTACGCGCGTATGACCCGGCAGCCACTGCATCGGCGCTGGCCGTCTTAGATGCCGAGATCAACACATTTCAAAACGGGTATGATGCACTTGATGGTGCCGACGCTCTTGTTATCCTCACGGATTGGCAAGAATTCCGAAACCCTGACTTTGGGACTATCAAGGCAAGACTGAAGGAACCTGTCGTCTTTGACGGGCGAAACCTATATGACCTTGATGTGATCAGAGACGCAGGAATCGAATATCACAGTATTGGAAGATCACCAATCCTGCGGGGGCAAGGCCCAGTTTAGTCGTGCCCATGTGGAAAAGATACCTGCTCAAGAGGGACATATCGTGCAAAAACCGAATGTCTTAATAACGGGGGCCGCGGGATTCATTGGTTCACATTTATGCGAACGCCTTCTCAGCGAAGGTTGGACGGTCGTGGGTGTGGATAATTTTGATGATTTTTACGACCCCAAAATCAAACGCCAGAATATTGCGGATTGTCTCAAAAACAAGAACTTCAAGTTGATCGAAGCCGACGTCCGTGACGAGGCTGCGATGGACAAGGTCTGCAGCAGCGGAGTGGAGGCGGTCATCCACTTGGCTGCGAAAGCCGGCGTGCGTCCCTCTATTGACCAACCCCTGCTTTACGCTGACGTCAATGTTAGTGGAACAGTCACCTTGCTTGAGGCTGCAAGAAAGAGCAGAATTGACAAATTCGTTTTCGGCTCAAGTTCGAGCGTGTACGGCAACAATAGGAAACTGCCTTTTGCCGAAGACGACAACGTTGATTTCCCTGTTTCGCCATACGCCGCAACCAAGAAAGCCGGGGAACTCATCTGCCATACCTACTATCACCTTTACGGAATTCGCGCAACCTGCCTCCGGTTCTTTACAGTCTATGGGCCCCGACAAAGACCAGATTTGGCCATTCATAAATTTGCCAGACTCATTGAGCGAGGTAGGCCAATACCAGTGTACGGCGACGGCACTATGATGCGAGACTTCACGTACATCGATGATATTATTGACGGTACAGTTGCTGCCATTGAGCAGCTTATCACCTGGCATAGGGGGTCAGCTGAGCAAACAGCGGCCTTCCAGATATACAACCTGGGCGAGTCAAGGCCCCTAACCGTCAATGAGTTAGTGGCGGAACTCGAGAAAGCACTTGGCAAAAAAGCTGTTAAGACACATGTACCACCGCAGCCCGGTGACGTAGAACGCACCTATGCTGACATCACTAAAGCTGCCAGAGAGCTGGGCTACAATCCCACGACTCCTATCCAGACCGGCTTGGCAAGATTTGTTACCTGGTTGAGAAGCACGCCGGACATAATGTAGTTGCTTGGAAAACTCGCGTTCAAGAACCAAGAAGGTCTTCACTACATCTCATTCATTTTCTTTTGCGTAAGCGGCAAGTAAGACGGCAGATTCAAGCCCAGGTGTTGCAACAGTATAGCCTGGTGGTCGGTCGGCTGCCAGATACACCGCCGGCGATCCGATTAGTGACGTCACCGAATGGATTTACGACCCGTGGCTTGGCGGGAACCCATCGTCTCGGTCCCCATGTAGGGCGGTGCCAAGCCTAAGTGCCTTTGTTATAAGCTCTAAGTATTGTAGCGGCCTAATCTTAGGTTAAATCAACTGGAAAGCTGGCACGTGTTCTGTTTGCCCACAATACCATATCGCGTCCCCGGTTGGCAACCCCCTTTTCCAGAGCCAGGGACCTTTCTCACACCACAAGAAAAATTTGTGAAGAAACCTAACGTAAGGTACGATAATGATTATAGCTGAGTTTACTTGCGGGTCGGGTTTGCGCGCACGAGGAAGCGGTCGGCGCGGACCGTAAGATAGGCCAGCACAATGAAAGGGGCAAGGCCATGTTGCATGTGCGGATAACGACGATGGTAGTCTGTCTGTTAATTCTGCTGAGCCTGGCGGGTTGCTTTTCGTCTCGCCCAGAGGATATAGAAGCGTTTTTCAAACCTTACCAGGTCCAGGTGACTGCCGATAAGTACGTTCTACAGCCGCCAGATGAAATCGAGGTACATTGCGCCAGGGTGCCAGAGATCAATGGGCAGCGCCAGCGAATTCGTCCAGATGGGAAAGTGAGCTTCGAGGCGATAGGCGAGGTAGAAGCGGCCGGAAAAACGCCGGCAGAGGTTGCCAACCTCCTTAAACAAAAAACAGCTCAGCTTTATACGCTGCCGGGAGACAGCCCTATCGATGTGCGTATCGCTGTGTACCTGAGTAAGGTTTACTACGTATTGGGCCAGGTTTCTACCCCCGGCCCGAAACCCTATACCGGCCGGGATACGGTGTTATCTGCGCTGGCTCTGGCGCAACCCAATCCAATGGCCTGGGAGGAACGGGTCCAGGTGATCAGGCCATCAGCGGATGAGAACGTCCGACCGAAGATCTTCGAAGTGAATTTCGACCGCATGATTGCCCATGGCGATACCACCAAGAATGTGCTATTGCTGGAAGGTGATATAATATATGTACCGCCTACCGCCTTGGCAGCGGTAGCTATGAAGATACAAGAATTCATACAGCCAATAGCAACAGCCTTTTCCGGCTACTACATTGCTTCCGGAGGCGGCTACCGCGGCGGTTACGGCGGCGGTTACGGCGGCGGTTACGGCGGCGGTTACGGCGGCTATAGCGGCGGATAGGGCGGCGGGTGTTGATTACGCCTCCTGTCGTCGAGTCATAAGTCCGAGAGGGTGATGTATAGAGAAGAAATGGGAGAGAACACGTCAATGTTCCGACATAGGACGTTGAAAGCAATCCATCTTGCCGGCACAGCCTGGTTCGTGCTATGCGTCGGCTTTGTGCTGGTGGTGGCCCTGCGGCAGGCAGGCTTTCGTTGGTGGGTCATCTTCTCCCTGTCAGCACACGCGGTTGTAATTATGTTTCTGCTGGTCAGCTTGTATCTCTTTGCCATATTGAGGGGGGTCAGTCGAACGCAAAGAATCGAAATCGAGCACCCGCTGACCAGTACAGATTACTATATTGTTCTCTACGTGGCTGCGCCTTTCTTGGGGGGCTTGGCAGGTTGCCTGGGAATGATAGGCGTAGGCAGAGTTGTCCAGTTTCTGATTGGAGTCGCCTTGGGGACCTTTGTCACTACTCTCGTCGTCTGGGTGGTTGTGGACCCTGTAACGAGCATGCTGGAATCGGTGTTGACACCGACGAGCCGAAGACACCGGGCCGAACGTCTCGCCCGGGCCAAGGCCGAAAAAGCCAGGAAACAGAAAGAGCGTCAGCAGCTTTTAGAAGATATCCTGGCAAAAGAGGAAACAGAGCGCCAGCGCTGGCAGCAGGTCCTAAGGCCTCAGGCTGAAAAGCTGGCCGAACTTCTGACAACGGATGCGACCGGATTCAGAGGGGCAGGACAGCAGGCGGTTGAACTCGGCCTTTCTGCCTGGCAGCTTGGCGGAGTAAGCTGTATGCGAGAGCTTCGGGATATGGCAATCGCAGAATGCCAACAGCGGATGCAGAACAAGCCGGTCGTTGACTATATCAGCTATTGGTGGGACGGCATCGGCTCCTGGCGAAGCCCATCGCTCGATCAAATCACGGCGTACAGCGTATAGCGTTTAGGCATTAGCCCCCAGGTTTACCTGGGGGTTTTCACCTGGGGTTTTTTACCTGGCGGTTCTCATTCTGCCCGGAAAGAAAAAGGGCGAAGTCATAATGGCTTCGCCCGTAGAATTGCGCCTTCATCATATTCTGTCTTACAGTGTTCTACGTCTTCGCAGCCAGCCGACAAGACCGACGCCAATACCGCCCAGCAGAATTGCGCCAGGCGCAGGTATGGGTTGGAGCGGTTGGCCATTCAGGTTTATCTGAATACCTGAATGGATGTCACATCGCTCCGCGAACCTGACGGTAATCTTATGAGTACCGGCCTGCGCGGCAGTGATCGTCGTGGAGACACTGCCGAAGTAGTGGATCCCTGGATCGGACAGAATGTCCTGGCCCCAGGTGGTGTTGTTGTCCAAGAAGATATACCCGTCGTCATCACTTTCCAGGGCCAGAGTATCACCCTGATTGAAATATACCCATCCGGTCATCTCGGCCGCAAAAACGTGATACGCAGATTGCCCACTGACAGTGTCTCCCACGCTCTGCAGAGGGTTCCAGTCTTCGCCTACGACCCCGTGGCCGTCAAGGGACGTGAACGCACCTCTGAGGTCAAACGTGCCGATACCGGTAAGGTAGTGACTCGTCTGGTTGGTGTTGCCCGAAGCGAAATTTACCAAGTACTCACTGTTCCAATACTTCTGCCAGCCAGGAGCCGAACTCTCTTGCCATGCCTCCCACTGGCCGGTGTTGTAGTTGTAATTGTCGTAATACGTAATGGTAAACTGTGGCGCCGCGGTCACTGGCGACGCGGCAGTTGCCAATACCCCTAATACCACAGCGACATAAATTAGTATCAATTTCTTCACTTTTCACCTCCCTTTCCGATCTGACTTCAAATAACAGATTTGAAACAATAATAAAGGAGCAGAGACAAAACAAACGTCCTTGTCTGCCGCTCCATACGGAGTTTCTTTACAGTCAGTTTGTTACAGTGCCCTTCGTCTTCTCAGCCAGCCGACAAGGCACACACCAATCCCGCCGAGCAAAATAGCGCCGGGTGCGGGAACAATCACCAGTTGGTCTTGAGCTCGATAAGCATAATCTCCTGCATGTCCTTGAGCCCACAGATTCAATACCCGAACATCACCCAGACCTTTTCCATACCATTCGCCTCCGACTGCAACTGCTGTATTAGCTTGCGTTACAAGGTAGTTATTAACGCCATAACCGGGTGATTGATTCTCGATGTACCAGACTGCCTGTTGAAAGTCATTGGCTAATGTATTGCTCCGAGCACCTAAACCGCCGCTTACGTACTTAGTGAAAAGATAGGCTGTTCGATCATCAAGAGGATTAGAAGGGAAACCCGGCAGTCCATCATTATACACTGCAGCGGTATTAAGTTTAACGTCATATTTACCGCCATAACTTATATGCTCAGTCGTTTCGACACAAAACGTATAGAAGGTAGAGCCCGTTGGATTGATTCCGACAGGACCACCGCTAATCACTTTAAAATTAAACTCTCCACCATTGGTCGTTCCGTATCCGTGGCTTAAAAGTTGAATTGTAGGCACAGCCATTGCCGGTGCGGCCATAAAGACACAAACCATCAAACCAACTAACAACTTCTTCATTCGCATACTCCTCATTATTACAGCTTTCGACCTTAACAGGGGACGGCCATTTTTGCCGCCTGTCCTGGGTGTTTGGTCGATTTTCTCTCCTCGTTTTCTACAATGTCCTGCGTCTTCGCACCTTGCAGAGTCTTCGAAAGGCGTACAGGGGCAGGGCGAGAAGCCCTGCCCCTTGTTTTGCCTTTTACTTTACGTTACTTCTTGCTCACTTCTTAGAGTGTCCTACGTCTGCGTAACCAGCCGACCAGGCCGACACCAATCCCGCCGAGCAAAATTGCTCCAGGTGCGGGAATAGTCAGGGTACCGCTGAAGTTATCGGCGCCGGCCACGTTGTTTTGTAGCATATTCTGCCACCCGGCTGATGCTCCCGAGAACGTCAAGTCCATATCCAGAAAGCTCAGGGGATTAGCCGCTATCGTATTCAAAGCATTCGAACCAAGGGCCAGACCTGCAATGGTCACACCGCCATTACTGACGTCTGATGCAACGGAACTCCAGGCAGACGCTGTCGTTGAAGTCGGCGTGACCGGTGTGAGGTCACCTATACGAACAATATTGCCCGACCAATAGAGACCGTTACTACCTTGAATCGTGATTAAGCCAGAGGCGACAGGAGTCAAAGTATAAGGCCCTGGCGTCCCGGCTCCGCCCACTGTGTAGGTGGCGGGCAAGGTGATTGTCGCCCCGTCGAGTACGAGCGCATCGAGGGTGCTGCCCATTCCCTTGTCAATAAGAACGACCGGGCTAATGCTGAGAGTCCCGGCGCCATTATACGACCAACTGCCGGTGCCAGGAGAGAACTCGATGGTTGGCATGGCCAGAACCGGTGTAGCTAATAGGACACATAGTGCCAATGTTAACAACATCTTTTTCATTTTATTTCTCCTCAAATTAGTTTTTTGGCAAAAAGCCAAACTCCGATTTATCATCTAAGCGTAATAAGTGTGTTCGCGAATACACTATGTAACTCAAAGTTGCACAAAAGAAAGAATCTCATCCAGGTTTGAGGAGGCGGGCCGCGGGCTAAGTTCTGAAAGATAAATGCGGGTGAAAAACATGCATGTTGCTTGGTTATGTACGCCAAGCGCTTGGTTGCGGATAAAATGTAAGCGTACAACCTCGACAACGCGAATTGAGGCAATTTGGTCGTATGTCGTATTGCGTATTGCGTATTGCGTTGATTCCTGAGATTGCTTCGCTGCGCTCGCAATGACGTAGACAGCAGTGAGCCGTCAGGTATTCCGGCCAAATGGTACAGAAGGCCGATATACTGAGTGCCTTCGATGTCACTACGTGGCCGGTCAGAGTTTTCAGGTCCGGGCCTATAGGCGATGCTTGACACAAATGCTTGCTCAGCATGTTTTCTGCTGGCCAGGTGGTGAGCCACTTGTGGCAGCACCGTGACTCCTGCCTGCCCTGCCCACAAAAGGCCAGCCAATGCCGCCATCCAGAGCTTTCGGTCCCTAACCAGTG
The DNA here is from genome assembly GCA_964567045.1 of uncultured Pirellulales bacterium. GTDB lineage: Bacteria > Planctomycetota > Phycisphaerae > Sedimentisphaerales > Anaerobacaceae > JAFNGF01. The sequence continues at coordinate 63,893 of CAZMLE010000011.1, read as the reverse complement.
ACACACACAGAAAGCCAGCCAACGCCATGAAAAGTGCCCCGGGTATTGGGGGCAGCGAAGTTGCAGCAGCAGGTAGTGAAGACGTGGCCGAGAGGGGAGAATCGGCAGGGGGCTTTAGAAGCTCGGCACCGATGTTAGCTATATGAGACTTACAGACTGCCGTGATCTGTTCGATGTCGGGCGAGGCAGGAGAAAGGGAATCACTACGGGCATTGCTGCAGGACGGGCGAGACAGTACGTCACCATCCCACATGCTTGCCGTAGGGCCGGCATGAACCACTGGCACTATGGCAAGTGACACCAGTCCGATCAACCACTTTCCAGGTCTATATAGTGACATTCCCCTCTCCTTGCGGAGCCGGTTCCTTACCGACAACCTATGTCGATGGCCACCCTCCCACACAAATTACGAAGATGGCCTCCTCCTTTCGGAGGTGTAATATCGCTCCTTTATATCAAAACTGTTGCCCTGAGTCAAGGGGCAAATGCAAAAAAAATACACAAATTCAGCAAAAAAGCGAAAAAGTGCTACGGGGGGGGCGTATTACCCACCAGTGAGGCAAACAGGTCCTAAGCCTATTGAGATAACCCAAAAGTGGTACAAAAAGCTGATTCTAATGTAGGTTATGCGTTAGGCGAGGGAGGTGTGAGGATGAAGAAGAAGTTGAGGGTAGGAAAACTGTGCTTAGTGGTGCTGTGTCTGATGTGCTAAAACAGGCAAGAAACGAGGGGTGGGATTGCGGAAGAGGGGCTTTTTTTAATCAGAAACATGGACTGCGTGTTCACCTTCATACGGCGTCGAAAATGCCCGTGAGTCGGTTACAAACCTCAAAAGCATGGCAATCTTGCTTTTGACGCGGACCTTTCGATAGATATTCCTTATGTGAGTCTTCACGGTGCCGGGCTGTATCCGCAGATGCCTGGCGATGCTGCCGTTTCGCAGGCCCTGGCAAACAAGTTCCGCTATTTGCCGCTCACGAGGCGTCAGCTCGTATCTGCCTTGCACGTGAGACCACTGTTTCCTATCAAATAGTAGAACCTTGACGTCCTTGAGATGCACGTCATCTCCGGCGAGATGTCCTCCTGCTGAGATTGGGATTTGAGACATGGCTAACCACCTTTCTCCAATTGTTCACGCAGACGCTGTGCCTCGGCCAGGTCTGCAGGTGATAATCCTCCGATTTGCTTGTGAAGGTCTAAAGCTTGGTTCAACTGTTTGAGCGCCTCAGTGGGCTGCCCATTCCTGGTTAGGGCTCTCGCCAGGTGAAAACGTGAAGCGACTTTTGCCGGCGCCGTGTCAAGATAAAGCTCCAGACATTCAGTGAAGTCGGCAATGGCCTTTTCGAGCTGGCCGAGCCGGTAGTGCACCACGCCACGGGTATCGATAAGGTCCGTGTACTGCGGCGCAATCGCCAACCCCTTCTGGACAAGCGCAAGTGCTTCCTGGAATTTCTTTTGCTCTTCGCACATTATCCAGGCAAGATTATTGATAACGATCACATTATCAGGATTGATTTCAAGAATCTGCCGATACAGTTCGGCTGATTCTGTCTGGCGTCCCAGTGTCTGCAATAGCATGGCAAGTATGGTCATAGCAGCCAGATTGCTGGGGTCGCGTTGCAGCACCGCACGAAGTAGATCTTCCGCGACTTTCCGAGCGTCCTCGTTTTCAGCAGCGGCAAGTCTGCCCGCGATCGCAATGGGCGTGTTAGTGTCCTTCGGATTGTCTTGACACCAGCGGGTGACCTTGTGATGGAGATCGCTCCAGAGCTCGTCGTCCGTAAGCAACTGGGCTTGCGCCACTAATGGATCTGGGTCGTCCGGAGCAGATTGAAGTAGAGAATCGAATTTCTTTTGAGCATCTTCCTTGTTACCGTTCCTATACAAGGCAAAAGCAATCGCAGTGTTTACTCTTCGCTGCTGAACGCTATCTTTGCACAAAGTCAGCTGCTCCTCCAGAAGCCTGACTGCGTTTTTAGGTTGGCCCGCAGCAACGTACGCTCTTGCCAGGCGCACTGCTGTGTCGACGTTATTTGGGTCTAGTTCATGCAGGGTCCTGAGAGTGGGAATCGCCAGAATGGGTGCGCGAGCGAACTCGGCATTAGCTTTTGCCAGCAGCAATGCTTTGTCGTTTGGTTTATGTACAAGGCCCCGCATAGCGGCATCCAGTGCCTTTGTGGGCTCTTGCTGACTCATCGCAATCTGGCTGAGCAACGCCCAGGCGCTGCTGCGTTCTGGGTGTTCTTCAGTGATTTTTTGAAGAATCTGCTGGGCACCTGCAACGGCTGGAGCGGTTCCTTCAGCCAAAAGTGAATTTGCCTTAAACAGCCGAAGATCAATATCTGGGGGACTTGCCTGCAGGGCCTTATCGAGAATGGTTTTGCCTTGCTGGATTCTGTCACGATTTCCGGATGCTAAAAGGAGTTGGATAGCACGCTTTTGCACCGGCAAGTTATTTGGGTCTATTGATAGTGCCCGCAGCAGGCAATCTACAGCCCTATCTGGCTGGCCCCGCGACCCGTAGAAATCACTTTTCGCTATCCAAACCTCGAGGTTCTTGGGTTCAATAGTGCCAGCCTGTTCAATGTCTTTTGCCGCTTCATTAGGATCGCCGAGTTCAGCGTATGCTCTGGCTCGAAGGATGTAAGCTGAGGCATTATTCAGGTTATTTACCATTTCATCGCACAGTTTTATTGCTTCCTGGGGTTTATCCTGGCGAATTTTTAGTCTGACTTGCGCGGAAGTTACCTCCAGTGATTTCGGCTCCTGGAGCTTGAGTCTATCTAATAGCTGCTCTGCGTCAGCGAGTTGATTTTGCTGCATCTTCAGCCCAGCAAGGGTCAGGCATATAGTCCGGTTATTAGGGTCATTTTTGAGCAGGTCTTCCAGGATGTCTGAGGCGGAAGCCAGTTCGCCACGCCGCAAGTAACTCTGTAACTGCAGTACTTGAAGGCTGGGGGGCTGTAGCTTTTGCTGGGAGGCCCGGCGCAGAATTTCGTCTGCCTGGCTATTTTCTCCGGCTCTGGAAAGTGCAGCCACGTATGGAATGATTATGCGAAGGTCATCAGGCGAGCGATTCAAGGCATCCTGGTAGGTGGATACCGCCAATCGTAGTTCGCCGGCCCGGTCGTACGCCGCCGCCAGCAGTGCCCGACTGGCCTGGTCATCGGGATTGGCCAGCAGATTTTCCTGCAATAGCGACGTAATCTGTGCATAGCGGGCTTTGAAATCTTGCCCGGCGAACCAGAGTCTTGCCTGTTCGTATCGCCACTGCCAACCGTCCTGGCCCTCAAGAGTCTTCTTGATGTTGTCAACAATTTGCTGAGCTTTTGCTGGCTCCTTGAGAACCTGTTCGCATGCCAAAAATCGGCGCTTAAGCGGAATATCGCCTGGTAACTTCTCTGTAAGTGTTTTCAGAAGCTCGTAGGCTTTATCCTGTTTTTGCCACTGCGTGTATAATTGAGCGAGCAACAGACCTAACTCACGCTGTGTAGCAGGTTGCTCAATGCGAGCCAATGCATCCTTAATAACCGCTTCGCATTGTTCGAGATTATTTTGCCGATTCAGTAAAATCGCAAGATAAGTAACCGCCTCCAGAGCATCCGGTGAGTCCTTGATAGCTTGCTTCAGTATCGATATCGCTTCATTTGTTTTCTCCTGTGCGACAAGTAGCTCAGCCTCGGCCAAAGCAAGACTTGTGGCCGCAGAAGGCTCTTTCTTTTTTAGTTGCGTCAATAAGTCCTGCGCGCGGCCCAGATTATTTTGCTGCATTGCAAGCTGGAACTCTAAAAGTTTAACATCAGCGGCACCCTCAGTGGCTTTCTCCAGCGAGGCCAGTTCCTTTTCTATCTCCTGCCACATTTCAGCAGTCGCGGGGGTTGGCTGCATAGCCAGCAGATACATTCGAGCTCGCAGGTAGTATAACTTGGCTTCGAGATTCTGCGGCGAAAGTTGATTCGCTCTGTAGGCTTGTTCGGCCACCTCGGGCCAATTTCCGGCCCGAGCCAATTGCCTGACAAGAGCCATACGCCCAGCGAAGAAATTGGGCATCTCCGAAACGAGCCTGCGCAACTCGCGCAAAGCCGATTGCGTGTCACCTAATCGCGATAGTCCCGTGGCCAGCGCTAATCGAATTTGCGGAATTCTGTTGGCCAACTCAATCTCGCCCAACTCAATTGACCGACGCCAGGCTTTCACCGCCTCATACGTCTGACCTTTCTGCTCTGCTATAAGGCCCCCCAAAAATGCCACAGTCGCCGGCAGGAGCTCTTTTTGCCGCATCTGAGATAGACACTCGCTGGCGCGATCGAGCTGGCCCGCCCTTATGAACATTTCTGCCGCCGTTGGCAAAAAATCCCAGGGGTAAGAAGAGAGCTCTTGCAGGCCGGCTTCGGCTACTTCCACCATCTTTGCCTGGGACTGCGACTTTAGTGCTAACTGGGACCAAGTCTGCCACAACATCAGGTTTGTTGGCTTGACAACTTGGACCGCAGCGAGATGTTTTTCTGCCTTGTCTAAAACACCGGCGTTTATATACTCCATAGCCAGGCGGAGCCTTACGTCCGGATCGGTTAGGTCCAGTTTTTCGGCCTGTTCGAGATCCGCTATTGCTTCGGCCGCTTTGCCGTTTTGCAGAAGAAAACCGGCACGGATTATATGCGCAAGAGCCGAGGAGGGATTCCTGTCTACTGCTTGATTGAAAGAGTCGGCTGCCGAATCAGGAAATTCCTCCGGACGCTGCTGTGTGAGTCGGCCCAGAGTTTCGTAAGCCAATATCTGGTCAGGGTGTTCCGCGATGATACTTTTTAGTTCCGTAGCTGCCTCAGCAAATTTGCGTTGTGCAGCCAATGCCAGAGCCAAAAGCCTGCGAAGCTCAGGGTCTTTATTCGTTTCGATCCGTTTTCTTGCGATTAGTTCAGCCTCACCCGGGCTGCCTATTAGATAGAGATAGATCTCACAGAGCCGCTTGGCAGCTTCGGCGTTGCTCTTATCTATCCTCAAGACCTCCCAATAAGCTGCGATTGCCTGCTGAACTCTGTTTGGTTTGCCCGGCCTGATTTTAAGCTGGGCCTCGGCATACTTGAGCAGGACATTTACGTCACCTCTATTAACACCTAAATACCGGCCAAGATTACTGGCAGCTTCTTCCCATCGCTGTTGCTTATATGCGTCGAGACCGCGTGGCAATGCATTCTCTGCTCTGCGGCTTCTTTGCCATCGGCGTAAGCCTACAGCGGTTGCGCCCAAAACAACAAAACCCATCAGCAGGACGATTGCTAATTTCCAGTTAAAGTATCTCTTGGCCATCTCCTAACCTTTCGCATCCATTTATATCTCACTCGTTAGAACTGGCCGACAAAGTTCCGAACCATCTTTTTAGCTGTCTGCCAGCATATCCATAAGTCCATCCTTAGCGACAGATTTTTGACATATTCGCTGTCGTAGTGAATCCATTCTTGAAAGTCCTTCGTGGGCTCACGGCTTCTGCAAACCTGCCACAGCCCTGTAATTCCAGGCCGAACCGAAAGTCGGGCGTCACGCCACCATGGGCACAGCGTATTCTCGGATTCTGGTGAAGGTCTTGGGCCGACCACACTCATATGACCGCAGAGAACATTGAGGAACTGGGGTATTTCGTCAAGGTATGTGTCACGCACAAATCTGCCAATGGTGCTGATTCGGGGGTCGTCGGCTATTTTGAACTGCGGGCCGTCGACTTGGCTGATAACTCTCAGTTTTTCTTGGATCACATCAGCCCCAACATACATGGTCCTGAACTTCAGACAGTTGAATGCCTTTCCGTGTAAGCCCTGGCGTTTGTCCTTGAAAAATACCGGGCCAGGCGAATTCAGTTTTATGGCCAAGGCAATGAAGGGCGCTAGGGGTGCGAATAGAATCAGTACAATCATTGCGGCGAGGATATCAGCACCTCGTTTCAAGGTTCGTGCGTAGGAAAACCAAGGCCAGGTGCGGAAAACAGCTTTGACCCGTTCTTTCTTGTCCAAACTAATGCTGCGATAAAAAAGCTGAGTTGCAGCATGCTTTGATGACACGGCCAGGCGCTTTCGTCTTGACGCGGTTTCTCTGACGACGCAGTTCTGTACGAATTCGTTCTGCTGTACCGTAACGCCTTGAAAAATGATTGATGAGTCTATGGCGGCACGTTCTCCAACCTTAACGTCATTGGATATGATTGTTGGGCCTACCACGACAACATGAGGGCCGATGTCAACGTTCTTTCCCAAGATCACTCTGCCAACTAATCTTGAATTAGGTGATATCCTATTGGACTTTTGGGCTTGAGGTTTCGGAACTGAAATCCTCGAGAGGTAAGTCGTGCAAAAATTCAGCAGCCCCTCTTCGGTTTCCAGGTCGAAGGCAAGACCAGCCACATTAATCACGCAAAGCCTCAGGGCAGCCAAGTTGCACCTGCCCAGAAAAGCCGAAAAAGACGTGGGCAGAACGCTATCTGACAAGATCCGGTCGAGAACGTTGGTCCTGACAAAGATATGGTGAGGCCAATCGGAAGGCACAGGCGCAGGTTCAATAGAATCGGTATACACCCGGCGGAAGCCTGCCACCTTTCCTTCGGCCGTCAGCAGCACTTTCTCCCGATACGCCAATAAATCGGGGTCGGCGTTCACTGCTAAGATGTCTGCCTGAGTTTCAGCAAGCACTTTGTCCACCAGCTCTGTATTCATTTGGGTGGCAAATCGCCCATTGGAGATGGCTATCCATGCCTTGCGGACCTTTCTTGGCAGCAAACAAGAAAAAACAGGCGTTTTTTCTTTGTAACTTATTATGTTATGCCAGGCTGCCAGATACTCGGTGCGCGGTTCTTCTGGGACAGCGAAAATGGTCTTCCTGCTGCAAAGTCGCGGCAACTTTGTTGTTGCCCAGCCATTGAAAATGAGATGGGCGATTACTTCATCGGCCAATGCCGACCTGAGCACATTGCCATTTCGGGCAGGTGCGAAAAGATCCTGCTTTTGGATGAAAACAAGGTTCATGCAGATTGGGCAAAAGTAGCTGACTACAGGACTATGAGTCTGTGAACCGTCTGTTATTAGTCAGAATCGCTGGTCTTATCCTCAGAGTTCTGTATAGGTAGCAGAAGCTTCGGTGCGGTTCGCTCGGTCTTTCTCCTTCGCTCGCCGTCTCGGTTGTAGTAATGATAACCATAGCGGTAGTAGCTCCGGCCAACGGGGACATTGCCAAGCACGGTACCGAGTATTCTCACATTTGTCTCTTCAAGTCTTTTCTTCGCCTCTTTGAGATCTGGACGGGTTGTTTGTCCAGCGAAGCTGGTTAATATCACAGCACCTGCTATCTTGGCCCAAACTAGAGCGTCAGGAAACGCCAGTAGAGGAGGAGTATCAATGATAATGTGGTCGTAGCGTTCAGTAAGCTTATTTATCTTCTGGGCTGTTCCAGGTGACGCTATTAGTTCGTATACATCGACACCATCCCGAGAATGTGACGCCAGCACATCCAGGCCAGTTGAAGGTATAGAGCAAACCGCCTGCTCGAATTCGGTACCCAGAAGCATTTCCTCTAAACCCTTTGAGCCTCTTGGAACATTTAACAGATATCCAATGTCAGGCTTTCTTAAGTCACCATCTATCAACAAGACCCTTTTGCCGGATTTGGATAGACTTGTTGCCAGGTTGATGGCAAAGGTAGTCTTGCCCTCACGCACGCTAGGGCTGGTGACCACAACCTTCTTTGGCATTCCTTCGTTATTGAGCAGCCCCAAGTTGGCCCGGATAGTCTGATAGTCCTCGGCTATTTGTGCTGCAAAAAGCGCTGGTTTAACCGTCTGCGAACTTGTCGTAGTGCCTATGACCCGGACGCCTATGCGTTTGGCTACATCATCAGGGGTTCTCAGGCTCTTATCGGCCCTGTCCCTTAGAAAGGCCAGCCCGCAACCGCTGGCGAACGCAAAAAAGACAAGTGCGGCAGAGAACTTAACTCGCTTATCGCTAATCTCACTAATGTCGGGATCGAAACCAACAGAGACTCTGGCCGGACTCTTTCGTTCCATCTCCAGTTCACGTATGCGTCGGCAGACTGCTTCGTACTGCTGCTGGTCGAAACTTAATTGAAACTGCAGTTCCTCGATGTTCAACTGCGTCCGACCAAGCTGGATGGTTTGAGTATCTTCCTTGTTAAGAACCTCCTGAAGGTGTTTTTCATGGGTTATGGTTTGTTCCAGTTGAGCCTGCGCGGCGAGCAGTTGGTCTCTGTTAGCTTTGCCAACTTCCTTAGAAATCACAGCCTCAAAATCTTTTTCTAATTCCTGCTGTTTTCCCGCAAGACGCGATCGAGATGCCTCTAAAAGCTCCTCTTGTTGCTTGAGGGTGGGATTTCCGGGTCCCAATGTCTGCTTGGCTGCGAGGAGCTGCTGTTCCAACTGAACAATACTTCGGGTCAGTTCCTGGATCATCGGGTTGGAGTTAACGTATTGCGTGCGCCTTTCTAAGACAACGTCTGGCGTTATAGTTTGCGACGGAGTTTGCTTAAGGAATTGTACCTGAGATTCAAGATTGATTCTGCTTGCCTCTATTCGTGTCAACTCCGCCAGCAGAACATTAACCCGCTGCAGCGCCATATCCTGGCGGCCACGTAAGGCTGTGGTACCGTACTGCTCTGCCGAATCTCGGAGCTTTGTACGGTAATCGTCCAGTTTTTTGACAAGCGTTTTTCGCTCATCATCTAATGCGGCAAGTGTTCGGTTCTCATGTTCACCAGATCTACTACCTTCAAGAGCCATATAGGCGGTAATGAAAGCATTCACGATCTGCTTTGCTTCATCTGGCTTTGTGCTCCTCATGGTCACTTCTATCAGCTCCGTCCTGCGGGCGTGTGCGGCGGTAATAATTCCATCTTGTATTGCGTCTTTCAATACGTTGGCCGGTTCGCGATTTGCTTCGGCAGCCTTAAGTTGGCGTTTGAGCTTCGCGACAAAGCCGGCCGGTTCTTTCTGGAAGAAGGACAAATTCTTGTCCGCCAGGGCATCGGCTACCCATTGAACTACCTGGTTGCTGGTGATAAGTCGTGCCTGTGTATATACAAAACTCTCATAATTTGATATTGCGCCTCGGTCTGCCTCGCCGCCCAGGATGTTAGGTATGATGGGAGCGACTCTTATTGCGCCTGTCATACTGTATAAGGGCTCGATAAGAAGCCAAATCACAGGTAAACCGAACGCACACATCAGCAAGAAGACCGCAAAAGCAATATACCAACGGCGGAGCACACCCTTGAGCAAGTCGGAAGTGCTCTGGGTACCGGGTTCTACTGGCGCTTCGAACGAAGCGGCTCTTGGTTCAATCACCTGAGCAGTATATTTTTCGAGGTTATCCATTTTCTAATTCCCCGTTCTTTTTGAGTGTCGATTACTGCGTTTGCCTGGTAATTACTATCGTCTCTTGTTCGGTTGGTGGTGTGGTTAGCTTCGCCAATATCCAGAGTTCCGCGACCACCACAGCAAGAGCCAGCGGCATCATAGCATATCCGCCAAAATCGTGAAATACTTTCTCCCAGTATTCTCCACTTACGACCGTAAAGGCAATTGCCGTGATTGCCAGCCGCGTTGTATTACACAACAAAGCTATCGGCAAGCTCGAAGCAAAAACAATCAACTTCTCCCACCATGTGCGCTTGACTAATAGAACCACTAAGCCGCTGATAACAAAAAAAGCGGTGACCATCCTTAGGCCATTGCAAGCCTCAGCCACCGCCACGCTTGCATTGCCAACGTGAATGACATTGCCTTCTTGCACGGCATTGTAACCCATTGTCTCCAGACAGAATACCGCGGATGATGTCGCCCACCGCTGCAGAGGCAGAGTCACAGCAGTCTGTATCCGACTCGGCCAAGGTAGCATCAAACAGAGAAACAGCATTACCGCAGATACCTTCCTGAAGAATCGCCAGCCAAAGAGAAGTAGCAGGACTGCTGCGATACTAAGCACGACAGACAACCATTCTGCCGAGCTATAGGTATAGACCAGCCCGAAGAGCCTGGTTGCCTGGGCGCCTGCAAACGCGACAATGCCCCAGACGCAGGGCCTTATCTTGCATCCAACAAGGTCGTTGCGTCGCGACCACAAGATGTAAACGACCAGGAAAGGCACTAAGAGTCCGCTTGAATACTCATCGCTTCTCTGCCAAATACTCCAGAGCTCAACAATGCCAGACCAATAAGACCAGAGAAACGCCATGACAAAAAGGGCGGCAGCCAGCCAGAGCAAGAGCTTCGCATCACGGTGTTGCAGCCCCCTTGGTAGTCTTGCGCTCATTCTGACAAGCTGAGGCTGCAATGCTGCTCGCAGTTTCCTTGCGTGGCTTTTTACTATCCTTGCGGTGTTGAGCAAGCTCTTCAATCTGCCTTGCGCTTCGCACGTTATGGGTTTATCTTCCACAACTGTATTAGGTGGCACAACTGCATGGTTGTCAATCAGGCATTGCTGGATTTCACAATTTGGGCCTATCTTGGCATAATCCCAGAGCACGCTGTTCGCTAAGAGGCTACCTTCGCCAATGTTGACATGCCGTCCAATCACAAGGGGCCCGATGAGAGTTGCATTCTTTGATATGTGTGCTCCTTCCATTATCACAACGGGACCGTGAATTTGGACGCTTGGATCAAGATATACGGTGTCGGCTGCCCACACAGTTGCTGAGTTGGCCCATCTGCAAAGCTTTAGGTCCCCGCCCATCTGCGGGTTGCCTTCAAGGTAATTGCCGACGGCAAACAGGTATTCCCTCCAATCTCGAAAGTTCCCCACCGGCTTTGGCAGTTTTACAGCACGAACGGCTTTGCCCGCCCGTATCATCTCTGGTATGACCCCCTCCTTGATGTCAAAGTATCCGGCTTTGGGGACAAGTTCCAATGTTTGACTGTCACAAATGTAGATATCAGCGGGCACGCCTATGTCTCGGGCGTCGCTGAAACCTGGATTAAACATTATCGTCAGATCAGACTGCCCATCTCGGTGGGCTCGCACGAGCACATCGACTGGCGGCGGTGATGTTATGCTGGCAGACATTATTAGCACCAACGAGTCCCCTTGATGACAGACAGAATCGCGGACACATCCTGCTGCTCCAACCGGCAACGGCTTATCTAGAAAACTCACTTGCAAACCACTAGGTATTCGGAGCGGCTCTGCCAGTAGTGTTCCAAGGCCGCCGGAACAGACTGCCACCTGCCTTACTCCCTGTTCAGCCAGGTGGACCAACAAGCGTTCCAAGACAGTCTTCTGACCCACCGGCCACAAGGCTGGTGGCAGCCGTGTAGCCACATTATGGCGTCCGAAGTCGCAGTGACCCACAAGCAGTACAGCCGTGATATATTCTCTTCTATGCACGGGTTTGTCCGACTCAACTATTCTGAAGGTTTTGGATGGTTCGTGTCCTTGCAATTACATACTGTCGTATCCGCTGTTGCGTGAAACGGCCTGAGCCTGCTTCGCAAAATGGCTTGCAAACTCAGTTTCACAAAGATCGTGTTTGTAACAAGATATCTCTTCCACATTCTTCGTGGTTCCTGGACAAGTCTGTAAAGCCATTCCAAGCCATATCTTTGCACCCAAAACGGCGCACGTTTAGTCGCACCTGCAAGGATGTCAAAACTTCCGCCCACTCCGTGGCAAACAGCGACGTTCATAAACTTGCGCCAATCTCTCAGAAAGTTCTCCTTCTTGGGCGAACTGATAGCGACCAAAAGGATGTCTGCGGAGCTATTTCTTACCTTCTCCGCAACCTCTTTGCTTTCTGAGTCAGGGAAATACCCATCTCGGTAGCCAGCGACACGCAAGCCTGGGTACAGTCGTTCAACGATTTGTACAACCTTTTGAACAATTGGCTTCTGCGCTCCCAAGAAGTATACGCCATAGTTATTTTGAGATGCACGCTCCAGCAATCCGTACATTATGTCTATCCCAGCCAGTCGCTCCGGCAAAGGGTCACCAATTAGTCTCGAAAGCCAGACAATCGGCAAACCATCGGCTAAAACAATGTCTGCTTCCACTACACTCTTGCGTAGTTCACCATCTTTGCGGCTGTTGACAAGCTTCGCGACATTTACGACTGACAATAACAGCGAGCTTTTTGCAGCGATATGCTCTTCGCAAATGCGCAGCACGTCATCCATGGTCAGCACAGCAACTCTTATCCCCAGCAAGTCCACAGCGTGATGGTTAATTGAACGGCTCACTCGCACTCCTCTGGGCGAAGCAGATTTGGCCTGCTATCGTAGTCTGCCCAAGCATACAGAATCCACCCCAGGTGATAAGGACGGCATTCATGGTTGATGCAGAAACCAAGAAAGGTCCTCCCAGCAAGAGTATGCAGCAACTTTAAATTGGCCACACACAGCAACGCCCGGACAGAGCGTGAAATCTTTGCGAGTTCGCGTTTTTCAATGTCTCTCCAGATAATCCCGGCGTCATACAGAACAAGACACTCATTCAGTTCATTTTGCCCCAAAAGCCAACGCAAGCCGCGTTCGATTTCTCGGGAATGGTTTTGTCCGGTTAATCTGTCACTTGCCATAATTGCCATCGGTGCCATTGCGTCTTGGTGAACCGAGAACACAGGATATTCTTCGCAGACCTCTCCTTTCAGTGTGTCGTAGTGCCACAACCACTGACCAAGTGGTCCCTGAAGCTGGCATATTCGCTCAACGGTCTTCTGGGCGATTTCAATGCACTGATTGTCTTCGAAGAACTGCCCGTAAGTACACAGTGCAAGAACTGGATAGACCTGGTCGGCGAAACATGCAATTCGTCTGCTAACCGCTTCTTTGAAGCCGGCTCTGTTGTGTCTTCGGAAGAGGCTCTGTTGCGGCCTAAAAAGATTAAGCAGCCGGTCTTTCGCTTCTTCCATCAACGGCTGTAGGTAAAGCTGAAAATGGTTGTCCCCGCGCACGGCTAGCGTACATGCCTGAAGGACCCAGGCGAGTTCAACCGCGTTACACGTGTTCGCCTGGCTTTGCCAACTGGCAGACAACGCGTCCGCGAACAGCTTGCAGTTGCTTGCTTTGCTTGCTACTCCGGCCCAAACCGCAAGGGCCAAATCACCGGTGCGTCTAATCCTGTCACGATTGTCAGCTATCGTCTGCCAAAGATTAGGCAAGTATGCTCTATCCGCCGAATGATAGTCTAGCCAGCGTGCAATGCCAATTTGGCTAATCGCTGCATATCTTACGCTGACCCCAGATAATTTCCACTCACCGTCGGGACCAATAGTTGCAGAATAAGGCAACACATTGTCGGCATCCGTGTAATGCCGGCCCAAGCCAGCCTTTGCTATCTCGGTCAACGACTCGACCATCTGGTGCAAGCTCTTGCGTTCCGTGACGGTGTCCGTGGAATCAACCATGTCTACCTCGAAGGTTTTCTACAGTGCCAATCTGACTTGGGTGCCAAAATGCTGGCTGCCAGAGAAGACCCCATGACATACAATAGTATGCGTCGGACACTTTCGGTCGTAACCGCTACTGAACCACCCACAGATGGGACGCTCATTGCCAGCATAAACATCACAATTGAACTTATTATCTATTGCCAGTTCAATTCTTTTGCCCTCGTTTTCTATCTGCAAGATATTGTCAGTGATCTTTTCAATGCGACATTCCGGGTGTAAATGAAAGTACTGTTCGATTTTGTGCCTGTCTTTCATTTCCAGATGGTCGTCGATAGTTATGACGTCTTGTTCTTTATCAAGCTTTATGGTGCGCCGATGAGTAACAGGGTCTGGCAACCTGTGGTAGCCATTGTGCCAGCCGGTTACTTGGTCGTGGCCCTGGTTGCTGGTCCATCGCTCAGCGAACGAATTGGCTTTTTGTCTCCACAGAAACGGACCCGCCATCTCTGACTGGTTTTTCTCATCAACAACAATTGTGTTGTGTGCTTGCGTGGACCGAAAGTAATTCCGGTAAGGATCATCAGCCACATATGTACATGTCCCCGGGTCTATGAAGTATGGCCGGTCATAAGCACTCAGTGTAAAGCTAAGTGAATCAGCGTGCCCATGTGCAGCAAGCAGCTCAAAACCTAATTGTCCACAGTCGAATATTACTCTGGCTTTACTTTTATTGGCGCTGGTTAAAACATAATAGCCACCATATTCAAATTTGTTTGCAGTAAAGCTGGGCTGGGCCTCTAACGCATCAAACTCGCGCTTGCCTTCGTTGCCCAGCAGCCAGAACGAAGTCTCGTCGAAAGCCTCGGCTTTCCGTTTGAAATCGCTTCTTTTGAATAGTACAGCCGACGTCGCTAAGATTGACCGAACATTACTGCCACGCGTTTCTGAAAGTTGCACTGCTTTACCATCGTCACTATCACCAATGTTAGGTATCGAGCAATCATCATCGGCTATGGCGGCGATAAAAGTCGCGCTCTTCTCTAGGGTCTGCCAGTATTGGTCTGGAAAGTTGACGCTGTCAGCCCTGGCCAGTAGTCCAGCTAAAAGGAAGAACTGAAAAGCAAAAACCTGATAATGCACCGCCTGTTCTTTATTAACGCCGTCTTCATAGTGCTGACGGACAATTTCTTGGCACAGAATACGGTATGCTTTTTGGCGATAACTACTCATCCTCTTAAGCCCACCGAAGCACAAACTCGCTGTGAAAACGCCGGCAGCCTCTCCGATGAGATGATTGTTTGCCGATGAGTACGCTGCGTAGTTCGTAGCTACGTAATCCACATGGCTTTGCACAAGCTGCCCTATCAAAGCACATGCTTGAGTGTTTTTTCTTAGATATTCGGCCAGAAAGGCTGTTATCCAGCAAACGGAAATAAGCCTTATGGCGGCTTCCATCGGCATTATCCAGTTCACGCCTAAGAGGTACGGCGACTGCTCAACGAAGCTGCCGATTTGCTCGATGACCTCATCTGCATAGCCCTGCTGCTGGGTAAGGTAGTAGGCTTTTGCAAGGGTGATCAGATGCTGAAGTCTGGGCAATTCCCAGAAGTACTTGAAATCGCCGTAAGACTCGCTATCTCGGTAGTTCATCCAAGGCCCGAACCGCAACGGCAGATCGATACCCCTTTTGTATTCACGATTCCAGTTTATTTCTTTACCCAGATCAATCTCTCCAAGCGCGAGATAGCTATAGCGATGCTGCAACAGCCTTTCAGCTGCCACAATTGTGCTATCAACCCACTTGCGCGGAACATCACCAGGTTCAATATCCGGTAATCCATAGAAACTCACCTTGTCTAGCGTTTCAACCATCTCTGTCGAGTTCAGGCTGCTTCTGCCAAACCGTAGTTCCCACAATTTGGGGAACAATCTTGCATAGACCTGCCACAGGACGCGTCTAACGCGCCAAAAGATTTCTCCCAAACACATCACTCGTAGTCTATAGTAATACCACCAAATCTCCATGACTCTGACTCTCGTGGTTGAAACAGCACCACATTGTGAGCGGGGTAGAATGACAGACTGATGAGTACTTCAGCTTAAGTCTCTTAGGATAAACGCCTTAATCTGCTCGACCTTCTTGTCCCAGGTCTCATTCTGAACTCTCTCACGGCGTTTCTCTGCCTTCTGAGCGTCACGCTCCTGGAGCGCTTTATGGATGCAGGTTATGAACGCATTATAGTCCTCCGCGACATAAACCACGTCAACGTAAGGCTCGATTTCAGGATAATAAGTTGAGACAACAGGCTTGCCCAACGCGAGGTACTCCTTGACCTTGACGGGATTGCAGAACTTTATCCATTTGCTTTTGTTCCATGGCATGATGGCCACATCAAACTCCTTTCCGTAAAATGGAATCTGGTTGTACGGCTTTTGACCGAGAAGATATACGTTATGAAGTCTCCTTAACCGGTGTACATCAGCCGAAATGGAACCAGCGAACACTAATGACATATCCGGTAGCTTTTCTGCAACAAATTCCACCAAAGCCATATCCATGGTTTTCTCAGATATATCGCCGAAAAACCCAATTATTGGCCTCGGTATTGCCGCTATGTCTTCAGGTATATGCTCCGACTTCGCGGCACCAGCAAAAAGGTCAAAATCCACCCCGTGCCCGATAAGTAATGAGTTCTTGTTTTTGTCAATTCCACGTCTCCACAGCCCGCTGTTCACGTATAGAACCAAGTCTGCCGACTTGGTCAACTCTTCATCAAGTGAAGCGATGTAAGACTTGTTCACACCTGGCATCTCTTCAAACAAGTCTGTACGACCATATATCAAATATCTGCGCTCAATTTTTTTGACAGCTTCATAGGCGGGTGGGCACGCAATGTAGAAAATTGGCTTAGTAAATCCCAGCGCGGCCATCATGAGTTTGACTTGGACGAAAATAGTAGACCTGTTCAGTCTCCTTCCGGCACGACTGCCAAAGAATGGCAGCGATATGGGGCTGAAGACGTACATTCCATTGCTGACCTTCCTCACGAGGTGGCTTATGCTCTTAAGCTTGCGAGCTATCTTTTCTGCAGCACTTCGATCTTTCCTCAGAGACGGGACACGCATTCCTAATGAGTTAATGAACAAAACTCTGAAGTCCTTTGCGAGCCTTGTCATCACTTGAGTACAGAACAACCCTCTATTGTGATACCACCAGTCGCAGCCAGCAAAACAAACGATTGGCAGCCCATCATGCTTGACTTGACATTTGTTGGTCATGGAAAAATGGTTACGAACGAGCTTCAGTTTCGAGTCTTTGGGGACACTGACGTACGTCATCGCACTCCATGTTCGGCAAGTTGCTCAGAAATGAAAGTAAGCTTGCGTCGCTCTCGACAAAACTTCTACGACCAGAATACGGATCAGACCGGTCACGTTCCAGTCATAGCATTGCGTTAGACAACTCTTACAGCTCAGAGCCTTCCGGCGACTGCCTGCTTGTTCATTAGCAATTCTCTCCAATCTCCAAGACAGTGAACACCACCCATTACATAAGTGGCAGCCGTTTTCAACGACTGGTCTCTCACATTCTTATTGATGACTCCCACAACAAGCCAGTAAGGAACTCTCAGGAAGAAAAATAGCGCCAGCAAGAGGCGAGCAAATGGGAATGCGAGCCTGTTCCTGTGTAGTTTCATGAAAATTAGCATGCTTCCGTACAGTTGCAGCTTAAAGTCTCCTGACCTCTGCTTTTTTGTGGTCTGGCCTCTATAATGAATTATTTGCGGTTTAGGAGTGAACATCACTTTCCACCGAGCTTCTCTAAAACGATAACACCAATCCTGGTCATCACCGTAGACAAAATAAGTCTCATCCATAAGCCCTACCTGCTCGATGGCTTCTTTCCGCACCAGTGCGAAGCAGCCGTTAACGACCTCGACTTCTCGGATCTCATCAAAGTTCCACCAGGTCATGTCTTCTCTGCCAAAGAATTCGTTCTTCGGAAAGACCTTATAAAGATAAGTTGCAGATAGGAACAAATTCAGGACCGAGTGCGACATGAAGCAGTTTCGCTGCAACGTTCCGTCTGGGTTCAAGACCCTGCAGCCAACTACAGCAGCGTCCGTATGCTCATCGGCAAACTTGACCGTTTCTGCAATCGCGTTATCGAGAACCACCGTATCAGAGTTCAAAAGCAGAACATACCGTCCTTCGGCTATTCCAATCGCCTGATTGTTGGCTCTTATGAAGCCCTCGTTTCTCTCATTCTCTATTATTCTGACTTCCGGGAACTCCCTTTTGACCATATCAACGCTGCCGTCTTCCGAGGCATTGTCCACATATATGACCTCAAAATCGATGCCCTCGGTTTGGTCGTATACTGACTTCAGGCAGTTGTACAACAAATGACGCACGTTCCAGGCAACGACAATTATTGACACATCCACCATATTCCGATCCTGCCACTAATTTGCTATTCCCTGTTCTCCAACAGGTTTCACAGACATGTCTGAGGACGCCGGTCTGTCCTTGAAGACAACGGAATGTCTAATGTGGCTTTAGCTTCTCGAAGACTCTGATGTTATAGAACTGCTCGTTATCATAGTCTTCGAAATAGGCCCTATTCTCGTACAGGTCCAGTATGATATCCTCTATTGTATGCTGCGGTTGATAACCCAGGTACGTTTTCGCCCTATCGATTTTAACCTTGTAGTTTCGGTAATCTTCGATGTTCTTGATAACTATGTTTACTTTTTTCTTAATCAGCTTCTCAATTTCATACTTCACCATGTCACCAACCTGGCCCACCGTGTAGTTTCCAGAAGCAACGTTATAGACCCCACTTAAGGAGTAATCCGCCTGGATGGCCCTTAGATAGGCGGTGGTAGCATCCCTGATATCCAGGATAGGCCGCCAGATGGATGGATTATTGACCGTGATTTCTCTCTCAGTCACCGCAAACTTAAACATTGTATTCACAATGAGATCCATCCTCATTCGAGGGCTGTACCCACAAACGGTACCCTGCCTCATCGCGATAACCGAAAAGTCCTTGTCCTGAAGCTGGAGCACTCCTCTTTCGCCCTGCAGCTTCGATATCCCATACGGATAACCACACGTCACCGGGCTGTCTTCGTCATACAGCTCGTTGACCGTATAGCCATACACTGAACACGACGAGGCATAGATGAATCGCTTCACGCCGGCCTTCTTGGCAATGAACGCCACATACGAGGGCAGCGCCCCATTGAAAATAAAGTTCATCGACGGGTCAAACTCCGCCATAGGATCGTTTGAAAGTCCCGCCAGGAAAATTAGCTGGTCATAATCTTTCAAATCGTCCGGCTGGCATTTGAAAAGGTCCTTCTTAAAGACGCTGACATTGGCCGGCAGGTGGTTGCCAAACCACAACAGATCAACAACGTCAACCTCGTATCCGTGCTCCAGCAAGACCGGTATCAATTTGCAGCCGATATAACCTGCTCCGCCTGCTGCCAGAATTCTCACTTGCGTAACCTCCGATTTGGTGCGCTATTCTCTTACCAACTCATCGTACCTATCACAATTAAGCGAAGTATCCACCGGAGCGTCAAAAGGAACATCATTTATGGACAGCTTTCCTATATCCCTTGTCGCATCCAGACTTTTCGCATATTCAAATGCGGTTTTGCGTTTTCCTCCGATGTGTATAACTCCCGTTATATTTTTATGGAGCAATTTACCGATTTTCTTCGCAATGACCGAAACGCTTTCCCTGCTGGTCCACTGATCCGTAAAGGCCTTTTGGTAAGGGAAAACGTTGGGCCCAAATGTTGTTCTTATTATCAACGATTTATCGTACATTCGGACCGCACATTCACCGCCTAACTTTGACCACGCGTACTTATTGACGGGATAGACAGGGTCGTCTTCCTTATAATTGCCTTTATCGCCTTTGAAAACGTAATCCGTAGAGATGTAAATTAACCGAGCATCGATCTCCATACATAGTTTTACAACATTCGAGGTGCCGATGATATTCACCTCAATCGCTTTCAATGGGTCCTTCTCGATCAATGGCGGTGATATAAACGCAGCCGCGTGGACAATCAAATCACAACCATCTGCTTCTACGTATTTTCTCATCTGCTCGAAATCTGTAATATTGAACTCCTTTGACGAAGGATAGTCTATATCGGGTCGTATTTTCCTAAATTCCGAGCCTAAAAGTCCACCACCGCCGGTGAAAACAATCCTCAGACTATCGGACATCCTCTAATCCCTCAAAAATCCTCTATCACGGTTCTCCGCAGACAGGACTCCCGGATCATCCATCCCTTCTGATCCGATTCGGCATAGCAATTGAGACCCTTGCGCAGTAACCAGCGAGTTCACGCTCTATCACACCCAGAACCGCGCACGCGACACAACCCGTGCGGGATTTATCAGACGGCATCGTGGCATACAAGGCCGGGTTTACTTGGGTTCGCAAATAAGACCGGCATTATCACTTCTTAAAAGTATGCCACTGTTGGCAGTTACACATTCTGTGAAGCCTAACGATGAGGCGGTCATTCCCAGAATAGAGTAAAAGAGGGATAGCGGCGTACCGAAGAAGCTTACCCCTTGCCAGATTACGATTACGGAGAGGACCGTACTTCCCAACGACCAGTAGACGGACTTTAGTTCTGTATCTGCTGTCTTTCTTGATGCCGAGGAAAGGCCGCGGAACACCTCTATAAGGACCGCGCAAAGTGCTATTATGCCAAGAAGACCATATTGGATACCTGCCTTAATAAACTCATTGTTGGTGTCATAGAGCCCCGGTCCCCAATCGTGATACGTGTCGCCGTAGCCAGCCAACCACCATTCATCAACGTGTTCAATAGCAGCGTCAATCAGTTTGACCCGCTGATAATAGTCGCCTCCGCCAAGATTCGCGCGTGAATACATTGCGTAGTAGAACGGCCTCTTACTGACTATCTCAGTGACAATGCACAAAATGACGAAAGCTATAAGCAGCAGCTTGACCCAACGCTTGAATCTTTCCATTGCCAGGCAGAAAACCACCGCGATCCCGGCGGCCCACGACGCGCTGGACATAGTGCTAAAAACTCCATAGCCCGCCATTGCGACCAGCGGGTAAGACAGCTTACCCCAATGGTTACACTGGTGTCGCAAGGCCCAGATCAGCGGCAAGAACATGACAAAACTGCTTCCGAACATAATGGGATGGCTAAAAGGACCCATGGCGCGGGTTAATCCCCAGCGTGCTTTTCCTGTGGCCATTTCTGCGGCCCTTTCTTCTGTCATCTCTCCCAGAGTGCGCCAAGGGCGGAAGCGTCTCAAGGGAGCGAAAGGACGCCAGTGCATGTTGGACTCCATCACGCCTAAGATGGCCAAAGCTGCTACAACAAAGCTAACAGCCTTCACGAAGCCTATTAGCTTTGCCTTGTCCGTCATTATCAGTCGTGCACTCATATAGGCGAACCAGGTATCCATCAGAAAACCACTACGATTTTCCAAAGCCATCGTCAGTGACTGGTAGGTAAGACAGTAGACCCCAACGTACACGACCATGCTTAAAGCAACCAACGTATCCAACCGAGACCAGACAAATTTGCTCTGAAGTTGCTTACTACATAGGCACTTCACCAGCAATACAGTAACCACGATTCTTCCGGCTGATATGTCTATTGTGCCGATGCTCACTCTTAAATAGTCGGGATACCATAGCAGCACGCCAATGTACACCCCCAACGCATAAGGGGGGCGCAGCAATATAACCAATACTGAGCCCAAAATGCCGATTACTAACGTAATGCCCTGCATACATTTCCTGGGCAAGAGGTTACAGTCATAAAATAGTAGGCCTTGTTATTCACTGTGATCGCGGCTGGTGAGCTAATAGTAGTATTTCTTACTGAAGCGGGCTTTTAGGGTCGTCCTCAAACCGATCTGTTCTCTCTGCAGAAGACCCCGCAGAACCCTGCCCAAGTATTTGACCCGACCAAGAAATAGCAATTGGTATCCCGCCATCCAGCCGTGCCGGGCGTGTTTGGAATCGATTACAAGATGCTTATTATAGCCAACCATATCTGCCACAGTGATGGCGTCAGCTATCATGTCACCACTGTCAATTGCCGAGGCAACAGATTCTTTGCCCGTTTTGGTTCGGACCATAACTGCCGACCTGCCCTTGCGCTCTGTTTGGACCATTTCGTCCGTCCAGGGATCTGAGACCACAATGTCAGCAAACCGGCCCCAATGGTCCAGGCAGTTCCAGCATCGCAGGTAATGATCACGAGGCACAACATGGATAAGCGACCCGCCGAGAAGCGGGCGATTCATCAAGAGCCTGTCATTTTCCCCAAAGACCCTGAAGCGGCCAGGCCAGCCGTTTCCACGGTAGCAGATACGGCGGACGTCCGCTATATTTACACCGCCCTCTTCTTCGATGTAGGCTTTTGTGCTCAAACGAGATGCCATACCGGCGCACACCAGGCCGATCTTAAGAATGATTCTTTCCCGAAGCTTTGGCAATCGTTCCTGAAGTTTTGTAAGGGCCTCTACCATACACGGCGTACCAACAAATACGTAACGCCCCGGGCGTTTCAGCACGTCGGCCAGGACAGTGCAATTTGAAACGGGAGCGTACTTAGATGCCCTCGCACTGAGAAGAGACTCTCGATCAGTTGCGATAAATGATTCGGCCACCAGAGGCTGGTGCCCCTGGCATCTGGCAACAATGCCGCCGTCGGCAAGCCCTTTGTCCATCAGATGCATAATCATGCCGGTTATGAATCCGCCCGAGGAAGAATCCAGACGTATCCCATCGTCCTTCGAATGGATAAGATAGCAGTCGTATGAGGCCTCTGCAAGATTGTGGGAGAATCCAGGATCCGTTCCTCTCAGAAGAAATGCGCTGGGGCACACTTCAAGACATTTACCGCAGTGTGTGCACGTTTCCGCGTCGACTCTGGGAAAATTGAACCGCTCTCCGTAGACAAAGTCGATGCAGGATGTCGGGCATACCACAGTGCAAGCTCCACAGCCGCAACAAATCTTGTGATCTACCACAGCTTGTATTGCGTCTCGGTTTGTGCCACCCCTGCTTTTGCGACTCACCATACTCATGATTGCGTTATGTTCAGGTCATCCAAAGTCCTTAAACATATTTAGGGTCTCTGCCCGCACATTAGGGATAGCCTTGCGCAAGTGATCTGCTATAGTTGCTCGCTTCTCAAAAGCATCTTGCAGAGTCCTAAGAATTTGATCTTGGTTGTGAGCGCGCAGATCAACAACCATTTCCTGCAGTCCCACCGACTCAAATACCCCAGTGAATTTCTTGCTATAAGCCAGCCCAAGGGCGGGGATACACTGCGAAAGCGCCGCTATGCAGGCGTGCATACGCGAACCGATGAAGAAATCACATAATCCTATGATATACTTGGTCTCCTTGTGGTCGTAATGACCATCCACCAAGAATATCCGCCCATTGTACTTATCGACAGTCTGGTTATACACATTTCTGCAAGCAGTCGCATCGGATTGCTCATACCCTCTTTTGTGGGTGGCATCATCGCGAGAATCCTCGGATTCGGGTGAAGCAACCACGTGAGGCACTAACAAAACCACCGTACGCCTGTATCTCATCAACAGTTCAATGACTGAGTTGATCAGAGCAAGGTAGTCTACGTGCAGATTGAACATGTTCTCTGTAGCGTTACTGTGACGGGCTACTAAGCCGCTAATATTCAAGCCGACCAGTACCATATTCGCGGCTTTAATCTCTTCCAATGAGCTTATCGCTCCGTTTCTTGGCCTGCGAGGATCCAGAATAAATCCGACATCAGGCACAAACTTTATTTTTTGATCCGTATTTTTGTTTTTGAGAAGCCTCTTTACATAATCAATCCCATTACAGTCCCTCGAATAGATTACATCTGCATAATCCAAGATGCCTCGAGCCATTCTCTTTGTTAACCATCTCTTAAATGGCCCGTAGGTCTGTGGCAAAAACACCAGCCTTTTTCGGAAGATTTTCGCCAGCCACTTGCGCAAAAAGCCAGTAATAAACCTCTTCATGCCATATATGTCGCTGAAGCTATCCCCGCCTGTGATATCCACCACCAAGTCAGCGTCGTACAAGGCTCGAAAATATGGATTCCGATCAAGCAGCGCCTCTCTGACTCTTGACCCCGGCAGTACCTTCGCAAGTATTCCATATCTCAGAAATCCCAGGAAATGGTATGGCAGGAAAACGTCTTTTGAAAACCTTATCGGGATTGTCTGAATACGTATTTGTCTGTCTGAAACCAATAAATTGTATTGCTGAGGCTCGTATCCGGCACCCAAGAGAGTAATCTCCGCATCTGGCCAACGATTGAGGATACACTTTATGCTTCCTTCCATTAGGGCACTTACCCCCATATTGCCTGTCTCAAACGAAGGACCGAGCATACAAATCCTGATACCATCTTTATCGTGTTTCTCTTCCATAAAGGTCACAGGTAGACAGCAACTAAACGCAGATTCACATCCTTATGATGTTATGGATGCGTTCTCTAAGGTTCCTGATCTTGCCGCGCCAGCCTACGTAGTATTTCACGTCCCACGGGCCGCAGTTTAGATTCCTCAGAACAAGGCGGCGTCTGGCCCATCGATCTTTCATTGTCCTTACATTGTGCTCGCGCAGCACCACTGTTACTTCACGATATTTGCGAATGCTCTCATCGTCTTTCAATAAACAGTGTTTTGATTTAAGGTCGTCCATGTGTTCTTGGAGAATAAGGGGATAGTAATACCCATTGATGTATCCAGATAAAGCAATCTGAAGTTGATATTTTGTTGTAGTACCGGCTCTGATTGGCCCAAACTCGTTGAAGGTCTCGCGTCTGATTAACATCCCGCTGCCACAGGTCCAGGGATGCCTTAAAATCTGGTGTTTGCCGAATGTCTGAATTTTGCCGGCCTTTCGGACAGAGTTTTCATCAAAATCTTCTAAAGGAAAGCGCCAGCACCCGATCAGGCCAAGCCCATCAATATCCTCGTAGGCTCTTACTAATGTCTTAGTCCATCCGGGTGTCATCAGACAATCATTATCGAGTTTTCCAAACAAATCCGCCTTTGATTTGCTCCAAATTTCGTTCACAGCCGCTGTCTGGCCAATGTTATCTTTGGAAAAAACAATATCAACAATTCTATGGTCGGTAACTTTGTTTTTAAGATATTCAACCGTGCCGTCTGTTGAGGCATTATCCCATATTGTCAGTGAGAATTCTTCCGTCGGGTCGCCCAATACCGACGACAACGCCAATTTACTATAATGCAAACGATTGTAAGTGACGAAAACCAGATGAATGTCCACGCTCCTAACCTCCTTGGATAAAGGTCTAACCAGTCATATTGCTGATCTCGCTCGTGATAGTCCTTGTGCCTAAGTTTCTATAGAGGCCGATCCACCCATCGGTTTGCCCTACAAACCCTCTACTCAACCTGTACATCCAATTGAATACTCCGACGATGAATTCCTCCACCCTCGGCCAATTCCGTCTGAGGTAAAGCGCGGTCA
The DNA here is from genome assembly GCA_964567045.1 of uncultured Pirellulales bacterium. Classification (GTDB taxonomy): domain Bacteria; phylum Planctomycetota; class Phycisphaerae; order Sedimentisphaerales; family Anaerobacaceae; genus JAFNGF01. Next base: position 38,965 of record CAZMLE010000011.1, on the reverse strand, counting down.
TCGGTGAAAGTCTTATCTCACGTTTGCGCGTTCTAGCATCTATCAGTTCAAGTTTGTAGTTGGAGTGAAATTGCGCTTGTGGTTTATCCACAGCGAACATCTGACCGATTGCTTGCGGTGGATACGGTCTGATGTGGTCAAAATCGTGGAAAAAAGTCTTTGACATAAGCGGAGTGGCGATGATAAGATGCCCTCCCACTCTTAGTCTCGAGAGACAATGGTTCATGAAGTTCATCAGGTCATTTGGTAGAAAATGCTCGATGATATGGGACATTATTATCAGTTCGTAAGATTCTGAAGTCCTCTGCCACTCTTCAAGTGTCGTACAATTCAGGCCGTTAGCCAGGTTGGCCTCTACTATCGATTTACTAATATCCACCCCAAGAGGTTTCAGGCCCTTTCTTTTGAGTAGCTTGAGATTCTTCCCGAATCCGCAGCCCATGTCGAGAATTCTCTGTTCGCCTGTTAAGGCTAATGAGTCTATGAACTCCACCATGTTCGCATTTTGTGAGAATCTATTCCGGTAAATGCTCTTCCAAACACCCATTCTACGAGGCCTTATGCTTTTGAAGTCTCTAAGATAAAGGCCCTTCATCCCGGCTTGCTTGCTGCTCCTCCAAGGGATTCCGGTTCGTTTGAAACAGTAGTACTGTATATGAGGCACAATCTTTCAAGATTCGTGCCCCGCCTGGCATCAAGACCAGCGTCAAAAGATATGCCAAAAGGCCAATGCTAAAGCAAACGGCAACGACGATAATATCCGGCTGATTGGCCAGCAGGAACTTGTAGCCCAGGAACATTATTGCAGTAGCCACAAGGCTGGTAACGGCCGGCTGCGAGATGACCTTGAAAAACCCCAGAACTGACACGGGAGTCTTTCTAAAAGAGTACCACAATGACGGAATCATAATCAAGTACTCGCTGATAACATAAGATAGCGCGACGCCACGAGCCCCCCAGCGAACGCCTACGGCAAAGGCCAGGACAAAAACTGCGCTCGTGAATATCCCAACCTTTAGATATTTCTTACTCAACCCCAGCGAAATCAGGGTAAGGCCCCGGGTGGTCTCGACAGCTTGTATAAAGGCGGCCACAGCCAATATTTTGAAAATGAGATTTGCATCCATCCACTTTTCACCAAGTAGCAGACGGATAAGGCTTTCCGAGCAGACAAATAGAAAGCCCGCAAGGGGCATAGTTACAAATGCGATAAAAGAGGAGAGTTTGTAATAGTACCTTGCGTATCGAGTTGGCTCATTCTGGATGTGGCTGAGGGCCGGTATAGCAACAGCTATCAGAGGAGCACGTATCTGGCTGATGGGGAGCATGAATAGACTATATGCCCTGCTGTACAACCCTGTTACATAAGAGCCGTGGAAGCGGCCAAGGAGGATCTTGTCAGCGTTACGGGCGAAGTAGTTCACTATCTGAAAGCCCGTGATGTCCAGACCAAAGTGCAGCATTGAGCGGACACCGGCCCCTCGGACAGGCAAACCGGGCCGCCATTTGCAGACAAGCCATAGCATTATCGTGCCGGAAACTGCCGTTCCGACCTGCATAGCAACTATCGCCCAATAAGCTGCCCCAAACCAGGCCAGCAAGATAGCCAGCACGACTCCGACGAGCATACTGGCAATATCTCTGGTTACCACCGCTCCAAAACGCATCTGCCTTCTGAGCAGCGCCTGGTGCTGAACGCTCAGGCCAACAAATAAAAAACTCGTTGAGAGCGCTAATCCAATCCAGATGAGCCGAGGTTCGTTATAGAACCATGCAATAGCAGGCGATAAGGCGGCAGTCACTAACATTGCGATGGTGCTGATGGCAACGTTTATCCAGAACAGTGTGCTTATCTGTTGATGATTGGTCTGGGCTTTTTGGACTGTGGCGGTGGAAAGCCCGAGGTCTTTGAAAATCATTATGAACCCCGTCACAGCCGTAACCATCGCAATCAGACCGTAATCCTGCGGAGTCAGCAGCCGTGCCAGAACAATAGTTGACCCGGTATGGACGATAAAGCTGGCTGCCTGTCCAAGCATGGTTATGGCGCTGCCGCGTACAAAGCGCCCCTTTAAATCCGGCTTCAGATGAGCCGTGTCAAAAAAATCGTTCTCCCCAGGTGTTTCTGTCAATCCCTGCTCTTTTGTCGCCAATATAGTAGGTAGCATGGTTAGTGCTAATTGCCCGCTGGGTCTCCCAATCGCCAATAGTTCACTGCGTACTCCGTCCCCTTCGGCTGCATGGCCAAAATTGATACAACCATTTGCAAAACAGAAGTCAGGTCACTTCTGTATGCCGGTCCTAATCGCCTTTGTCTTTTCCGTTCCTGGTCGGAAATAGAGTTCTGTCAGCGAAATAGCAAAATCAGACGTCTGCCTGTCGGAGAGGTGAATCTGTCCTCAACCACCTGGAAGTCCTTCCGGATCATCCTTATCATACCTCTGAACCGATCAGGATCTCGGACGGTAACGAGAAATAGCCCGCCGGGCCGAAGGCAGCGAGCATAACGTCGTAGAAGTCGCCGTCGAAAAAAAGGCACATAATATAATGATTCTTCGAATACGATAAGGTCATACTCTTCCTTACATTTGTAGTCCTGTATGTCGCCGACCTCGAAGTTTATCTTCTCAGTTTTCCTTTTTTGTGCCTTACTAATTGCCTCTGAAGAGATATCCACGCCAAGATAAGATTCGAAGCAGTCAGGGTTCAGATGAGAAGCAAGATAGCCCGCACCACACCCGAGGTCTAAAACCCGCCCTTTCCTGGCATACCTTTCTACAGAATTGACGATTACAGGGCTGCGGGTGTCATCAAACCGGTACCAAGCACACTTAGAGTATTTCTGGTCAAACGCCCAACTTCGCAGCCGTGGACTACCAAAGCGTGTGAGTATATAGTGTACAATTGCCCGAAGCGAAACTGGTTTCCTTAGTTTCTTTGCGGTACTCATGGCCTCTCATTTAAACACACTCCGTCCCCGTCGGGTGCATGGCAAAAACCGAAACAACCGTTTGCAAAAGAGAAGTCAGGTCACCTCTCTATGCCAGTCTTAGTCGCTTGTGTCTTTACCTGCCCGGTCAGGCTCACCAAGGGTCGCAGTTATCCCCTACTTGAGCGTCTCCCTTCTGTCCGTTAGGAATTGCGGCAACAGCCCAGTTGCATACGTCGGGGCTTGATAAAATCGGTGCTCAAACAGCCGTGAAAGACATAAGCCGAATTCAATACCCCTTTAGGGGTAGTCAGATCACAGACATTACGCGCTCCGACCACCGCCTCTTACCCTCAAACAATTGATACTTGCAGGCACCTCCTCCCTGAAACACCTGACTTAGTCATCAAGATACCCACTCAATCGTCCGTTTGTCAAGGAAATCTTAACAAAAAGCCCTCACCTTAGAGATTTCTGCATAACTTCCGATAACTTTCGAAGAAGCCTATGCGCCTGACAATGACCACGGATGCTTAATTGGCTGGTCTCCGGAGAGAGGCACCCATTCGTCATAGTGAGACCTTCTTGGTGTTAGGCCCAGTACCCCAGATATCTTGGTATTCGCCACTTTGTTCAGCTTTTTGTTTACGTATCTGAAAAAAAGTCCTATAATGGATTTAGCGATCTGGTGGGTAGGAGGCCCAAGTTTTCGTTTGGCTGTGGCGTAGCTTATTATTACAATTTAGTTGGTACTCTGGCCACACCGAGCAAGCTTGTGGTAGGAGGTCAACAGTATGGTAGACTCAGCCAGCGCACATGGGCTGCTGCGCAGCACTAATCGGCAGCCGCTACATATATTTTCGGTGCTCTCCTTGCTAATTGCTGGCCTGTTCTTCATTACTCTCTCCAGTCGTACTGCAATCGCAGCGACGTATTATGTCGATGACGCTGGTGGCAACGATGGTAATCTAGGCACAAGTGCCGACCCTTGGAAGACTCTGAATAGAGCCTATACCTGGTATAATGGTGCAGGACCGAAAGTGCAGGAAGGCGACACCGTTTATTTCAGGAACGGCAATTACGGAACGTTCAGAGAAAGTACAGACGATGGGCAAGGGTACTTGTTTTACAGGAATAACTGGATAACTTACAAGGCGGATGTTGGGCATACTCCAACATTAAGTACCGTGCAGGTTGAGAATGCAGATAAATGGGGTGGAGCAGGTAATGGCCGGTCATATATTAAAATTGAAGGTTTTGCTCTGACCGGTGGAATTAGCATCACCGCTACATCATATGTACAAGTAGTAGATTGTAACATTACCCTTCAGTTCCTCACCATCCAGGGCTATCATGCGCCTTATGTTGCAGGGTACGGTGTTAAAATATCTGATGCAAACTACATAACAGTACAAGGATGTAATATTCAGAATGCTTATCGGGGCATTGGAGCTAGCGGTACGGGCAATCATATACAAGTTCTTAATAATACAATTCACTACATAGGCGAGGATGGTATGAGCGTCTCCGCTGCAACCGATGGACTTATACAAGGCAACTACATCTACGATATAAGCAAATATCGGGCAACCGTACAAATCACCGGTACTAGAACCGGAACCTTCACTGTGGACGAGAATGTTGTTCAAGCTGGTACAAACGCGCAAGGAATCTACCGCAGCATCAGCGGTTCTATACGTTCCATATACCAGACATCACAGACGGATTTTAAGACGGCTGCCAATGGTGGTGGGACCATTTCTGGCCAGACAAGTGGTGCTACGCTCAGTAACATTACAAAGGTTGATTACGAACATACCGACGGAATACAAGTCCATTCATCTGCTCAACGGGTAACTATTAGGGGTAACATAATCAATCGAGGCATGGGGCAAGGCGGTGCTCAGGGACTCAAGACAATCGGCCCTGATGATATTACCATAGAGAACAATCTCGTTATAGCTCCCAAGCCAACACTGATGTCTGGGCTCGGTGGAACCGTAAACATGAATAACAATACTTTCGTTGGCCCGGTCGGATATTCGCCAGTAACTGTAGATTTCAGCTTTGAGTCAGGTGGCAGTACGATTACCAATATGTACAACAATATCTGGCAATATTTCGGCATGCGGGCGGGTGGCGACAATCGCGTAATCAATCACGGCAATAATATATTTGGCAACAACCCTAACGGTACTGCCGGTCCATCCTATCCGTTCACTATTAATAACACAGAGGTTATCAATTGCAACGTTGACTCTCTGTTCGTAGACGCGGCCAATGGTGATTTTCGCCTGACAGAGCGATCCATCGCCAGAGACTTTGGTAATCCAGCTTATGCCCCGGCAACTGACATTGCCGGTAAACCACGGGACTCTTTGCCTGACGCCGGCTGCTATGAATACCGCGGTCCGGTGTTGGAGACCATTGGGGATAAGTCTGTATTTGTCAACAACCTTCTCACCTTTACCATAAACGCCACTGACCCTGACGGTGATCCTATAACATACTCCGCGCAGAATCTGCCGAGCGGCGCGACTTTTGTCGGTCAAACCTTTAGCTGGACTCCCACGGATCAGCAGGTCGGCACTTACCAAGTAAAGTTTGCCGCAAGTGACGGGGCAGAATACGATTCTGAGACAATAACAATCGCTGTCAGAAGTACTGCTAGTAACAGACCGCCAGTGCTTGCGCCCATAGGGGATAAGTCACTTGGTGAAGGTGCAATATTGAACTTTACGGTTAGCGCCAACGATGCCGATGGAGATCCAGTCACGTATTCGGTGCAGAATCTGCCGAGCGGCGCTGCATTCGCCGGCCAAACATTCACTTGGACGCCGGCTTATAATCAGGCTGGCACCTACCAGCTCACCTTTACCGTCAGCGATGGCCTGGCACAAGATTCAGAGACGATCACCATAGCCGTAGGCAATGTGAATAGAGCACCTGTGCTTGGCTCTATCGGGGATAAGTCAGCCTATGCAAATGAGCTTCTGACCTTCTCGGTCCAGGCAACAGATGCCGATAACGATCAAATACAATACTCGGCGCAGGGCCTGGCCAGCGGGGCAACATTTACCAGCCAAACCTTCAACTGGACGCCAAGCCCGAGCCAGGTAGGTGGTTACTCAGTGACCTTTATCGCCAGCGATGGCCGATCTCAAGATTCGGAAGCGATTGCTATAACTGTTCACGCAGAGGACAAGTCGCCTCCCAGCGTTACGAACTGCTCGCCAGCAGCAAACTCGATACAGGTGCCGTTGAACAGCTTGATAACGCTGCATGTTGTGGACACCGCCAAAGGTGTAGATGCCAATTCTGTAATTATCAAGGTCAATAATGGGACCGTGTATACCGGCAATACGACCCATTACAGCAGTCCCACGGGTGATTGCCGCCGAATAGGCACGAAAGCTGGCTACACATTTAGCTACCAGCCCAACGAGATGTTTGACTTTGAGCAACAAGTAACGGTGGCCGTGAATGCCACGGACCTTGGCGGAAACGTCATGAACGAATATAGCTACTCTTTTTGGACTGAGATGCGTTCGTTCGGCAAGAACAAGAAGGCCAGTTCAGGCTTAGACAATCTCGCTTGCGGATCGCCCGCAACGACTCGAGACAGTACCGGCAATACATACGTAGTCTGGCATGCAGGACCAACAGGCAGCCGAGATATTTATTTCAGTAGACTCACAGAGGGGGCAGCCAATTTTGGCAGCAGTATTCAGCTAACAGCAGATTCTGCTGATCAGTGCAATCCCGCTATCGCCATCGATGGCAGTGATTATCTATACGTCGTATGGCAGGATAACCGGCGGGGCAACTGGGACATCTATATGTCCAACTCGGCTGACGGAATAAACTGGTCGGCTGCAAATAGAGTTACTGACTCCAATAACAACGAGGTTAGCCCTGCTATAGCCATTGGTTCTACTGGTCGCGCCGCCATTGCTTGGCAGGACGACCGAGCGGGCAATCAAGACATCTACTTGGCCACGTCGAGCGATGCTTTTGCCAACAAGGCCGTTTCCCAGATAACGTCTGTTGCTTCTGACCAGACTGAGCCGGCCATTACCGTCGATTCTGGTAACACGGTATACGTGGTATGGACGGATCGGCGAAACGGCTCAAGTGACATCTATGGAGCAGCCTCAAACAACGGTCCCTGGACGAACGTACCCATTGTAAGCAACGCGAATAACCAATCAAGCCCGGTGATTGCAGTCGAGGCGGCTGGGTCTACGCTGCATCTTTTATGGGTCGACAGCACGCCTGGTAACAACGATATATTCTATGCTACTACAAATGGCTTACCGAGCAGTCCACTGGTCGGCAGCAGTATCATTGACGATAGCTCCGGCGCCGATCAACTGGAGCCGGCCATTGCCGTCACGGGCAGTACGGGCGCTGATCTGAAAGTCTTTGCCTGCTGGCAAGACTGGCGCAACGTCGGCGGTAGCAGTAGGGATACCGACATATACTTTGTGGAGTTGACCTCCGATGGCAAGACCAATATTTTTGTGGGTGATGACGGTACGAATGCAAACCAAAGTGAGCCGGCAATGGCGGTAGACCGATACGGTTATCCCTACACAGTCTGGAGCGATAGCAGAGCTACAAATCCGCCGATTTATTATGCTGGATGTACTTATATGGACCCTGCCCCTTTGGCTGCCCAAGCCGTCTCTGCCTCTGCAGGTGCAACAGTGGGAGTCAACCCGGCAAACATAGACAGCATCGACGATGTTTCTGTCATTGTCCCGGCCGGTGCATGCCCGTGCGACGTGGAGATAACAATCTCAAGAATCATGAATCCGCCGGAGTTTGTGGTGCAGTGCTTAGCTGCTTATGATTTTGGCCCCAGCGGAATGCAGTTTAGCCAGCCGGTGACGGTTACGATACCGTACGTGATTTCAGGTACAGGTACCTCCGCCACGCCATATTGGTTCAATTCACTTACCGGAGCGCTTAGTCAACAGGGCGTGACTGACATCCGGGACATCGTGATATCCCCAACTCTGCATGCTCTGTCTTTCAAGACAACACACTTTACCGCATTCTACCTTATGTCCGGCAGTGCCAGCGATGCTGCCGCTGGTGGTGGCGGCGGTGGAGGCTGTACCCTTTCTGCGGCGGGTGAGGGCAACGTTGTCGAGTTCCTTCTGCCATATCTTGCTCTGGCCAGCGTGACATTGATGTTGAAGTTGCGAGACGCCAGAAATCGAAGACCTCACAACACCCTAAACAAGTGACTGCCACATAAGGACACATTGAATCCCACCATAGACCCCTGGCGGACACGCCGAACGGGCTCGACATCTCGCCATCACACAAAGGGGCCCGAACGGTCGCCCATATAGTGTGGATTCCTCGGGCTTACAATCAGATCGCCCGTCGTGCAAACTGCACGGAGGTATGCGTAGGAATAGAGTCGGCAAATCGGTTGAATCTCTCTCTTTCACTCAGGAACTTCGGATAGGTACGTTCATCTTGTTCGTACTTTTCGGCAATGGCGGATACATGCCCGCCAGACGTATGGCGGGATCGACCAGCTCCAGCATGAAGTAGGCCAGATCATTCTCAGGTAGCCGCTCTTGAACTGATGGTGAAAGCAGCCACTGTGGATTGTGGTCCGAAGGCCGGTAGGTCCTACTCATCCGTGAGCCTCCACAAATGGATAATACCTTATCGCTGTCGAAGCCATCATTATGTCACCTAAGGTTCCTTCAGATATTACCCGGACAGACTAATAGAAAACATACAACATCTGTTGCACCTTCTGGCATGTGCTAAAGCGAATTGACCAGCACCCGAGCAATCCGTTCCGCGGCTTTGCCATCCCAGAGCTTTGGTCTGCTATGGGGCCTTGTCGTGTTCAGACTTTCCCGGTAGCCATTTAGTATTCGACCGGTGTCTGTGCCCACCAAGATATTTATCCCTTCGGTAACAGTGATTGGCCTCTCTGTATTTTCGCGAACGGCGAGGCAGGGTACTCCGAGAATGGTGGTTTCTTCTTGAATACCGCCGGAGTCGGTTATCACAACCTTAGCGTCGGACATTAACTTCAAGAAATCAAGGTATCCTAATGGCTCGGTGAGTACCGTGAAATAGCCTCTATGATCGCAAAAACGGGCAAACCTGATTACTTTTATGGCCTCCATCTGCAGAGCAATGTCGTTGATCGCCATTTTTGAAACAAAAACAGGAGACAGTCAATTAAGATGCGTACGCCCAGAACCTGCCCTTAATCTTCTTGCAATATTGTCCTGTGGGATGTAAAGTAAGTGGGAATTTGTCCGAGCGTCTTTTTCTTTTGCGTTTGGATTTTATCGTGGTTAATTTGCTTAACTACAACCGAAGAACTAAAACGGTACAGTGAAATTGCACACAAAAGCTTGGTTGTAGTCAAGGTTGTACTAACCCTTATTGCACACGTTTCATTTTTTGATATAAGTCCTTGATAAGAAATATATTAGGGCGATTAGCTCAGTTGGATAGAGCGCCTGCTTTACACGCAGGAGGTCGCAGGTTCAAGCCCTGCATCGCCCAGTCATATAACATCTTATATGGGCGCTGCTTAGCGGCGCCTCGCCTTTGCCACTTTATACATGACGTGCAATTTTGTGGCAGTTTTTGTGGCAATTCCACGCTTTTCTGGCGGCAACCTTCTGCTATAGTTCCTCTGGAACCTACAGATAATGGCGAGCAGATACTTGAGCCGTTGCGCCGATCCGCACTGATACTGCGTACTGTGGATAAACTTGACCAAGCCAGCTTGAAAGCTTCGCCTCGATGCCGGCTTGCCCCCGCGCCTTCCTGTCGCAAGACAGCAGCGAAGGTTTCAAGTCAAGCCTTGAAAAGGGCAAGGGGAAACAAAGGTAGGTGTTATACGAGGTCTCACCCTTCAGGCTGAGGCCGGAGGATCTTGCTCAGAGCGCCATAGATGTGGCTACTATTTACGACTCAGGTGGCCCCCATTGGGGCGCTTTTCCAGGCCACCTTTTAAGCGCTAATCACCAATGCATCCTACAGCACAGCTAAAGCTATATTCTTTATTTGCCGATACTTATGGCATAGATGGACTGTTGGTCAGCCCAGACCAGTCGGACGCGAACATTAACTGGGTTCCCACTTGATCGGTGCGAGTGCGACTGCTAAGAAACAGTTTCCGCCGAAAAGTCGGATATGACAGCGAGGCTGCATTCGCTTTTTGCGCGGCCGACGGGAAGGGAGTCCAAGCAGACATTTAGGATTGGGGATTGCCAATTGCCAATTGAAGATCGAAAATCGAAAATCAGTTGATAATTGACTGACGATTATTATTCTTTGCGTATGGGAAAACCCCGCCATAGTGATGGCGGGGTTAACCGGTTAGCCCCGCAATTGCATTGCGGGGTTATTTCCAGAGGGCTGACATGAGAGCATTAGTGACAGGTGGCGCAGGTTTCATCGGGTCTCACTTGACGGAAAGGCTGCTCAAAGACGGCCATCATGTGGCTGCCATCGATAACCTCAGTACCGGCAGTCTGAGGAACATCGAGAATTTCAAGGAACATCCCAGATTTGAGTTTGTCAGGGGTGATATCCGCGATGCCGGGCTGATGAAACTTCTGGTCGAGCACAGCGACATAATTTTTCATTTTGCTGCGGCTGTTGGCGTTAAGCTGATAGCTGAGGATCCGGTGCATACGATAGAAACAAATATTGGCGGTACTGAGATCGTGCTGGATATAGCCAACAAGTTCGGCAAGAAGATCCTCATTGCCTCAAGCAGCGAAGTCTATGGTAAGAGCGAAGCGGTACCCTTTCATGAAGATGACGACATCGTGCTCGGCAGCACAAGTTTTTCCCGGTGGGCGTATGCCTGCAGTAAGGCCATAGACGAGTTCCTGGGTCTGGCTTTTCATCGACAGTACGGATTGGGTGTCGTAATCGGCAGGTTCTTTAACACGATTGGGCCAAGGCAGACAGGCCAATACGGGATGGTGGTACCTCGATTCGTTCAAAGAGCGCTCAACGATGAGCCTATTCTGATATATGGGACGGGTAGACAAACGCGATGTTTCTGTTACGTGGCCGACCTAATCGAGGCAGTTATCAACCTGATGAATTGCGAGCACGCACCGGGTAAGGTGTACAATATCGGTTCGAGTGAAGAGATATCCATCGAAGAGCTTGCTGACAAGATTATCGAAATGACGGGCAGCAAAAGCCAGAAACAGTTTGTGCCCTATGAGGTCGCCTATGGAAGGCCGATAGAGGATATGATGCGGCGGGTGCCGAGTCTGGAGCGAATCAAAGAAACGGTCGGCTGGGAGTCCAAAACAAGCCTGGACGGAGCCCTGCAAGCGATCATTGAAAGTCTAAAGCAGAATCCTCATTCTAAGAGGTGAAAGGCTCTGAAATCAAGGTTTTGCCTGAGGTCTACGGTTTCGCTGAAAGCATTTGGCGAAAGTGGCCGGAGAGCCTGCGTTTTTGAGGGAAGTATGGTATAACAGGATAGTGAATATGGAAGAACGGAGTCAAATTGATGGTAAATGGGAAATCCTGGTTGAGCCCAATTGCTAAAGGCTAACGGCTGAATGCTAAAGCTCAACAATTATTTCGACATTAAGTGGCTGGCCCTTGCAGTTACTTTCACTGCGATTGTAATTTTACTTACCCATATTCCACAGGAGTTAATGCCCTCTCAATTACAGCAGGGCGGTCTCGACAAACTCCTGCATGTCGTGGCATATGGAGCAATTACACTTCTTTTAATCCTCTCGGTGAAGAGTCCGTTCTCTCTGCATTCGGCTTTGCTTGTTTCATTTGGTCTCTTAGCCATCGCCACTGTTGACGAGATCACGCAACCTCTTGTGAGCCGACAGGCAAGTTTTGTTGACTTAGCGGCTGATGTCATCGGTATTATAGCAGTCTTATCACTTTCCATAGCAGCGAAACATCAACTGCAAAAAACTAAAACGAAGCCGGCTTCTCGATTGTGTTTTACGGCTGCGGTTGCTTTCATTGCCGGTGTCCTAATCGTACCTGTGACTTCAGTTTCACTGACCTTACTCGCAGGACCAAGTCTGTTTCAGCGGCAGCAAGCAGCTCGTTATTTCTTCTACTCAACTATGTGTGAGCTGTTCAAAGGCGATTACAATCCCAAAGAGGGTTCGGTATCAGAAAATGCTCTGAAGACATTTAAAGAATATGAGTCTCGGCTCGGAGACAAATGTTCGTTGCTCATAAATAGTTATCCGTACAACCTAAGTAGGCAGAGGGCTGGCTATTTCACTGGTCAAGCTTTCTTCCCCTCGGGTGACCTCTTTAGTGTGGTAATAGTACGAATAGACGAACACTTTGTACTGGAAAGGTTCGAGCCCTGGGACTGGGATCTGCTCTGGTCGGAAGTACTGTTTGACACGGAGCGTTACTACCGCTTGGGCTACAGCCCAGTCTATTATGAGCCGTAGTAGAAATTTATTCCGAGCCTGGTATCTCAAAAGGTTTGCCGTGATAGTGGATTTGGAAGAATGGAGTCAAATTGATGGTCAATGAGAAATCCTGGCCTGAACACCGAGGAACCAGATAATGAAGAGGATCTTAGTTACAGGCGGGAGCGGCTTTCTTGGGTCTCACCTCTGCGAGAAGCTGCTCGAGATGGGCAACGATGTGCTCAGCGTTGACAACTACTTCACGGGCAGGAAGGAGAATATCGCTCATCTGATCGGCAATCCTTACTTTGAGGCGATGCGTCATGACGTGACATTTCCGCTCTATGTAGAAGTTGACGAGATATACAACCTAGCCTGCCCGGCGTCTCCGATTCACTATCAGTTTGACCCTGTGCAGACAACGAAGACCTGTGTGCACGGCGCGATCAACATGCTGGGGCTGGCCAAAAGACTGAAGGCCAAGATACTCCAGGCATCCACAAGTGAGGTGTATGGGGACCCGCAGGAACATCCGCAATCAGAAGGCTACTGGGGACATGTCAATCCGGTGGGCACACGCTCATGTTACGACGAAGGGAAGCGCTGCGCAGAGACGCTGTTCTTCGATTACCATCGGCAGCACAAGCTTAGAATAAAGGTAGCCCGCATTTTCAACACGTACGGTCCGCGGATGCATCCGAACGACGGGCGGGTAGTGTCGAACCTGATAGTTCAGGCAGTTCAGAACAGACCCATAACGATCTACGGGGATGGAACACAGACGCGCTCGTTCTGCTATGTGGACGACCAGATTGAGGCGCTGATTCGGCTTATGAACTCGCCGGACGATCTTACCGGGCCGGTCAACCTCGGCAACCCTACGGCAACCAGTATTCTGGAACTGGCGCAGACGATCATCGAACTTACGGGCTCAAGTTCATCGCTGGAGTTTCAGGATCTTCCGTCGGACGACCCGAGAAATCGCTGTCCCGACATTTCACAGGCTAAGGAGAAGTTGGGCTGGGAGCCAACGGTGCCTTTGAAAGAGGGGCTGACGAAGACAATCGAGTACTTCGAAGAGCTTGTGAAAAAGGGCGAGCATCCGGCCTGAGATAGAAGGCGAAAGAACACTATCGAAACGCAACAGGCAATGGGACAAGACCAAGACGCAAAGATAGATGTGGTTACCCAAGGCTGATTTGGTACTGGACCATTTTCACGTGGTGAAGTGGTTCAATGAGAAGTTGACCAAGCTGCGGCGGGACTTACAGAAAGAGGCTGAGGGCATCGGAAAGAAGGTGCTGAAGGGCTTGCGATGGTTGCTTTTGAAGAATCCAGAAAACCTTAAGCCGCACGAGGATCCTATCAAGGACCAACGCCGACGATTGCAGGAAGCCTTGGCATTGAACGGGCCGTTATGCAAGGCCTACAATATGAAAGAAGAACTACGCCATCTATGGAAACAGTCGGATAAAGACGCTGCTGATACCTTGTTGACGTGTTGGGTTACGTGTGCGAGGAAGTGGGGAGTGGTGGTGTTGAAGAAAGCTGCAAAGCAACTACAGTTGTATCGGTTTGCATTGCTGCGTTGGTACGATCATCGCATCAGCACCGGGCCGTTGGAGAACATGAATGGAAAGGTTGGAACCTTACAGCGAACGGGTTACGGATGGCACGATCAGGAGTACTTATTCCTGAGAATTAGTCACCTGTATGGACCAGCCTACGCATCAACTGGATGAACCGATTTTTTTTCAAACAAAAAATATTTTTCTATGCTTGGCCTGTCAAAAAGAAAGTTCTGTTAAATACTTGTTCCGAAAGGATAAGGTCTTGTCCCGAGTTCTACAGCTTTTGAACGGGTTGCTCGGAATATGTTTGTTGGGCTGGGCATTTTCCGATCCTCGGTTTCGAAATGCCGAAGGATTTCCCAATGGAACCCTTTGCCTGCCAGTCTCTACAGGTGTGGCCTTAATTATATTAGGATGGAGCGTGGCAGGACGATTTAAAAAGTCTGCACTATGGTTTGCACTGGCACTTGTGGGGCAAGCAGTATCACTTCAGATGATTGATGCCGGACCGCTGATCCACTACCAACACTACAGACCTTTTGACCGTCTTTTCACAGAAACGCACCCGTTGCTGTTAATATTTTTTGCTTTACAAACCGCACTCGTAGTGGCAGGGGTCAGAACACGATGGTCAGCAATTCGAAGCTGGTTTGGCAGTAGCTTCAAGCCCTGGCAGCTTTTCGGTATTGGGCTGGTTTTCTGCCTATCAAGTGCTGCGGTATCGCGTGAGATTCCAGTTTACATGGCTGAGCTCCTATTTGCTGCATTTGTGCAGGCCGTGAACCTGGTGAACATTTTACTGATGGTATGGTCCCTTCCTGAAGAAGTACTGGTTTCTTGGAGGCAAAGACTTGACAACTTCTTCTGCCGATCCGAGAAGGAGGAGACAAGAAATTCTTCAAATATAGACCGTTTTGCCATAGTAGCAGCCATTTGGGTGACAGTTCTGGCAGCGTTGTTGAATTATATCTCCTATGAACGACACCCGCACATTCCTGATGAGGTTATTTATCTCTTTCACGCACGTTATCTGGCGAGTGGAACGCTGACAGTGCCGGCCCCCCCTGTTCCCGAGGCCTTCAGCTTTTATATGATACCCCACGAATCGCACAGATGGTATTCCATATTTCCTCCAGGTTGGCCCGCGGTGTTGGCAATTGGCGTTCTTCTTGGAGTCCCCTGGCTAATTAATCCCGTGCTGGCAGGACTGAGTGTATTACTTACCTACCTCTTTTTTCAAGAGATCTCCGATCGTTTCATGGCACGTATTGCGGTTTTCTTGTTGTGCATATCGCCATGGTTTATTTTCATGGCCATGAATTTCATGAGCCACACGCTCACTCTAACTTGCGCCCTTGCTGCTGCAGTTGCGATAACCCGCGCCAGAAGGACCCACAAAGCAATATGGGGACTATTTGGTGGATTCGGTGTCGGAATGGTGAGTCTAATCAGGCCACTTGATGGCCTTATCGTGGCAGGAGTTCTCGGTCTTTGGGCAATCGGTGTCGGCGGACAAAGATTGAAAGCTTCTTCTGTCGTGACGTTTGTTCTTGGTGCAGCTTTGATCGGCGCGCTTATTCTCCCCTATAACAAGCATATCACCGGAAACGCAACCGTGTTTCCCCTCCAGGCGTATTACGAGACATACTATGGACCAAAAGCTAATGCATTGGGTTTTGGCCCGGATCGCGGGCTGGGCTGGGCCCTGGACCCGTATCCCGGCCATAGTCTGATCGATGCGTTGATAAATGCCAACCTGAACATCTTCTCTATAAATATAGAATTGTTTGGATGGAGCACCGGTTCCCTTATTATCGCTGCCCTCGTGTTGTTTTCTGGAAAAATGCGGAGAAATGAGCATCTTATGCTTGCCGTGATCATCACTATTTTAGGAATTTACAGCCTATACTGGTTTAGCGGCGGGCCGGATTTCGGGGCGCGATATTGGTACCTGATGTTGCTGCCACTGATCGCTCTGACGGTCAGGGGTGTCCAGATTCTGCAACGAATGTTAGAATCCGGACCCGTTGGCTCTACTGTTAACGGCACGCGGGTGATCGTGGCTGTCTTGTCGCTGAGCGTGCTCACTCTGATTAATTATTTTCCCTGGCGGTCCATAGACAAATATCACCATTTTCGTGGCATGCGGCCCGGCATTCGCGCCCTTGCAGCGAAGTATGGGTTTGGAAAAAGCTTGGTATTAGTTCGGGGCAATTCTTCTGATTATCAATCAGCATGGATCCATAATCCACTAAATCCGAATGCAAACGCACCCGTATATGCCTGGGACCGGGACACCGAGATTAGAGCTAAGATACTGCAGGCCTATCCGGATCGAGATGTGTGGATCGTTAATGGTCCCTCTATAACCCATGGCGGCTTTGAGGTAGCCAAACGTCCCGTGTCGAAACGCGAGCCGACAGTAAAAAAGGATGGTATCAATCAAAATTAACCTGAATTCTCACAAACCTTTAACCGGGTGCATCCCGGCAGGTAAAATTAACAGGTTGTTGAAAAAGTCTTTTTCTGCAGGCTGTTCTAAAATGCTCAGATGCAATGACGAATTTTTCACGCAACGCAGCAGATGGGCGTCTTTCAACAGCCTGTTAATTTTTCTGAGTTAGATTCCTTACCCTGCCCTGCATGCAAGTTTCATGACGGATTCCTATGGCGCAGAAAGTATCCATTGATAATGTTGAGCCAGGCCTGTCTGCAGCGGCAAGGAGCGGGCCGGTTCTGTGCCTTTTCGTCGTGGTCGCCGTTTCGTGGCCTCCCGCGTTTGTAGGCAGAAACGCCGTGCAAAGTGTCTCTGAGCTCTTTCATTTAGCCGATTCAGCGCATCCTTACTTTGTGCCTGACCACGCGGGACTAATAGGTGAAGCAATCGAAGACCGCATCGGTGGATACGATGAACTCAATCCGGCTGCATTCAGGCGTTCTGAGATGCTTCGGTATCTTTTTCCGTACGCATGTGATCCAATTGTACCGCTTGGAAGCTATGGAGGCTCTCCTCTAATCTGGACTACTATGCACACCGCAAGAGCGGTGCCGTTAGTTATGTGAACTACGTTATACAAGAGGGTGCTCATCGTCCACCGGCTGGCATGCAACTTGTTATCCAGCAGCACAACGTGGCACTCTATGTGCGCAGCAAATCCGTATGGGCCAGCCATCGGTCAATTTGCCCCCCCACATCCTCGACGATACCATTCCGGAAGCTGGAGCGTTCTATATCATGGATGGCGGATATCTTCGACTTCGCTCGTCTCTACGTATTCGATCAATGCCTGGCGTTTTTTGTGACTCCGGCAAAGGTAAACTTTCAATTTCGCCGGTTGTATTCTCATCCGATAGACGAACCGACCGGTCTGCGATGCGATTAGACAATTGTGCTGAGTGGTTTTTATTCGTCCAGAGATTATCCCACAAAACTCCGACGTATCCATTATGTGGACAAGGAAACAGAAGAACACCTGGTGTTTTTAACCAACTGTTTTACATTGCCAGCGATAGCCATTGCACGGCTCTTTACAGGTGCTGCTGGCAGGTGGAATTGTTCTTCAAATGGATCAAACAACACCTTCGTATCAAAGTTGTCCTGTTTTTACATGGTCTTTCAGTGCCGAGATAATTGTATTCATTGGATTTAGGTCTTGATGGATCGGAAATACCTACTCGATAGGACTTTCGGACACAAGTAACGATTGCCCGCTTGGAAGTAATGGGTTCTTCTGAAGCGCTTCCTTACGGCATCCGAGGAGGAGAACTACGCAACTGTTAAAAGGCCTGTATGAGCAGGCCTTTTTTTATTTTTTTCCGCCACATAGGTCGAAATATAGGACGCTCACAACTGGCCAAACTTGCTTTTTGCTTTGTTTTTTGCGGTTAAGGTTAAGGTTAAGGTGAGCAAGAGATTTGTCGATTACAACTACTGTATAGAGAGCAGCCGGAAGCCTCGTTTTGGCTTGAGTTGTCAATATTTGTCTTTACAAGGTTTACGTTGTAGTGGAGACCAACCACGCTGATGCTATCAGCAATGTCGTTTTAGCCCTGAATGTGCGAAAGTTGGGCTAAGAGCTGGGCAGTCTCATAAAAAGGGGTTGACGCAGAACTCAACCAAGGCTATAAGAAACTTGACTGTCATTTGGGCGGAGGTTGGTAGACCGCAAGCCGCAAGTGAGACAGGAGGACAACCGAGCATAGGCAAGGGGCCGTGCGCTGGCTGGCTTGAGCCACGGGAGTTCTTGAAGCTTTTGGGAGTTCTGGCTGGATTTGAGCGACCACGTTGGCAGACCGGAGTCAGGAAATGCGGTGCAGGGCGATGTCCGAAGCCCGGAAACGAACTTGGCTTTCGCCCCAAGTTCTGCTGGTATTCATAGCTTGGCTCTTCCTGTGCTGGCTGCATTGGGACAACGACGGGCTCTGGTTTCCTGATGCGCCGGGCCACGCAGCCAATGGGCTCTTTTGGAAGGATTATCTGCTGAACTTGTCCTTCGATCCCAGAGGCTACGCCCTCAGCTATCACGCGCGCTATCCGGTGATCGACCCCACAAAGTACCCACCGCTGTTCTACTTCCTGGAGGCAGTTTTCTTCGGGGCGTTCGGACCGTCACCGTATATTGCCAAAGGCCTTGTGCTTGGATTCGCGCTGATGGCGGCTCTCTACACGACCGCCTGGTGTCGCAGATGGATTGCGGAAGACGCCGGTTGGGCCGGGGTGCTGCTCGTTCTCTTGCCCGGGGTGGTTCAGTGGTCTCACGCCATCATGCTGAACGTTCCTGCCCTGGCGCTGAGCATAGGGGCTCTTTACCACCTTCGCAGATGGCTGGAGTCGCCGCCCACATCTCCTGTGTGGCGACAGTTGTACGTCGGGGCGGCTCTGGCGGTGCTGTCGATCCTGACATACCTGACAAGTTGCGTGTTGCTTTTGATCGCCAGCATCTGGCTCATCGTAGAACGCCGCTGGCGTTTGCTGTGGTACCGCAGGACGCTGGCGGTTTTCGTGGTCTCCGCGCTGGCGATGCTGCCATGGGCAATTGTGGTGATGAAGTTTGAGCAGAATCGCATCGTGTGGGCCACGGGCACGGTTACCTCTTTCACAAACGTGTCGCACTGGCACTGGGCATACTATCTTGTATGCCTTCCAGAACTTTTCGGCACACATCTCTTATTTATCGCGGCATTTGGCATTGCCGGCGGGATGCTTATCCGGCGGTGGCGGCATGAAACGATCCTCCTGTTGATTATGACGGTGGTCTGCTTTACCTTCTTCTCGTACGTGCCGGCCAGAGAGGGTCGCTACATACTGCTGCTGTCCGTGCCGATAGTCATCTTCTGCTTGCTCGGCCTGCTTTCAATGGTCCACTGCGTTGGCAAGCTCGCAAGAATGAGGCCGGGGTGGGCAAGGGCTGCAACCCTAGCCGCCGTAGCGGCGCTCTTCATCGGCCAGACGTGGCTGGCCTCGAAAGTATCTGTTAATTCGGTTTCGGGCTATAAGCAACTCGTGGGGTACCTGGAGAAGATCGCCCCGGACGAACCTGTGTTTTACGACGGCAAAAATTATAACATTTTTACCTTCTATCTTCAGGCCGGGGATCCTGACTATCGCCGTCGGGCGGTCCTCGGCAGTAAACTGCTCTATGCCGAATCCCGGTCCCGTGGCCCGCAGGAGTTCGTCTCGTCTCCCCAGGACGTAGTCGAAGTGTTACGAAAGCGCGGTGGATGCCAGTGGGTGGCCGTGGCTGATGATCCTGCGGCCTCGCAGATCGCAGCCCCTTGGCACTTGCGCAAAGCTATCAAGGGGCCGGAGTTCGAGCTGGTGAAGTCCTTCCCGATCACGAGGATGCGGACGACTGGCGTGGAGAAGATCAGCGTATGCGTCTACCGGTTTCTTGTTCCGATAGAGCGCGTAGATGAAGTAGATATGCCTCTCTTCGGGCGGGGGGCAAACGTGCGCTACCGAAGCAAGCCCATCCAGCGCTGACCCCCGCCGAACAGTCCGACCGGGTGTGAGGAGCAGAGACCACATCCTCTTTGTGATAACGTACAATATTTTTCGCACATTTTTATGGGACACAAATGAAGCCCTCAATCTGGTTGATGGATAGTTGACCAAACAAACCATTCAATCAGAGAAAGGGCTTGAAATGAAAGACGAGAAGAGATCGGCAGAATTGTAAAAGAACTTGAGCAAGGTTATCAAAATTGATGAGGCAAAAATCCATTCGCATCTGGATTCGCTGGTACGCGACACCGTCGAAAAGACCCTGAACAAAATGCTCAACAACCTTAACGCTTAATATTTTCATGTATTCCTGGGACCGGATAGGTGCTTGCTGAGACCGATTGGGTAAGGCGCTTGTCTTCTACGGATTTGAGCGTACGACCAGATTGCTCCCTGTTATTCCTCAGGCATTAGGCCCAATTCAACCAATTTGGCGGCCAGACGCTTAGCAACATATGTGCCTGCTTCAGCATTTGGGTGGCTGTCGTTGGGGAGGCGCATGTTTTGCCAACCATCCGGGTGCTGGGCACAGAGATCGACAAAGGGATACGCGATGTCATCAAACACAGGATAGGCAAATGCAGCGTCGTCATCCCAAAAGCTCCAGTAGACAACGATAAATGTTGCTCCTGCCGCTTCTACCTTTTTTCCCATCGCGTCGATGAGTGCACGAGACAACCGAAGGCTGGGCTCCGGCCCCCACTTGAGCCAAGCCCGCTGCACCATCACCCATAGCCGCAGACAGTTGTAATCTTCAAGCCGGACTGGCGTCTTCTTCAAATATACAGATCCATCACGCTTCAGTCCAAACAAAGGTTTGGTTCCCACCATTCTAACACCGCGAAAAAGTAGACGGCGGTCATAGTTGAGGTTACGATCGGGGTGGTCTGGAAGGAAAGTGTAGACAACGGCGATTGTATTAAAATCGTACATGTACTGCTGTAGTCGCAGCCAGGCCTGATCGGTTCCGTAGGCCTCGACACCCAGATTGACAACCTGATAAGGGAAGTTAGGATACGCAGCCAACTGGCCGATAAACGTATCTTCAAAGGGCAGGCCATAGCCCATGGTATAAGAGCAGCCGACAAAGATCACCGTGGGTAGGTTGGGGTCTAGCCGGGTGTCTGGCTTCGCCACGCGTATGCCCTGCGCATTAATATGGACGGGCACCGGCGGTTGTCCTTTGACAAAGGTCTGCGTCACCGACTGATTCGGAATATAAGTCCAACCCAATATGGGATCATATTGCACCCGCTTATAATCAGCCGGTTCCCAGGTTGCCCGTAACGGGTCACGAAAGAGGCGCAGGCCGATTTCCATCGCAGCAAGGCAAATAATGATCGACAAACTCAATGTCACGAGAGTAAACACGAGCGTTTTACCCGAGGGTTTATGTAGGGAAAGCCACTTATCGATCTGCCGTCGGCCAAAAAGAATGATTATCGCCGTGAGGGCCATGAACAATTGGCTGCCGAGTGCGATGGTTCGCATATCGCATATTTTCCAGTTTAGCGAGACGACCTGTTCTATCAGGGGCGGCCAGAGCAAAATGGCCAGTGCCAGGCAGAGTAGAAATAGCCATATAGCCGGAGTCCAGCGATGGGAAAAAGAATCAACCATCATTACCAACCTCTTTCTGGGAGAACCGCAAGATATTTTTCCATGATATCGGTCGATGCGAGCAGGAAAAATTTCTCTTCATTGCACTAAGGTTAATGACTTGCGCTGCTATAAGTTTTATTAGAATATCATCCCATAAGTGTATGGAAAGACAATAGGGATGAAAAAGATGGACTTCTCTTATTTGCCTTGATTTCTCAATTGATCTAAGATATGGGCGCTTCATAGGTTCGCGCCTTTGTCTTAGTTATGAATGCTGCTATTTTCATTTCCATTCCAAACCCGGAACCTGTGAAGGGAGAATTTCATTACTTTGATTTCAAGTCATAATAGTCCTTGATGGATACGAACTTAAAATCCGTCAATAAGTTAAATAACTTTTGTTCTGCTTTCTTTATGTTTGCATGTAAAATAAAGTTATTTCTAAGACCTTGAGAACTCTTTGGTTTTTTTACATCAATTTCATAGGGATGTAGATAAAAAACTGCTGGTTGTTTATCTAACTTATTAATCCGATTGATTCCCCATTTTACAAACCAATATGGTAAGACTCTGAAATAAAAACCTCCACAGAAAGGGATTCTAATCTTTGAAACTTCAAGAGTAGAGGGTGGAATTTCGAATAAGGAACAATTACTTAATTCATATCTAAATCGTGGTATACTATTATCGCCATATAGATAAGTCTTGTAGGGATATAAGCTGGAATCATACAATATATCATTCTTATCAAGCACATCCCAAGCCCAATCTGTTCGTAAATACAACGACCAATAAGGTGCCCGATAACCGTATATTTTTTCTCCAGTAATATTTTCAAGAATATTTACAGACTTTTTAATATCAGCGGCAAATTTATCACGATCGAGATTGTAGATTAATTTGTGCTCATAACTATGGGAAGCAATTTCATGTCCTTCTTGGTAGATTTTTTTAATTAGTTCCGGATATTTATCAGCAACACATCCTAAAACAAAAAATGTTGCCTTATTAGAAGTCTCTTTTAAGATTTTTATTATCTTCAATGTCGGCTCAATAACTCGATCAACAGAATCTACTTGATTATTCCCATTATCTAAAAAATTACCATGGTACCAATCTTCCACGTCAAATGTTAATATATTGTTCATTACCCTAACCTTTAACCATTCTTTTCATCCTGTTTAGATGAGAAGGCCGATCCACTGTTCATTTGAGGCAATTGATTTTTAATTTTTTCATTTTCTTGTTTCAATTTCTTTATTTCCCACATCAGTAATCCAATGAATTGAGCTAATGTTTTATTTTTGTGATCAAATCCAGAAATAATCACCGTAAAATGAATCATCACGACAATGGAGCCTATTAACAATAAAGTAAGTAATGTTGCTGGCTCATACTCCACATCCACTATTTTAGATACCAATTTTAATAAATCATTCCATACTGATATCACTAAAAATCCAATACCAATAGCAAACCATAGAATAGAATATCCTTCTTTCAATTTCCCTTTTCTAATAAGAACGATAATTACCATAAGTAATAAGACGCTTACAGCAATTGCAAAAAGCTGTAAACGAAAAGGTATTAGTCTATCAGTCATAATTGCTCTCCTTTAATACTGGTTTTTTAATCCAATCAATTAAAATGGCAATAGAAATAGAAATCATAAAATAGAGTGCTTTAAATTTGGTAACAGAAGATTGACCTCCCTGCCTTTCTTCCATCGAAACTGGGGTTTCCGATATCTTAAAGCCATGTTTTTTTAAAATTACTAAAGATTCAGGTTCAGGAAAGTCAGTCGGATAATTCTTTGCAAGAAAATTAAGCGCTCGCTTATTAAAAGCACGAAATCCAGATGTAGAATCAGTAAAGAACTGTTTAGTGACCATAGCGATTAAACCGGAAAAAATCACATTACCTAATCTTCTCATAAATGTTGAATGGTAATCACTCTGATCCATGAAACGACTTCCTAAAACCATATCTGCACTATCTTTTTCCAGAGTATCTATAAGCTTATTAACTTCTTCGGCTTTATGTTGACCATCAGCATCTAATTGAACTGCAATGTCATAATCATTTTTTTGCGCATATAACAATCCTGTTTGCACAGCACCACCAATTCCCAGATTGTATGGTACTGATATGACATTCACATCATTTCTCTCTGCTATTTTTGCCGTTGCATCTCTTGATCCATCATTTATAACTACAATATCACAAGATGAACATTCTCTTTTAATTGACTTTAAAACTCTATCAATACTATTTTCTTCATTATATGCTGGGACAATAATTAGTACTTTTTTATCCATTTTTCTTTCCTCTTTTAATGTTATACTTCACGTAAGTGTTGACGTAATTTCGGTCCTACAAAACAAGTAATTGCCGAAATACATCGTACTCCACTGGTTGGCCTCGAAGCCAAGGTGCTTAAAAATCGGGATTATTTTCTGACGACTGCCATTATACAGCAAAGGGCAACCAATTAGTTGCTGAAAAACTTTTTGAGTTCATTAAGAACAGAAAATTGATAGAGTGAGAAATCATTGTGAAAAAGTAAGACAGTCGAATGAACGATTTATGGTATTTATTGTCTCTTTTTTATTAGGCCCCAACAACGTGTAAACAAGATGGTTAAAGGGATGGCCGCAAGCAACACAAGAAACGGTTCAACTGGATAACGATACCGGTAGAGCTGTACATGCGTCACATAGAACGGGAGTGGATAGACCAGTAGGAAAAGCCATATAGGCGTTAGATTCCATCTACGGTTGATGCTATACCAAAAGCCATATAGGGCAAGCACAGCGACCGGGCCATACCAGATGAGTTGCAACCAGGAATGGTAGCTCCATATATCGGGGTGCCTTCTCGGAAACTTGCCCCAGAAGTACCAAAACCGTTTGGCGGTAAGTTGCAAGAACCTTAAGGGATGCGTCCGTATCCATTCAAGGGCCTTGTTCTGTAGGTAACCGTAGTAAACGAACTCTGACTGGGCTCTATAGTAGGCATGTTCCTCTTGGTTAAGTGCTTCCAACGCCTGATATCGCTCTTTATCAATTCCTCCTCCGGTAGAGTAGGGATTATTCCCGAAAAAAAGCTCTAAACCAAAATTTGACTTCAAGATACCCGGAGTTCCAAGAACCAGATAGTTACGGATTGCCCAGGGAGTCACTACCATTCCGGCTGCGACACACCAGATGAGTAACAACCCTATCCATCTCCAGAGGTCAACTTTCCATACGTACAACATCATGAGCACAAGGAGCGCCGGATAGAGCGCCATTGTGGAATCGGTAAGAATTAACATCCCGCTGAGCAATCCGACGCATGCGACCCTGGGAAAGAGGGGGGATGGCTTAGGCGTGCAAGCAATGATTATGAGAAGGAGGAGAAGCATTATCGCTAGTTCGCTGTACCAAACGCGCACCACTGAGTGGAAGATTGAACTAGGGTAGAAAGCCCATACAAGGCCAGCGATCATACCTTCTTTCCGGCCTATAAAGCGGTTCCCAAGGATTACCAGACAGACCGCTGTGAAAGCAGCACAAATAGACTGCAAGAGGAACAGAATTACGGCTGAGACTTTTGAATATACACCGAAAACAGCGAAAACCCCGCCGACCAGGAATGGGTACACGGGTGGAAATTTCGCTATCGGGATATTCTCAACACTAAAACCGTGACCAGATGCAAGCGACCGGCCAAGTTTGCCGATCTCCCAACCGAACTCCCACTGATTTGGGAACTCCCAGCTCTGGAGAACGATCATGCATACGATCCTTACTACCAGGGCGGTAGTAAAAATGGTCAGGAAATATTTTCTGGAAAGAGATGAGATATTCTCATGCTCTTGTTTGCTGCTTGCCATTTATTCAATTTCCTAAAACAATGCATAAATGAAAGGAGCTATCGCACTACTTTCAGTGAAAACAATCAAAGCACCAAGCAAGATAAGCAAAATCACAATGGGGAGCAGCCAATATCGTTTTCTAAACTTCAAAAATTCCCAGAATTCTGAAATGATAGATTGATTTGCCATAAACTTCCTCCTAATATCTCTTAATAAACCTTTCCTTGGGTTGTGCGGATTCGGTACGAGCTACCCAATATGAAGATGCATTTTTATCTGGCTTAACCGGAAGGGGAGCGCCTCCGAATAAGCGTTTAAGCAGGGCAAAAGGAGTAATAACCACATAGTATACTATGGCGAGAGTCAAAGTAGTAACAACCCTTCCGATGAGATGGGCAAATTTAAGCCAGACAGTGTATGCTGGCATCAGTAGAGAAGGAATCAGTATAAAGCCAAGACCTAATAAAGACAGTGCGCCAAATAGATAGGTAGGTATAGCCTTTTGCCTCCATAATCCTAAAGCGCACAAGAGTCCGAAAAAGATAAAAGCGATGAGCCCAAATTTTCGTATCTCCTTTAATTTAATCGAGTTCGAGTTCACTTCGCCAGTCTCCATTCTCTTTCCGTTCAGGTTGTGCTTCTTTGAATAGAATACAATCTTCAATGACTAAAATATCGATTTCGGTTCGCATAAAACAACGATAAGCATCTTCTGGGGTGCAAATGATGGGTTCGCCACGAACATTAAAGCTGGTATTGACAATTACAGCACAGCCAGTCAACTTTTCAAACTCTGATATTATTTCGTGGTAATCAGGTTTGTCCTTTTTATTTACGGTCTGGAGACGTGCAGAATAATCCAGATGAGTAATAGCAGGTATATCGCTTCTCTTCACCTTAAGACGCTCCATCATCGGTATTCCATCACCAGAAGGCTGAGGAAGACGCCTCTCTTTACGAACCTTGGCGACTAGAAGCATATAGGGACTAGGCGTTTCCGTATCGAAATATTCCGACACCTTTTCTTCTAATACAGAAGGAGCAAAAGGCCTAAATGATTCACGATATTTGATTTTTAGATTCATTACGGTTTGAGTATCTTTATTTCTTGGATCACCAAGAATACTTCTTGCCCCTAATGCTCTGGGCCCAAATTCCATTCTCCCAGCCATATATCCCACGATTTTTCCTTCTGCGATCTGTTTAGCAATAACTCCAGCTCGTTCCTCCGGTCCGAGCACCTGGTAGGGATAGCCTTTACTCTCGAGAAAGGAAACAACTGCTTCATTTGAAAAGGAAGGGCCAAGATATGAACCATACTGCTGATCATGCCCCTTGGGATCAGGCCTCTCTTTTCCAAGAAAGCGATACCATACCGATAGCGCTGCACCTAATGCGCCACCTGCATCACCTGCTGCGGGTTGAATCCAGATGTTTTCAAAAGGTCCCTCTCGCAAGATACGACCATTGGAGACACAATTAAGGGCTACACCCCCTGCAAGACATAGATTCTTCTGTTTTGTCTCTTTATAAACGTGGACTGCCATCTTCATCATTATCTCTTCTGTAACACTCTGAATACTCGCAGCAATATCCATCTCTCTCTGCGTGATTCGAGTCTCAGGCTGACGAGGGGGACCCCCGAAAAGCTCTGCAAATTTCCTATTCGTCATACGAAGACCGCCAAGGAAATCAAAATAGGACAGATTTAATCTAATTGAACCATCGTCTTTAACATCTACAAGTTCAGAATAAATGAGGTCTTTATATTTAGGCACTCCATATGGTGCCAATCCCATGAGCTTGTATTCTCCTGAATTCACTCTGAAGCCTGTAAAATAGGTGAAAGCAGAGTATAGTAATCCAAGTGAATCGGGGAAATGAAGCTCCTTTAACAAATGAAGATCCTTGCCGCTTCCAAAACCATAACTAGCCGTTGCCCACTCACCCACCCCATCAATAGTCAAAATTGCAGCCTCATGAAAAGGTGATGGATAAAAGGCTGAAGCCGCATGAGCCTCGTGGTGTTCAGTATATAAGACATCTCCTTCATAACCTGTCTCTCGATTGATAACCATGGGAATATATAATTTTTTCCCGAGCCATAGAGGCATGGCTTCAAGCCATGACCGAAGGCCTTTAGGCGCTACTGTTAGGTAGCTCATCAAGAGACGTTCAAAAGTCAGAAAAGGTTTATCATAAAACACCACATAATCAATATTATCAATATTGATTCCTGCCTCATCCAAACAATACTTTACAGCATTATTAGGAAATCTTGGATCGTGCTTTTTCCTGGAAAATCTTTCCTCTTGAGCAGCGGCAATAATTCTGCCATCTTGCAATAAGCATGCAGCACTATCATGATAAAAGCATGAAATGCCGAGTATATTCATATGCTCCAATATCTCCCAATAAACTGTAATCAACTACTCCGCTTCAAGAGGTCAGGGTATGAAAAGGATTGACACTGTTCTATCCCCCTCACGCTAACCCTCTCCCCAAGGAGAGGGAACTAGTGTTAACCCCACCGCAAGCAGATGATGTATCAAAAACCATGATAAAGATGGTATCGGATTTTTTTCAGCGTTGTCTTAATAGTTCTATTCCGTTGGAATTCACCTTTGGGTATTTCCACGAATAGCTTTGAATCTGTGTGAAGAACGCAACATAATAATTTTAGACCGCGTACCATGCAATGTACACATAATCATCAATCACTTAGAAATTTCTCAGAATCGTGCTACAGGGCAAACGCATCTAAATTCTGAGGACGCTGAGGAGGTACTTCTCGTCTCAGCCAGCCGTCAGACATTTGGCTTTAATGCTAAGCTTCGCTGTTGTCTCCTGTTTCAGCAACATCAGGGCAAGGCGGCTGACACGCGAGAGATTCTCCGCTGCATTGCCGTGGAGATTGCGGCACGATTATCTACGAACCTGTGTCCCAAAACCTACGCCGGTACACCGTGAGCTTAATATGTTTCACTTATGATTTGAAATAAAGACTCGTTTATGTATTTAGCCACCAATTGATTACCGATAACGGTATAAAAATCTGAGTATAAATCACCTATATTAAAATTTTCGCCAAGGCTATCAAATGCATTCATCCCATCAATATATTGATATCCCTTATTCTCGAAGTATGTAAGAAGGGATGAGTATCGTTTAGTTCCATGAGTCCGATAATGCCTGATATCATGCTCAAGGGGGAAGATGCAAAAAATAGGGATTGATTCATTTTCAACAACACGTTCATGAAATGTGTCGATTAATTTCATCATTATATCGAGTGCTTCTGGATTTTTTGTATATTCACCTTCAAAAAGCAGCGCATAATCATATTCTTCTCTCAACCTACCGGCAATCGTCCTTACCAGTTTTATAGTTGGTGAGAATTCAATCATATGGGATTCATATCTATGTTCATAATAATAATCATTAATACCAATCATGGATAACATTTCCTTTGGTTGATTTAACAGTGTCTTGTAATCGTCAAGAAAACGCATTGGATTAGGTATAAGTTTAAGTGATCCATTTACAATACGATATCTGGGTTTTGTTAATGGGAGCCCCGTATGGCGGAACATAAATGGCCGATAGGTGTTGACAAGACCAAAAATATTATCAGATCCAAATCCGATGAGAACAATGTGCGATTTATACTGTATGCCTCTTTCTAAATATCGCAGGTACGCTTGGTCCAATGCATAACCCCATACTCCCAAATTGAGAACTTCCCAGTCCGTATTCATTTTTTCTAATAAAGCGGGCCACGCCTCTTCATTTCTTACGTCATTACAATGTGTAAATCCATCTCCACATAACATAATGCGAAATTTACCAGCAGGTGGGAGTATTTCGTATTCCTTTGTACCTCTCATTCCTGCGGAATTTGCAGTATACAATTCAGTTTTTCCAGCTTCTCGAATGGTCCAGCCTAACTCATGGCAGACTTTAATATAGCTCGACGTGTCCCGTAATAGCTCGTTGATAATACCAGTATGGCGTCTGGAAATCACATCTGCTGGCTCATAGGATAAATGGTACCTTTTTTTCAAAGTAAATAAGCCAATAAAGCTTATAAGCTCGATGAAACCATAGATAAGTGCTAAAGCTAAAAGACAAAATAGCCACTTCTTCATTTCATATTAACCTTGTCATTGCAAAGCGATCTTCTATCAATTACTCATAATCTACTTTTAATTTGCCACGAGATTAGCAGATGATTTAAGCGTCATCATCGCGGCCTTTTCCTTGCGGGCTCTAACAAACCAAGCTGGAAGGCAGGGTTCCTCAAATCTCTGTTTGCTCCCTGGAAGAGGAATTGCAGATTTTTCGGGTCCACTTCAAGCCTTTCGTTGTATCCTGTTCGTAGTAGTTCGCCATGGCCGAAATTGTAAGCCCAACGCGGGCCGATGGCTTGGACGTTTTCCTCTCCGGCAAAGGGCTTTTCTACGCTGGCCGCCAATGTCTTCCACTTGCCGTCAAGCGTGTCGCTAATGTAGGCCTTGTAGTATCTAAAAATTCGTCCTTCGCTGCGACCCTGAGCCTCGATTAGTGTTAGATACTTGTTCGAACCTTTGAGCCTATATGTATGACTGGCCTCGAAAACATCAGCTCGCAGCGCCACCTCCGGCATTCCGAAACCCTTTGGAAAGTCCTGCAATCTTGTCTCCGCACGCCACATACGCCCATTGCACGTAGTAAAGAATAAGTGAGCCTTCTCATCGTCGCAGATGACCCAGTAGTCCAACCCAAAGAAACCTTCTATATTGGAGGGCTTTTGCGAATAGAATGGTTTTGGTGCTGTCCATGAAGTTGGATCCGTTATGTCATCCGTGCTTGAGTAGTGTGGCCCGTATGGCATGTTTTTGTACCTGTCTCCTAATTGATAGACAAGGAACCATTTTTTCTGCGGCGTGAAATAGAAAACCTGAGGCGCACCATGGTAATCCATGCTGAGCTCGAGCAGGTGCCATTGAGACTCGTATGCATCTTTCCAGTCGGTAAAAGACATGCAGCCGATCCGGACATAGCCGGGGGGAAGCCCGTTTTGTCCCTTCCGCTTGCGAAGTGTGCAGAACAGGCGCCATTGTCCCTGATATCGGACGATACTCGGATCCTTAACCGCATGCCAGGGATTATCCGGTGACGGCGGCAGTTTTTTAGGATTGATGGTAAGAACCGGTTGGGTGACCTCCCAACGGAACTCCCCTGTTATAAGGCTCTCACCCATGGTAGCTTGATCTTTATCACCCTCTCCGGCACAGGTTGTAATAGTTGTAGCAAGCCGGGCCACAGCCAATGCAATCAAGACCCACTTTAATGCTTTCATTAGTACTTGAAAGTTTCGCGAACTTATCGTTTAATTGCCTTTACCGTGACAATCACTTCGAAATCCGGATCGTAATAATCGAGTTCTTTTTTGTCAATTTCTTCTGAAACAATACCATGAAGAGCGCACATTGCAGATAAAACATTTCCATATGAACCAACTGTAATATCAGCACGGGGGAAGGTTTCCTCGAATAATTTCTCCGCCGACTGGGTGGTGATATGCCAGTATTCCCCCCAGTTATCCCGTCCGAGTCTCCTACCGATTTTACTGATGCCATGTGATGTCATTAGGAGCACACCACCTGGTTTAATTATTCGATGAAGATGTCGGAGGGCGGCTTTCATATCATATATCATTTGTAAGGTCTGGGTCAGGATTATACAATCGAATGTATTAGATGGAATATGATCCGCTCTTGTAAGATCTGCAACGATTGTTGCATCGGGATTCGCTTCAACATAATGCATGACATCAATTTTACTCACACGATCACCGCCGAATTTATTTATATAAAAGGCATCTCCCATTTCCAAGCAGCGCCCTTTGATATCCTTGGAATTGGCTTCAAGAAATTTTTCAATATAATAGCGTTCGACAGGGAAACCGCGATCGATTCCGAATATAGAGCTTATCGGTGTTACTCGATAAAAATCCCCAAAGGATACTGATCCCATTCTGGGCCATTGCAGGCGATACTTGCGCTGAAAACGAACTACCTTATTCCGAAATGCAGGTGGGAAAATCTTTTTTGCCATTGAGATGGCGATATCTCGTAGGGACATGATCAAGATACTTTCATGTTTTCGTTAATGCTATGCGTAATAATATCATATTTATGAGGTACTTTTTACGCATAGAAAACCAGCAAAATTATACCATTGGAAGAATGTTTCTGCGATCGCAAAACCATTTTTGCGGAACAGCTCAAAGTTTTCATCCACTCGGTATGGAACGAGTACATTTTCCAACGCTTCTCTTTTCCGTAGTATTTCCTCTTCAGAGTAACCGGTTCGTCGTTTAAAATTATAGTAGAAATCAATAAAAAACCGGTTCATATTGGAATCGTTTGTCAGAATTTTATCAGTTACGATTAACGCGCCTCCATCTACCATATTATGATAGATCCAGCGAATGAGCGCATCCCTTTTAAGGGGACGAATGAATTGCAGCGTCCAGCACATTGTTACGACACTTGCATTTTCAAGCGAAAATTTCGATAAATCATTATTAAGATCCGCATATCTAAGCTCGATACGATCCTCCAGACCCTCAGCTTTGACTTTTTCTCGAGCGCGTTCGAGCATGGGTTCGGAATTATCATACCCAACAAAATGAGCGGTAGGTTCCATTGTTTTTGCAAGCCGTATAAGGGCTGTCGCAGTAGAACAGCCAAGATCATATACAGTAGTTCCATTTTGCCAGAACTTCTGCGATATCTCTTCGATAAGTAACCGTTGCTCTAAATAAAACGGAACGCTTCGTACCAGCATATCGTCAAATACTGCAGCGACTTCTTTATTGAACTCGAAATCGCTTCCCCGTGCACTGGTGCTTGAAAAAACCTGATCTCGTTCCATAGTCATCCTCTCGATGTTAAAGATTTAAAACCATTTTTTTTATTAGATTTTCGCGCATTTATCTTTCACTTCTGAACACTCCCTACTGCACAGAGCCAACCCTTTTCACGTTCCGGGATTGCCTTATAGCTGACATGAATAAAACCTGCTGCAGAAAGGAGCGCTTTCATTTCTTCCCCGGAATAGATTGGAATTCCCAATCTCTGAGCGCTATCTTCATTAGATGTTCTGTTCGTGCCTTCTTTGCTGATTTCCATAGAAATTGCTACACTGCCACCCGGTTTTAAAATTCGTTTTACTTCCTGTAGGTTTTCAGATGGATTGGGCCAAAAATAAAATGTTTCAATTGCGCATACTTTATCAAAACTTGCATCAGTAAAAGGAAGTGTTGATACGTTACCATAACATAGCATTGTTTTTCCTTTTGAGATTACAAGCCTGTTTCGCTTTGCTGCCTGACGAAGCATTGTAGGTGAATAATCAATGCCAACAATATATCCATGAGTTACAATTATATTCAATCTTTCTATTGCCAACCCGCTTCCACAGCCGATGTCCAGGACAAAGTCATTATTCTTAATCTGTAATTGATCAAATGTCCAATCAGTAAGCTCCTTATGATCAGCAGCCATGAGGTGTCCAAGCAGGCTCCCGAGAAATCCTGAAGGTTTTCGAATCTGTTGTCCAATGAGACGATCAAGAAATTGCATACTTTTTTGTTGGATTCCGATTCTGGATTACGTTGTAGTGTCTCCGAGCTTTGCCTTACTTTTTCTGATAAAGGACATAGTACCGATTTTTCGTACTTCCGGTTGTAATAGTATCATTGACAAAATATAACATGCAATACCGGCAGAGGCCGCAAGCCAGAATTTATAGTTGTTAACAATGATAAAAATTCCTGCCATGCAGACGCTTCCCAAAAGAGGTTTGATCACATGTGGTAAAAAAGGAATATGTCGGATTTTTATTTTTACAAAAAAATATACAAACAAACAATAAATTGTAACTGCTGTAATTAAGGAAAAAGCGGCGCCTATTTGTGCAAACATTGGAATAAGAATGAATCCCATAAGGACACTTACCACAGCAGCAATTGCATGAGCCATAAATTCAAATTTTTGATAGCCATACCCGATAAGGGTATATCGGTAATGGCAGCCTAGGCTAGATAGTGGTATCATCCATATTAATATTTTCATTACCGCGGCTGATTCGCGGAATTGATCGCCGAAGACAAGAACCATGAGGGGTTCCGCCATTGTCAAACCAACAGTGCCAAGAAAAATTGTTCCCCAGGCCATTATAGTCATAGAATAGCGCATAAGATTATCAAGAACTTCCTTTGCTTCATTTGCGGAACGCGATATTGTTGGCAGAAGATTACAGAAATAGAGCCATACAAAGGTATGCATTGTCATGACCGGCCTATGGGCTGCACTAAACCAGCCAACTTCATTGCCATTTGTTAATAAACCCAGAAGAATAGTTGCAAAATACCACATGAAGGCCCAGGTAATATCGCTTAATCCAATTGGCAATGCCTCCTTAAATGTGCTCCACAGCATCGTAGTATCTATTTTAAAATCAGTCACTTTAATATGAGAAATGAGCATATAAACACAATAGAGAGCTAAACTACCAACAGCAGCAATTTCAATAAATGCAACAACCCAAATTTCCCGAACAACTGTCACAAAGACAAATACACCAAGCGCAAAGACCATCTGTCTAATAACCGAAGCAATAGCTACCCACTTCATTTTCTCCAAACCCTGAAATACAAATTGGAGAAAAAGAGGGATGAAAAAAAGTGATAAACCATACAAGAGCAATAAGTTTTTCAGTTGTGGTTTATCGCGTAAAAAAATCATGGCAAATACAAAGAGCAAGCAATAGGTGGAAATGAAAAATATTACCCGCATACTAACAATACTAGTAATAATTTTATCAAGTTTTTCACGGGCTTTGGCAACTTCTCGTGAGCCCAATGGATTTGCACCAAAATCTGTTAATAGTGTGGCGAACATAATCACTGCTAAAACAAATTCGAGATAGCCAAATTCTTTCGGGCCGAATGTTCTGGCAAGAAATGCAAAGGCTATAAAAGTAAAGACTTTGCTTATTGCTTCACCAAGAACAAGAAATGAAAAATTTGCTGCTAATTTGCGAAAATCAAGCATGGATTTTATTTTATCATTTTGTTTCAATTAATGATTTTATCCTCATAACACCTTAGAGCAGCAAGAATGGTCTTGTCCATATCGTAATATGAATAGTCCCCAAGACGGCCCCCAATGATAACTTTTTCCTCATCTTCAGATAGGTCTTTATACTTTTGGAACAACTCATGATTTCTCTCTGTTGAAACCGGATAAAACGGTGTTCCATCGCCTGAGCTTGACGTCTCAAAAAATATGACAGATTTATGGGTCTTATTTTTTCTTTCAGGATGTAAATGCTTTGGTTCATGAATTCGTGTAAATTTTGTTTCTAGATCAGCATAATTCATGACCGCTGTCCCTTGGTAATCATCTACATCAATAATTTCTTTTTCCAAAGAAATGCTTCTCCATTCCAATTCTCCGTATTTATAATCGTAAAATCGATCTATAGGTCCTGTATAAATAACTATCTTTCGCATATCGAAGTCGTTTCTATTTTCAAAGTAATCACAATTTAACTCAACATGTATTTGGGGAGAGTTCAAAAGACTATTAAAGACGTTCGTATAGCCTTTTAGAGGAATACCTTGCCATCGGGCATCCACAAAATAGTCTTCATTGTAATTATATCTTACAGGCAGCCGGGTTATAATATCTGGTGGCAGTTGTTTGGGATCCTTATTCCATTGTTTGATCGTATAACCTTTGATAAAGGCTTCATAAAGAGGCCTGCCAATCAGGGATATCGCCTTTTCTTCAAGGTTTTTAGGTTCCGAAATCGCTTGCTTTTTAATTTCATTCTTGATGAATTCTTTGGCCTCATAAGGCTTCAGATTAAGGTTATAGAAGGAGTTGATTGTCTCGAGATTTATCGGCATCTGATAGACTTTATTCTTGTAGGTCGTTAAAACTTGATGATGATAAGAGTTAAATTCAGTAAATTTCGTTATATAATCCCAAACTTTTCTCGAAGAAGTATGAAAGACATGCGTCGCATATTTATGTACTTCTATGCCGGTCTCTGCATCTATTTCAGAATAGCAGTTCCCACCTATATGGGATCGCTTGTCAATGACTAGTACCTTTGATCCCAAATCATTGGCTATCCGCTCAGCAATCACACTTCCAAAGAATCCTGCCCCTACAATAAGATAATCATATTCCATGTCTAACCTTAGGATGACTCGTGGGAGTAATTCCAAGAGATCTTCTAAAAGTAACAGTGAATCTCTTGAAACGAAGAAGAAACCATAGACGCAAGCCCAGCAGGATTAGGCCACAAAAAACCGAGAGAAAACCAATAAAGAACCATAGCGTATTACGAAAACCAGGTTCAATATTTTTTTGGACATGAAGTTAAGCCTACTTGTTTTAATCAGCCACAAAATTAAGAGAGCAGATATCGTTATTTTCAAAATAAAGCCTGCGAGTCTTTTCATCAACATGGAAAGTCCCTATCTGCCATTTATCATTTGCTACTATCATTGCACTACATCTAAGCACTTCGATAGCCAATGTCTTTAATGGTGGCCCAGCAAAATAGTGTTTGCCAAAATGCCTTTGCTGCAGATTTCCAGAGGTTCCATTTGACTATTGAAGCCTTACCTGTTTTACGATTTTCATGAAAGACAGGATGTTCAAAGGTGCGTAAGCCGAATTTACAGATAACCCCCGAAATAATAACGTTTGGAGCAAATGTATTAACAGGAATGTGGTGTATGACCTGCGCCAAGAGGCTAGATCGAATGAGCCGATATGGTGTATTTACATCTGTAACACCGCTGCCAAAAAGCATCCGCACAATGGTGCGAGAGCAAGCACTGATTAATTCACGACCCAAATTTTGGTTTCGCTCTACTCGGACACCGAAAAGAGCGTCAAACCCAGCCCGATTTTCCCAAAGTGCTCGAAAGGAATCAGGCTTCATTTCATCATCGCTGTCACATTGAAAAGTCCAATCCGCAAGTCTAACTGATTTTTGATATCCCATTAGGATCGTTGGGCCGTGACCGCTATTTGTTTTATTAACCACCTCAACACGATTGTCATGATTAAAAGCACGTAGCGCTTCCCACGTACCGTCAGAAGACCCATCGTTCAAAACAATAACCTGGAATCTTATATCCAGATCAGACAGTGCCGAGAGCCAAGAGTCAATAACATGAATAATACATTCTTCCTCATTGTATACCGGCATGACAACTGCTAAATCAATTGTCATTTCGTCCTCCTTTGGGTACGAGGCAAACTTATGACATTACTGGCGCAATAATCGGGATAAGTGAATCGATCGAAATAATCCTGGATGGTCTATGCTCAAATGACTCCGAATAACGGATTGCAGCTCAATGTTCAGGGAAAGCTTTTCAATAATGAAATAGGTTTGATCTCAAGGATTCTTCTGGTATAGAAGCGACCACATATTAAAGGCATCTACTCTTTCCTGTAGCTGATAACCTTTAAGAGCATCCTTTATCTCTTGCTTCATCGGCATACCAGGAAGACACAAAACCCAGATTCTAGAGTTGGGATTTTCTTCTATTGCTTGAGAGTAATCTTTGCCGACTAAACGATAACGATCCTCTTTCAAGTAGTAGAATATTGGTGTCATCGCCCAGTTACGGTATACAAAAATAAGATCAGATTTCTGTATCTTTGGCTCTAACTTCTCGTATAACTCCTTATAATTTCGAGGAGAATGGACCCTGGCTTGCCAATGTTTAACACCGAATCCATGAATCATTCCTATAGCTATTAATAGTATCACCCATAGTTTAGACCTACGCATAAGTGAGGCCAA
Source organism: uncultured Pirellulales bacterium (assembly GCA_964567045.1). GTDB lineage: Bacteria > Planctomycetota > Phycisphaerae > Sedimentisphaerales > Anaerobacaceae > JAFNGF01. The sequence goes on along the minus strand of CAZMLE010000011.1, from coordinate 1,692 downwards.
ACCTCTACATAATATTATGAGGAAATAAGGTACAAATGCTAGAACACCCCTTGCAATGAATAGTGGTGTAATAAAAGAGATAACTGCAATAATAAATGCGGGCACAATTCCCAGAAGGGTGTTTAATGAATTCAAGTTATTCATAAAAGACAATTTTCCTGTGAAATCAATTTTAAACGATGTTAATTGATTCCAATATTTTTTCAAGCCAAGATCAAGAAACGGTAATATCAGTGGTGCGCAACCAGTTGCAATAATCAGGGCTGTCCTGCTCGGGTCTTTTGCATGAGCAAATTTTGCAAATAACAAAATTGCAAAGAAACATATGATTCCCACTATTATCATCAGATATGTGGGTGGCCAATCATTGCCTCCTTTTGTTTCAACCTGTTGTTTGGGTTTATTGATAATACCCACAACAAATAGAAAGGAGGCTAGTAGGATCATTCCAATAAATACAATTATTGGCAGAGGTGTTTGTGATGCTTCCGGAAGTGGATCGGGCTCGAAAATGAAACCAAACTGAAAAAAATGAATCAATTGCATCCATGGGCTTTCTTCGATGTATGCCTGTCTTCTACTTTGATAGGCTGCCACTGCCCAAAGAGGACTGCCAATAAGAAAAATCAACAATTGGAATCGCAGGATTCCCGGCATTGTCCCTTTATCGCGACAATTTTTGAGAAAAACCCATAGCATTTGAGTTAAGAAAATCGGCCAAAAGAATATCACAGTTGATAAACCGGTTAGTGTGACTCCAAGGTATAAGAATTTTAATATCTTTTGATGTTTGTCATTTTTCAAGCATAAAACAAGCAGCAGTGTTGATAAAATGCCAAGAAAACAAGCCATAATATAAAACTTTGCTTCCAATGACCAATAAATATGAAGCCCGTTTAGGGCCAACATACCAGTAGCTAATATTGCTGTTAATTTATCTTCTGTATATAAACATAAAATGTATATCAGAATTATACTCAAAACACCAAATAACACAGAGGGCAAACGAATGGAAAGAAGACTGGTTCCAAAAGCTTTGGTCCAAGGGAACATGAATACATAATATGCGGGAGGATGCGGTTCTTCCCCTATTGTTCTGGATATGTAATCTAACAAACCATATCTAGGGCGAGGCTCTGAGATTTCGCTGGGAAGTTCGATACCTGGCACATAGGTCTCTATATGACCAATTGTTCTTCCTGCTATGTTGTCAACACGCAATATAATACCAACAACAATAATACATAGTAACAACGCAACGATGTTCCGACAGTGTTTCATGTCTAGCCTATGTTAAAAAACCTGCTCACTATGTCCTGAATGCAACAAGGAGTAAAATAGGAATCCTATCTTCAAGACTCTTGGCTCTTTTCTTTTGTAATCTTGTAAAGCCATAAGCCATTTGCAGGAGAGTAGAGAGACTGGCGGTATTCAGAATGCATGGGATAAGCGGCATTACGTACCATGATTAGTTTTGCATGATATCCTAATTCTTCAACTCTTTCCTTCAAACGAGGTAACCACAGCGAATCTTCCATAGGCCAATGTGGTGAGATAAGCAAAAAAGGCGGTTCCGGCAATACGTTCTGTTCGAAGTCAAGGCTTTCTATTTTAATGTCGGGATATTTACGCAGCATATATCTGATCGTATCCCTGCATCCGCCGTCTCCGTAAAATCTGAGCTTCCCGTTT